>NZ_JAAKEK010000001.1:0-937638 GCF_011039155.1 Desulfovibrio sp. ZJ746 | reverse complement strand
AGCCGGGGTGATGGCTTTCAATCTCGCCGCACGCCTCATCATCCTGTTTCTTTCGTTCCAAAGCCTGTACCTGGGCCTCCGTCAGGACGATGCCCTGGCCCGCTGACATCTTTTCCAAAGCCGTCAGTCGCTGCTTCATGGATGAAAGGTTATGGCGCATCCAGATGGAGCGGACTCCGGACGGCGACACGAAGATACCTCGCTTTCGGAGCTCGTTGCTGGCCCTGACCTGCCCATGAGCGGGAAATGCCGTGGCAAACTCGACCACCGCCTGTTCAGTGGCTTCTTCGACCCGGTTTTTCAGATTGGGTTTTCTCCGGCTGACTTCAAACAGGGCCTCAACGCCATCGGCATTTCTGGCTGCCTGATACCGATAGAACGTATCCCTGGAAAAGCCCAAGATACGACAAGCCTTGGAGATATTGCCCAATTCGGCGGCAAGGTTGAGAAGTCCGATCTTGTGCTTGATGACGCTTTGATTAAAACTTTCCATCGGGAACTCCGTGGGCATCGTGCCCGGTTGATGGGTTATTTGCACTTCCATCAAAACGGAGTTCCCCTTGCTTTTCAAGGGGCTATTGTCAGATCAAGTCGAAACTAGCTCATATTATTCCATCTTTATTATGGATAAATAATTCATTTCCTTCGCGTCTGCTATGATTTCTTGCCCAGTCTATTGCCTCTTTTTTTGTTTGGAAAATCTTTGAGGCTCTAGTATTCCCAGTATCTTTTGAAGCCCAACCGTCCTCTGTAGGAACAACATGAGTTGTTTCAGCATTTCTTCAAGCCTCCAGCTTGTTGTAATGATGGAAACGTCATAAAGGTTAAGCAGTTATTGGGAAAGAGTCAACAAAGTTACAAAAAAATTGAAATCATATTGACTTATCAAAGAATTTATTAATATCAATTATAAATCAAGAAGAATATAATTTTCTTATGTGATTGGCAATAAAGTAGTATGCATCAGTATGAAAATAATTATATCAGGGCAGAAGGATTTTTAATATCATATTATCCTAAAGAAAAGTCATTTTCTATATAACTCCTCCATAGTGAGAAAACAAGCAAAGATTGAATGGATTATCCATTATTCGTCTGTGGGAACTCAGAGACCTTCCAATGAAACCAGCCAAAGTTGGGCAATCGAGACGAGTTGAAAAGGCAGATGGAAGGAGATATCGATGCAGCTCGGCATATTTTGATAAGCAAGAAGCATATATACTGTGAGGAACGTAAGGACCTGGAACATGATCGTGTTTTCTAGGGTAGCCGTAATGCTCATGGATTCGTAGGTGTTGCTTGATTTTCCTAAAGAATTACTCGACTTACTGGCGGCCTCTGTAGGTATCGCCTATTGCTTTTGGGCTCAGCCGGAAGTGATTGGTCAGGAATTCGTACCGCCGGCGCCTTCAAGTGCTCGATAGTCTACCCAACGCCAGGTAGTGGTTTCTCACAGAAGGCGACCTTATCGGAATGGTATGAGCTCACTCCGTATCTCAAGTTCACTGAGAGCCGCTCAAATAATCTGTCTTCAGTATTTTGTTTGATGTGCGTGACAAACTATATATTTCAAGCTCAAATCGCTTGAAGCAAGTGTAGACCTTGTCAATAAAACAAGATATACCATCTGGGAAGTTTCAGCAATCTTTCGATGCGACTTCCGTGCTGCAAGGTATCGATTATGATCGTAAAGGTCGGCTATGATCGTCGTGATGCGGCAGCCCATACATTTTGATTTTGCTCTTGGTCTTGCGAAAGAAGGCTGGGGGAAAGAGCGTCCGGTTATGCCAGATACTGCTTGTACCTAGATGTAGAGTGTCAACACGTTGTTCCCGCTCCAGGTAGCCGGGAAGCTGGAGGATTTCTTCCCAGCGCCGTATGAGGACGCTGGAAATTGTACCGATACGTCCACAGAGGCAAATCCTGGGTTCGTTTCCATGAGTGGGTATATGTAGACGCATATGCCCACTCTTTTAAGGCTGTTCGGATAAACCGTTCTGCCTTTCCATTGGTTTGTGGATGATATGGCTTTGTCCTTTTATGCTGGATACCGAGTTCACGACAAGCCTGACGAAACTTCCTCGATTTGTAGCAGGCTCCGTTATCGGTAAGAACCCTTTTCACCTCAATTCCATGCTGCTTATACCACGCAACGGCGCACCAAAGAAATTCTACAGCGGATTCCGCGGTCTCATCCGCATGGATCGCGGTATATGCCAGCCGCGAAGCGTCATCCACGCAGACATGGAGGTATTCCCAACCGGGCCTGCGCCGTTTTACTTGGCGGGTTCCTGCTTTCCGATGGCCAATCCCGTCAATTTTACCGAGCCGCTTTATATCCACATGGAGCATATCCCCTGGACTGTCCCACTCATACCGCTGAACTGGCGCTTTAGGCTCCAGGGAGGACAGCCGGGAAAGGCCCAATTTGCGTAATGCGCGAAACACCGTACTGCGCCTCAAGCCGAGAAGAAGCGCGATCTCGTCCCCGGTCTTGCGGGCTATACGCAGTTCATGGATTTGGCTCATATCCACGCTTGTCAGACTGCATCGACACCGTTTAGGCCGAGAACTGGCATCGGCAAGCGCCTCGACGCCTCCCACGGCATAACGATGCTTCCATTTTCTGACTGTGCGCACACTCAGGCCATAATCAGCGGCCACCGCGGCAGCCGCTTTTGTCCCAAGCCGCCGCACCATTTCTTCTCGACCTCGTGCCGTAAGTTTGGCATTCTTGTGTCTGTTCACCCTTCTTCCCATCCAGTTTGCTGTTGTTTGCCACTTCCAGCTTTACCGGATTGAAGAAGGGTGAACAACCTATTGAAACATTACAACTAGACCGGACAGCCAGACTTTGAAGCGAAGATGGTGTTGCGGAGTCATTGAGTGCACATGGCGTACATATGAGCAAACCATTCTTGGAAAAAGCCAATGGCAGCAAAGTGTTGGCATCGGCCGCGGAAGAGGAACATGTTTTTGAGTTAAAAATTACGAATCGCCTTTATATGGGCGTCAAGCAACGCAGGTCGCCCCACAGAGAACTCTTAGCGGAAGCTCGATTAATGCCATGACGGTAATCTACTCATTAAGACAGGATTGTAGTTTGGACAATGGACATATGATGCAATATGAGCATTTGAAAAATGTCTAGAAATCGGGAATAAGGCTTAGGAGAAATGCATGCTATGATGAATCAAGTTCCGAATCTCCTCACCTGCGAGATTGAATATGGATTACTTCCACATTTAATAGAAATTTATTGCATTTTTATTATACCTTAACCGGAAATCATTGATCGTGAATAAATATAGTACATAGAACTAGATTGGAGGCATGCTAGATAAGCAAAAAATAAGTCACACATGATAAAAATCTTTACTTTTTTTTATCGAGGTTATATAATTTGACATACTTTCTTGGATAGGAGTAAAAACATAAGCTCTATTAATTTAAAAAATTATTTTCGATTTCTTTTTCTTATCGATTAGGCGTAGAGGATTTTGGTGCTAATTATATAAATATTTTTAGGATTTTCAGTACTAATAAACCAATGCTATTGGAGGTCATGGATGGCTACTATGGTTCGCACAAATTTTATAAAAATGATCTATAATGCAGTCCCCTGTGAACAGAATAAGAAGAAATTTTATTTGTCAATAATGCCAAGTGATGTTTTATCGGAGTATTCGGTTGTATCGCGTAGAGATGAAGACGCATCAGGTAAGGGATTTCAGCGCCTACTTAATGAAACAAGGGCAAGAGAAATTGCAAAATATATGAGAGAGCAAAATGGTGTCATTCCATCAGCTCTCATTCTTAGTGCACAACCAAATTCTAATTTTACATATAATAAGTCAAATTCGACAATAGAGTTTTATGGTGTAAAAGGTGCATTTTTAGTTATTGATGGTCAACACCGTTTATATGGATTTAAGCTGGCTAAAAAAACCTATTATGTGCCAGTTGTAATTTTCGATAATTTAAAAACTTCGGAGGAAGTTAAGCTTTTTATTGACATTAATACAACGCAAAAAGGTGTTCCTGCAGCTTTATTACTTGATATAAAAAATTTGGCCGGTACTGAAACAAAAACTGAGGAAAGGCAGCGAATATTATTTGATAGACTTAATGAGGCTTCGGTACTTAAGGGTAAATTTTCATCCTCCAGGAGTGCAGCAGGAAAAATATCTCGTAGCCTCTTTAACGCCTCAACGACTTCAATATTTACTAGTGGACAACTATCAAATGAATCTGATGATATTATATTCAAAGCTGTTTCTAACTTTATAACCGCTATGTCAAAAATTCTTGATAAGTCTAATAATTCATCAGTAAAGTTATATAAAAGCATATATTTTAGAGCCAGTTTTGGTTTATTCCATGAAGCGTGTGAAGTTGTATTAAATGAATATTCTAATCTTAAGGTGAGTTCATTTTTAGATATTCTTGAACCGATATCGACATTATCATTTGATACATATACGGGTTCAAATAATTCAACTATTACAAAATTACAGAATGATATGCGAACCGCTATTCATCAAAGTAGGCGTAAGGCAATAGATGAGGATATGTTTTAAATGCTCGTTCTTGATGGTTGTAGTAAAGCTATTAAAAAAAAGGTGGTAGATGTAGTTAGGCCTTATTTTAATGATTATTTATTAAATCCTGATTATTCTATTAAAGATACATTATGTGATAATTCTTTTTTTGCAAAACAAGATAGCCATAATGAATTTAGTTTTAGAATTATGAAAGATGATTATGTCCCCTCTTCTATTTGTGATTTTTCCTTATTTTTTTCACGCGCATACATGCAACGAGCTGTTTACAAAAAATGCAAAACAAAAATGTCTCCATCTTGGTCATTTGTTACATTATATTATATGGGTTTCTTTTCGGCCACTGCTCTTTTAAGAATTTTTCCAAGCGTTCGTAGCTATTTGTATATTGATGACGGATTAAGTAATAAGCTATCCAATATACTCACACTATATCAAGGTGAAATAATACGTCTTAAAAAAGGAAATTATCAAATGAGACCAAGTAGTGATACTAATGAGGTTAAGATTAATCTTAAATCCACAAAGTTAGGTGCACACGAGAGTACTTGGGACCTCTTAAAGAGTCTATTTACCTTTACCGAATCGATTTGTTCAGGATATGAAAAAGACTTTTATAAAGAAATTCGAAGGTATATGTTATCCGATGCATATCCGCCTTCTAGACTTAGAAATCATATTAATTATAATTCCAAAATTATAATTCATGAGGTTAATTTAAAGTTTCAGTTTTTTCATAATTTAGAAATATCAAATGAAAATGTTGAAGGAGATTTACTGTCTAATTTTTCCACCCCAAATGCTACAAAGGAACTACAAGCCGCCTATTTTTTTGATTTTTTATATAGATATGTGGAAAATATATATATAAATCTTATCGAAAAAGATAAGCGGCGAAGTAAATTATTTAATAGTTTAAAATATTTTTGTAAGACGAATATGAACTAGATATTGTAGTATACTTTCAATGTGGCGTTGAATCACTAGGTAGTCTTTGAGGCGCGTACTTAGGGATTGCGTAACTTCTCAGTCCTAAGCTAATGACATCTTAAAACATAGTTATTAATATTGTAGTAGCCATATTCTTAAAAATATTTTATTTGAAGATAACAATTTTTAATCTGGTATTATTTAATAAAAGATGTCGTATCATTTTATTATGACTGCTTTATAATTATCTCTGCGTTTTTTCTGAGCATCCAAAGTGCTAATGGATTCTCATGAAAACGCTGAAAAAGAAATTTTTCGTAAAATACTGCCGCTCTTTTGCTTTTGGCATCAACCAGAAAAACGGCCCAAGCCAGCTCGTTTCGGCAGGCCCGACGCAAAGCGTCCAGAACAAGTAGGCTCCCGATATGTTGCCCCTGCTGCGATGTCTCCACAGCCAATCGTCCAAGGCGAATTGCGGGAACGGCTGGATAGCGTGGCATCTTGCGGGCCGTTTCATTAGGCAGGGAGGTAAGAAGGATGGATGCCGCCGAAAGGGTATAAAAGCCCACGACCTTTTCGGGGCTCGTGGCCTGCCGCGCGGCGATGACTGTGGCATAGCCACGCCTCATATCCTGGCCGGCTTGCTTGTGCAGGTAGGCGTCAAGAACTGGTTCGCCACAAGTAAAGCCGCCCCTGTCCATATTTGGAGCTAGGAGGTCAAACAGCAGCTTCATAAGCTTTTAACCGTAGCCTCATATTCATCCGCCAGCTTTTTGAGGAACGGTGTTGGCTCCAGCGATTCTTGTTTTTGCAATGCCTCGGCCAGAAGCTCCTGATCCCGCATACTCAGGCGAATGATGGCCTGCTCGGCTATGACCCGTTCAGCTTTTTCGAGAGCCGCTTCAATCAGAAAATCCGTGCGGGTGCGCCCCTGCATGGCGGCGGCACGGTCAATGGTTTCCCGGACGGCAAGGGGAATCCTCGCATCAATACGGGACATGGGTGTTTCGTGAGATTGCGTCATGGTAATCACCTCGGAATCTATATACGGCGTTTCTCCGTACAAGGCAAGTGGCGCCCCTATCACGGTATGCTTGCGATTTTGACTTGAATACTATTGAGATAAGAGGAGAAACCAGTCAGCCAAGCCTAAGCCGGTCATTATCCAGCAGCGTCCAACCGGGGCTTTCAAGATTTTTCAATTTTGTAGGTATTTTTGTGGGAATAAAAATTATTTATGCAAATATATTGTGCAATTTCAGTGAGATATAAAAAATATTTTATCCCCTTGGGGACGCCAAAGATTTCAACTAGTTATGGCCGGTTAAAGGTTATCAAACCAAGCTGGTTACAAAGCTCTGGTTACAAATTGCCTCACGGAAATTTTAGCCGTGGGGCATTTCTTTTTCCAAGAGCATTTCCGCCGCCTTCCCGATGCCGCTCTCGCTCAACGCGGACATGATGATTTCCTGATTGCCGTAAAGACCGGCGCTCTTCACATATCTGTCCGTGGTGGTGGCGTGATAATGCCCCAAGAGCGTTTGAGCGGCGGAAATGCCGCCTCCCACAAACGTGATGGCGGCCGCCTTGTGCCGCATGGCGTGAAAGCCAAAGGGCTTCACTCCGGCTTTCGCGCAGAGCCTTGGCATAAGCTGGTTCCGCTGCGTAAACGGCTGGCCCATCGTCTCGTTGCATTGTGTCTGCATGAACACATTGTCCACCTTGCAGGGCCTCGCATCATGCCACCAGCGCAGGGCTTTGTGCAGCTCAGGGTGAAGTTGCAGCCACCGCGCACGCTCCTTGCCGTCACGCGCTTTGTGATCCGTCAAACATATGCGGCCAGTGTCCAACCGCACGTCCCGTTCCCATGAAAGACGGAAGATTTCACTCCTTCGCGCGCCAGTGTAATAATAGGCCAGCAACATAACCAAATCCTGCCCCTTGGCCTGCTGCAAGACCTTTATCACATCCTCCTCCGGCGGGACGTAACGCTCGCCAGCCGTTGCCGGAAAAGGCTTGATGCGCTCCAGAGGCGACAGCACTTGCGGAAAACCCTCCACACTCTCCAACCCCCAGTTCCACGCCGACAGCAAATTCTTCCGATAGACATTTGCCCGCTTGGAGCCCCGCTCATCAGCCACCTCCGAAAGGAATTGATAGAGCATGGGCTTGGTCAGTTTGGCGATGTCCGAAATGCCCTCTTGGTGGCAATACGCGAACAGCGCACTCATGACCGTTTTTTTCTCAACATAGGTGGAGTGGGACATGGTTCTTTCCGCAAAAGCCAGATAACGCTCTCCCCAAGCCGAGAGAAGCTCCAGGCCCGAGGGAGTCTCAATTTTTCTCCGTCCCTCCAGGAATTCCTTTTTCCTCTCTATCTCCCATTGCCTTGCGGCCATCCATTCCGGGCCTTTGGGCCGACCCGCCGGGAAAAACTTGGTATCCACTGTTTTGCCGTCTATGATGACTCTGGCAAGCCAAGCATTTCCCCGATCTTTTCTCAGAGTTGGCATCGCTGAAAACTCCATTCTGGCCCCAGCGAAACCTTGGCCCCTGCCAATGCGTTTACCACTCCGAAAAGCTATATGGCATCCCGTGGCTTGGTCAAGCCGCGGAAGTTTGGAAATTTCGACCAAAGCCGGCATCCAGTTCGGTGCTTTGAAGGACACAGCGAAGCGTCAGCCCTTTGAACCGTCCGCTCGCAACTACCTGTGGTTCAGAACCCCACATTTAAAGATTTTGCGCTGGGTCACTGGGAGTATTTTAGTGGAGTAACCTCGCGCTTTGGAATATCCGCACGTCTCTTTTCTGCTGAACTAACGCTGCGGTTCGGATTCTCCCCATGGCCTCTCCAAGCGAAGGATTTTTTGCTTGTTCCCACATCTTCCTCAGGGCCTTCATAGAGAAAAACGGGGCGTGAGTTTACAACTCACCTATGGGTGTATCTGGGGTTATGGTGAAAGTTCCATAACGAGCCGGCTCAGATTTCGGTTTGGGCTTTGCCTCAAGGCCTCCCGGCGTGGTGATGCTTTTTACCACCTTGATATTCTCGGTTTGTCGGGCGGGAAGGGAGCGGTTCCCCTCGGCGCTGCTACCCTGTTTCTCAGACTCTACCTCCCCGTTTTCCACCTCCTCCACTTCGGGTTCCTGATAGCGAGCGAGTAGGAATTCCGAGATGATGATCCCGGCTTTTTTCAAGAGGGCACATAGCTCTTTTGGAGTGTAGCCTTTCCGGAACGCCCGCTTGAGATCCTTCTCAAGAAATGCCGCCGCCTCCTCGCGGGAGCAGCGAGTATCCTTCACCGGCAGTTCTTTTATAATCTTTCGGGCCATCCTCAGTTGCTCCGGCCTGATCTTTCCGATTTTCCCCACGGCTGTGCCTCCTTTGTCAAAGATTGAGGGCAGCATAACGAAAATTTTTCCACCCCTGCAAAAAAGCCACTGCACGTTAGGGGTTCTTCCTGGCAAGATGACACATGTGCTACCGCCCATGTGTCATCTTGCAAAAGGGGCGCGCCCCTCTTGACTCCCCCGGGCTGCTCGGCGCCGCGCTTCTCGCATCCTGAAAGCCAAAAGACCGAGCGCCGAAAACGCAGCGGAAATGGGGAAAGAAGGGCCGCGGTTCCGGCGCGGGCTTCACCATCTAATGCGCGTAACGAACAGTGCTCGGTGAGCGGAAAATCCATCTTCGGCAATGGCAGAAGAGAGAGGAGGTAGGTTTAGAGAGGCAGGGCAAGCATCGCTGCCCGCGCTCCTCTAATGGGCACCCAGAATTGAGGTGAAGATGCTGGAGATATGTGGATATTAAAGACTTTTTGGTCCCTTCTTCGGATTTTTCCCCGGCTGTGTTCTCCTCGCGGGGAATTGATTTTCTCAATGCCGCATATAAAAAAATTGTAATTTTATTAATGGGTCGCTTCATCTAAATATCTGACAGTAGAATCAAGTTTATTGAGTCAGCTTGGCACGAAATAACGCAAAACCAGGTGGCTGCACTATGCTCACAAGGCAAAGTCTGAAACCGGTGGCTGCTGCTGTTGCCATTGTATTTACCCTGTTCCAGATCTGGTTCACGAGCTTTGGCGTGTTGGAAGGGACGCAGATGCGGGCGGATTTTGTGGCCTTTGTCATGGTCCTCATCTTCCTGCTCAAGCCGCCCTATACGCCGAAAGACGGGCGGCCCGAAAACCCGCTGGTCATTCTCTGCGACCTCTGCTGTTGCGTGCTCGCCATCGCCATTGCGGCCTATATCACGCTGCATACCGACGGGATCATGGAGCGCATGCGCTATGTGGACGACATCCCCGAAACGGCGCGTTGGCTGGGTATCCTCGCCGTCGTCCTCACGCTGGAAGTGACGCGGCGCATGACGGGCTGGCCGCTGGTGATCATTTCGCTGGTCTTTCTGGCCTATGCCGCCTGGGGCGACATGCTGCCCTCGGCGCTGAAGCGCATGGATATTTCCACGGACATGATCGTGGAGTGCATGTACCTTTCCAACGAGGGATTGTACGGCATACCCACCTCGGTCGCGTGCGGCACCATTTTCGGCTTCATCATGTTCGGGGCTTTTCTCGAAAAGTCCAACATGACCAACATTTTCATGGACATCGCCTGTCTCCTGACCCGGAAATCCCGGGGCGGCCCGGCCAAGGTGGCCATTTTCGCGTCCGGCATGTTCGGCACCTTCTCCGGGTCGGCCGTGGCCAATGTGTACGGCACGGGCATCTTCACCATCCCGCTCATGAAGAAGGTCGGCTACAAGCCCACCTTCGCCGGCGCGGTGGAGGCCGTGGCCTCCACGGGGGGCCAGATCATGCCGCCCATCATGGGCGCGGCGGCCTTCATCCTGACCGACCTCGCCAACGTGCCCTATCTCACGGTGGCCAAGTCCGCGCTGCTGCCGGCCATCCTCTACTATGTGTCGCTCTGGTTCATGATCCATTTTGAGGCCGTGAAGTCCAACCTGGGCTTTATCGACCCCGAGCTCGTGCCCACGAGGGAGCGCGTGTTCCGGCGGCTCTATTATCTTTTGCCCATCGTGGTGCTCATCACGCTCATGTGCATGGGCCGCAGCGTGAGTTTCTGCGCCAATGCCGCCACGCTTTCCATCCCCATCATCGCGCTGTTCAGCTCCGAGACGCGCTTCACCTTCAAGAGCTTCACCCAGGCGCTCGTCCTCTCCGCCGACAACGCGCTGATGATCGGCGCCTGCTGCGCCTGCGCGGGTATCATCATCGGCGTCATCTCGCTCACCGGCGTGGGCTTCAAGCTCATGGCGGCCATCACCGACCTCGCGGGCAACAATCTCTTCATCCTCTGCGTCTGCCTCATGGTCATCTGCATCATCCTCGGCATGGGCGTGCCCACGGCCCCGGCCTACATCATCGTGGCGGCTCTGGGCGCGCCCGCGCTGATCAAGGCCGGCTGCCTGCCCATCGTGGCGCATATGTTCTGCTTCTATTACGCCATCATCTCGGTGGTCACGCCGCCGGTGTGCCAGGCGGCCTTCGCCGGAGCGGCCATAGCCAAGGCAAATGCCATGAAAACCGGCTTTGTGGCGGCCAAGCTGGCCGTGGTGGCCTTTGTCATTCCCTTCATGTTCGTCTATGCGCCCGCGCTTCTGGCGCAGGGCACGGCCATGGAAATCGCCGTGGCCGTCATCACCTCCATCATAGGCGTGATCGCCCTGGCCGCCGGGATGCAGGGCTGGCTGCTCAAAAAGACCTCGCCGGTGGAGAGGCTGTGCCTCATCATCGGCGGCCTGTGCATGATTTTGCCCGGCCTCTCCACGGATATGGCGGGCATCGGTCTCTGCCTCGTGGTGCTGCTGGCGCAAAAGCTGACCGGCAGGCCCAACCTTCACCTCAAGGAGCGGGAAAATGCGTAAAACCCTTTTCAAACTGGCGAGTTTCGCGTGCGCGATTTTTCTGGCGCAGGGGGCGGGCGCGGCGGAAAAGCTCGAACTCAACGCCGCCAGCGGCAACCAGGGCGGCGTGTTCTATGTGGGCATGGGCGCCGTGGGCAAGGCGATCATGCAGGATAACCCGGATATCGACTACACCATGTTCCCCTCGGCGGGCCTGAGCAACGTGCTCCGGGTGCAGAAGGGGCAGTCCGGCATCGGCGTGGTGCAATCCAACAACGCGCACATGGCCGTCAAGGGCGACGCGCCGTTCAAGGGCGTGCAGGACAAGGTCATGGGCCTCGCCAACGTGAACACCAGGGCCCACACGCATATCGCCGTGCGCGAGGACAGCGGCATCACTTCACTGGAAGACATCCGCGACAAGAAGCTGCCCGTGCGCATCAACATCAATCCCGTGGGCGGAAACAACGAGCTCCTTCCCCGGCGCATCTTCGAGGAATACGGCATCGGCTGGAAGCAGCTCAAGGAACAGGGGGCCAAGCTCTATCCCCTCTCCATTCCCGATTCCATCGACATGATGAAGGACGGCCGCATCGAAGTAGACGTGTACCACGGCGAGGAGCCGGCCTTCAAATATAATGACATTCTCTCCACCACGCCCATCCGCTTTTTGCCCGTGGATGAGGAGATCCTGCAAAAGCTCGCCAGGGAGTTCGGCGGCGAGGTGACGGAATTTTCCGAAACGGCCTATGACGGCAAGGTGAAGGGCCTGCGCGGGCTCACCACGCACACGGAGCTCATCGTCAACGCGGATATGCCCGAAGATCTCGTCTACCGCATCACCAAGGCCATCATGGAACACCGGGACGACATCGCCACCGCTGTGCCGCTGTGGTCGACCCTGAATCTGGAGGACGCGCCCAACACCGCCGCGCCGCTCCATCCCGGGGCCGCCAGGTATTACCGCGAAAAGGGCGTTTTGAAATAAGCAACGGAAAGGGGGACGGTCATGAAGAGGGATGTGGCCATAGTGACCGGCGCGGCCACGGGCATCGGCCTCGCCACGGCGAAACTGCTCGGCAAAAAGTATCTAGTGGCGGCCACCTGGCGGAGCACGCCGCTTGCGGCGGCGGACCTTGAGGCCATCGGCGGCGTCGGCGTGCAATGCGACGTGGGCGTCTATGAGGACTGCCACCGCCTGGTGGAGGAGGCGCAAAAGCACGGCCGCGTCACCGCGCTCGTCCATTGCGCGGCGCTCAATCCCACGCCGGCGCCTTCGGTGGAGGAAATGGAGCCGGAATTCTGGGACCGCATCCTCCGCAACAATCTCACCAGTTCTTTTTACCTTGCGAAGTGCGTGCTTCCGGCCTTCCGGGCGGCAGGGGGCGGGGCCATCGTGTTCGTGAGCTCCACGGCCGGGCGCAACGGCTTTTCCACGGCGGGCGGCGCGCCGGGCCATGCCAAGACCGCCTATGCCACCAGCAAGGCGGGCATCATCGCCTTCACCAAGGGCCTCGCGCGCGAAGTGGCGGCGGACCATATCCGCGTCAACTGCATGGCCGCAGGGCCCATCGACACGCGGATGCTGCCCAACCGCGAGGCCACGGAAAAGCGGGTGCCCATGGGCCGCATCGGCACGGCGGAAGAGGCGGCCGTGGCCATCGCCTTCCTGCTGGACGACGCCACCTATACCACGGGCTGCACTCTGGACGTTTGCGGCGGCCAGTACATGAACTGACGGGGTTCAAGCCGCCGTGAAGGATACAAAACCTTTATCCCAGGGGGAACGATGAAGAGGAAATGGGGAAAAAAGCTGCTCGGGGCTACCCTCGCCGCGGCCTTACTGCCGCTCTGCGGGGGAGCCGAGGCCAATGCCATCGACTTCAAGATCGGCGGTCAGTGGCTGATGAATTTTGACGTGGGCCAGTACCGCCTGCTCAAGGAAACGCGCAACGGCACAACGCGCAACAAGTTCACGGATGACGAGTTCGACGCCAAGCAGCGCATCAGGCTGTCCGTGGAGGCCATCGCCTCGGAAAACCTGTCCGCCACGGTGCAGATCCAGCTTGGCGCAACGACCTTGGGCAACGCGGACCAGGGCGCGGCCCTGGGCGCGGACGGCAAGATCGTGAAAGTGCGCTGGGCCTACATAGACTGGAGGATGCCCAATACGGACCTGAAGACTCGCATGGGCATCCAGTATGTCGCAATGCCCAACAAGGCCGGTGGCACGGCCATCATGGGTACGCGCATAGCGGCCATTCTAGCCAACTACAAGATAAATGACAATCTGGGCCTCACGGCCATGTGGGGGCGCCCCTACAACGACAATTATCCCGGCGAGGACAAGGACGGCGTAAAGAACTACCACCAGAACTATCTGGACAATCTGGACCTTTTCGCCCTCACCGTGCCCATCACCTATGACGGCTTCGAGGCCACGCCCTGGGCCATGTTCGGGATGCTGGGCAAGAACACCCAGTGGAACGTCAACGCCGCGGGCGACCCGCAACTTGCGCGCTACTCAACGGCCGGCTGGACCAACTACACCCTGCTGCCCTATCCCGGCGTCATGGCGCGCGGCGACTACACCAACAGCAGTACCAGCAAGGGCTACGCCAACCTGTTCTGGGCGGGCCTGCCGCTGGGCATCACCGCGCTGGAGCCCTGGAATTTCGAGCTCGACCTCAACTACGGCTATGTGGGCGCCCTCGGCCGCTACAACGCCTACAAGGGCGCGACCCGGCCGGAAAACCTGAAACGCGCCAGCACCGAGCGCCAGGGCTGGCTCGCCAAGGCACTGGTGGAATACAAGTTTGACTGGGGCAAGCCCGGCGTTTTCGGCTGGTACGCCTCCGGCGACGACGACAATCCCAAGAACGGCTCAGAGCGGATGCCGAGCCTTGCGGCCTATGGCAATTTCACCTCCTTCCTCGGCGACAATCCCTGGTCGCTCGGCAGCTGGTACGACCAGTCGCTGGACTACGCCGGCACCTGGGGCGTGGGCCTGCAACTGAAGGATGTCTCCTTCCTCGTGAACGACCTCAAGCACACCTTCCGCGCAGCCTACTGGGGTGGTACCAACTCGCCCGGCATGGTGAAGTACATGAACAACGCCTATGCCTGGAACGACGCCTGGTGCAAGTGGGACGGGCCCTACCTTACCACCAATGACGGCCTCCTGGAGTTCAACCTGCTCAGCAACTACAAGATGTACGAGAACTTCACGGTGCAGATGGAGTGGGGCTATGTGGCCAACTTCATCGACAACGACACCTGGAAAAAGGCCGGCAACCGCAACTCCTCCTTCCAGAAGCAGGATTCGTGGAAGGGCCAGCTCAAGTTCGTCTATTCCTTCTAGCGCCTCATAACCTCTTACCCGCCGGCGCCCGGCCTGAGCCCGGGCGCCGGCGCCGAGGAACACGCCATGATCATCGATTTCAGGCTCCGGCCGCCCTTTGGCGACTATGTCAAGCTGGGCATGTACACCAACAAGGCGCGCTGCGCCAGCTACGCGGCCAATATCGGTGAGCCGCTGGCCAAATCCATCGCCGAGGAGTCCATGGAGCTCCTGCTGGAGGACATGGACGAAAACGGCATCGACATGGGCGTGGCTACGGGACGGGTGGCGCACTTTGCGGGCGGCATGGAAAACGCCACGGTGATCGAGCTGGTGGAAAAATATCCCAAGCGCTTCATCGGCTTCGCTGGCCTCAACCCGCTCGACTGGCGCTGGTCCCTGAAGGAACTCCAGAAAACCGTTGTGGACGGCCCCCTGAAGGGCGTGGTGCTGGAGCCGGGCGCGGCAAGGCCGGCCATGTATGGCGACGACGCCCTGCTCTATCCCATCTATGCGGAATGCGAGAAGCACGACATCACGGTGATGGTGATGCTCGGCGGCAATGCCGGGCCCAATGTGGATTTCAGCTTTCCGCGCATCATCCACAAGATCGCGTCGGACTTTCCCACGGTGAAGTTCATCGTTTCCCACGGGGGCTGGCCCTGGGTGCAGGCGGTGCTCGGCGTGTGCTTCGTGCGGGAGAATATCTGGCTGAGCCCGGACCTCTATATTTTCAACCAACCGGGCTTCCAGGACTATGTCACGGGGGCGAAATCCTACATGAAGGACCGCATCCTCTATGCTTCGGCCTATCCCTTCCTGCCGCTGACCTGCGTGCACCAGTTCAAGACCCTGTTCCCGAAGGAGCTTCTCCACAAATTGCTTTATGAGAATGCGGCGAAGCTCCTGGGGCTGCCGCTGGAGAAAGGAGAAGGCAATGGTAATTGACTTTCGCCTGCGGCCGCCTTTCGGCGGCTTCCTCAAGGTGGGCATGTATGCCGACAAGGCTGCCGCCGACTTTTATTCGCGCAATATCGGCATGAAAAGGTCGGCCTCGGCAAAAGAGGAATCCATGCGGCTCCTGCTCGAGGAAATGGACGAGAACGGCATCGACATGGGCTTGGCCACCGGGCGCATCGGCCACAGAAAGGGCAATGTGCCCAATGCCGAGATCGTGCGCCTGCTGGAGGAATATCCCGGCCGCTTCATGGGTTTCGCGGGCCTTGACGCAAGTGACGTCAAGGAGAGCCTTGAGGAGATCGAGCGTTTCTGCGTCGACGGGCCGCTCAAGGGCGTGGTGCTGGAGCCAGGGGCCATGGAAAAGCCCATGTACGCCGACGACGGCAGGCTCTATCCCATCTACGCGGCCTGCGAGAAGGCGGGCATCCCGGTGCAGATAATGATCGGCGGCCGCGCCGGCCCGGACAGGAGCTATTCGCACCCAAAAATCATCAGCCGGCTGGCGAATGACTTCCCCGGCGTCAACTTCATCGTGGCCCACGGCTGCTGGCCCTTTGTGCAGGAAATCCTGGGCGTCTGCTTTTATCAGGAAAACATCTATCTCTGCCCGGATCTCTACTTCTTCAACCTGCCCGGGCAGGACGACTATATCCGCGCGGGGAACTACTACCTGCAGGACCGCTTCCTTTTCGCCTCCGCCTATCCCTTCACCCCGCTCTCCTGCGTGCATGAGTTCCGGGAGAGCTTCAAGCCCGAAGTGCGGGACAAGCTGCTCCATAAAAACGCGGCCAAACTGTTGGGCCTCGATTAACGCGAAAACCTCCGGCGGGGATGCGTTCCGCCGGAGGTTTTTTTGCCGCAGCGGTCGGCTTTTTACTCCGCGCGTTCCAGCCTGAAAAAGACCGGGTGCAGCCCGTTGGTGCAGGAGGCGTAATAAACGCCGTCCTCAAATTCGGGATAATTGCCGCCGAGTTGCAGGCCCAGCACCACCTGGAAGAGGTCATGCCACGCCCAGGCGCAGGGAAAGTCGGCCGGGGGCTTGCCGCCCTTGTCCGTCACCATGTAGCTGTCACCCGCCTTGAAGCGGGGACACGTGGTCTCCGGCTGGCCGCACAGGCCCGTGGGCGGCGTGTCGCCGTAAATATCCTTGAGTTCCGTCGTGCGCACCACGGTGATGCGCAGGGGCTCTCTGGCATTCCCCATGGAGAGGGGCAAACGGTTGGCCGGGTACTCTTTCATCTTACTTTCCCTCCTTGGCTTCCGTGGCGGGCAGGTCCTTGTCGTCAAACCACTCGACCTTGAAAACCACGGGCCTGAGACCGTCTGTGCAGCAGGTGTACTGCACGCCCGCGCGCTTCTGGCAGAAATGGCCGCCGGCCTGCATGGTGGTGATGACGGCATAATTGTCATTCCAGGCCCAGGCGCAGGGAAAGTCCTCCCGGCAGTTGCCGTTTTCGTCGATGTGGAAAGTCTGGCCCAGCTTGAAGCGCGGGCAGACGGGCTCGAAATTCTCGATGCAGCCCTCGGGGAGCTCGGGGAACATTTCCGCGGCCCTGGTGAGCTTCACCACGGTCATCTTGAGCGGGTGGCGCCTGGTCGCGCCGTTGCATCCCTTCTTGTCCACGGGCGTTTCTCCTGTGTCTAAGGTTGAGGGGGGAGGGGGGCCTTGCCGCGCGTCCTGTAAAATTGCCAGCCCACGAGCGCCCCGAGGAAGGCGATGCCGCCGAGGTCGGTGAGCGTGTCGGGGTGCATCATGCACAGCGAGCCCACGAAGAACAGGATGCGCATGAGGGGGGACAGGTTGGCCCGGAAATAGCCGATGATAGCCACGGAAAGCGCCCAGACGCCGACGATGGCCGTTACCGCGCTGATGATGATGTTGAGGATGGGCCCGGACATGGTGAGTTCCGGGCCGTACACGAACATGTAGGGGATGATGAAGGCCGGGAGCGCGAGGCGCACCCCCAGAAGGCCGAGCTTGAAGGGGTTGCACTTGGCGATGGCCGCCGCGGCGAAGGAGGCCAGGGCCACCGGCGGCGTGATGGAGGAAAGCGCCGCGAAATAGAGCACGAACAGATGCGCGTTGAGGAGCGGCACATTGAGGTCCACGAGCGCGGGCACCACCACGGCGGCCGGGATGGCGTATGCCGCGATGGTCGGCATCCCCATGCCGAGGACGATGGTGACGCACATGGTGAAGAAGAGGCAGAGGAAGAGGTTCCCGCCCGAGGCCAGCAGGACCAGGCTGGAAATCTTTACCCCCAGGCCCGTGAGCGTGAGCGCGCCGATGATGATGCCGGCCGCCGCCGTGGTGGCCGTGATCTGGATGCAGTTGGTGCCGCCGTCCCTTACGGCGTTGAGAAAGCGTTTCAGCTCGAAGAAGTGCCCGGTCTCCTGATGGAGATGGATCATGCCGATGAGCACCACGCTCGCAAGCGCCACGATGCCCGCGAGCACAACCGAGGTGTTGATGACCACAAGGCACGCCACGAGCACGATGATGGGAAGGCCGAGATAGGCCTGGCTGCGCACCAGGCTCCACGGAGGGAGCTGGTCGCGGGAAAGGCCGAAGAGCCCGGTTTTCTGCGCCTCGAAGTCCACGGAGAAGAGCAGGCTCGCATAGTAGAGGATAGCGGGGATGATGGCCGCCACGAGGATGGTCGTGTAGCTGACGTTCATCATCTGCGCCATGAGGAACACGGCCGCCCCCATGACTGGTGGCACGATCTGGCCGCCGGTGGAAGCCGTGGCCTCCACCGCGCCCGCAAAATAGGGATTGTAGCCGGTGCGGATCATGAGCGGGATGGTCATGGTGCCGGTTGTCACCACGTTGGCCGTGGCCGCGCCGCTCATCATGCCCAGAAGGCCGCTGGAAACCACGGCCACCTTGGCCGGGCCGCCGCGCGTGCCCCCGGCCACGGCGTAGGAAAGGTTCATGAAGAAGGTGGCCGCGCCGGAAAACTCCAGAAAGGCCCCGAACAGCACGAACAGGTAGACGAAGCGCGCCGTGGAATTGAGCGGCGCGTTGAAGATGCCGAAGGTGCTGAACATGTAGCTGATGATGCGCTCGAAGGAATAGCCCCGGTGCGCCAGCGGCCCCGGCAGCCACGGGCCGAAATAGCAGTAGGCCATGGCCAGGAGGAGCAGGCCGGTGAGAATCATGCCGGCCGTGCGCCGCGTGAGCTCGAGCACCACGAGGCACATGAGGATGCCGAAAAGCAGGTCGTAGTTTTCCGTAAACGCGCCTTCGCGTTCCAGCAGGTCGTCCAGCTCGAAGATGACGTACAGGTAGGCGGCGATGCTGGCGACAATGAGCAAAAGGTCGATGAGGCCCACATTGGCGGCCTGCTTCTTCGTGCCCGCATAATAGAGAAAGCCCAGGATCACGCCGAACTGGAGATGCCCCATGGAAAAGAGCCAGGGTTCCATGGGATAGAGGGTAAGGACGGCCAGGTGGAACAGCGCCATGACCACGGTGATGGCGTAAATGAGGTACATCCACCGGGAATTTTCCGCGAATGTCCGCTTCAGCGAGACGTTTTCGCCATCTGCCAAAGGCACGTCGAAATTCTTGTCCTGGCTCATCCCTTACCCCCGCAGGCTTGCGGCCTGCTTATTTGGCAATCAGGTTTTCGGGAATATCCACGCCCACTTCCTTGTAATACCTGACCGCGCCGGGATGGATGGGCAGCGGCGAGGCGAGCACATCCTCGGGCTTCATTTCCAGAAGCGGCGGATAGACCGCCTTGAAATCCTCGAGATGTTCAAAGAAAACCTTGGTCAGCTGGTAGGCCATGTCGTCGGAAACGTCCTTGCCGGAGAGGCAAAAACCCCACATGGCGAGAGTGGGCTTGGTCTCCGTGAAATTCTTGTAGCCTCCGGCCGGGCGCATGATCCGGCGAAACACCGGATAGTGCTTGGTGATATAGTCGATGTCCTCGTCCGAAAATTCGAGGATGGTGATGGGCGTGACGGAATCCGTCTCCACGGCCGGGCCGCTGGGATTGCCATGCCCGGCGCCTGCCACCTCGATGATGCCGTCCAGCATCAGGCCCGGCAGCTCGCCCATGCCGGCGTTGACCTGCTTGCCCGGGGTGAGGCCGAAATCCTTGAGCCAGATGGGGGTGAAGGCGGAGGTCACCGAGGTCTTGGGGCCGCCGGAAAAGGTCTTGCCCGCAATGTCGCGGAAATTCTTGATGCCGCTCGTCGCCGGCGCCCAGTAGGTGAAATACTGGGCCCCCAGCGGGAAGAGCGTGCGCACATTGGTGTAGGTCTTGATAAGCTCGGGGTTATAGCCGTCCTTGGCGTTCCAGACCATGGGACCGCTGGTGGCGAGGCCGTAATCCAGCTTGCCCGCCTGGATCATGCGCGTGGGCACATTGCCGCCGCCGGTGGATTCGAGGGAAAAGGTGAAACCGGGGATGTATTTTTCCACCACCTTGGCGAGCCCGGCCCCGATGACATAGTAGGTGCCGCCCACGGTGCCGACACCCAGGGAGGCGGTTTCCGCCGCCGTGGCGGGAGCTCCCGGCAGGGTGAGGGCAAAGGCAGACAGGGCGAGGAACAGTGCCGCCAGAGAAAACTTCCTGAATCTCATGGTTCCCCCTTGTACTCTTCAGGTGAAACAGGGCTTGCGCCGCATGTTGACTCCGGAGCCGGCGAAGGTTCCGGACGCGCAAGCGCTTTCCCGATGGTTCCCGATAGTTTTTGATAGGGGGAATTTGCCTATAGAACAAATACAAATTTTCTCTAGGTCATATGAATTTTATCAATAGAGCGTCCGCCCGCGGCAAGAAAGATGCGCCGAATGGCCGGGGATGGCGCTGTGTTGGACAGGGATGAAACAAGCGGAGGAGACAACGGGTCCCCCGGCGGGGCTTGGCCCGTTTCCGTGGCAAAAGGCGCCCCGACGTGTCCCGCCCTGGAAAAGATGTTTTTAAAAATCCGGCTCAGGCGTCCTTCGTGGGTTGCCCGTCCGGTTCTCCCAGATAGCGGGCCGCGTTTTCATAAAAAACCTTGTCCCACACTTCGGGCCGCAAAAGTTCCTTGACACGGGCGACGGCGAATTCCATGGGCATGCTCGGGTAGAGGCTGCCGAAGATGATCTTGTCCTGCAGCCGGTAGTTGGCGGCCACCACATAGTCCTGCGAGCCGGGATGGTCGATCATGAAGCCGTCCGGCGAGAGCCAGACATTCTCCCAGTTGAGGGCAACCGCGCAGGCGAGCGTCGTGAAGGGCCAGCAGGCGTGCGAAAGCAGGATGCGCAGCTCCGGGAAGCGACGGGCCACGCGCTCGATGCGGCGCGGTTCGTAGAGGTCGTAGCTCGGGGGCGTTTTCTGGTGAAAGACCCCGCCATAGAGCAGGCACACGGGGATGTCATGCTGCTGGCAGAATTCGTAGATGGGAAAGATGCTGGCGTCGTCCACGGCCCAGGGGTGCGGGTCAAGGCCGGGCTCCATGTAGACGCCGCGGCACGGCCCCCCCACCACATGGAGCACGATTTGCGCGAGCGCCCCCGCGATACCCTCCTCCAGCGGCTGCACCCCCGCGAAGCCGATAAAGCGGCCGGGATAGGCGCGCAAAAGCTCGCCCAGGTGGTCGTTGTTCTGGGTGGGGAGCCGGCGCAGGGGGACCACGGTCTTGCTGATGTGGGCCTTGTCGCATTCCTTCAGGAATTCCTCCATGGAGCGCCCGAGCAGCGAGGGCGGCAGTTCCATGCCCATTTTTTGGTACTTGGCGCGCAGACCCGGCTTGCCCGGCTTGTCGTCCAGCGCGAATATCCAGTCTCTGGTCATGGCGTCGAAGGGCGGCCGGCAACGAAAGTCGATAATCTGCATGGGGCTTTCCAGTGAGGATGAGGTGAGGAAACGTGCCGAGGCGGCTTTACGCGCCGGGGGCGACCTGTGCGTCCAGCTCGCGCAAAAGCTCCACCACCTTGGCGGCCGCGGGCGAAAGCTCGCTGTGCCTGTGCCAGATGATGGCCGAGCGGAACTCCAGCGTGGGAATGGCCAGCGGCCGCACGGCAAAGGTCTCCGCAGGCACCTTGTCGAGCTCGTTTTCCGGCACGATGCCCACGGCCGCCACGGTCCGCAGAAAATCGGGGATGAGGGTCGCGAAAGGCGTGTCGAGGATGACATGCGGCTCGAGCCCGCGTTCCTGCATGGCGATGATGAGCGGCCGGAAGGCCCCGATATTGGACCACCTGCGCGAGAGCAGGATGGGATGCGCGGCCAGCGCCTCCGGGCTCACGGGCCTGTCGGGCGGCGCGGGCAGGAGCGGCGACCAGCACGACACGAAATGCTGCGGCCGGAGGGGCACGGACTCGCAATTGCCGAAGATGACCGGCAACTGGATGAGCGCCAGGTCCAGCCCCTGCTTCTGGATGGTGTTCTCCAGCGTGAGGTTGTCGGCGAGGAGCAGCCTTATGCGGATGCCGGGATAGTGCCGGAGCAGGGGCGGCAGCACGGCGCGCACAAAGGAGGTGCAAAAGCCGCTGCAGCCAAGGCGCACCTCGCCGAAAATGGCGGACGCGCCAGCATAAGGATTGCGCAGTTTCTTGCCGAGCTCCTCCACCTGGGCGAGGATGCGCTGCGCCTCCTGGTAAAAGAGCTGGCCGTGCTCGGTCACTTGCCACTTGCCGCCGCTGCGGTTGATGAGCGGCATGCCCACCTGTTCCTCCAGCTCCTTGAGGGAGAGGCTCAGGGTGGGCTGGCTGATGTGCAGGGTCTGGGCGGCGCGGCTGATCTGCCCTTCGGTGACGATGGCGCAGAAATGGCGCAACAGCCTGAAATCGAGCATGGTCACTCCGCCCTTGCCGGCTCACCGTGGCGGGGCTGTCTGCGCCAGTACTGGAAGAGGCCGATGCCGAGGATGAGCCCGAGGCCGATGAGGTCTGTCCGGGAGCCGGGGTAGATGCAGCACAGGCCGCCCGCGAACAGCAGGGCCGACTCCACGATGCCGCAGCTCGTGAGGAACTGGCGCTGGAGCCCGGCTGTCATGCCGATGACGCCCACGATGGCCGTCACCGTCGCCATGACTATGTCAGTGAAGGAGCCCTGGAACAAGAGCTCCGGCTGGTAGACGAAAAAGAAGGGGATGATGAAGGCGATGGCCCCGAGCTTCACCGCCGTGAAGCCGGTGCTCATGGCGTTGGCGTCCGCGATGCTCGCCGCCGAGAAGGCCGCCATGCACACGGGCGGCGTGATGGTGGAGAGCACGGCGTAATAGAGGCAGAACATGTGCGCCCCGATCATGGGCACGCCGAGCTTGATCATGGCTGGCGCGGCCAGCACGGAAACGATGATGTAGGCCGGGGCCGTGGGCACGCCCATGCCCACGATGAAGCAGGTGAGCATGAGCATGACGAGCAGAAGCGGCAAATTGCCGTCCACGAAGGACATGAGGATGTTGATGAGCTTGAAGCCGCCCCCCGTGAGGCTGATGATGCCCACAACGATGCCCGCGCAGGCGCAGGCGCAGGTGATCATCAGGGTGTTGCGGGTGGCCGTGACGGCGACCTTCTGGAGCCTGCGCGGCGTGAGCCGCGTCTCCTCCCGGAAGAGCGAGAGCAGGAAGATGACGCCGCAGCCCGCGAAGGCCGAGAAGTTCACGCTGCGCCCGAGCAGCATCATCACGATGAGGAAGGCCAGCGGCAGCAGGTAGTAGAGGCGCCGCGTCACCGACGAAAGCGGCGGTATCTCGCTCGCCGGCATGGTGCCGATATTGTGCTTCACGGCCTCGAAATGGATCATGGCGTAAAGCGAAAGATAGAACAGGATGGAGGGCAGAAGCGCCGATTTGGCGATGGTGAGGTAGCCCACCTGGGTGATGTCGGCCATGATGAAGGCCGCCGCGCCCATGATGGGCGGCATGAGCTGGCCGCCCGTGGAGGCGCAGGCTTCCACGGCACCGGCGAAGGGCGCTGAATAGCCTACCTTCTTCATCAGCGGGATGGTGAAAATGCCCGTACCGTAGACATTGGCCTGCGCCGAGCCGGAGATGGTGCCGAAAAGCGCCGAGGCGAAAATGGCCACCTTGGCCGGGCCGCCCTTGGCCTTTCTGGTCAGCACGCACGAGAGGTCCATGAAGACGCTGCTCATGTTGGAGACTTCGAGAAAGGCCCCGAAGAGCACAAAGGCGAAGATCATGGTGGCTGCCGCGCCGATGGCCACGCCGTAGATGCCTTCGGTGAGCAGGAAAAGCTGCTCGATCATGGCCTCCGGCGTGATGGGCACATGGCCGAAGGCGCCGGGAAGGTCCGCCCCGAACAGGCCATAGGCGATGAAGCAGAGCGCCACAATGACAAGGGGCAGCCCCGCCGCCCGGCGCGTGGCCTCCAGCACGACGCCGTGCCGAAGAACATTTGCTGCGGCGTCACCTCGTCCACATAGGCGAAGCGGTCAAATATCTCGTTGGAATTCTGGAAGTAAAAGACGGCGATGCCCAGGGCGAGGCAGGCCAGGGCGATGTCGATGACCGTGAGCAGCGGCGGTTCCGGCTTTTCCTTGCCGTACCTGGTGGTGCAGGGCACGAAAATAAAGGTCAGGCAAAGCACGAGGCTCAAGTGGGCCACGCGTTGCAGGGTGGAGTTGAAGATGGCGATGCCCGACGTGCTGTAGAGCTGGAACACGGTGAGCACCACCGCCAGGGCAACAAAGACGTATTGGAGCCAGGCGCGTAAACGGTTCTGCATCTTGCACCTCCACCCTGCGGGGCCTTACTTGAGGTAGCCGGCTTCGCGGAAATAGCGCTCCGCGCCGGGGTGCAGCGGCAGCGCCGTGTTCTTGCAGCTCACCGCCGGGTCAAAGGTGCCGTAGCCCGGATTGGCGAGGGCGATGTCCCTGGCGTTTTCCGTCCATATCTTGGCGATCTTGTAGGCCAGCTCGTCGGGCATGTCCGCGCTGCAGATGATTTCGGTGGTGTCGGTGGCAACGGGCACGTCCTGCGCGGGCAGGCCTTCGAACTCGCCCGCCTTGATGACCGAGGCCTTGAGGCCGCGCTCCTTGAGTTTGGCCATCTCCTCCTCGCCCACGGGCAAAAAGCGCACCGGGTTGGAAAGCAGTATCTGGCGCAGGAAGGCCGGGAAGCCCGGGCCGTTGTAGCCCACCATGTCGAGCTGCTTGTCCTTCATGGCGTCGACCATGGCGTCGAAATTGATATAGGTGACCGTGCCGCCCCACTTCTCGATATCCGGGTAATCCACGCCATAGGCGCCGAGCGCCCAGCGGGTGAACATGTCGTTGGTGGAGCCCCGCGTGGCCGGGCTCAGGCGGATGGCGGGATGGTTCTTGGCCAGGTCCTCAAGACTCTGGATGGGCGCGTCCTCGCGCGCGAAGAGCAGGAGGCGGCAGTCGTCGTTGAGCGAGAAGAGCGAGCGCAGGTTGTCGTGCTTCTTCTTGTAGGGCGCCTTGCCCTCGCTGGCCGCCTTGAGCAGCGCGCCCTGCGCGTGGGCCACGTTGACCTGCCCGGCGGAAACGCGCGCCGGGTTGGCCGTGCCGTTGCCTGGCATCAGGTCAACCTTGGCGTTGGGATACTGGGCCAGAAAGGCCTTCATGAAGGCCGCGAGCGCCATGGAGGCTCCGCCACCCAGCGGGCCCCCGGCCAGCGTCATCTTGACGCCCGTGCCGTCATCCCCGGCCGCACGGGCATTGTGGGGAGGAAGCGCCGCCAAAAGCGCCACGGCCGCGCACAGCGCGAGAAGTTTGCGCAGGAAAGTGCTCATTGTGTCCTCCTCTGCCGGCTCAACGGCCTACACATTGGAGCGGCCGCCATCCACGGGGATGACGGCGCCGTTGATGAAGTCGGCCTCGTCGCTGGCCAGGAAGGCCGTGAGCCAGGCCACGTCCTGCGGCACGCCGAGGCGCCCGGCCGGGATGACGCGCACGCGGCGCTCGTAGCCGTCCGGGTCGTTGTCCAGGCTGTCCTGGATGAAGGGCGTCACCACGGAGCCGGGGCAGATGACGTTGACGCGAACCCCCTGCCACGCATAGAGCGCGCTCAGGCTGCGCATGTAGCCCACCAGCGCGTGCTTGGAGGAGGTATAGACCGAGCCGCCCCCGGCGCTGCCGCGCGGCCCGCCCTGGGCGGTGTTGCGCATGCCGCTGATGGAGGCCGTGGCGAGGATGCAGCCCTTCTTGCGCTCGATCATCTGCGGAAGCACCAGATTGCAGAAATTGAACACGGAAATGACGTTGATCTGCATGAATTTCTGGAAGTCGAGCTCCGTCATTTCCAGGGAGCCGCGCCTCTGGTCAAAGATGCCGTGCGTGGTGACGAGCACGTCCACGCGGCCCCAGGTGCGCATGACGAGCTCATGGAATTCCTTGATGGCCGGCGTGTCCTGCACGTCGAAGGCCATGCCGATGGCCTTGCCCCCGGCATCCCTGATCTTGTCCACTTCGGCGTCCACCCGCGCCCGGTCTCTGCCGCACACGGCCACGGAGGCCCCCTGCGCGGCCATGGTTTCGGCCTGCGCCGCGCCGATGCCGGAATTGGAGCCGGTGACGATGGCGATCTTCCCTTCCAGATTCATGGGTTGTCCCTCTTTTTCCGTCAGTGAGTATGATAGTTTCTTTGGGGCCGCCCGGACATTTGCCCGGGCTTCATTCCAGGCCAAAGAGCCTTGCGCCGTTGGCGTACATGACCTTTTCCGCCACTTCCGGGCGGAGGCGCCGCGCGTAGTTCTCCACGGCCGCGGCCAGCGGCATGGCCGGATACGAGCTCCCGAAGACGATCTGGTCCTGAAGCATGTAGTTGGCGGCCACCATATAGTCCGCCGCGCCCGGCGCAAAGTCCATGGCCCAGGTGTCCGGCGAGAGGATGACATTGGGGCAGTCCATGGCGACCTTGCAGATGGCCGTCACAAAGGGCCAGCCGCCGTGGCAGAGCACGAGCTTGAGCTTCTTGAAGCGCGTCGCCACGTCATAGGCCAGTTCCGGCGCGTAATAGCGCGGGTCGGCCACGCGGCCGCCGAAGGAGACGAGCACCGGGATGCCGCGCTCCTCGCAGTAGTCGTACACCGGGAAGATGCCGGGCTCGTTGAGGTACCACTTGACCGGCGTGGTGTAGAGTCCCGGCTCAAGGATGATGCCCTTGCAGGGGCCGTTCACGCAGTAGCGCTCCACCTCGGCGACGGCCGCTTTGGGGGTGAGCGGGTCGATCCACGGGATGCCGAGGAAGTGGCCCGGATATTCCTCCATGAGGCGCAGGGCGTCCTCGTTGTCCGCCTCCTGGGGCAGGCGCACCGGCGCCACGCCCCACACCACGCCGGCGGCGTCCATCTCCTCCACGAGCAGGCGGCAGTCCTTGCGGGTCGCGGCGGGGGAAACCTCGCCCAGGGCTCGCGCCTTGTGCGAGCGCTCAAGCGCCGGCATGTCATACATGAAGGAGTTGAGATAGCTCCTGAAAGGCGGCCGCAGGCGAAAATCAATGGCTTTCATGGAGGCCCCCTCAGCGGCAGAAGTTGGCGCGCACCCGCTTCTCATAGGTCGGGCGTGGGATGCTGTCCCTGGTGGCGTCCAGCACCTTCATGATCCACGCGAAGTTCTTGCCCAGCACGCGCATGGTCTGCACGCCCTCGGCGTCCTGAGTGAGGAATTCCTCGGGCTTCCAGCCGAAGCCGATGTTCCAGTACTGGCTGTTCACAGTGAGCAGGTTGGAGCAGTTGAGATAGTTGCCCAGCTGCTGCGCGGCGTTGATGGCCCCGGCGCGGCGGCAGACGGCGATCGTCGTGGCGGGCTTGGGGCCCCAGCCCTCAAGGTGCTCGGTGGCGTAGAGCAGCCGGTCCATGACCGACTTGAAGGGCCCGGGAATGCCCATGTAATGCACGGCGCAGCCAAGGATGAGTCCGTCATACTCGGGGAGCTTGTCGATGATCGTGTTCACGATGTCGTTATGGACGCAACGGTGGCCGTTGGTGCGGCACTTGCGGCAATCGAGGCATCCGGCCACGGGCTTGGCGCCCACGTGGATCACGTCCATGCCGATGCCGTCCTTCGCCAATTCCTCGCCAACCAGGTCAATGGCATGGCGGGTAACGCCGTTCTTGTTGGAGCTACCATTGAGAGCCAGAACTTTCATCGCTGCCATCCTTGTTTGAAGTCCTATGGTGGAATAGATACTTTCTTAAAAATCGGATAGCGAGCGTGGACAAATATTTTTTTTCTTTATGTGGTATTGATTAAATCAATACCGAAAGATTTGCTCTAAAAATTTTCGAGGTTTGTGGCCGGCAGGCCGGCTTTGCCGCCCCGGCAGGCGGAAAAGCCGGTTGACATTTTTTAGTATTCGATAAATTAATTCGTCTCCCAATACCCGCCGGGCGGTTCCGCAACGCCGCGCCGGGAATTTTTACCGCTCTTGAAGGAGGCACTCATGAAAAAACTGTTCCTGCTTGCGCTGGCGCTGATGGCCCTTCTGTGGAACGTCTCCCCGGCAGCAGCCGATGATGCCAAGGATGTGGAGGGCATCACCAAGGCCCTGAACCTCTACACCGAGGCCGCCGTGAAGGGCGACAGCAAGATCGCCCAGCCCGCCTTCGCCCCCAAGGCGACCATGTCCTATACGGAAAAGGGCAAGCTCGTCACCGTGCCCATCAGCGAGCTCTTCGCCTATTACGACAAGACCGGGCCGCACAAGGCCACCTACAAGATCGAGACCGTGAAAGTGGCCGGCGACGTGGCGGTGGTGAGCATCGATTCAAAGTTTGGGGACACGAGCTTCGACGACATGTTCACCCTGGTGAAGGATGGCGATGACTGGAAGATCGTGAGCAAGGTCTATCACATCAAGTAGGCGCGCCGCGCGGGCAGCAGGCGCAGGGCGCCGGTACCCCCTTGGGGGCGCCCATAACGCAAAGGCCCCGGTATCTTGCAAGGATGCCGGGGCCTTTCTCAATGTTGCCGCAAGCTACTTGCTGATGGTTTCGGAATTCTGGTTATAAGCCTTGGCGACACACTTCCACTCGCCGTTCATCTTGAGCATCAACAGAACGTCGGTGAAGTCGATCCTGCCGCCCCAGCCTTCCTCGAGGATGCGGACCACGGCCAGCGTTTCCTCCACGAGCAGCACGTCGATGCGGGCCTTGAAATTCTTGTCGCCCGGCACGGTGTCCACATTGTGGTAAAACTGCTCGATGGAGCCGTGCTCCAGCTTGCCGTCCAGATAGCCGAACAAGACGGCCTCGTCCACGAACAGCTCCCGGGCGTACTTGCTCGTGCCCTCGGCCACGCTCTTCACGAATTTTTCCGCCGCCTTGGCGATGGCATCGTATTCCGCCAGTTTGTCACGCATGGTACTCTCCTTTTCTGTTGACGGGCAAGCCCTCGCGGCGCGCCCTAAATGTTGTTGCCGATCTCGAAACCGTCCCAGATGGCCTGGAGGATGGTCGCCACCGAGCGCTGGTCGCCGATTTCATAGACAGTGGCGCCGTCCGGCTCGAGGCGGCTTTTCAGCGAAGCGCGCGGCCGGAAGCCGATGGCGGTGACGACGGTGTCCGCATCGACCGCGACCTTACCGTTTTCGCCTTCCAGGAGCGCCTTGCCGTCGCTGAAGCCCGCGAATTTGTGGCCCGTGAGCACCGTCACCCCGTACTTTTCAAACAGGTCCGGCAACATCTGGGCATTGGGGATGGGGTTGGGGATGCCGGCGGACAGGATGCGCGGCAGCGCCTCCACCACCGTCACCCGCTTGCCGTCCATGGCATATTCCAGCGCCATCTCGCAGCCCACGAGGCCGCCCCCGATGACCACCACGCGCTCGCCGACCTTGCCGGGGTTCTCCAGCGCCTCGAGGCAACCGAGAACCTTGCCGTCCGCGCCGCCTGGAACGGAGATTTCAACCGGGCTTGAGCCTGTGGCGAGGATGACGACATCGGGAGCCAGCTCTTGGAGCATCTCCGGCGTGGCCTCGGTCCCGAGGCGCACGTCCACGGGCAGCCGCTCAAGCTCCTGCCGGTACCAGGCGTTGAGCTCGCGCACCTCTTTCTTGAAGGTATGGGAGCCGCCCGGGATGAGGTTGCCGCCGAGCTCCTTGCCCTTTTCCAGCAGGATGACCTCATGGCCGCGTGTTGCCGCGACCCGCGCCGCCTCCATGCCCGCCGGGCCGCCCCCGACCACGACGACCTTTTTCTTCGTGGCGGCGGGCCTGAGCGCGAAGCGCAGCTCCCGCATGGCCTGCGGATTGACCGCGCACGAGGGCTGCTTGCCCTGCTGGAGCCGCGTGAGGCAGCCTTGGTTGCAGGCGATGCAGGGCCGGATTTCATCCGGGTGCCCTGAGAGCACCTTGTTGGGGTAGTCCGGGTCGGCCAGGGCGGCGCGCCCCAGCACCACCGCGTCGATCTTCCCCTCGCAAACCGCCTTTTCCGCCATGAAGGGGTCGTTCATGCGGCCGCCCGCGAGGATGGGGATGGCCACCGCCTGCTTGGCGCGCGCGGCCAGCTCCACGCCGTAACCCTTGGGCATGTACATGGGCGGGCAGGCGTAATAAAAGGCGTCATAGGTGCCCGTATCCACGTTGAGGCAGTCGTAGCCGTAGGCCTCGAGCAGTTGCGCGATGCGCACACCCTCCTCGATGGTGCGGCCCATTTCGTCCTCGCCGGAAAGGGTGGCCTGGCCGAAATCCCTGATGAAGGTCTTGAGGCCGAGGCGCATGCTGACGGGAAAGTCCGTCCCGCATTCCTGCTTGATGCCTTCGATGATTTCCCGTGCGGCGCGGAGCCGGTTCTCGAGGCTGCCGCCATAGTCGTCCATGCGCTTGTTGAACATGGCGAGGGCGAACTGGTCGAGCAAATAGCCCCAGTGGATGGAATGCACCTCCACCCCGGCGAAGCCGCTGTTTTTGGCGATGAGCGCCGAGCGCACCAGCGAGTCGATCTTGGACTTGATCTGTTCCGTGCTCAGGGCCGGGGAATATTCGCCGGGGTGTCCGTAGACCGGCATGACGGAAGGCGCGGGCAACTTGGGATAGTTGCGCCCGAGGCCCATGGTCAGTTGGGCGAAGATTTTCGCGCCGTACACGGCCGCGCGCTCGTTGAGCTCGATGGTGGTCATGCGGAAGGCGTCGGGATTCTGCAAAATGGCCGGCCCGACCCCGGTATACGGGTCGACCGTATGGTCCGTGGCTATGGCCCCGGTGAAGATCAGCCCGAAGCCGCCCTTGGCGCGTTCCACCAAGTACTGGATGGTCTCGTCCTTGAGGCCGCCTTCGGGCCTGTGATGCTGACCGCCGCCGATGGGGGCCATGCAGAACCGGTTCTTAATGCGGACCGCGCCTATTTCCAGCGGACGCGCAAGACAGGCAAATTCGGACATGGCCGCTCCTCCAGTTCCTGAGCGGTCTTGGCGATGATTTTCCACTCGCCGTTTTCCTTGATCAGCTCGTGGCAATCCACGAAGTCCTTGCCGTGCCAGTTTTTGATGACAATGCGGCCGATGGCCGTATTACCCGCTCTATCCAGCACATCGATATGCCAGATGGCATCCGGCGCGGGGCCAACCTGCCCGTAGAGGTCGTAGAGGGTATGGGCGGGCCCGAGAACGTAGCCGTCCTTACCCGAGCCGTTCATGACCGCTTTTTCATGGAAAGCCCTCTTCCCGCCGGCCACATTGGCCGCGCAGCCCTCCACGCGATACGTTTCCAGCGTCCTCACGATCGCCTTGTACTCGCTTAAGTCTGCCATGGGGATTTTCCTCCAGATGTGTGATGAAGATTTTTTTAATGAAAACTAAATTAATGTCAAGACAGCCCAGGTGGAGGCTGAGTCTGGCTTCTGGGGAGTACCTAGGGCCGTCGCGCCGCTAGGCAGGGAAAGCCTGTGGCACTCGCGGGGCAACGGGCCCGGCGCAGGGCCGCACGGGGCTGGTTCCTCGGCTATGCGACGGGCAGGGAAAAAAGAAGGGGCAACTTTGGGGCATCCCATTCAGGAAAAATTTTTTTAAAAATAAACAAGGAAAAGAGGTTCTTTGTTCGTCGGTTTTCGGAGTACACAAGCGCAACGGGAAGGTTTATACAGTCATAATCCCCAATGCGCGAACAGCAACGCTCATGCCCATCATTGAGGAGCGCGTCGTGCCTGATAGCATCGGCTGCACGGATATGTTCCGGGCGTAGACTGCCTTGGATGTATGCGGTTTCCACCATCACAGGATCGACCATTCAAGGGTATTTGCCAAACAAGGAAACCCTATCAATGGGAGAGAAAATTTTCGGAACCAGGCCAAGCGGCATTTGCGCAAGTTCAACGGCATTAAGCCTGAACACTTTTATTGGTTCCTGAAAGAGTGCGGATGGCGTTTCAATGGAGATAATCATAAAGAGCTATTCACCCACCTTAATTCTTGGGGTTAAGAAGCAAAATATGAACCTTGGCCAGGACAGCCTCTCTTGTTTTTGCGGTTCGACATTGTTTCCGCCATCGGCGCGAGCTTTGGTTGAATCTTCGCCGGGTATTCTTTTTAAGTATACAGGTCAGGCATCCGGGGCTGGCCCCGGAATGGCTGCCTCGACGTTGGCTCTGGAAGTCCTCCGCTTTTGGAACGGCAATTTTCTCAATGAGCAATGGAGGGGAGACGGATCAGGCATAATTAATACATTCTTGACAATTTAATGAGTAAAAAATTATAAAGAGTAATCATTCCAAATAAGCACAGGAAAATGGAGAAAAAATGAAAAACCCATGCTCCTTTTGGCGCTCTCTTTTCTTAGTGTCATATGTGTAATATCGGGATTTCAACCCTCCAGATGCCTTGGAGAGCCTGTTTCATCTGAAATAAAGCGGGGTGGCCCTATAAAATTAAAGACGATGGGGAGCCTTCTCTTCGGCGGCAACGTGGTCAAAAAAGATAGTGGTGACACCTTTCATGGCGACCACGGTTATGCCCAATACTATATCCCTGAAAATTCCCGCACCTATCCACTCATCCTGTGGCATGGGGTGGGGCAATCGGGCAGGAGCTGGGAATCCACGCCGGACGGGCGCGAAGGCTACCAAGCCATCTTGCCCAGAAACGGCTGGGCGACGTACATAATCGACCAGCCCAGGCGGGGACGGGCCGGCTATACACTCGCGACGGACGCATCCAAGGGAGCGCAGCCCACTTCATCCAGCGAAAGCGAGGCGTGGAACGCCTTCCGCAACGGCGTCTGGACGCCGCCCACTCCTCCGGGGCTTTTCAAGGATTCCCAATTCCCCGCCACCCCGGAAGCCATTGACCAGTTTTTTCGCCAACAGACTCCCAATACCGGCGAAGAGCCGCGGGACAACCAGCACAGGAAGTTCATGGCGGACGCCATGAACGGCTGATTGAGAGGACCGGCCCCGCGATTTTGCTGACGCATTCCAACAGCGGCCAGTACGGCTGGTTCAGCGCCATGGCCAACCCTGAAAAAGTTAAAGCGGTGGTGGCCTATGAACGGGGCAGGTCGTTTTTCCTGATGACGGGCCGGTTCCTGAAGTGACCGCCGGCAACAAGCTCGCCGGCGAAATGGAAGAGGGGGTCATTGTGCCGGCGAAAGAGTTTGAAAAGCTCACAAAAATGCCCATCCTCGTCATTTTTGGCGACAATATCAGCGAAAAGCCCAGCGAAATTTTCAATGTGGACGTATGGCGCATAGCCCGCCAAAGGGCGCTGGACTTTGTGGACGCCGTCAACAGGCGCGGGGGCGACGCGACCTTTGTCTCACTGCCCGAGATGGGCATCAAGGGAAACACCCACGCGGCTTTTGCCGACTTGAACAATCTCGAAATCGCCGCACAGCTTGAAGACTGGCTTTCCAAAAAAGGACTTTCCGGCAGTGAGGCCCCGCATAGCGGCCCTGCGCCGGCAGCCGTCGTCCCGGATTTTCCCTTGGTAAAGCGCCGTTGAGGTGTTGCTGCTTTTGATCGCCAGTACGTATACAGCAAGGAGAGCCCCCTTGAATATTCGCATGAAATTTGCCACCGGCTTCCTGGCGGCCTTCTGCCTCTGCGCGGGCAACGCTCTCGCGGAACCAGAGAAACCGCTGTCTCTTCGCACAATGGGCAGCTTGCTTTTCGGCGGAACAGTACAAAAGAAACCCAATGGCGACACATTTCACGGTGACCACGGATACGCTCAATACTACATCCCGGAAAATTCCCGCCAGTTTCCCCTTATTTTCTGGCACGGCATGATGCAATCCGGGAAGACATGGGAGTCCACGCCCGACGGCAGGGAAGGTTTCCAGGCCATTTTCCCCCGGAACGACTGGCCTGTTTATATCATCGACCAGCCGAGGCGGGGCCGGGCAGGGTACACGCAGTCCACCCCGGCCTCCAAGGACGATGTGCCGGCAGCCAGCCGGGAGAGCGCCACCTGGACCGTCTTTCGCAATGGCATCTGGACGCCGCCCGACGACGCCACCCTTTTTGACGTGACGCAGTTTCCGGCATCAGCGGGCGCCATCGACCAGTTCTTCCGCCAGCAGACTCCCAATACCGGCGATGAACCACGGACCAACGAACATCGGAAGTACATGGCCGAAACCCTGCGGGCGCTCCTTGACCGCACGGGCGAATCCGTGCTCGTCACGCACTCCAACAGTGGCCAGTACGGCTGGTTTTCCGCCATGGAAAGCCCGGAACGGCTAAAGGCTGTCGTTGCCTATGAGCCCGGCCAGTTCGTGCTCCCGGAGAACGAGCCTTTCAAGGAAGTGCCTACGGACAATAAAATCGCCGCCGAGGTATTGCGGCCCATCCTCGTACCCGAGAGCGAATTTAAAAAGCTGGCCCAAATGCCCATACTGGTGATTTTTGGCGACAATATCGCCGACGCTCCAAACGCCGATTTCAACCAGGAGGCCTGGCGCGTCATCCGGGAGTGGGGCAGCCAGTTCGTGGACGCCGTCAACAGGCACGGGGGCGACGCGACACTGGTCGAGTTGCCTGAAATCGGTCTCAAGGGCAACCCCCACGCTCTGATGGCGGATAAAAACAATGTGGATGTGGCGAAGCATCTCATGGACTGGCTGCGCCAGAAGGGCCTTGATACAAGGCAGCAGCCGCACAACGGCCCCACGCCATTGAAACTGGGGCCCGCGACCATTCCCTTGCAATAACGAACCGTGACCGCGCATAAGGAGCGACGTATGAAAGAAGTGCTCTTGAACGACGGCAACCTGATCCCTGCGGTGGGCTTTGGCGTGTTTCTCATCCCCAATGACGGCTCGACCTATAAGGCCGTAATGGACGCACTGAAAGTTGGCTACCGCCATATCGACACCGCCGCTGCCTACTTCAACGAGGAGGAAGTCGGGAAGGCTGTCCGGGATTCCGGCATTCCACGAGAGGAAATATTCATCACCAGCAAGCTCTGGATTCAGGATTACGGCTATGAGGAGGCGAAAAAAGGCATCCGCGCATCGCTGGAAAAGCTTAAGACAGCTGGATCGACCTCTATCTGCTCCACCAGCCTTATTTTGACGTGGTGGGGGCGTGGAAAGCCCTTGAGGAGGCGAAAAAGGAGGGCCTGATAAAATCCATCGGCGTAAGCAACATGACGCCGAATCTCTGGAAAAAGTATGTCAGCCAGTTCGCCACCGTGCCCGCTGTGAACCAGGTGGAGTGCAACCCATTTTTTCAGCAGCGCGCCTTGAGGAAACTCCTTGAGCCGGCGGATGTGAAAATCGAGGCGTATTTTCCTCTCGGCCACGGTGACAAAAAGCTGCTTGAAAATCCCGTGATCTCGGCGCTTGCGCAAAAATATGGGAAAAATCCGGGCCAGATCATCCTTCGCTTTGAAGTGCAGGATGGCCTCATCGTCTTGCCCAAGTCAACGAATCCCGCAAGGATCAAGGGAAATATCGATATTTTTGATTTTGAGCTTACAGTTTCCGAAATGGCGGACATCCGTGGGCTGGACACCGGGCACGGCGCACACGACCCCGAAACGCCCGGCATGGGTGAATGGCTCCTTGCGAATTACAAGGTCCATGACTAGCCTCTCTGCCTGCATCTTTTAGCAGGGACCACCCCTCAAAACTGTGGTGAAAAAGGCCCTCTGTACCATGAGGGCCTTTCTACTAATTTTTCTGTGTCACTGCCACCCATTGGCGCGCTTCAGTTATTTAAGGGCAGCCGCTTCAGGCAGCGCTTCCCGAACACGACGGGAGGGGAAGCGTCGCATTCTAAAACGACTTTATCCCTTGCCAGACATCTTTTATAATATGGAGTATGCCGGCTCTTTGTACATACCGCGAGATTTTCTTCCATGCCGGTTCGCTGCCACTGTCAACCGTAAAAATTTCCTGCATGAAGTTGTTGACGAGTTTTGGATAGGTGGTGAAGATGCGTTCATTATGGAGAAATTCTGGAATATGTTTATAGTGCCTCATATCCGGGAAGATATTCTCCTTTTCTAGCTCATCATAATACGACCATAGATAATCGCGCGAATAATTGTCCGCCTTTTTGGCGCGTATCGCGGTATTGGCCGCAGCTATCCCCGAAAGGATGGCAAGATCCATGCCCCGGATGGTGTAGCCAAGATTCAGGCAAAGTGACGCCGCGTCACCGACGATCAGCAAGCCATTATCGGCCAATTCGGGAATGGCATTGTAGCCGCCCTCGGGCACCATATGGCCACCGCGTGCAATGACTTCGCCATCCTTGATTAAAGGCTCGATAAGTGGGTGTTTCTTGAAATCAGCCAGCATTTGAAGGACGGAAGTATTGCTTTCCCTGGCATCCTTCATCCCCACTACCATCCCGAGGGAAATGCTGTCCTTGTTTGTATAGAGGAAGCCGCCGCCCATTTGTCCTGTGGATGGATAGCCCAAAAACAGCCACGCGACGCCGGTGCCGCCTTTACAGTTGAAGCGTTCGTCAACCACTTCCGCGCCCAGATGGATAACTTCCTTGGCGCCAGTGGCGTACTTGGCAGGGTCGTGTTTTTTCACGAGGCCCACTTTCTGCCCAAGCAGGGAACTGGCTCCCTCCGCTAGAATGATCACATGGGCATTAAAGGTATCCGTACCGGTCTTTACACCGCAAACGGTGTCATTGTTTTTAATGAGGTCGATTACCCGTTGGGAGACACGCAGTTTGGCCCCGGCTTTTTCCGCCTCGTGCGCCAGCCATGCATCGAAGCTCTTTCGCAGGACGGTGGAGGAGGCGGACGCCTCGTCTGCGCTGCCCGCGAGGGCATTAAAATACTCGAGCGTTGACGCTGCCTCCTCGGTAAGGACCGAAACCCTCTCGTTGGTGACAGTTCTTTGCAGCGGCGCCGTGGAGGCAAAATCCGGCAGGAGCTTTTTCAGAGCCCGGGTGTATATCCGTCCGCCTGTCATGTTCATTTTGCCTGGCGTATCTGCCTGTTCCAGCAAAAGGACATCCAGCCCGGCACTGGCTGCCGTGATGGCGGCAGAACTCCCGGCAATCCCTGCTCCGACGATGATCACATCATAAAATTGCTCACTCATCTGCATCACCTCGAAAACTCCGGCTTGCGAGTGCTGGTTCAATTTTTGGCGACCTCACCCCTAACAGTTTGCTGGAGCGATGTCCCTTATTGTTGCCCCAAGTGAACGTCTCTTGACCCTTTTCAGGGACTATGTAAAGGATGCGGGGCTCGTGCGAGCGAAAGTGCTCGATTGCCATTTTGACGGATTGCAAAAATTTCCTCCCTTATTGATGCGCTTTCTAATTTAGTATCTATTCTCGGGAGATCAAGCCTCAAAGTGATGGAAATTACTTATACCCAAGGTGCTCTATGACAAGAAAATATTTGCCAATGATACTTGCGCTTCGGGTAGTACTTCATGCTTTGGCTAGACTAAAGGCTATTCCATCCTGTTACGAGCACACCTGAGAGATTGCACAATCCCTCCATTAAGTGGAGAAAATCAGCGTTACCTCTCAGATGAGAGTCCTACGGACCTTCTTTTGGAATACCCGTCTCCTTGGAAATATTTACCATCCCTTTAGCGCGTACTAGAGTATTTATGGCCTTTAAGAAAGCCCTCGGCTCATTTTCGTTCCTGACCCCATCCAGATATTCGTGCACATCAGCCTCATTCTTGAGGTAGTCTGCCGCGTCAAATTTGGAAACTTTAAGCAGATCATTATCCATGTGGTATCTCCTCGATCAAAAGAGTTCTTCATCAATGCGAAGAAATCATGTTAAATAAAGAATCATCCTCGAAATTCTCAGCATTCTTTCCTAGTATCCAAAGTAGAGAAGTATTCCAGTTAAGCGCTGAAAAAGAAATCTTTAATAGAAGATGGCAGCGTTCTCGTTTTTGGTGTTCACCAGAATAATGGCCCAAGCCAGTTCGTTTCGGCAGGCTCGCCGCAAAGCATCCAGAACCAGCAGGCTCCCGATATGTTTCCCTTGCTGCGAGGCATTCACCGCCAATCGGCCAAGACGAATTGCGGGAACGGCGGGAGAGCGCGGTATCTTGCGAGCTATTTCATTGGGGAGAGAGGTGAAAATAATGGAGGCGGCGGAAAAGGTGGAGAAGTCCACGACCTTGTTTGGGTTCGCCTTTGGCCGTGCTGCAATCACTGTGGCAAAACTGCGCCGCATATCCTGGCCGGCTTGCTTGTGCAGATAGGTGTCAAGAGCTGGTTCGCCACAAGTAAATCCTCCCCTCTCCATGTCAGGCATCAGGAAATCGAAGAGGAGCTTCATGAACTTTTGACTCTTTCAGCATATTCCTTCGCCAGCTTTTTGAGAAACGGAGTGGGCTCCAGGGGTGCTTGATGTTGGAGCGCTTTGGCCAAAAGCTCCTGGTCGCGCAAGGTCAGACGAATGATGGTCTGTTCGGCGATAACCTGTTCGGCTTTTCACAGAGCCGCCTCAATGAGAAAATCCGTGCGCGCACGGCCTTGCATGGCTGCGGCGCGGTCGATGGTTTCCCTGACTGAAAGGGGGATCCGGGCATCAATCCGCGACATGGGCATTTCATGGGATTGTGTCATGGCAAGCACCTCACAACGCGTATACGGAATTTCTCCGTACATAACAAGAGTAAGAGAATACCCCTATGCCGGAAGCCAGATGACTTAGAATGGATATCTTCAAAGATATCAACATAGCAGATGGAGATTGTTGACGCAAGAGCCTATCATGTGGATTTGGTATGTTGATTCATGTATGAAATCAGTAGTTTTTTGAATGATAAATATATACTTATAACTTCATTTTTGGATACATAAAATCTAAAAATATGAATTTATCATTGAAAAATTTTATTGCCACATAGAGTATATAGGAAAAATTTACTTAATTAACTTTTTATCAATCCTATTATCAAAATCCGATTCTCCGATTATTCGAAGAGTTTAAAGCCACACCAAAATAAGGTCTTGGGCAGTCCTCTGCCGTCAGATTTTTTGGTTACAAATTTGGTTACAAAAGTACTGCACCTAATTGCATTTTGATGCCCTTCACTGCGGCTGGACCCCTTGAAATTCAATGGTGGCAAACGCGAGGCAGGGGCCTTTCACGCCGTCAACAGGGGTTCAAATCCCCTTGGGGACGCCAAATTTAGGTACAAATACGTATGCCAAGGTGTAAAAAGCATTGGCATTCTTTATTTTTTTCTCCAGTTGTGTTTCCCGAAGTGTACCTAAGTCCAGTTGCATCCACACTTTTTGTGGGTATATTTGTGGGCATCGTTGTGCTATGTTGAATCCCGATACCCACACTGCCAACATGCTGAAATAGCAATATTTTTGTCCATGTGGGTATCATGCCGTCCAACAACGTGGAGGTACCCAAGATGCCCTTGACCGATACCCACATCCGCAGCCTGAACCCGGAAGCGAAGCCAAGGAAGTATTTTGCTGGAGGCGGGCTCTTCCTCTAAGTGCCCCCGACGGGAAGCAAGCTCTGGCGCATGGCCTACCGTTTTGCGGGCAAGTCAAAGCTGCTCAGTTTTGGCGATTATCCCGCTGTCTTCTTGAAAGACGCGCGAGGGCGACGCGAGGAGGCAAAGGGGCTTCTCGCCAATGGCATCGACGTCAGCCCAGAAAAAAGCCGCCAAGCGGGAACAGGCCACGCTGAACGCGACTGCTTTGAAAACATCGCTCTGGACTGGCATCGGACGCGTCTTGCCGGATTTTCGGAAAAACATCAGGGGACAGCCCAGTATCGCTTAAATACCTACATTCTCCCCATCATCGGGAAAAAACACATAGCCAGTCTTGAAGCGCCGGAGATTCTCGCGCTCGTCAAGAGTACCGAAGGCAAAGGAAATCACGAAACCGCGCGCAGGGTGCTTCAAAATTGCCATTGATGACTATGCGGGCTATTTCCCGCTTGTCTGCGCCCTGAAATTGGCTCCAATGCTGTTTGTGCGTCCGGCCGAATTACGCTGCGACAGCTGGCAAGAGTTCGATTTGGGGGCGGCCTCATGGCGCAGCCCGTCAGAGCGCATGAAGATGCGGCGCACCCATATTGTCACTATGTCTCGCCAGGCTCTTACCATAGTGAGGGAATTGAAAAAGTTTTCGGGCAACGGGCAACACCTCTTTCCTTCCTCGCGGACGGAAACGCGGCCGATCTCTGACGCGACCATGCTCAACGCTCTGCGGTGCATGGGTTATCACAAGCATGAAATGGGCGTTCACGGCTACCCTCAATTGCCTCCACACCTCTCAACAAACTTGGCTATAACCGCGACTGGACTGAACGCCAGCTTGCGCATGGAGATTGTAATGCCGTTCGCGCTGCCTGTCACTATGACGGATATCTTCAAGAATGAAAATACATGATTCAGGAACGGAGCGAGTATCTGGGCTAGCTACGTCCCGGAATTAATATTAGCTGATGTATATTTATTTAAGAATCAGATACACTCCAAACATTCACACATCGAAGCAGCAGAATTGCCTTCCTATCGAAAGCACCACATGCTAAACAGAGAACTATTATTGAATATGGAGCGAACAAAATTAAGAAAAAGCGCAAGCGAGCAGGTGCTCTCGTCGTGCTGGACATGCTTCAGGCATACTAGGGTAAACGTCAATTCGGCTTGACTTGCTGACTCTCAGCGTGTGCGTTTTAAAAGGGGAGAGCCCGTAGACTTCCGAAAAGATTTATAGCCGATAAACCCATGATTTTTGCGAGGGAGTCGCCGCCTTACCGTGCTCTGCCCTTTAATTTGTGAATGAGTTGACAATTTTGGCATCCGTCCTTACTTGAGATACGGCAGAAAACGCAGCTGAACGCTACGCAGGCGGTCAATCCTGCCCTCTGCACGCGAGCAAAACACATTTGGCATCTTGTGCCTCAGGGCGATTCGCCGGCGGCTGCACCCGCAGCATGAGCAGCGAATCAGTGTTTGGCCCGGAAAAGACGCTGAAAAGCGCCTTCTCCGGGCATTTTTGTTTGGTGCTTTTGGGGGGTCAAGCCCCTCTGGAGGAAAGATGCATTACACCGGCCAGATTTATCGACCGCCCATGGAAAGCGAAACTCCGCTTTTGCAGATAACCAGTGGCTGTTCGCACAACCGCTGCGCCTTTTGCACCATGTATGAAGGGACGCCGTTCACGGTGTCCCGCATGGAGGATATTGAAGCCGATCTCGATGAACTGCGGCAGGTCTATGGCGGTGGTGTTCGGCGTCTTTTCCAGCTGAACGGGGATTCGTTCGCCTTGCCGACACGAAAACTGCTGAAAATCGCCGAAATGATACATGCGCATTTTCCGCGCATCGAAACCATCGCCTGCTATGCTTCCATAAGAAATATCGGGCATAAGAGCGATCAGGACCTGAAAGAGCTGCGCCAAGCCGGCTATAACGACCTCTATATCGGGCTTGAGTCCGGCTGGGCGCCGGCTCTCGTCCAGATGCGCAAGGGATTTACTCGCGAGGAGGCCGACAAGCAGCTTGACCGCCTGAAAAAAGCGGGCATCCGTTATGGGGCGCTCCTGATGTTCGGTCTCGGCGGGCAGGGCAATGGCGAGAGAAGCGCAAGGGAGACGGCAAACATGCTCAAGCGGAACATGCCCTTTGTCATTTCCGCCGTCCCGACGGCCATTGCCGAAGGGAGCCAGCTTGAGCGCATGCGGGAGGCCGGCGAATACACTCCACCCACCGAAAGGGAATTGATCGAGGAAGAACTGCTCTTGCTTCAAGCATTGGAGCCCGAGCAAGGGTGTTATTTCTTCGGCAGGCATCCCTACAACGCGGTTCCCGTGGGTGGGTATCTTTCCGAAAAGGACAGAATGATCAAGCGCCTCTCGCGGGCCCTGGCCGATTTGCCCGGGGAATATCTGGAAAGCAGCCAGCAAAGGGGGCACCTCTAGAATTTGCAAGCCCGCCAAGGAGATACCCCTGCCGGGAGGAAGAGCGGAGGACGCCAAAAATTTTATTTGTGAAAGAGTTGACAATTTCCGAGAGACGCCGTATCCAAAAAACACGCGCGGAAAAACGCAGCTGAACGCCATGCAGGCGGTCAATCCTGCCATCCGCACGCAGCAAGACACATTCGGCATTTGGATGCCTGAGGGCGATTCGCCGGCGGCTGCACCCGCAGCACGAGCAGCGAATCAGTTTTTGGCCCGGAAAAGACGCTGAAAAGCGCCTTCTCCGGGCCTTTTCTTTTTTCCTCGCGGAAAAGTTTCACAAGGAGGCACAGGATGAGCGTTTGCACCATGGAATCGAGCTGCATGACCGGCCAGGAACAGCGCCTTGCGGACGGGCGCGGACAGTCCAGCCCCAGGGAGCGCACCAACAAGGCGCTCAACGTGATGCGTGCCCAGCGGCCGCGCCTCGACATCGAGCGCGCCGTGCTGTTCACCGAGTCCATGCGTGAGACCGAGCAATATCCGCTGGTGCTCCGCTGGGGCAAGGCCGTGCGCCACATCCTGGAGAATATCCCGGTGGTCATCCAGGAGGGCGAGCTGCTCGTGGGCACCATCGGTGGCCCCGGCCGCATCTCGCCGCTCTATCCCGAGCTGCGCTGCGGCTGGTTCCCCAAGGGCATGCCCGAGACGCAGAAAAAGGACGCCTACGCCGTGCGCTCCGAGGACATCGCCACCTTCATGGAAAAGGTGGAGCCCTACTGGCGCGGCAAGACGGCGCACGAGCGCTATCTCGCCCTCATGCCCAAGGCCACGCGCGACATCATCTATGGCGACGACGACTACGGCGCCACGGGCCTCATGCAGGACAATTCCAACATCAACTCCACGCTCAACTGGAGCGGCATCTTCGACAAGATCATCAATCGCGGCGTCCTGGCGCTGAAGAAAGAAGCCGAGGACAAGCTGGCCGAGATCGAGTCCAACCCCGCCAACGGGGACTATGACAAGATTCCCTTCCTCCAGGCCGTCATCGAGTGCTACGAGGGGATGCTCACCTATGCGGCCCGTTATGCGGCCGAGCTCATGACCTTGGCGGCCACGGAAAAGGACCCGGCGCGCAAGCGCGAGCTCGAGCGCATGGCGGAAATCTGCACCCGTGTGCCCGCGCATCCGGCCCGCGATTTCTGGGAGGCCATGCAGGCGCACTGGTTCGCGCAGATCGCCTACCGCGCCGAGCAGCAGATCAGCGGCGGCGTGGCCCTGCACCGCTTCGACCAGTACATGAACCCCCTCTACGTGAAGGACCTCGAGGAAGGCAAGATCACCGAGGATTTCGCCCTCGAGCTGCTCGAGGCCATGTGGCTCAAGATTGCCCAGGTAGTGCCCTTCAGCGCCACCAACGCGGGCAACTACTGGGAAGGCTACGCCCACTTCGAGAACTGCACCATCGGCGGCGTGGACAAGTACGGCCGCGACGCCACCAACGAAATGACCTATCTCATCCTGCGCTCCAAGAAGGAATTTCCCCTGCACTATCCCGAAGTTTCGCTGCGCGTCCATGCCGGCACGCCGCACGAGCTTTTGCATGCGGCGGCGGAACTGGTGAAGGAGGGCTGCGGCTTCCCCAAGTTCTTCAATGACGAGACCATCATCACCCAGCTCATGTGCAACGGCGTGCCGCTCTCGCACGCGCGGGACTATTCGGCGGCCGGCTGCACCGAGATACGGATGCCGAATATCGACACCTATCTCCCGCTCGGCGGCAACATCAACCTCGCCGCCGCGCTGGAAATGGCGCTCAACGACGGCTGGGCGCACTTCGGCCCGCGTTACGAAAAGCTGCTCACGCCGTCCATCGCCCGCAAGGACATCAAGAGCTTTGACGATGTGATGAGCAACCTGCGCGAGTGCGTGGACTTTTACGTCGACCACTTCATGAAGCGCATGTCCGCGCTGGAGCTCACCAACAAGCAGTGCCTGGCCGCGCCCTTCATGTCCTCGCAGAGCGACATCTGCATGGAAAACCTCACGGACATCCACCAGTGCGTCATGCCGGGCAGCAACCAGCACGACACCGGCAATGTCAACTTCAACGGCTTCGGCACCTGTGCCGAGGCGCTGGCTTCCATCAAGAAGCTGGTCTTTGAGGACAAGATACTCTCCCTCGACGAGCTGCTCGAGGCCGTGAACAGCGATTTCGAGAACAACGAGCCCCTGCGCCAGCTCATGCTCAACGTGCCCAAGTACGGCAACAACGACGCCTGGGCCGACGCCATCGCCCGAGACCTCGACCAGATGATCGGCGAGCTCGTGCACGACCGTCAGTCCGTGTTCGGCGAGAAATACCTCAAGTATGTGCCCGTCACCTCGCATGTGGGCCTCGGCAACAAGACCTGGGCCACGGCCAATGGCCGCCACAAGCACACCTTCCTTTCCGAGGGCATCTCGCCCACCCAGGGCGCGGACGTGGACGGCCCGCTCTCGACCATGATGTCCATCGCCAATTCCACGAGCCGCGTCTATCCCAACAGTTGCGCGCGCCTGCTCAACCTCAAGCTCAACCCCCAGGTGGTGGCCGGCGAGAAGGGCACGCAGGACCTCATCAACCTCATCCGCAACTTCGTGGACCTCAAGCTCTGGCATGTGCAGATCGGCATCTACAACAAGGATGTGCTGCTCAAGGCGCGGGAAAAGCCGGAGGACTACAAGAACCTCATCGTGCGCGTGGCGGGCTACAGCGCCTACTTTGTGGAGCTTTCGCCCAGCATGCAGGGCGAGATCATCGCGCGCACCGAACACGAGATGGTGTAGCATCATGGGCAAGCTCACAGGACGCATCTTCAATATCCAGAAGTTCTCGGTGCATGACGGACCGGGCGTTCGCGACACCATCTTCATGAAGGGCTGCCCGCTCAGGTGCACCTGGTGCTCCAACCCCGAGTCCCAGCGGCACGGCCTGCAACTGGGCTGGCGGGAAAAGAAGTGCGTCGGCTGCGGAGTTTGCCTCAAGACCTGCGAACATGCAGCCCTCGGGCGCGCGGAGAACGGCGCCATCGTCCGCGCGCCCGGGAAATGCGCCAAGTGCCTCGCCTGCGTGAAGCGCTGCTACGCCAAGGCCATGCACGTCTATGGCGAGGACGTGACCGTGGACGAGCTCTACGGCCGCATCCGCAACAAGCCGCAGGCCTGGCGCGTGGACGGCGGCGTCACCGTGAGCGGCGGCGAGCCGCTGATGCAGGCCGACTTTGTGGGCGAGCTTCTGGCGAAGTTCCGGCGCTACGGCATCCACACGGCCATCGAGACCACGCTCTGCGCCTCCTTCGACAAGGTGGCGAAAGTGGCCGCCCACTGCTCGCTCATCTATGCGGACATGAAGCTCGCCGACCCCGTGGCCCACAAGCGACACACCGGCGTGGACAACAGCCTCATCAAGGAAAACTTCCTGCGCCTCAAGAAGGAGTTCCCGGAAGTCCAGCTCATCGCGCGCACGCCGGTCATCCCCGGCGTCAACGACAACGAGGCCGAGCTCGGGGCCATAGCCGACTTCCTCAAGACCGTGCCCGGGCTGGACGATTACGAGCTTCTGCCCTTCCACGGTTTCGCCCAGCCCAAGTACCACCAGCTGGGCATCGACTACCAGTTCAAGGACATTCCTAACATGGACAAGGAAAGCGTGCTCAGGAAAAACGCGGCCTTGAAAGAACGGATAGGCTTGAAGCGTTGAGCTTGGCACGCTGATGGCCAAAATCTGACAAATGCAATGAAAGATACTGCCAGAAAAGGAGAACCGCACATGTGGAAAATCACCCCCCTGCATGTTGGCACGCTGGACACCATCATGTGCAGCGTCATCATGAAGCATGGCGTCAAGTCCAACCCCGGGGAGCTGACCCAGCTCTACCATATTGCATGGCTGCTCGAGGATGATGAGCGTGGCCGCAAGGTACTGGTGGATACAGGGGGCGATGACAACCTGGAGCGCAATTCGCGCCTGCACAATCCCATCCGGCGCGACGAGGGCAAGCATGTCATTGAGATGCTGGCGCGACATGGCGTGAAGCCCGAACAGCTGGACGCCATCATCATCACCCACCTCCACTGGGACCATGCCCAGGCCATCCTTGACCTGCCGCGGGAGCTACCCGTCTATGTACAGCGCGAGGAACTGCATTTCGCGCTCGACCCCTATCCCACGGACCGCAAATACTATGAAGCGGACGCCACGGACCAGGTGCCGTACTATCTCCAGTGCTACCATCAGTACAAACTGGTGGACGGCGATGTGGAGATCGAGCCCGGCCTTTCCGTGGTGCATCTGCCCGGGCATTCCAACGGTTCTCAGGGCGTGGTGGTGGACACAAAGGACGGCCGCTTCGTCATCGCGGGCGACATGATCAATATCCGCGCCAACTGGGAGCAGCGGATGCCCGGCGGCCTGTACAACGACATAAAGCGTTACTTCGACTCCTTCGCCAAGCTGGAGAAGCTTGAGAAGGGAGGCGCCGTCATCCTGCCCAGTCACGACCGCTGGGTGCTGGACACCTACCCCGTGATTGGCTGAGGCCGCTTTCTGCCGACAAAATTTCAGCCCCAGGAGCCGGAAATGGCGGATAAAACCAGGCTTTCCTTCTTCATCAACACCTGCATCGTGCTTTTCCTCCTCTTCGTGTTCGGCAAGCTCCCCGCCGTGGGGGGCCTGACGCAGCAGGGGATGCAGGTCATTGGCGTGTTTGGGGGCACCATCTTTGGCTGGGTGACCATCGGCATTGGCTGGCCGTCGCTTTTGGGCGTGGTCGCCCTCGGCATGACCGACTTTTACACTATGAGCGATCTGCTGGCCCTGGCCCTGGGCTCGCAGATGATCACCATGATCCTGTGCCTGCTGCTCATTTCCGCCTTCGTGCAGCAGGCGGAGCTCACGGACATGATCCTCCACAGCCTGCTGGGGCTCAAGTGCGCGCAGGGAAAGCCCTTCCTCATCCTGTTCCTCTTCCTGCTCGCGGGCTTTTTCGCGAGCATCCTTTCGCACTGCCTTGCCGTGCTCATCATCTTTCTGGAACTCTTCCGCAACATGATGAAGAAAACCGGCATCGAGCCCTATTCATCGGCCGTGCCCTGCTTCTTCGTGGGCATGGCCTATGCCTTCGCCCTCGGCGACATCGCCCTGCCCTTCAAGACCACGGCCATCGTGGGCATCGGCGCCTATGAGGCCGCCACGGGGACGCCCATGAACTTCGCCGCCTTCACGGTGTTCATCTTCCCCTTCTGCATCTTCCTCATCGCCACCTATGTGCTCTCCGTCAAGTACCTTTTCCGCTGCGATCTCGGCTGCCTCCAGTCCTATGCCATCGACCCCTCGCAAAAGGTGGAGATGACCACGCGCAAGAAGATTTCCCTGCTTGCGGTCATCGTGGCCCTGCTGCTGCTTCTGCTGCCCAACATCCTGCCCGCGGGCAATATCGTGAGCGACACCATCCGCCAGATGGGCATCGGCGGCCTGGGGCTGACCATCGTGGCCGTGCTTTTGATGGTGCGCGTGGACGGCGAGCCGCTCATGGACCTGAAAAAGACTTCCAGCTATTTTTCCTGGGATGTTCTCTTCATGCTCGCCTTCCTCGTGCCCGTGGCGTCGGCGCTGGCTTCCGACCAGGCGGGCATCAAGGCCCTGCTCATGAGCGGCACCACGGCCTTTTTGCAAGAGATTCCCTCCTGGCTGCTTGTGCTCTCCATCGTCACTACCGGGGCCTTTATCACCAATTTTTCCAACAATACGGTGGTCTGCGGGGTTTTCGTGCCCATCGCCTGCATGTTGACGTCCATGCTGAACCTCAACCCGCAAATCATCACGAGCCTCATCATCGCCGCCTCCTGCATCGCCATCTTCTTCCCGGCGGCGTCGCCCCTGAGCGCCGTGCTGTTTTCCCAGAAGGAGCTCGTGACCTTCAGGCAGCAATGCGGCCTTGGCCTGAAAACCTTTGTGGTGCAGTGCGTCATCATCGCCTTTGCGGGCCTCGCCTGGGGCAGGCTGGTGTTTTGAAAAAGAGGAGGGCGGCACATGCGGCGGGAGCCAGGGCACTCCCCGCCGTATGACGTCATACCAGGCCAGACACTTTTTCCCTGTGCTGCCCCGGCTCTTTCCTGTTGAGGTAACTGCGGGAGGACGTATGTGGAAAGTTCAGCCGATTCATGTCGCCACCCAGCACTGCATCCGAAAGGGGATGCTGGATACGGGCAGTCCCACCGATGCCACCGAGCGCATGGACATTCCCTTTGTCTGCTGGCTGCTCATGAACGAGAGCTCCGGGAAGATGTACCTCGTGGATTGCGGGCCCGATTACGACAACGAGACCAATGCCCGGCTGCACCAGCCCATGACCATGCGCCCGGGCTGGCACATCAGGGAAAGGCTCGCGGCCATGGGCGTTGATGCCGCAAAACTCGAGGGTGTCATCGTCACCCATCTGCACTGGGATCATCTCAAGGCCGTGAACAGCCTGCCGCAGACCCTTCCGCTCCTTGTGCAGCGCGAGGAACTGGCGTGGGCGGCGGCCAGCCGGGGCACGCGCTTCGCCAAGGCCTATGAGACCGACATAGAGGAAGTGCCCTACTTTTTCCGCTGTCACGCCCGCTACGAGCTCTTGGAGGGCGAAAGGGAAATCGCGCCGGGCCTCCGGGTGTTCCCCACGCCGGGCCACACCCGGGGTTCGCAGTCGGTGCTCGTGGAGACGGCCAAGGCTAGGCTCATCCTGGCAAATGATGTCGTGAACGTGCTGGAAAACTGGACGCCCGGTATCCGCCCCGGGAACATCGCCGACGGTGCCGCTTATGCGGCGTCTCTCGAGACCTTGAGGCGGCACGAGCGCCGGGGCTGCACGGTGGTTCCGGGCCATGACTTCCGCGTTTTCACGGAACTGGCGTCGCTCTTTGACGAAATTTTTCCTGTCCGTGGGGATTCTGCCTGTTGAAGCCGGCCGAATGCCGGTCATCTGAACAAATTTCCCTGGAGAACTGCCGTGAAAAATGACACGAGGAATTTTCTCCTGAACCTGACTGTGGTGTTGTTCTTGATGTTCGGTTTTGGCTATGTGCCGCCTTTTCCGGGCCTCAATGAAATGAGCATGCGGGTCATCGGCGTCTTTGCAGGCGTCATCTACGGCTGGATAATGATCGACATCGGCTGGCCGTCCATTCTCGGGCTGGTGGCCCTGTGCCTGACGGGCTATATGCCCACCGGCAACCTGCTGGCCACGGCATTCGGCTCGCAGACCATCGTCATGATCCTGGCCCTGCTGTTCCTAGCCGCCTTTGTGCAGCAGGCCGAGCTCACGGAAGTTATCGTTGACTTCCTCCTCAGCCGCAAGGCCACCGTTGGCAAGCCCTTCCTCATCCTGTTCAACTTCCTTTTGGCGGGTTTTCTTGCGGCCGTGCTTTCGCAATGCCTGGCCGTGCTTGTCATCTTCCTCGAAATCTTCAAGGAAATCGTGCGCAAGACCGGCCTCAAGCCTTACAGCGCGGCCATACCGACCTTCATGGTGGGCATGGCCTTCGCCATCGTCATCGGCGACATCAGCCTGCCTTTCAAGGGCTGCGCCATCCTCGGCATAGGCGCGTATGAGGCCATCACCGGCGAGACCATGAACCTTGCCTCCTTTACGGTCTTCATGTTTCCCATGTGCCTTGCGACCATCGCCTTCTATGTGCTCGTCTGCAAATACATCTTCCGGGTGGACCTGAGCCTTTTGCGCAACTACCGGCACGAGCCTTCCAAGGGCGCTGTGGTCACGCCCTTCAAGAAGATTTCGCTCATCGCCATCATCGTGAGCCTGGCCTTGTTGCTCCTGCCCAGCATCATCCCCAAGGACTGGGCCATTTCCGCCTTTTTCAGCCAGCTTGGCCTGGGGGGCCTTTCCATGGCCATCCTTGCCGTGCTGATGATCATCCGCGTTAATGGGCAGGCTCTGCTTGACATGACCAAGGTGGCGAACTTCTTTCCCTGGAAGGTCTTTTTTGTGCTGGTCGTACTGTTGCCCGTAGCGGGCGCGCTCTCGTCCGACGCCGTGGGTCTGAAGGTGCTTCTCTCCGACGTCGCCACCTCTATGCTGTCCGGGCTGCCGCCCTTCCTCGTGATATTCGCCGTGGTGCTTCTGCCGGCCGTGCTTACCCAGTTTGCCAATAACATGGTGGTGACCTCGGTCTTCGTTACCATCATCTGCTTCATGGGCAATGCGCTGCCCTTTGACCCGGCGGTGCTGAGCTGCCTTGTCATCATGGCCGCCAACTTTTCCATGTTCTTCCCCGCGGCCAATCCCATGAACGCCATCATCTTCGCCCAAAGGGATCTTGTCACCTTTCGACAGGAAGCCGGTTTCGGCTTTGTCGCCTGCATGATCCTCTGCATCTTCCTCGCCGTTGCAGGCTACGGCTGGGGCTGCCTCGTCTTCTGACATCAAAACCAAGGAGAAAACCATGCGCGCTTTCCAGATCACTGAACCGCACAAGGCCGAAGTTGTGGACCTGCCCGTGCCCGAGCCCGGGCCGGACGAAGTGCTCGTGCGGATGCACTATGCCGGCATCTGCGGCTCGGACCTGCACACCCTTGAGGGCAAGCACGCCCGGCGCACCCCGCCGCTCATCACCGGGCACGAGGGCAGCGGCGTGGTGGAAAAGGTGGGGGCCAACGTCAAGGATCTCAAGCCGGGCACGGAATGCGTCATCCTCGCCGAGCAAAGCTGTGGCGAGTGCCGCTGGTGCCGTGAGGGGCACACCAACCTTTGCGCCAAGAAGGTGCTCCTCGGCACCAAGCCCTGGCCCGGCACCTTCAGCGAGTATGTGGTGGCCCCTGCGGCCAATATCCTGCCGCTTCCCGAGGGGCTTTCCCTCAGGCTCGCGGCCGTGACCGAGCCTGTGGCCATCTGCATGCATGTGCTCAGGCAGGCTGGCTGGCAGGGGGGTGAATCGGCCCTGATTTACGGCGCGGGGGGCATCGGCTCGCTCCTGCTCGCCGCGTGCCGGGCGCGGGGCATGAAGAGCGCCGTGGTCGCCGACATCAAGGATTTCAACGTCGAAAAAGCCAGGGAAATGGGCGCCACGGTGGCGATCAACAATGGCGGCGCGGATGACGCCGAGCAGGCGCTGCAGGAAGCCTGCGGCCCGGACGGCGTGGACGTGACTTTCGTGACCGCCCACCCGGTCAAGATCGTCAATCAGAGCTTCCGCATGACGCGCAAGCGCGGCACCGTGACCCTTGTGGCCCAGTTCAACCAGCCGGGCATCGTGGACATCGACAAGGCGCGCATCAAGGAGCAGACCCTCGTTTCCAGCGCGGCCGCCCACAGGAAGGATTTTGAGGAGGCCCTGGAGATTCTGGCGGCCTACCCCGAATATTTCGAGCCCGCCATCACCACCGAGGTGGGCATCGACGAGGTGGACGACCTGCTCCACGCCATGATCGAGGGCAAGGCGAATGTGGCCAAGGCCATCGTGCGCCTCACGGACTAGCGTTCCGCATATCTTCGTCCGCAACAAAAGGAGAAGGGATGAATCCTCTGGAAAAACTCGCCGGTTTCGTCCATCGGCTCAGGTTCGAGGACGTGGACAGGGCGGCGGCGACGCAGGTCACGCTCTGCCTCGCGGATTCGCTCGGCTGCCTCGTCTATGGCAGCCGCGCGGAACATGTGCGCAAGGCGCTGGCGGCCTACAAGCCCATGCAGGTGCCGGACGGCTCGCGCATCTTCTTTGAAAGCTGGAAAGCGCCCGCGCCGCTGGCCTCCTTCCTCAACGGCTCCATGATAGGCGCCAACGCCTATGATGACCTGCATCACGGGGCCACCGTGCATTGCGGCTGCATCGTCATCCCGGCGGCGCTGGCCGCCTTGGACGGCTGCGGGCGCACGGTCAGCGGCAAGGAGTTCCTGACCACCCTGGTGGCCGGCTATGATACCATGATCCGCGTGGCCCTCGCCGTCATGCCGGAAGTGCGTCACCGGGGCTACCATCCCGCCTCGGTGGTCGCCCCCTTCGCGGCGGCGGCCGCCGCAAGCCGCATCTACGGCCTGACGGAGGAAGAGGCGCTGAACGCCATCGGCATAGCCGGGGATTTCGGTTCCGGACTCATGAGCGCGCAGCTTTCCTCCAATATTCACGGGATGCAGGCTCCGTATGCCAGCATGCACGGCGTCAACGGCGCGCTCATGGCGCGGCAGGGCCTGCTCGGCATCCGGGAGATTTTTGACGACACCTACGGCTCCTTCCTGACAACGCTTTCGGGCAAGTATGACCCCGCGCCCATAGAAGCCATCGGCGAGGGCGAATTCCTCTGCAAGGGCACGGGCATCAAGTTCTACCCCACGGCAGGTTCCGTGAGTAGCGCGGTGGACGGCGTGCGCGACCTCATGGAGCAGAACGGCATCAGGCCCGATGAGGTGGAAAAGATTACCGTGCGCGTCAACAAGTCGGTCTTCCTGCACTGTGGCTTTGACTACGAGCCAGGCCCGGTTTCCGGGGCGCAGATGCACATCGGCTACTGCATCGCGGCGCTGCTCGTCTCGGGCCAGCTGGGCGCGCGCCAGTTCGAGCCGGCCTTCATCAAGGACCCGCGCGTGGCGGCTGCCATGAAGAAGGTGGAAGTCATCCACGACCCGGCCATGGACGACCTTGGCCCGGGCATGGGCTACTGCGCCCGTGTCACCCTTGTGGCGGACGGCAAGACCTGGGCGTGCGAAATCGTCAATCCCCGTGGCAGCGCGGGCAATCCGCTTTCGGAAGCCGGGGTGCGCGAGAAGTTCATGGCGCAATGCCAGGGCATCCTGCCTGAAGACAAGGCGGCGCAGCTCTTTAGCGCCGTCATGGGTATTGAAGATTTGGCCGATGTGCGCGACCTTGAGACCATGATTTCCTGAACCCTGAACCGGAGGGCAGGCCCATGAGCGTCCACGAGCAATGCTTCATCCTGGGGGGCTATTCCCAGCCCCCGCGTGACACCGCCGTGATGTTCGCGTTCCATACCCTCTATTGCCAGCTCTTGATCAACAAGTCGTCGCATTGCGTGGTAGACTGCCACCTCAACCTGCCGAGTCCGCTGGCCCGCGACTATCTCGCGGAAATCATCCGGGGACATTGCATGGACGACGACCTGGAGCCGCTCATCGCCAAGATCCGCGCCAACGCCCACCTGTTGATCACCAATTCCGTCATCCACGCCCTGCGCAACGCCCTGGAGCGTTACCGGGAAATCATGACGACACTCTAAAAGGAGGCCGGGGAAATTTCCCCGGTCTCCTTCCTCTGCGCGGCCCTCGCCGCTTCGAGGGGGCCGTTTCCGTCTAGCGGACGAGGCCTTCCCGGAGCAATTTCCCTGCAAAATAGGTGATGAGGATGTCGGCCCCGGCGCGCTTCAGGCCCGTGAGGCTTTCGAGCAGGACGGCCTCGCCGTTGATCCAGCCCTTTTCCGCCGCCGCCATGATCATGGAGTATTCGCCGCTCACCTGATAGGCGCAGATGGGCACCAGCGTCTCGCGCTTTGCCAGGGCGATGATGTCGCCATAGGAGGCGGCGGGCTTCACGATGAGCATGTCCGCGCCCTCGGCGATGTCGGCCCGCATTTCCCTGAGCGCCTCGCGGGCGTTGGCCGGGTCCATCTGGTAGGTCTTGCGGTCGCCGCAGGCCGGGGCGGACTCGGCGGCGTCCCGGAACGGCCCGTAAAACGAGGAGGCGTACTTGGCGGCATAGGACATGAGGGGCACATTGACGAATCCCGCGCCGTCCAGCGCCTGCCGGATGGCGGCGATGCGGCCGTCCATCATGTCCGACGGGGCGAGGATGTCCGCGCCCGCTTCCGCAAGGCTGACGGCGGTCTTGGCGAGCAGCGGCAGGGTGGCGTCGTTGAGCACGCGGCCGTCCTTGGTAAGGATGCCGCAATGCCCGTGCGCCATATATTCGCAGAGGCACACGTCCGTCACGACGATGAGCCCGGGAAAGGCCTTCTTCAAGCGGCGCACCGCCCGCTGGACGATGCCGTCCTGCTTCCAGGCGCCCGTGGCCTGCTCGTCCTTGCCGGCCGGGATGCCGTAGAGCATGGCCGTCACAAGGCCCTTTTCCACGTCCCGGCCAACCTCTTTCTCAAGCTCGTCCAGCGAGAGCTGGAACTGCCCGGGCATGGAGGCTATCTCTTTTCTGAAGCTGGCATCTGCCGTTTCCGCCACGAAATAGGGCATGATGAGCTCTTCCCGCAAAAGCGGGGCCGTTTCCCGGCAGAAGTCGCGCATCACCTGGCTCTGGCGCAGGCGGCGTCCACGATAGAATTCCATTGCTTATTCCTCCGTCAAGGTTTGCGGGCTTGTTGCGTTCCAGCGGCGCTGCACCGGGATACCGGTAATGATGGCGGCGGCAAAGGCGGCGAGGGCCATGGCCTGGAGCACCATGAGCAGGGTGAGCGCGGCCCCGTAACCTTCGGCAATGTCGCGCACCGCCCCGATGAGGGTGGCGCCGAAGGCGCAGCCCAGCGCCGAAAAGGTCATGATGCAGGCATAGATGACGCCGTAATCGGCCATGCCGAAAATGCGCTTCACCAGTGGTGGCGGCTCCAGCACCGTGCAGGCGAAGCCGATGCCGTAACAGAGGCCCCCGGCGAGGCTCGGCAAAAAGCCAAGATGTGAGATGAGAAGTCCCATGCCGCAAAGACCCAGCCCCACGCCGATGGGCGCGGCCCATTTTACGCCCAGCAGGTCGTTGAGCCAGCCGATGCCGAGCTTGCCGCAGGTGATGCCGATAACGGCGGCGGAAAGGATGGAAGCGGCCTGCATTTGCGTGAACCCGTATTCGCTCATGCACGCGGGGAGATGGAAAAGAAAGGCCGAGGTGATGCCGATAAGGCCCGCGAAGAGGAAGATGCAGTAAAAACTCGGCGTGAGCAGGGCGCTTTTGAGGAGCATCCCCGCCTTGTGGGCCGTGGCTGCGGCGGCAGCGCCGGCGCCATAGGGCTCAAGGCCCAGTTCCGCAGGCGTGGAACGGACGATGAACAGGGTGAAGGGCAGGGAGAGGGCGGCCATCACGAGCCCGCAGGTCCCGTAGGCCGGGCGCCAGCCGAACTGGGCGATGCCCCAGGTGATGAGCGGGCTTGCAAGCGCGGAGGCCACGCCCGCGGCGGAAAAGGAAATGCCCATGACGAGGCCGGTCTTGCGCTCAAACCAGTTGGTGATGAGCACGGGAATGGCGAGATAGATAAGGAAGGCGCTGCCCATGCCCAGAAAGACCCCCGCCGCGTAAAAGGCCCAGATGCTTCGGGCGAGGCAGAGCAGCCCGAACGCGGCGGAATCCATGATAACGGCGACGGTGAGGACTGCCCGCGCGCCGCGAGTTTGCAGCAGCTTACCGGCCAGAGGCAGGAAGACGCCGGCCACGGCGTATTGAATGGTGATATAGACGCTGAGGGCCCCGATGCTGACATCGAGCGCGTCGCTCACGCTGGCGTAGAACAGGCCCGCGCAATTCACCGGGATGCCGAGGCCCGTGATGATGAGCGCGCAGCAGGCGAGCACGATTTTGAAGGGATACGGGATTGCACGCACGACGATACCCCTGCTTAAAAAATTAAAAGCCAAAAATGCCCATGCGCTCGCGCACATGCGGATTTTTGGCTTTCAATCAGGCTTGCGGCGTGCCGCTGCGTGCGGCGCCCACCTGATCACCAAGAAAGAGTGTATGGCGAAGCCCCGTGGCGGTCAACGGGAAAATCAGGGGCAGGGGGCAGGAGCACTTGGCTTGAATCGGACTCTCTTAGAAAGTTAATGGGGATTTGGGCGTTGCTGGTCTCGTCGCTCATGGGCCTCCAGCGTCTCACATCTCCCTACCCATCGCCACGATTCACGGTACCGCGCATTTCGCCCCATATCCCTGTCGCCTGCTGGCCCAAAATCATATGCTATCGTTCGCTTGGTGTAGCGTTGCCAGGTACGGCACGCATGTCTTTCACGGATAGCGGGGGCACAGGCGCGGCTGGCTTCTTCCACCTCTTTCTGGCCATGACCGCAGCAAGGGGGCCTGAGGGCAATCATGGCGTCAACCCGTGACAAGTTCTCGATGGTGATATGTGCCCGGAGACTCTCCCAATGCTTAATAGGCTTGCTGAGGATTGCCCGCCCCCTGAGCGGCTATGCTGGGCAAATGATTCGCCTGCTGTTTTCTCTGCTGCTGGGCTGTGGCGAAAGCCTGCTCAATCTTTCGCGCTTCAATCAAGGCTTTTTGGCACTCCTGCCGGACGGCATAGCTCAGGTTGGTGCGAGGGAAAGTGCCATCTTCGCGCACATGCTTTGATTTGCGGTTCCCAAAGCTAAGGCGCGTTGCGGAGAGACGGCCCTCGTGAGTTTCGGGTCGCCATAACGCTTGTTCAGGGTTACGGCCACGCGGTTGCCGATTTCCCGGTCAAGCTCGCCGTGGAACTTGGGAAACATGAGGATGCGCTGATAATTGTCCGGTGCGCTTTCAAGAAACACCGCTGGCTTGAAACCGTCTTTCAGAAGCTGTATGACCTCTTCCGGCCTCCTGCCGTCAATGAAGCCATGGCGCTTTTGTTCGGACTTGGGCGTCTACGAGGAGATAGTTTCCCCGCGTCTTGCCCACTTCACGATGTCCGACATCTGCCTGGGCACTTCTTCTGGAGGGTTGCCTTGGGCCTCCCCGTTCCACTTGTCCAAGATCATTACCTTTTTCGGCGTTTGCGTCCATTTTACTGGCTGTAACCCGGTTGCGTTCCGCATTGACGGTGTTCGCATACTCATGCAAAGTTTTCCCCTGCGGAACGCGCGGTCAGCCGAAGATGCCTTGCGCGCTCGCTCTCCGACCCCAATAATCGTCCCCGAGCCTTTCCGTTCAAAACGCAGCCCGGCCTTATGCCGCTGTGCGAGTTTTTGAAAAACATATCGGGGATAGCGTGTGGGAGAAACGCGTGCCATGGTGGCTGGGGTCCAAACTCTTCTTATGCGGTGGATTGTTACGAGAGCAACGTATACCAGTTTTTCATAGAGAAGCGGCAAAAGCCCCGTTTGCGCGGGGCTTTTTGTTTCTACTGGGCGTCGTAGCGCCGGGCCGTGTCCCGGATGGCCTCCGCATATTGCAGGATGTCATCCAGCCCGGCGATGTCCACCATGGTCTTTTCCTTGTTTTCGCCAATAAGCTCGATGCGCATGCGCTCGGGGTTGTTGAAGTACATGCGCATGAGTGGCTTGAGGCGGCTGTCGTCCAGAAGCACGTTGCAATAGCTCTGCGCGTCGCGGATAAAGACGCGGGCAGGGTCGACCACGCCCATGAGGAGGGACTTGACCAGGAAGTACCCCTGCCATTCCTCCTCTGTGGTCACCACCTTCTCCGCGGCTGGGGCCGGTGTGGGGACGGCCGCCTCGGCCTTCTTGGGCGCGGCGGCGATGGCGGACTTGAGCCGGGCGTCCACCCGCTCCTCCACAAATTCGCTAAAAGCGCGCTTCACAAAGGCCGCGAACTGCTCGCGCACGTTCTTGGTGGCCCGGCCCGCATAGAGTTCGCGCACGAAGAAGTCCACAAAGCCCTCGCTGGGTTCCTCCATCTGGGCCAGCAGCAGGTTCTTTATCTGGCGGTTGTACTTGAGCTCCTTGGCGGTGCCGAGGGCGGTTTCAAGGTCAAAGGCATCCTTGCGGAGCTTGGCGAGCTCGGGAATCAGGGTGGCGTCGATGTTCTCGAGGTCAATTTCCATGAAGGGGCGGCTGTCCATCTTCTTGTATTCCTCCAGGTCGGAGAAGAAGAGGTAGCGCAGCCCGTCCGTCAAAACGCCTATGCGAGCGTCCACGGTTGTGAAATAGCGGTGCAGTTGCTCGCAGTTGTCGCTGTTGAGCATGCAACCGCACGCCTTGCACTCAATGAGGATGATGGGCTTGCCTTCACTGTTAAGGATGGCGTAGTCGACCTTTTCCCCCTTCCTGTCAGCCACGTCCGCCACAAACTCCGGCACGACCTCCAGAGGGTTGAAAACATCATAGCCCAAAAGGCGAATGAACGGCAGCACGCAGGCTGTCTTGGTGGCCTCTTCCGTGCTGAGGCTGGGCTTCATTTTTTGCGCGCGGTTGGCGAGGCTTGTCAGCCCTTCATTGAATTCCATTGTTCCCTCCTTGTCCCATGAGCCTGCGGGGAGTGCCCTGTCATGACCTGCCCCCGACTTTTTTATATTGATATCACATATAAGATAACTGGTACAGTGCCCGCGTGGGAGTTCGCGAGATACACCTCAGGTGCGGGTGTTGCGCGAATAGGGCGTGCGCACAGTGCTGGACATCCTCGCCGGGGAGGGGATCGCCCGTCCGATTTTGCCACGGCCACCACCACATTGGACACGGGCTCGTGCCCCGGGAAAGTGCGCGCGTGTGGCAGGGAAACCTCAAGGGCACGGGCGCAAAGCCCGGCTATCCGCCCGACCTTGGGGGCTGCATCAAGCTCGATAACCCGCTGGTCAAGGCCATGCAGTCGCCGCTCACGCAGCCTGCCGGGGAGCAAAGCGTCCCATGGACGAGGACGGTTTTTACCGCATCCTCACGGCCGAGGCCCGGGCCGATACACGCGACAATGAGCGGTGCGCCGACGTGGTTTGCATCGGCATTGATGACACCGCACGACTACCGTTGGATACCATTTAGATTGTCTTTCTTCATTATATCTTTTGACAAATAATTTGGGGCTGTCCTAGCTAAGGTTAATGTTTAGCCTCTTTAACCCAAGAATTTAGCTGGGTTAATAGCTCCTTATGATTGCCACCATTGAAGCGCCATTCGCACTCTTTTAAGAACCAGTAAAAGTGTTCAGGCTTAATGCCGTTAAACTTACGCAAATGCCGCTTTGCCTGGTTCCAAAAATTTTCTATCCCATTGATATGGTTTCCTTGTTTGGCAAATAACCTTGAATGGTCGATCCTGTGATGGTGGAAATCGCTTACATCCAAGGCATTATATACCCAGAACATGTCCGTGTAGACGATGCTGTCAGGCTCGACGCGCTCCTCAATGATAGGCATGAGCGTTTCTGTTCGCGCATTGGGGATTATGGCCGTATAAACCTTCCCGTTGCGCTTCAGTAACCCGAAAACCGCTATTTTCCCGGCAGCTCCCCGACCACGCTTGCCTTTTCTCACTCCGCCAAAGTAGCTTTCATCGGCCTCAACCTCCCCTGACAAGCGATAACTGGGGAGGTGCATTGCTATTAGACGCCGAAGGCGCATGAAATACGAGGCAGCAGTGTTGCGATTTACTCCCGCGATTTCGCCAGCAGCACGCGCGGTTGCGCCAGCAACGAAAAACTTTATAAGTTCAGCCTGTTGACGCGAATTTAACCGACTTCGCCTCTCGTACATGCCCTATCCTAGCAATTTCTCCTTAGCTAGGACAGCCCCAATAATTTTTTATAAATACTAATTTTGCATGCGAAAAAGGCCCAGAAAATTAGGCACAATATAAAAACAGCAACCGTAATTTTATTAATAAATGATTGAATAATATGACTGATATCAGGGTCTACATTGGACGTAAGGAGCATTACCTCCATAGGTACAAACGCCACGAAATAACCAACTAACAATGAGGTAAGGATGCCCTTATAAAGGGATTTTCCTTCTTCAGCGTCTAGCAGATCTTTGAGTTCTTTTTCAGTCATAAGAGCCACCTCATGGTAAGAATGGAACGCTCAATGACCGGGGGAGGCCCAGCGCCTCGCCCAGGAAGGGCTCAGGGAGGACTCTGGACAGCCCTGCCCGGCATTGTCCAATCCCTTGACCCTGTGGCGGTGACTGTGCGCCTTCAGTCAGCCGTTATAGGAAAAGTTAATGGCGCAGCGGCTCACGTCAAGAACCGGGGGCTGCCCCCTTGGTGGACGCGGCTCTGGCCTTTTCTGGCGAGGGCGTCTTTTTCCTGGTCTCTCCCGTCAGGCCGGGCGACGAGGCCGGGGCTCACGCCGCGAGCGCCGCCTTGTAGACGCGTATTTGGTCTTCGAGCTCGGGACGGGTCCAGATGGAGAGGGACATGGGGCCGCTATTGCACGGCCGAAACACCTTGTCGTGGACATGGTGGCCATGGTGGAAAACATGGAAAAATAATTTTCAACTGACAAAAATAAAAAAATTTTTCCAAAAAATTCGGCGGAGTGCGCCCCGCCGGAAAAATAGCCCTTGGAGGCTCCAAATCAGGCAGAGGCCGGGCGATTGATATACTCCCTCGCGGCTGCCCCAAGAAGCCCGGAGCGCGTCATGCCGCGCTCTTTCGCATAACGGTCTATCTTTGCAACAAGGCGCGGCTGCATGGAGATATTCAGGCGCATGAAGGGCTCGGGGGCAGGATCAGCGGGTACGAGCAGATAGAGTGCCCCCGGGTGGGGCCGGATATCCAGTTGTTTGTCCTCCGCTTCCGCCTTGGACCTGGCTGTTTCCATGTCTGATGCTTCTGGAATTTCCTCGCCGCGTGCCATTTCCACTTCCAGATAGGCAGTGAGCGCGTCCATCGCCTGAGTCATGGGCTCATCGAGCCAGTGCCAAAGGTGACGCAGCCGGGCAGGTCGGGAAACGAAACATTATTGACGTCAGGCTGCTCTTCATCGGGGTAAATTGGGCGAAATAGTACCGCATCTTCCTGATCCACATGCTGCAATCGTGCGGTTTATCGAAGTTTCAGGCCGCTTTACTGCTCGATTCGCTTCAGAGTGCCGAGAGCGATGTCCTCGGAGCCGTGTTCGGGCACCGTGACTTTGCCCGTCTTGCCGGGGTGGCGGAACTGGCGGTGGCTTCCGGGTGTGCGGGGCGTCACTTCTTCCCAGCCATCTTCTTTCAACTTCTTTATAAGTTCCCGGTTCATATTCCACCATTCCGTTGAGTATTGGATACATAAAAATAGTGTCCACTATCAAGGAATTATCTCTCCATTACATAATTTTTGGCGGCGCTGGTATTGAGAGACGGCGCGTAATCCCGTTCATGGACCCAAATGGCTCGCAATTTCCCGTACCGATGAGCCGGCAGAACTCCTGTCTTCACCAAGTCGGAGAAATGCGATTTCCTGCACCCCAGAAGGGCGCAAGCTTCGGGACAGGTGACCCTCCGCCCCTTATTTTCCACGTCTTCCATGCTATCTCCACAGGAATGAGCCAAGTTTGTCTGCGGCTGATCGCGCTGGCTCGTGCCGGGGAACGGGCCGCGGCGCCCTGGCCGTCTTTGTGGCCCCGGGGCGCTGCTTTTTGGCCACGTTGAGCTTCCATGCGAGGGCCGGCCGGAGATGCTCGCAGTGCATGCGCGGCTGGCGGGCCCGTGGGGATTGTCCCGCAGGTCTTTCTTGGGGTTCCAGACTCCGGCGCACATCTCCTTGGCGCATGCCCGGAGGTTGTCCGGGTCGCCATGCAGCCAGAAGGTGCCGGGATCGCCCGGTGAGATGGAGAGCCGGTTGGCCGGCGTGCCCTAGAGCAGCGTGGGGTCGATGCGGTGCAGCAGGATGCCGCCGGGGATGCGCAGCCGCTCGCCCATGGCTTCAGCTTGGCCGCTGTTGTCGGGCACATGTTCCCCCTTGGCTTTGTTGTCGCTGACCATAGCTTCCACTGTCACCCGCTGGCCGCTGGCAAGTCTGCGAGCCTGACGGAGAGCGACAGTGGCCGTGTCCCGGTTTTGGTCGAATTCGACAGCGAGGTCATGCCGTTGCTCCACTATGCGGATATAGCCCGGCGCACGCGGCCGGGACACGCTGCGAAGGCCAACACCGTGCGCCGCGGCACGGGTTGCAAGCTCCAGTGCCGCGTCCTCCCACAGAATGCGCGTGTGGCCTCCCTGGCATGGAGGTCGAATGAGATGGCGAGGCGCTGCCCGCGCGTCTTGCCGATTTTTTTGCGCATCTCCTGCCCGGCACGGCCCTCGAGCTCGGTGGCCTTTGCCCCGGGCATGGGCCTCAGGGTGAGGGCTTGCGCACTGCGGTCTGCAACGGCGGGTGAAACGGCCGTCATGCTGGAGGCGCAAGCGGCCGCGGCCAAGGTTGTTATAAAGCCGTGACTGTGAGACCCTGCGCCCCTGCGGCAGGCGATGGGCAAGGATATCCTTGCCCCTGCCGGGGGCACGGCATCCGTAGGGCGGCGGTTGGTGCTCGGGCAGTCTTCAGTCTCCTGAAACAGCGGTGAGAGCACAAGGGCGCCTGGGCAGGGCGGATGCCTTGGCGGGGCATTTGCGCCAATCACGCATAGAGCCACCAGAAGGCGGCTATGCCCGGGCACCGCACAAGACAGGAATGCCCTCGTGCCGTCATTACTTCTTGATGTTGCTTGTGCGGCAGGATAGGTTGGAAATAAGGCAAACCCTGTAACAGGAGCATGGACATGGCCAAGACTATCTGGATAAGCGCACTGATCAAGGGGTGTTCCGTGGTGGGCGAAAAGTTTGTTCCTGAGCTGCGCTGTGGCAATTATCACACCGTGGGCGATGCCATTTTTGCTGAACCGCTGAAGCTTCAGGACCTCGAGCGGACAGCGTGCTTCGTCAAGGGCATGGTCAATTCCAGCCAGAATGCGCTTGCCAAGGTTGTCGATGGATGGGGGCCGCTTGGGCGAGTTTCAACCCGCTTCACCTACCGGTATGGCGTCCCCGTCTACAGCATCAGCAATGAGTTTTCCCGCGATGGCGATATCGAGTGCGTGATGACGCGGGACGATGCGGAAAAACTGACGCTGCTGTCCCAGGGATTTCCCTGCTGCCAGTTTACGCTTCTGGAGATTGCCGAGAAAAATGATTTTGATATTGAACGCCTCACCGTTCGGGACTTGAAGACCCTGAAAATGGCTGTGGCTGCGGTTATTGCCCGCCATGAAGTCGGCATGGACGAGTTGCGCTTTGATGACAGGGTGCGCAGCATGATTAACACCAGATAAAAGGCGCGAAAGCCCTGTGCGGCAACGGGCGCGAAACCGTTAAAGAGGAGGGCAGCCAGTACGGCTGCCCGGTCAGGCAACCATGTCCCGGAAGGCGCGAAGCCAAGGATGAAGTTGCATGGCAGCTCATGTGGGCATGAGAAAGAAGGAATTTTAAAATTGCGCAAACTTGCCGAGGCTGGCGATGTCAAGACACAGCAGGAAACGGGCCTGGCGTTTCGCATGGTTGGGGCACGGAATGGAATGGTGCGGAAGCGTTTAAATGTTTCGCCGTTGCCTTTTACGCTTCCAAGCATGGGGCGAATGCGGCACAAGTGTCCCAAGTGCTTCAAAAATTTTAAGGCCGGTATAGAGTTAAAGGGGAAGGTAAAAATTTGGGGCTTGGGTTGCCCCTTGAAATGACAGATGAGGATTTTTGGGTGGAAAAATATATTTCCGGGCTGGCTGAACAAGCAGTAAAGGTATATCAGGCTATGGAAAAAGCATAGAAAGCACTGGCTCCAGAAAATGCTGTGGAGAGGATAGTTACAAAAGGTTTGAGAACAGGTACGTTGCCTGTCCTGACGATCTGCAGATTATTAAGGTAAAAATGCTCCCTGACTACTCCGCTGCCCGGTGCGCCTTGGGTGCCGGCATCCCACGTCGCTGGATGGCATTCATTCTCGTGTGCTGCTCGCCACCAAGTGAACGTCAACAGGACGGGAGGCGGGCATGGAGGCGGAAAGTCGTCACTCTTTGTACGGGCGATATCCTCGGCCGGTAGCCTCAACGGAAGAAGTTTCTGACGTAGTGAAGGCGTCTTCCGGGCTCACGAAGCATGCCTCAGGTTCCGTGGACTGCCGGGGGGTGTGGTTTACGATGTCCATCTCGAAAAGGGTCGCCTTTGTGTCACTCTTTGTCTTGGCTTGTCTTGCTGGGATATGGCGGCGCGAGCCCCTTTACGTGCGCTGCAGGGGCTGCCACCATTTCAGGATATGCCGGCCCAGGGGCTGTTGAGCGATTTTCTTCACTATCCTGTTCTGCATGCTGCTGTTCTCTTCTCCACGGTTCAGCAAATGCTCGTGGAGCACCCCACAGCTGGTGCGCGGTGAGACCTTGACCCACCGTGCGGTCACGGGATGGGGCAGGAAAAATTTTTTATGTGGCGGATACTGTTGACGGAACTTCAATCATTAGTAAAATGCTGCAAGTGAAGCGGTGCGCCGTGCATGGTGAAGCGGCCGCCGCACCCGGTGGACGCATCCGCAGGGGCCTTTGCCAGCCGGCCTTGGCCGCAAGGGAGAAAGCGAAACATGGCTGCCTCATATAAGGATTATTACAAACTTTTGGGCGTGGGGCGCGACGCCAAGGCCGAGGAGATCTCCAAGGCCTATAAAAAACTTGCCCGCAAGTACCACCCGGACCTCAATCCCGGCAACAAGGAATCCGAAGAAAAATTCAAGGAGATCAACGAGGCCTACGAAGTCCTCAAAGATCCCGAGAAGCGCAAGCTCTATGACCAGCTCGGGCCCGACTGGCAGAATGCCCAGCATTTCCAGCAGAACGGCCAGGGCTTCGAGAACATGCACTTCAACTTCAACGGCCAGGACATGGGCGGGGGAGACTTTTCGGACTTCTTCGAAACCCTCTTCGGCGGTGGCGGGGGCGCCCGGGGCAGCCGCGGGGGGAGCTCCTTCGGGCCCGACCCCTTCGGCGGCTTTTCGTCGCGCCCGCGGCGCGGCCGCGATGTGGAGGCGGAGCTGCCGCTCACCCTTGAAGAGGCCATGCGCGGCGGCAAGCGCAGCGTCACCCTCCAGATGCCCAAGGGCCCCAAGACCCTCGAGGTCAACGTGCCCGCCGGCATCCGCGATGGGGCCAAGCTGCGCCTCTCCGGCCAGGGCGACCCCTCGGCTTCCGGCGGCACGCCCGGCGACCTCTTCCTCCGCATTCGCTACGAGCCGCATCCGCGCTTTAAGGTCGATGGCGACAACATCCATTGCGATGTGGCCGTGGCCCCATGGGAGGCTGTGCTGGGCGCCAAGGTGCCCGTGCCCACGCTGGACGGCGAGGTGGAGCTGACCATCCCCGCCGGGACGAGCTCCGGGCGCAAGTTCCGCCTGCGCGGCAAGGGCCTGGGCGCCGCCTCCAAGCGTGGCGACCTGCTTGTCAGGGTGATGATCCGGGTGCCCTCGGAACTCACCGCCGAGCAAAAGGAACTCTGGGAGAAGCTGGCGGCAACCTCGACCTTCAAGGCGCGCGCCTGAGGCATTCGGCGTCAACGGCCGCGCCTTGCGTGAGCCGCATATCCCGAGGATGGAACCATGAGCATGACGAGAAAATCATCTTCCCTGCCGATGCCCTCCAAGGTGCTCGCCTGGGAGGAGTTTGTCGAAGTGACCGGCGTCACGCCGGAACATTTGCAGGAACTGCTTGCCCTTGGCTGGATAGAAACGCGCGTCAGCGCTTCCGAAGTCCAGATGTTCGAGGACGCGGACATCTATCGCGTGCGCAAGCTGGAACGCATTTGCGGCGATTTTGAGCTGCCCGTGGTGGGCGGCACCATCATCGTCGACCTGCTCGAGCGCATCGACCGCCTCGAGCGCATGGTGCGCGACCTGCACAGCCTGGAGGACTAGGCCCCTGCGGCTTCGGCTGCATGGGCCCACTATACCGGAAATGCCTGCCGCCCGGATGCACGGAAGCGCCCGCGCGGACAGGGTGGGGAGTTGTGTATGGATATCAACAAGTTTACGGAAAAAGCCCGGGAGGCCATCAGCGCGGCGCAGGCCATCGCCGTGGGCATGGGCCACCAGGAGACCGACTGCGAGCACCTGGCGCTCGCCCTGGTGCAGCAGGAAAAGGGCATCGTCAGCGCTGACCTTGAGCACATGGGCGTCCAGCAGCGCGCGCTCGCAGTGGCGCTGGAGACCTCGCTGCGCAAGCGGCCCTCGGTGTCGGGCGGCGGCATGGACCCCAACAAGATCAGCGTCACCCCGCGCCTGATGAAGGTCTTGGGCGAGGCGGAAAAAGACGCCCAGCGCCTGCAGGACGAGTTCGTCAGCGTGGACACGCTTTTCCTCGCCCTCACCGACGTGGAGCCCACATCGCCCCTGGGCGAGGTCTTCAAGGAATACAAGATCACCCGCGCCACCTTCTCCAGGGCCATGGAAGAGGTGCGCGGCGGCGCGCGCGTGACGAGCGCCAACCCCGAAGACACCTTCGAGGCCCTGAGCAAGTACGCCCGCGACCTCGTGGAGGCGGCGCGCCAGGGCAAGATGGACCCTGTCATCGGGCGTGATTCAGAAATCCGCAGGGTCATCCGCATCCTCTCCCGGCGCACCAAGAACAACCCGGTGCTCATCGGCGAGGCGGGCGTCGGCAAGACGGCCATCGTCGAGGGCCTGGCCTTCCGCATCGTCAAGGGCGACGTGCCCGAGGGCCTGCGCGGCCGCAAGATCTACGCCCTCGACATGGGCGCGCTCATCGCCGGCGCCAAGTACCGCGGCGAATTCGAGGAGCGCCTCAAGGCCGTGCTCAACGAGGTGGAGAAGAGCGAAGGGCAGATCATCCTCTTCATCGACGAGCTGCACACCATCGTGGGCGCCGGCAAGACCGAGGGCTCCATGGACGCGGGGAACCTCCTCAAGCCCATGCTGGCCCGCGGCGAGCTGCACTGCATCGGCGCGACCACGGTGGACGAATACCGCAAGTATATCGAGAAAGATCCGGCGCTCGAGCGCCGCTTCCAGCCCGTGCTCGTGGAAGAACCCACGGTGGAGGACGCCATCTCCATCTTGCGCGGCCTGAAGGAGCGCTTCGAGGTCCATCACGGCGTGCGCATCAGCGACTCGGCCATCGTCGAGGCGGTGGTGCTCTCCAACCGCTATATTCCCGACCGTCAGCTCCCGGACAAGGCCATTGACCTCATCGACGAGGCCGCGGCCATGATCCGCACCGAGATCGACTCCCTCCCCGCGGACCTCGACGAGGTGAACCGCAAGGTCATGCAGCTCGAGATCGAGCGCGAGGCCCTGCGCCGCGAGACCGACAGCGCCTCGCGCGAGCGCCTCGAAAAGCTCGAGAACGAGCTCGAGGAACTGCGCAAGGAGCAGGAGGCCATGCGCAAGCAGTGGGAGAGCGAGAAGGGCTCCATCGACAGCGTGCGCGAGATCAAGGAGCAGATCGAGCAGACCAAGCTCGCCATCGAGCAGGCCGAGCGCGCCTATGACCTCAACCGCGCCGCGGAACTCAAGTATTCCAAGCTGCTCGAGCTCGAGAAAAAGCTTGCGGAAGTTTCCGGTGAAAAGAAGGACGGCGACGGCCCGCGCCTGTTGCGCGAAGAAGTGGGCCCCGACGACGTGGCCGAGATCGTGGCCAAGTGGACGGGCATCCCGGTGACGCGGCTGCTTGAGTCCGAGCGCGAGAAGCTGCTCCGGCTCAACGAGCAGCTGCATGAGCGCGTGGTCGGTCAGGACGAGGCCGTCACCGCCGTGGCCGATGCCGTGCTGCGCGCGCGTGCCGGCCTTTCCGACCCGGCGCGGCCCACGGGCTCCTTCATCTTCCTCGGCCCCACGGGCGTGGGCAAGACCGAGCTCTCCAAGGCGCTCGCCGAGGCGCTCTTCGATACCGAAGACAACATGGTGCGCCTCGACATGAGCGAATACATGGAAAAGCATTCCGTGTCGCGCCTCATCGGGGCCCCTCCGGGATATGTGGGCTATGACGAGGGCGGCCAGCTCACCGAGGCGGTGCGCCGCAAGCCCTATTCCGTCATCCTGTTCGACGAGATCGAAAAGGCCCACCCGGATGTGTTCAATACGCTGCTCCAGCTGTTGGACGACGGGCGCCTCACCGACAGCCAGGGCAGGACGGTGGACTTCCGCAACTGCATCGTCATCATGACCTCCAATATCGGCTCCATGCACCTGCTTGACGGCATCGCCCTCGACGGCACCCTCAAGGAAGGCGCGCGGGAAAAGGTCATGGAAGACCTGCGCAACCACTTCCGGCCCGAATTCCTCAACCGCGTTGACGAGACCGTGGTCTTCCTGCCCTTGCGCCGCGACCAGATCGGCAAGATCGTGGAGTTCCAGCTCCGCCGCCTGCGCAAGCGCATGGAGGAGCGCAAGATCAAGCTCCACATGAGCGACGAGGCGCGCGACTACATCGCCAATGCGGGTTATGACCCGGTCTATGGCGCGCGGCCGCTCAAGCGCTACATCCAGCAGGCCGTGGAGACGCCGCTCGCGCGGGAGATCATCAGCGGCAAGATCCATGACGGCGAGGAAGTGCATATCGAGGTCAAGGACGGCGAACTGGCCTTTGAAGCCAAGCCGCACAAGGACTGAACGGCTCCGCGGCCCCACGGCCGCGCGCCATGAAACGCATAAAGCCCCCGGGAGCGCCGGGGGCTTTTGCGTTAAGGGATGGTGCGGCAGGCGGTGGGCGGCCGCCCCCGCCGCTTCGGGCTTCAGGCTTCGTCTTCCGCATCCAGCCGGGAACCTTGGCGCCATTTGCGGTACTCTTCGCCCCAGTCGCCCATGGCGTCGAGCACGGGCCGCAGAGAAAGGCCGATCTTGCTCAACCGGTATTCGACGCTTATGGGACTTGCGGGATGGACATCACGGACGATGATGCCATCCTCGCCAAGGGAGCGCAGGGTCGTGCTCAACACCTTGTTGCTGATGCCGTCGAGGGCAGCCTGCAATTCATTGAAGCGCATGGCGCCGGCGGAAAGCTGCTGCAGGATGAGGAGCTTCCACTTGCTCCCGATAACGCTGACAGTCACCCCCACAGGGCATTTGGGCAAGTCCTGCCTTTCGGCCATTGGCTGCTCCTCAATGAAGGCTGCGCGGGCTGCTTCCTCGCGCAACCAGCCCATGTATCGTGCCCATTTCTGCCTGGCGTGTCAAAACGGTTACGTCGCGGTTACTTGGTGAGCGGCGCGCCATTCATTGCCATTTCTTTCGGGCCGCTGTAGTGCTCGAAGAAGAACTTTTCGTCCAAAGGAGGCTGGCATGGACAAGCAGGTTGTGCTCATCGGGGCAAGCGGCTATGTGGGACGCGCGATCTTGAACGAACTCCTCGAGCGGGGCTGGCACGTGAAGGCGCTGGTGCGCCATCCGCAAAACATCACTCTTGAAAATCCCGCGCTGAGCGTTGAAAAAGTGGATGTCAGCAATGAACAGGCGCTTGCCGCCGCGCTCCAGGGCTGCCCCTGGTGATCAGCGCGTATAATCCCGGCTGGGCCAACCCCGATATTTATGAAGACACGCTCAAAAACTCTAAAAAGATCCTTGAGGCGGCCAAGGCCGCGCATGTGCGCCGGCTCCTCATCGTGGGCGGCGCGGGCTCGCTCTTCGTGGCCCCGGGCCTGCGGCTGATGGACACCGGCAAGGTGCCGGAAGCCATCCTGCCCGGCGTACGTTCGCTGGCCGAGTTCTATCTCGGCACGCTCATGCAGGAGGACGGCATCGACTGGGTGTTTTTCTCCCCGGCCGGCGTGCTCGGCAATGCGGATCGGACGCCCGGCGTCCGTACCGGCAAGTACCGGCTCGGCAAGGACGACCTCATCGTTGACGCGCAGGGCAACAGCTGTATTTCTGTGGAAGATTACGCCAAGGCGATGGTGGATGAACTGGAAAAGGGCGCCCATCACAAGGAGCGCTTCACCATCGGCTACTAGCCGCACAAAAGGGGCTTTCCCTGGCGCCTTGCCGTGAGAAGCCCTGCAAAACTCTCCGCACCATGCCAAGTACGCACGAGGAACAGGCCGCGAGGCTGGACAGGCTCATCGGGCTTTTGGACGGCCGCGTGGCGCCGCCGCCGGATGTGGCCGGCAAGCAAACGCTGCTGCGCGCCCTTATGAACCTGCATGCGGGGGAGGGGCTGCCGGCGGAGTTTTTTGCGTTGCAGGATGAGGAACTGGCCGCCCAGAAGCGCTGCCGGGGCGTCGTGGAGGTCTCGCAGGTCGCGCCCTCGCCCAAGTTTCCCCATCTGCGCCTGTGGCGGGGCGACATCACCCGCCTTGCGGCGGACGCCATCGTGAATGCGGCCAACAACCAGCTTCTGGGCTGCTTCCACCCCCTGCACAACTGCATCGACAATATCATCCACTCCCGCGCCGGCCTCCAGTTGCGCGCGGAGTGCAGAAAGCTCATGCATGCCCAGGGGCACGAGGAGCCGGTGGGGAGCGCGAAGATCACTCCGGCCTACAACTTGCCGGCCCGATGAGTCATCCACACCGTCGGCCCCATTGTGGAAGGAGACGCGCCCACGCCGCGGCAATGCCGCGAGCTCGCCGCCTGTTATACGGCGTGCCTCGACCTTGCCCGGCAATATGGCCTTGAGTCGCTGGTCTTCTGTTGCATCTCCACGGGCGTTTTCCATTTCCCGAATGCGCTGGCGGCCCGCATCGCGGTGGAAACGGTGCTCGAGGCCCTGGGCACGGCGCCGTTCGCCACCGTGATTTTTGATGTCTTCACCGACAAGGACGAACACCTGTACAGAAAATTGCTGGGGTATTGAATGGACGCGCTCCAAAGGGTCTCAGCCGCGCTTGCCAAGGCGCCGGCCCTGCTCATCGGCGGGGGCGCGGGCCTCTCCGCGGCCGCGGGCATCGACTATTCCGGGGAGGAGTTCCGGCGCGCCTTTGCGGACTATATCGCGAAGTACGGCTTCAGCGACCTGTATTCTTCGGGCTTTTATCCCTTCCCCACGGAAGAAGAGCGCTGGGCCTACTGGGCGAGGTATATCGAATATACGGCGCTCGGGCGACCCGCCATGCCGCTCTATCGCCGGCTGCTCCGGCTTGTGGAAGACAAGGAGTATTTCGTCATCACCACCAATGTGGACGCCCAGTTCGAGAAGGCCGGCTTTGCCATGGACCGCCTCTTCGCGGTGCAGGGGGATTACCGGGAGATGCAGTGCGCCCGGGGCTGCCATCAAAAGGTCTACTCCAACGTCGAAGCGTCGCAAAAAATCCTGGCGGCCACGCATGACCTGACCATCCCGCCGGGCTGCGTCCCGCGCTGCCCCGTCTGCGGCGGAAAAATGGAGATGCACCTGCCGGTGGACAGGTACTTTATCGAGGATGCAGCCTGGCACCGGGCGGCGCAGCGCTATGCAGGGTTTTTGCAGGCCTATGGCAGTGGGGACATCGTCCTTCTGGAAATGGGTGTGGGCTTCAATACGCCGACCATCATCCGCTTCCCCTTTGAAGAGCTGACCCTGGCCGATCCGCAGGCCCTGCTGGTGCGCATGAATACGGAACCGGCGCCCCCGCGATTGCCCATTCAGGCCCGCACCGTCAATATCGAGGCGCCGATACCCGAAGTTGTGGACGCTCTTTTGGCGGCAAAGCAGGAAAACGCCGCCACCTGAGCGGGCGTTTGCCACACCGGCTTTGGCGAGCCTTGGAGGGTTCCTGCGAGAAGAGCACCGGGCAAAGGCTGTTCACGCACTTGGCGCACCAGTAAAAAAGGGTGATTTGCTCTTTATGACAGCAAAACACCCATTGGTGATATCTGTTCCCCGGATTGGGGCGCGCGTGACGGAGGTCTTTCAGAAACGGCAGAGCTGGGCGGCCGGAATGATGGCGAACTTGCGGCTGCTCAAAAGCTCCACCGCCTCGTCCACCTTGTCGAAGCGGAAGATCATGACCGCCCGGCCGTGCTCCCGCTGGATGAAGGCATACATGTACTCCACATTGATACCATTGCTCGAGACAAGCTGGAGCACGCTGTCGAGGCCGCCGGGCTCGTCCGGCACCTCCACGGCCACAACGCTTGTGCGCCCCAGCGTGAAGCCTTTTTCCTTGAGCACTTCCTTGGCTTTTTCATGGTCGCAGACAATCATCCGCAGGATGCCGAAATCCGAGGTATCGGCCAGCGACAGCGCCCGGATGTTGATGCCGGCCTCGGCCAGGGTATGGATCACCTCGGCGAGGCGCCCGGCGCGGTTCTCAAGAAAAACAGACAGTTGCTCGGCCTTCATGGCGCGTCCTTTTGGGGCTGGCGGGTTCAGGCCTTGTGACTGTCGTCGTGGCCCGCGGGGCTTTTCTTTTCCTGCGCGGTGATGTCGATCTCATCGGGCTCGGACGAGGCGCGGCGGAAATTCCTGATGGCCCGGCCAAGTCCGCCCCCGATTTCGGGCAGCTTCTTGGCGCCGAAAATCAGGAGCACGATGAGCAGGATGAGCAGGATCTGGTTGGGGCCGATGCTGAACATGCGAAAGCCTCCGGCGGTGTTGACGGTACGGGCGCAAGCCTTCCACAAAGCATACGGGGTCAGCGGGCCGAGGTCAAGGTGCCCTTGCGCGGCGCGCGGCCTTTCGCGCGTCCCGCGGGAGCGGCAGAGGCGAGGCGCGTGCCCGCGAGGGTGGCCGCCACTTTTTGGGGGTCACGGGGCGCGCTGAAGCCGGCCTCAAGCATCCGGCGCGCGGCGGCGTCCCGCTGTTCCTTGTTGCCCGCGCCGAGCACCACGGCGAGCAGCCGTGTCTTGCCGCGTTGTGCCGTGACCACGAGATTGTAGCCCGAGGCCACCGTCCAGCCGGTCTTGAGCCCGTTGACGCCGTTCATGGTGCCGAGCAGGGCATTGGTGTTGCGCAGGGGGAGCCCCCGGTGCAGGAAATTGCGCATGCCGTGAAAGCGCATGGCCGAGGGATGCGCCTTGAGGTAGGCCAGGCAGAGCCGCATCATGTCGCGCGCGCTGGTCTTTTGGCCGGCGGCGGGGAGGCCGGTGGGATTTTTAAAGGTGGTGCGGCTGAGGCCGAGGTTGCGCGCCCGCCCGTTCATCTGGCGCACGAAGGCGCGCGTGTCGCCGCCAACGCGGGCGGCCACGGCCATGGCCGCGTCATTGCCCGAAACCACCGCCATGCCGGCCAGAAGGCGCACGAGGGGCACAGTGTCCCCGGCCTGAAGGTGCATGGAGGAGCCGCCGACCGAGGCGGCCGCCGCCGGCACGCGCACCTTGGTGTCCAGCCGCAGCCGGCGCGCCTTCACGGCGTCGAGCGCGAGATACATGGTCATGATCTTGGTGAGCGACGCCGGCGGTATGGGGCTGTCGGCGTTTTTTTCATAGAGCACGCGGCCGGTATCCATGTTGACGAGGATGGCCGAGCGCGCGGGCACGCCCGCGGCGAGCCCCGCGGCAGGGAGCAGCAGGATGCCGAGAAGCGGCAGGAGCCAGAGGAGGCAGGTGGCGGAAAGGCGGGCAGGATACCGTCGCATGATGCCTCGGGCTAGGGCCGGTAATAGCGGTTGGCTTCTTCCACCGACTGCATGGCAAAGGCCAGGAGCACGGGCCCGGCGATGAGGCCCACGGCCCCGAAGGCGGAGAGACCGCAGAGGATGGCGAGGATGAGCACGAGGAAGGGCGCGTTGATGCCCTGGCGCAGAAAGAAGGGCCTGAGCACATTGTCCACCCCCGCCACCGCCAGAATGCCCCAGAGCGCAAGGCCCACGGCCGCCATGGACTTGCCGCTGAACCACAGCGAAATGCAGAGCGGCCCCCACACCAGCGCCGTGCCCACCATGGGGATGGGCGCCACGAGCGTCGCCAGCATGCCCCAGAACGCGGGCTGGTTGACGCCGGCCACGGCGAAGCCGACCCCGCAGAGGGCGCCCTGCGCCAGCGCCACGAGCACGATGCCGAGCATGATGGCCTTGAGGGCGCGGTGGATGGCCGTGATGAAGCGGCCGAGCAGCTCCTGGGGGATGTGGAAGATGCGGCACGTCACCTTGCGGATGCGGCGCGAATACACGGTGAATAGCACCGTCAGCGTGAGGAAGAGGAAGGCCGTCCACAACACGGTCATGGTACCCCCGAGAAAGCCGAAGCTCCGGCTCACGAGCATGCCCACCGCATCGCTGAACATGGTGTCGAGGTTGTCCACCACGTCATTGAGCGCCTTTTCGATGCTCGGATATTCCGCGAGGCTGCGGCGCACGGCGTGGATATATTCCAGCCAGTGGGGCGGCAGCTGGAAATTGTTGGCCTGAAGCTCCCGCAGGCGCGCGAGCCCGGCCACAGCCTGTGGCGACACGAGCAGCGCGAGCACCGCGATGGGCGCGATGAGCGCGGAGAGGATGACGGCCACATAGCCGCCCAAGGGCACAAAGCTCGAAAGCGCCAGCAGGAACCGGCGCCAGCGCGAATCCGGCATGCCATGCTCAAGGTGCATGCGCCACAGGCCGGTGCCTTGCCTGAGGCGCCGGTAAAGGGGCACTGTCAGGCACGAAAGGCAGGCCGCCATGAAGATGGTGATGGGGTTGGGCCACAGCAGCAGGTAGAGGGCCAGCGCGGCCAGCAGATAGAGAAGGCGCGGCAGCGGAAAGGTCATGGGCATTCCTTGGGAAGCAGAAGGGGGGCGGCAAAATGCGCCGGAGCCGGCGCAATGGACGGCAAACTCGAGTGGGGCGCCGGCTGGTGCCGCTGTTACCTTCGGGAATGGAACTGTGTACCAGCCTTGGCACGGTCTGCCAAGTCTTTGGCCTTGCAAAAGGGGCCATGGGCGTCAGGAAGCGCAGAGCGGCGCATAGGGGCACCAGGTGCAGTGCGCATCCGGGCGCGCATCGAAGCGCGGCGCGTACTCCATGTGCCTGAGCAGGAGCGCCAGCGCGAGCTTGCAGTCGGCGCGCGCGCAGGCGAGCTCGTCGTCCAGCAGGGGGCCGAAGAGGGAATGTTCCTTCCCTTGAAAGCGCAGCTCCACGAGGGCCGCATCGCCCACGGCGTCGCCCTCGCGGGCCTCCAGCAGGGCCACATAGGCCGGGAGCTGCATGCTCGGCAGTCGTTCGCGCAGCGCTTCAAAAGCGCCGTCCAGTCCGGCCATGGTCTCCGCGTCGGGCTCTCCGCCCGCGCTGTCCACCATCGCGCAAAGCTCCGCCGCCCGGGCGAAGAAGGGGCTGTCTGTCCAGAGGCCGGGGGCGTGCCGCTTGATGCCGCCGGTCTTGTAATCGAGCACATGGAGGAGGCCGTCGCGGCGGTCGAGGCGGTCGATGATGCCGGTAAAGGCATAGGGGCGCCCCGCGAGGGAGAGGTCGGCGTCGATGCGCCGCTCCAGGGCGACAATCTGTGTCTCCCCGGGCTGGTGCTCCAAAAATTTTCGCATGCGCACGGGCACGGAGGCCTCGAGCATGAGGCACGCGTCGGCCGGGAGCAGCCGGCGCAGGTCCGTCGCGGCCATGGCCTCCTGAAAACAGGCAAGCGCCTGCGGCTCGGTAATGTCGCCCTTCCTGACCGTCTTGCCGAGCCACGGCGCATACAGGGCGCGCAGGGCCGCGTGCAGGCAGGTGCCCACGGCCGCGGGATCGTCCCCCTCGTTCACCTCCAGCCGGGGCTTGAGGCGGCAAAGTGTCCCCCACACGAAGCGCAGGGGGCAGTCGAGATAGGCATCAAGCCGGCTCGCCGAGAGCGGCCCATGCAAAAAGGCCTTCATGGCCGCATCGAGGTGAGGTGTCCGCGCGAGGGAGACCGGCTCTGCCGGGCTTTGCCGTATCTCGCAGGCGGCAGTGCGCAGGGGCGCCGTGCCGGGCGTGAGCAGGGCGCCGCGCTCCTGCTCCGCCTGCCAGAGAAAACCCTCCACAAAGCGGCTGCGCAGCTTCTTGCCGTCAAAAAGCGCGGAATGGCTCACGCCCTCCTGCCAGTAAAAATGGGCCTCGCGGGCGCTGGCGCAGAGGCGGTGCAGCGTATAGGCCGCAACGCGCTCGCGGCGATGCGCGTCCGGCAGGCCGAGCACGGCGCGCAGGGAATCAGGAAGGAGCGGGTCCTGCGCGGGATTGCCGGGCAGCACATCATCCGTGGCGTCCACCACAAAAACGCGATCGAAATGCAAAAGGCGCGTCTCGAGCATGCCGAGCACCTGCACGCCCACCAGCGGGTCGGCCTCAAATGGGATACGCTCGCGCTCCAGCAATTGCCGGGCAATGCCGTAGAGCAGGGCCGGCGGAAAGACCTCGCCGGCGAGGGCATTGCGCGCGAGCTGGGGCGCCACATGGCGCATGAGCCGGAACAGCGCCTCGGCGTCCAGCGGAAAGCGCCGCCACACATCGCCGCCATGCGCGAGCAGGAACCCATGGATGCCCCCAAGCCACGCCGCAAGGCCGGCGGTGGTGTCGGCCACATGGAGGGCCCCGACAGTGGTTTCAAGGCACTCCGTGAGCAGCCCCGCCAGGGGCCCGGGCAGCTGCTGCCGGCATGCCTCGAGGGTGGCGGGAAGGTCCACATAGCGGCTCCCGGTGCGGACGAGCGCCTCCATGCGACGCAGGGCTTCGCGCAGGGCAAAGACCTCACCGTCCTTGGCGCGGGTCTCGAGCATGTTGAGATACGGATGCCTGAGCACATGCAGGAGCGAGCGCCAGTAGCAGCGGCCGTCTTCGGCGCGGCCTTCCTCCAGCGTGAAGAGGGCGTCCAGCAGGCGGAAAAGTGGCGAGCGCGCCAGCGGATAGCCCATGGAAACATTGACATCCTTTTCCGGCAGGTGATGGAGCACGGGCAGCAACAGGGCGCTGTCCGTGAGCACCACCGCCGTGGAGCTGTCCCGCGCATGGAGGAGGTCATGGGCAAGGGCCTCCAGCTGGGAATGGAGATCATAGCCGGCGAAGAATTCCCGGCGCGGCTCGTGGCTCGCCTCCGCTTCGGCCAGAGGCACCGCGGGCTCGGCCCGCGCCTGCCAGCGGCGCAGCCACGCTGCCTGCTCCGCGCAGGCCCAATGCGGGGCGCCATCAAGCAGGTTCGGGTCAGTATGCAGGCAGACATGGGCCCCGGCGCGCCACAGGGCGCGGAGCAGCGTCTCTTCCGTGCCGCTCAGCACGGAGAAGCCGGCGATGAACACGGGGCGCTCTCCCGCTGGCCGGAGAAGCGGCGGGATGTCCGCCGCGGCTTGGGACGCCAGAAACTGCTCGAGGCCCGGGGTCGTCCAGCCGCGTCCCTCGAGGGCCGCGCGCCAGGCCCGGCTGATGCGACCGAGGGCGCCAAGCAGGGCAGCGGCCGGCGGCGTCACCTCGTCTTCAAGGTGGGCGAGGTCGGCAGGCTCCACGCCCTGGATGAAGAGTTCTTCCAGCAGGGACGCGAGGCGCAGCCCCCAGGGGAGAAAGCGGGCCATGTCCATCTCCGCAAAGCGCGCTTCAAGTGCGGCATCTTCCCGCGCGAGGCCGCGCACGCATTGGTGGAGCAATGCCCCCTGGTCCAGCGGGTTGGCGGCCATTTTCGCAGCGCCCTGCCCGCGCGCCCGCCACAGTGCCACGAGCTCGCTGAACGAGACGGTCTTGGGGAGGAGCCCGGCGTAGCCGCGTTCCTGAAAGATGCGCACGATATAGCGCCACGGCCGCTGGTGCGGCACCACGATGAGGGCGCTCCCCGGGTTGCCTTGGGAGAGCCTTTCCACCGTGTCCACAAGGTCGGGCAGGAAGGGCCGCTGCCACGGGAAGATGAGAAAGGGCTGGGCGCTCATGGGCGCCCCTCCGGGCTGGTGGGTGGGGCGCCGGCCCCTCCCGGCGGCAGCAGGCTCCCGCACTCGGGCACGAGATCCGAGAGCGTCTCCGCCGTCACGAGCTGGAAGCGCTGAAGGTCAAGGTAGACGAGCAGACCGAGGGTCACGCCGCTGCCCGGTTCCGCGGCCAGGTTTTCCACATAGCTGCGCACCTGGCGCGCGTGCTCCGGGGCCGGCTGCCCACTCTTGTAATCAATGACGAGCGTCCCCCACGCTTCGCGCACGAGAAGGTCCACCCGCAAGAGCCGGCCGTCAGTCGTCATCAGCGGCTGCTCCGGGCGCCCGTGCGCGAGCCAGCCAGCTGCCCGGGGCTCGGCCGCGAACCACGCGAGCGCGTCCACAAGACCGGCCCTGAAGGCGGCATCCCGCGGCACCGGCGCTTCACTGGCCGCCAAGGCTGCAGTGACCGCGGCCTCGGCAGCCTGCCGGGGCTCACCGGAACAGGTGAGCCGTTCAAGGCAGAGGTGGAGCAGGGTGCCCCGGTCTTCTGCCCGGAAGACCTCGGGGAAGAGCGGATTGCGAAAGATCTTCAGCCGCGGCAGCCACTGCATGGGGCGCCAGTTTTCGCCGGCTTCGTCCGCCTCGCTCACGGGGGGCGCCGGCGGAAACAGGGGCGCCTCACAGGCACCAGAAAGAGGTTCGGCGCCCACCGCTTCCCGCTCCTCCACCATGGAAAAGCCCGGCTCGCCGAGGTCGAAGGGCGGCTCGAGCCCGGCCCGGGCCCAAAGCGCGTCCAGCGCGCTCCCGAGCCTGGAGATCCTTTCAAGGCCCGGCGTGCTCGTGCGGAAAACATGGAGTTCGTCCCGGGCGCGGGTGAAGGCCACATAGAGCAGGTTCAGGCTTTCGCAGGCCTGGGCCGCGAGATATTCCTCGTGACGCGCCCCGCTGGTCGTGCCCCCGGGCACTGCCAGCTTCAGCCCCTCGTACTCGATGACATCGGTATATTCCGAGGGGCGCCCGGCGAAGCTCGTCCACGGCACCATGACGCAGGGCGCCGCGAGCCCCTTGGCCTTGTGGATGGTCATGACGCGCACGGCGTCCATGCCGCCGGGCATGGGGGCCTTCTCCTCGCCGCCGCGGCTGCGCCAGTGCTCGAGGAAGGCGCCGAGCGAAGCCAGGCCCTTTTCCTCCGCGTTTTGCAGCACTTCGAGAAAACGGCGCAAAAAGGTGCGCTCCCCGGGGAAGCGCGCCTCCGCATCAAGGCGCAGCATCCACTCCCGCGTGGCGTCATAGGGCGTGAGCAGGGCCGATTGCGCATGGAAGGGCGCGAACAGCTGCTCCCAGATACGGGGCCACCGGCGGCGGAAGCGCTGGAAAAGGGGGCCAGGCCCTTTTTGCGCGCACCAGTCATGGAGTTCTTCCCCCGTGAGGCCGCCGGCCAAAGGGTGCCCCAGCACGAGGGAGCCCGTGAGCGCCGTCCAGAAGGCGATGTCATCCTCTGGAGTATCAAGAAAATCGAGGAAGGCGACCAGTTGGGTGATGAGCGGATGCTCGGCGAGCAGGAGGCTGTTCTCCGTGATGACCGGGATGCCCTCGCGCGCCAGCGCTTCGGCCACGAGCCGGCCCTTCTCGTTGCTGCGCACGAGCACAAGGATGTCGGAAAGCGGCCGCCGGGGGAGGATGTCGTCCTTCAGGAGCTCGCACAACCGGGAAAGCACGGCCTCGTTGAGCTCTTCCGAGTGGTCGGCCTCGATGCGCTCCACATGCACAAAGCCCCCCCCGGCCCCTGCGGGGCATTGCTGTTCCGCCCCGGCAAAGGCTTCGGCCAGGCGGCGGGCGCCAGCGTCAAGCTGCGCCGTGGCCAGCCTGGGAAGCAGCAGTTCCAGGATGTCATGCGCGCAGCCCGCCTCTCCCAGGGGGGCAAAAACGCTGTTGTTGTGGGCGACTATCTGTTCCCGGCTGCGGCGGTTATAGGGCAGGCTCTCAGTGCCGGACGCGGTGAGGCGTCTAAGCTCCGTATCTTCCAGCACCGCGTTGAACAGGGTCGGGTCGCCGCCGCGCCAGCTGTAGATGGATTGCTTGATGTCCCCGACCCACGTCAGCGAGCCGCCGCGGGCGAGGGCGTCGGCCACCAGCGGCCGCAGGGTCTCCCACTGCTCGCGGCTCGTGTCCTGAAATTCATCCACCAGAAAATGCGTGAGCCGGGAGCCTAGCCTGCAGAGCGCGTCAGAAACGCCATGGTCGCCGGAGAGGGATTCGGCGGCCCAGCGGGGGATGAGGATGCCCGGTATGCCGCCTTCCTGCTCCCGGTTGAGGTAGAAGGCCGTGACAAGCGTCTGCGCCAGGCGCACGAAGGGCGCGCGCCTGAGCGCCGGCAGCAGGACGGCGCGCGCCTCTCGGCAGCCAAGGGCCGCTTGTGTGAATTGCGCGTGCGGCGCAATCATCGCAGCGGGGATCTTGCCCTTGAAAAATTTTTCGGGCTCCGGGGCGACGGGCGTCTTGAGCTCGCATTTGCTGAGGTCGCCATCGGCGATGGCCGAAATGATGCGCAAGGGCTCCTTTTTCCATTCGATGCCAATTTCTTCAGCGGCGGCAAGCAGTTGGCGCGCGAGGGAGCGGACGCTGCTTTCAGAAAGTTCAAGTTTTTCTTTAATTTCATCTTCCGCCGCCACTCCGTCGAGGCGCCCGCGCAACACATCGTCTATGACGAGCCGGAGCTGCTGGCGCAGCTTTTCGCCCACAAGAAAGCCCTTGCTGTCCTCGCTGTTGGCCAGCGACCGGCAGGCGGAGCGCAAAAGCCCGCGCATGGCCGGGTCGTCGCGAGAGGCGCGGTCGAGCACGAGATCATAATACGGCGTGAGCGCTTCTTCTGTGGCGAAGACCGGCTCGAAATCCGGCGCGAGCCCCAGGTCGAGGGCCGAAGAGCGGACGATGAGGTGGAGCAGGCTGTCGATGGTGCGGATATTGAGGGCGCTCATGTCGCGCAGGATGGCGTCCACCCAGCGGCGCGCCTCCTCGGGGGCGAAGGGCACACCCTCGTCGCCCGCGCCGAGCGCCGCTTCCTTGAGGCGCCTGAGCACGCGTTCGCGCATCTCCGCGGCGGCGGCATTGGTGAAGGTGACGGCGATGATGTCGCGCCAGCTGTGGCCCGTTTCGGGTGCAAGCGCACAGGACGCGGAAGCGCGGCCGCCGTCGGGCCCGCAGGCGGCAAGCCGCTCAAGAAAACGCCGCGTCAGCTCCCAGGTCTTCCCCGAACCGGCGGAGGCCTGTATCCGGCACAGGCCCGGTTCTGCCGCTTTCTTCATGCCGGCGGCAGCATGCCCTTGAGCATGCCCTGGCCAGTGGATTCCAGCACGGCCCGCCAGAGGTCGGAATAGATGTTGAGCCGGCGACGGGTGCGGGTCACCAGTTGGAGCGGCAGGTGCACATACCGCTCCTGGATCTTGGCGACCACCATGTCCGTGCGTCCGGCCATGGCGGCATGAACGGCATATTGCCCGAGGAAGCCGCAATAGACCTTGTCGGCGGCCTGCGCGGGCACCGAGCGGATGATGTAGCTCGGGTCGATATACTTGATGGAATGGGGCAGCTTGTGCTCCTTCAGGTAGCGCGAGATCTCCATTTTCAAGAGGTCGGCCACATTGCCGAGCACCCGGTTGCCGGAGGCATCGGTTTCCGTATGGTGCGCGAGCAGGTGCTGCCCCGCGCCTTCGGCGGTGACGATGACGCAGTGCCCGCGGTCGCGCAGGCGCTCTTCCACGGCGGGGAGCAGGCCGCCGGGCCCCTCGAGGGAGAAGGGCGCCTCGGGGATGAGCACGAAGTTCACTTCCTTGAGGGCCAGTGTGGCCTGCGCGGCGATGAAGCCGGACTCGCGCCCCATGAGCTTGACGAGGCCGATGCCGTTGGGCGTGCCGCAGGCTTCCGTATGGGCGCACTCGATGGCTTCCGTGGCCTTGCACACCGCCGTCTCGAAACCGAAGGACTGGGGGATGTAGTTGATATCGTTGTCAATGGTCTTGGGAATGCCGATGACCGAGATCTTGAGCCCACGCTGGCGCACTTCGGCGCTGATGGCCATGGCAGCCTTCATGGTGCCGTCGCCGCCGATGACGAAGAGGGCGTTGACATTGCTGCGCTCAAGGGTGTCCACGATCTGGTCCGCGGGCTGGGGGCCGCGAGAGGAGCCGAGGATGGTGCCGCCGAAGAGGTGGATGTCGGCAACGCGGGAGGGCGTGAGCTCCATGGGCGCGTGGCCGTACTTGGGGATGAAGCCCTCGAGCCCGTAGCGGATGCCAAGGATGGAAGGCACATGGTAGGCGTGGTGCGCCTCCATGACGATGGCACGGATGACATCGTTGATGCCCGGGCAGAGACCGCCGCAGGTGACGATGGCGCACTTGGCGCGCGAAGAGTCGAAATAGAGTTTCTGCCTCGGGCCCGCTGCCTCGAAGGACGCGCGGCAGGGCTCGGTGGATTCGTCGCCCAGCTCGCCGTCAATGACCACCTGGATCTTTTTGTTGTCGGCCCAGGTGCGGTAGGGAAGATGCGATTCCAGCTTGCAGGGGCCCAGGGTGGAAATGGCCGTGTCCAGCGCGCATTTTTCCATGGTGTTCCTCGCACATCCTGACGCTGAGTTTTTTTGAAGTAAAACTTTAAGGTTTAGTGCCCGGCGCCAGCAAGCGCCCATCCCTTGAGGAGTGTGCCAAACCGGGCGCAGCCCCTCGAGCGGCGCGGCCGGATAATCTCCTAGTCCGTCGCCCCTTCGGGCGCCTGCGCGGCCATGGCGGCAATGGCGAGCGCCAGGAAGGCGTCGAGCCCGAGGCCGGCATCGGCGCACTGCCGGATATTGTCCCGGTTGACCGAGGCGGCGAAGGCCTTGTCCTTCATCTTTTTCTTGATGCTCTTGGGCTCCATGCCCTCGAGGCCCGTGGGGCGCATGCGCGCCGCCGCGCTGATGAGGCCCGTGACGGTCTCGCCGCAGCGCAGGGCGTAGTCGAGGCGGCTTGCGGGCGCGCAGCCCGTCATTTCGCCATTATGGGCGCGGATGGCGGCAAGGCACGGCTCCGGGAGCTTGCCGGCCAGCAGCTCGGCGCCGTCAAGGCCGTGCCGCTCCGGCTGCCCGGCCGTCGCGGGATAATCCACATCGTGGAGCAGGCCGGTGATGCCCCACAGCTCTTCGTCCTCGCCGAAATGGCGCGCCAGCGCGCGGAGCACCGCTTCCGAGGCGAGCGAATGCTGGAGCAGGGCCGGGCTGAGCCCCTGCTGCGCCAAAAGTTCCAGAGCTTCACTTCTTTGGATCATGCTGCCCTCGCTTGAATGGGGCAGTTTACGGCACCGCCCCGCCGTTGACAAGTGTGGCGCAGGCCCCGGTGTTGACAGGCGGCGCATTATGGCCGAAACATAGCCATCCATCGGCGTCCCGTGGGCTGCCGGCACCCGCAACTGCTCTAGCCACGTCCTGACATGTCCATATTCGGTATCCGCTACCACGCGCTCGGCCAGACGGAGTACTATTCCGCGCCGGATGACTGCAAGCCCGGCGACAAGGTGCTTGTCGAGGCCGACCAGGGCTCGGCCCTCGGTGAGGTCGTCTCCGGGCCCATCGCGTCCCTGCCCGGTTCCTCCGAGGCGGACCTGCCCGTCATCCTGCGCATGGCCAATGCCGAGGACAAGGAAACCGGCCGCCGCAACGAGGCCCTCGCCCGGGAGGCCATGCGCTTTTGCAAGGAGCGTATCCGCGAGCGCCGTCTGGACATGAAGCTCGTGGATGTGGAGATTTTTTTCGACCGCAGCAAGTTCATCTTCTACTTCACAGCGCCGGTGCGCATCGACTTCCGCGAGCTCGTCAAGGACCTCGTGCGTGAATACCGGGCGCGCATCGAGCTTCGGCAGATCGGCGTGCGCCACGAGACGCAGATGCTCGGCGCCGTGGGCAATTGCGGCATGGTCTGCTGCTGCCGGCGCTACCTGCGCAAGTTCGCGCCCGTGACCATCCGCATGGCCAAGGAGCAAAACCTGTTCCTCAACCCCGCCAAGATTTCCGGCATCTGCGGACGGCTCCTCTGCTGCCTCTCCTACGAGCAGGAGAATTATGAGCGCTTCCACCGCAATTCTCCGCGCCCGGGCAAGAAGTACCTCACCTCGCGGGGCCTGCTCAAGGTTTTGCGGGCCAATATGTTCCGCAATTCGCTCTCCGTGCTCACCGAAGAGAACGAAGAAGTTGAACTGACACTTGAAGAATGGCAGGAGCTCGACCCGCGGCGCCCCGACGTTGGGCCTGCGCCGGCCCCGGAGCCCCGGCGGCAGGGCGAAAGGCCGGGGCGTGAGAGCCCGCAACTGGCCCGGGGAACGGACCCTGGATCGGAACGCGCTCCCGCAGAGGATGCGGCGGACGCCGCAGGCCCGCCGCGGCAAGAGGTGGCCAAGGCGCCGGACACCATTGCCCATGAGCATCCCTCGCAACGGCGCGCCCGCAGGCACCACCCCGCGCATCCCGCCGATGGCGGGCGCCCGCATGGCGCGGGAAAGGGCCCCCACGGGCGAAAAGACCTCCGGCCCGGTGTGTCTGGCCGCGAACCGGCCAGCAAAGCATGATGGAGCCCACGTGAAGACCTTCTACATCACCACGCCCATTTATTATGTCAACGCCAATCCCCATCTCGGGCATGCGTATACGACCATAGTGGCGGACGCCATGGCGCGTTTCCACCGTTGCCTCGGCGAGGATACGCTCTTCCTCACCGGCACGGACGAGCATGGCGACAAGATCGTGCAGGCCGCGGAAAAGCGCGGCCTGACGCCGCGGCAGTTCGTGGACGAGATCAGCGGCCGCTTCCGCGCGCTCTGGCCGCGCCTTGGCATTGACAATGACCGCTTTGTGCGCACCACGGACGAGCAGCACAAGGCAGCCGTGCAGGACTTTTTGCAAAAGGTCTATGACGCGGGCGACATCTATTTTGGTGAGTTCGGGGGGCATTACTGCTACGGCTGCGAGCGCTTCTATACGGAAAAGGAGCTGGAAAACGGCCTCTGCCCGCAGCACCTCACCAAGCCGGAATTCATCAGCGAAAAGAACTATTTTTTCCGCATGTCCAAGTACCTGCCCTGGCTGCGGGAATATATCCTCGCCAACCCGGACTTCATCCGGCCCGAGCGCTACCGCGGCGAAGTGCTCGCCATGCTCGAGTCCGGCGCGCTGGAGGACCTCTGCATCTCGCGCCCCAAGACGCGCCTCACCTGGGGCATTGAGCTGCCCTTTGACCACGACTATGTCTGCTATGTCTGGTTCGACGCGCTCATCAACTACATCAGCGCCCTCGGCTGGCCCGGCGGGGCGGAGTATGCCCGTTACTGGCCCGGGGAGCATCTCGTGGCCAAGGACATCCTGAAGCCGCACGCCGTTTTCTGGCCCACCATGCTCAAGGCAGCCGGGCTGCCGCTTTACCGGCACCTCAATGTGCATGGCTATTGGCTCGTGCGCGACACCAAGATGTCGAAATCGCTCGGTAATGTGGTGGACCCGCTCGACATGGGCGAGCGCTACGGGCTCGACGCCTTCAGATATTTTCTCCTGCGCGAGATGCATTTCGGCTCTGACGCCAGCTTCAGTGAGGAGGCGCTGGTGGGGCGCATCAATGCGGATCTCGCCAATGACCTCGGCAACCTCTTCAGCCGTGTCCTTTCCATGACCGCCAAGTACTGCCAAAGCCGCATCCCCGCGGGCACCGTGCATACCGACGCGGACCGCGCCATCGAGGAGCTCTGCGCCTCGGCCATGGAAAATTATCTCCAGCTCTTCCGCAACGTGCGCTTCGCGCAGGCCCTTGAAGCCCTGTGGGAGCTGGTGCGCGCGCTCAACAAGTATGTGGACAGCCAGGCGCCGTGGACCCTCGCCAAGGAAGGGCAGAGGGAGCGGCTTTCGAGCGTGCTCCATATCCTGCTCGCCTGCATGCGCAAGGTGGCGCTCTGCCTCTGGCCCGTCATGCCCAAGGCCGCGGGCGCCATGCTCGGGCAGCTGGGCGAGGAAGTTCCCGAGGGCACGCCGCCCACGCGGGATCTCGCGGCGGAAACGGCCAGCCTCTCAGGGCTGAGGGTGGGCGCCAAAGCTGCGCCGGCGTCCAACCTTTTCCCACGGATAGACAGTGCTGCCCTTGCGGACGGGCAGGCAGCCAAGAAGGCAGGATTGCAGGAGAAAGCGAAAAAAGTTCAAGTAAATGATGAAAAAAAGAAGGCGGCGGTCGCAGCAGAGGGCGCATTGCCTGAAATCAGCTTCGACACCTTCAAGAGCCTCGAGCTGCGTGTGGGGACGGTGGTCAGCGCCGAGCGGCACCCCCAGGCGGACAGGCTCCTGAGCCTGCTCATCGATTTTGGCGAAGGCGAGCCGCGCCAGATACTCTCCGGCATTGCGGAACATTATGCGCCGGAAGCGCTTATCGGGCGTCAGGTATGCGCGGTTCTCAACCTTGCGCCGCGAAAGATTCGCGGCCTCATGTCCTGCGGCATGGTGCTGACAGCGGGCGAGGGCGACTGCTGCCGCCTCTTGACGCCTTGCGAGGCCGTTCCGGCCGGGAGTCCCATCGCCTAGAGCAGCCACCCCTGTCAGGAGGGACCGGGGCCTTGTCCTGCGATGTGGGCTGCTACGCGCGATCGTCCGGCCCGGCGCCGCAGGAAGCCGCGCGGAAGATGCGTGCCAGGTCGAGCGCTTCCGCCGGGGAGAGGTTGAAGCGCATGCCTGCCTCGTCCAGCAAGACTTCCACCTGTTTTTGCGGGCAGCGGTTCCGCTCCTCATCCAGATAGACGAGGGCGCGGCGCACCAGTTCACTGTGATGGATGATGGTCGGCATGGCAGCCCCTTTTTGTAAACCATAGGCGCGTGCCATGCGGCTGGCAAGGCATACGCCGGATTCGCCCCTCGAGGCCGGGATGTTATGGACGATCTGCTGACCTCACTCATCTTGAGCATTGTGGAAGGGCTCACCGAGTTTCTTCCCGTCTCCTCCTCGGGGCACCTCATCCTCGTGGGCGACCTGCTTCATTTCACGGGAGAAAAGGCGGCGACGTTCGAGGTGGTCATCCAGCTCGGCGCCATCATGGCCGTGGTCGTCCTCTACTGGAAGCGCTTTGTGGGCCTCGTGCGGCCGCAACCCTATGTGCGCTTCGCCGGGCCGCGCGGCCTGTGGCTGCTTTTTCTCACCTCGCTTCCCGCCTGCGTGGCCGGCCTCCTGCTCCATTCCTTCATCAAGCATTACCTGTTCCGGCCGTCAACCGTGCTTGCGGCCCTTGTGGTGGGCGCCCTCTGCATGATCCTTGTGGAACGGCGCCATGAAAGGCCCACCTGCGTGAGCCTGGACGAGCTCACTCCGCGCATGGCGCTCGGCATCGGCTGCTTTCAGTGCCTCGCCCTGTGGCCCGGCTTTTCGCGCTCGGCGGCGACCATCATGGGCGGCATGATCCTGGGCGCCCGGCGCGCGCTGGCGGCGGAGTATTCCTTCATCGCCGCCGTGCCCATCATGATGGCGGCGACAGGCTATGACCTGCTCAAGAACTTTTCCCTGTTCACGACGGCGGATATCCCCTTTTTCGCCGTGGGCATGGTGGGCGCCTTTGTGTCCGCGCTCCTCGCGGTCAAGGCATTCGTGGCCCTGGTGGGCAAGATGACCCTCGTGCCGTTCGCCATCTACCGGCTGGCACTGGCGCCCTTCGTATATTACTTCATGGTCCGCTGACCACGGCGCCCCGGCCGCGCGCAACTCACAAAAATCGCTTGCCAAGGGCGCCTAACTCGCGTAGAGAATGCGTTGCGTATTGAGCGCTCGTGGCAAGGTAGCTCAGTTGGTCAGAGCATGCGGTTCATACCCGCAGTGTCGGGGGTTCAAATCCCTCCCTTGCTACCAATATGTTGTCAAGGAAGTCCAAGGTTGTCGCAAAGGCCTTGGACTTCTTGATTTTTTGCATAAAAAAGCTCCTGTCACCAGGAGCTTTTTTTGTGTGAACAGACGGAACCGGGCCGTCAGCGGCTTCCGTGTCCTTTCCCCGAAGCGCCCTCCCAGTTCAGGGGAGTATGGAGACCTGCTCCTTCAGGCTTTCGGGATATTCCGGCATGGCGCCATGCTGGGTGCAGACAAAGGCCGAGTAATATACCGCATTGTGGTGTGCCCGGGTGACAGGGCAGCCTTTGAGCAGGCTCGAGACAAAGACGGCGGAAAAGGAATCACCGGCGCCGATGGTGTCCGCGACCTGCACGTTTGGCGTCGGCAGGAAGGACACGTGGCCCGGGGTGAAGACATAACTGCCATTGACGCCGCAGGTGAGCACCAGCACCTTGAGATTATAGCGCCCCAGCAAAAGCCAGCATTTATCTTTCAAGTCAATACCGGGATAGCCGAACATGCGGCTCACGGCGATCAGCTCCTCATCATTGATTTTGAGGATGTTGCAGCGCTCCATGGAACTTTCAAGGCATTCCGGCGTGTAAAAATTCTGGCGCAGGTTCACATCGAAGACGATGAAGCGGTCAGTATCCTGTGGCATGGCGTCCAGAAAGGCGTCGATGGTATTGCGGGTCACGACGCTCCGCTGCGCCAGTGAGCCGAAGCTGACCGCGCGGGTCTTGCGGGCGAGCTCCTCAATACGGGGAGTGAAAGGCAGGTTGTCCCAGGCCACGCCCGACTTGATATCATAGGTGGGCACACCCGTCGGTGACAGCTCCACCTGCACGGTGCCGGTGGGATAGGGGACCATCTCCATGATATAGTTGACCTTCTTTTCACTCAGCTGCTCGGCGACCTCCTCGCCAAGCTTGTCCTCGCCGATGGCGCTGACAGCCCAGGAATCCAGGCCGCAACGGGCGCAGTGGTAGGCGAAATTGGCAGGCGCGCCGCCAAGTTTCTTGCCGTCAGGAAGGATATCCCACAGGGCTTCGCCGATCCCCACCACGATGTCATCATTGCCCATCTGCATGACAGTATCTCCCTTTTTATACGTTTTGTGAGCGGATCACCATCGTATAACACAGCAGATACACGGCGCCGGCGGCCATAACGAGGATGGCCCCGGTCTGGCTCGCCAGCATGTCGCTTGCGAATCCCATGGCCAGCGGGAAAAGCGTGCCGCCAAAAAGTCCCATGATCATGAGGCCCGAGACCTCGTTGGCCTCGTCAGGAAGGCGCAGGAGCGTCTGGGCAAGAATGATGGAGAAGATGTTGCTGTTGCCGAAGCCGATCATGCCGATGCAGATATAGATGGCCATGCGGCCATCCACAAAAAAGAGCCCGATGAGGCCCAGTGCGAGCAGCGCCGCGCTGATAAGGAAGAAGAGCCGGGCCGCCATTTTTTGCAGGGCCCCGGCGCCCACCAGGCAGCCGAGTGTCCTGAAGATGAAATAGACGCTTGTGGCGATGCCGGCTTCCTCCAGGGCGAGCCCGCAGCGCTCCATCAGGATGCGGGGCGCTGTGGTGTTGGTGCCCACGTCAATGCCCACATGGCACATGATACCGATGAAAGAGAGAAAGACCAGCCCCTTGCCGAGCAGGACCAGGCACTCGTGAAAGCCGGAAACCTTGTCTGCCTTTTCCTCCGCAATGGGCGTTGCCCCGAGCCAAAGCATGGCAAGGAGCGAAACACAGGCATAAATCAGGAACAGGGCCCGCCAGCCCAGGCCAAAAGAAGGAATAACGGCAGTCGCGCCCCACATGGCAAGGATGGGCGCCATGAAAGAGGCAATTGCCTTGATGAACTGGCCGAAGGTGAGCGCGCTCGGCAACTTCTTGGGATTGACGATATTGCTGACCAGGGGGTTGAGCGAAGTCTGCATGAAGGCATTGCCAATGCCCAGCAGGGAGAACGCCGCCAGCATGACAGCGAAGGAATTGCCAAAAAGGGGGATGAGCAGGGAAACCAGGGTGATCACCAGGCTCACCAGCACGGTGCGCCGCCGCCCGATGCGGTTCATGAGCATGCTGACAGGAACGGAAAAAATGAGGAACCAGAAAAACACGAGGGAAGGAAACATGTTTGCCTGTGAATCAGGCAATGCCAGATCCTTTTGCACATAGTTTGAAGCGATCCCCACCAAGTCCACAAAGCCCATGGCGAAAAAACAGAGCAGAACGGGAAGAAACTGCTTCATCGGGGTCGCACGCGTGGGTTCAAGTCCCATAGGGTTCCCTCCTGTATGGCTGTGGTTCAGTCCGCGTATGCCCGCATAGGCCTCATATCCTGAATTGAACCGCGGCTGCCGGGTGGGCAGCTCACGGAAGATCTCGGGGAAACACTTTTAACCAGCAGGAAAAGCAGAAATAAAACGCCGCACCTGCCAAGGGACATCCTCAGTCCTGTTTAGCGTTCCAGATTAAAAAATGCCTGTCAAATGTTTTTGGTGAAAATTTGCTTGCAGGGGCTTCCTCCCGAGGGAGGGGCCGGGGCACCGGCTCCAAGGTTCCGCCTTGCAAACAGGAAAAATCACGAGGCGCGGGTTTAGCGGAATATGTTGAAACGAGAAGCTTTTATTTGCAGGTTTTGGTGGCCTCGCCGGCGGCGAAGCTGGGGCATGACGCATTCCCGGTGATATTTTCCTCTGGAAAGCTCCTCACAGTGACGAACTGTCGTGCACAGGAAAAGCCCCGGCCTGCATGGGCAAACCGGGGCTTTTTTATGCGAGTTTCGCGGCCGTCTAGCCCTTGAAGGGCGAAATGGCCCGCAGGGTCTCGATGACGCCGGGGAACTTGTCGAGCACGTAGTCGATTTGTTCCGCCGTATTGTAGCGGGAGAGGGAGAGACGGATGGAGCCGTGCGCGTAGTTGAAGGGCACGCCCATGGCGCGGAGCACATGCGAGGGCTCGAGGCTGCCGGAGGTGCAGGCCGACCCGGAGCTCGCGGCGATGCCCAGGCGGTCGAGCATGAGCAGGATGGCCTCGCCCTCCACGTTCTTGAACGAGATGTTGCTGGTGTTGGGCAGCCGGTGCTCGATGTCGCCGTTGACGCGGCTTTCCGGGATGCGTTCCAGGAGGCCGTATTCCAGCTTGTCGCGCAGGCGCGCCACGTCCACGCGCTCCGCCTGCATGAATTCCGCGCAGAGTTGCGCGGCCACGCCGAGGCCCACGATATAGGGCACGTTTTCCGTGCCCGCGCGCCGGCCGCGCTCCTGGTGGCCGCCGCGCAGCAGCGGGCGAAAGCGCACGCCCTTGCGCACATAGAGCGCGCCGATGCCCTTGGGCGCGTTGATCTTGTGCCCCGAGAGGGAGAGCATGTCCACCGGCAGGTGCTTGAGGTCGATGGGGATCTTGCCCACGGCCTGCACCGCGTCCGTGTGGAACAGGATGCCGCGGTCGCGGGCGATTTCGGCGAGCTGCTGGATGGGATAGATGTTGCCGACCTCGTTGTTGGCGAACATGATGGACACGATGGCCGTGTCGTCGCCGAGGGTGGCGGCGTATTCCTCAAGGTCGAGGCGCCCCTTGTTGTCCACGCCGAGCATGGTCACGCGGTAGCCCTGGGTCTCCCAGTAGCGGCACACGCTGAGCACCGCCGGGTGCTCCACGCGGGTGGTGACGATGTGCCGCCGCTCGGGGCGGCTCTGCAGCGCCGACCAGATGGCCGCGTTGTCGCCCTCGGAGCCGGAGGCCGTGAAGATGATCTCGTCCGGGTCGGCCCCGAGCAGGGCGGCCAGCTGCTCGCGCGCCGTGTCCACGGCTTCGGCCACCTGGCCGCCGAAGCTGTGCATGCTCGAGGGATTGCCGTAGAGGTCGCCCAGATAGGGCAGCATGGCCTCCAGCACCTGCGGGGCCACGGCTGTGGTGGCGTTGTTGTCCAGATAGACGACTTCCATGGATTAGGCCTCCTCCACCACGATGTCGGGTTCCACATGCTCGCGCAGCAGCCGCTGCACCAGGTTGGCGATGGTCACGTTGCTCGAGCGGCACTGCGAGCAGCGCCCCTGCAGGGACACGACCACGCGCTTTCCGTCCACGTCGATGAGCTCGATGTCCCCGCCGTCGGCCGCGAGCTGGGGCCGGATCTCCTCGTCGATGACCTTGAGCACCTGCTGCATGCGCTGCACATTGGTGAGCTTCGGCCGGGGCTTGAGCTCCTGCACGGGCTTCTGCTTGAGCTCGGCCGCGAGGATCTCGGCGATCTCGTCCAGGCATTCGCCGCAGGCGCCGCCGGCCTTGGTGTAGGCCGTGACTTCCTCAACGGTCTTGAGATTGTTTTCGCGGATGGCGCGGATGATCTGGGCGTCCGTCACGCCGAAGCACTTGCAGACGAGCTTGCCCTCCTCATGGGCATGCGGCACGGCGGGCTCGCCCTTCCACTGGCGGATGGCGGCTTCCAGCGCCTCCTGCCCCATGACGGAGCAGTGCATCTTCTGCTTCGGCAGGCCGCCCAGCGCGTTGGCGATATCCTTGTTGGTGAGCTTCAGGGCCTCGTCGACGGTCATGCCCTTGATCATGTCCGTCAGGACGGAGCTTGAGGCGATGGCGCTCGCGCAGCCGAAGGTCTCGAAGCCCGCGTCCTCGATGACGCCCTTGTCGTTGATCTTGAGGTAGAGCTTGAGCGCATCGCCGCAGGCAAGGCTGCCCACTTCGCCGATGGCGTTGGCGTCGGCAAGCGGGCCCGCGTTGTGCGGGTGCAGGAAGTGGTCATGGACGGCTTCAGTGTAATTCCACATAGGTTCCTCCTGAAAGGGCGCCGCCCTTGGCCGCTTCTTCAGGTGCGGCGCCGGCGCCCGGGGTAGTTTTGCACTGTTCGCTCATTTCCTGCAAGGTACAGGAGCGTAAAAATTCGCGCATGTGCCGGTCCAGCGCCTGCCAGAAGGCCCGCGTGGAGCACTGGCCCTCATGGGTGCAGGGCTTGTTGGTGGTGAGGCAGCGCACGGGCGCGATCTCGCCTTCGAGATGCAGGAAAACGTCTTCCATATTGATGTCCGCCGCGGGCTTGGCGAGGGCATAGCCGCCGCCAGTGCCGCGCACGGCCTTGAGGATGCCCAGCGGCTTGAGCGCCCGGACGATCTGCTCCAGATAGCCGGACGAAATGCGCTCCTCCCGCGCCACCTGCCCGAGCTGGAGCAGGCTCCCCGGCGGCTGGGCGGCGAGGCGCAAAAGAAAGCGCAGGCCATAGCGGGTTCTGGTTGAAAAGCGCATGAAAAGGGGCTCTCCTTTGGCTGCTGCCCGGCCTCAGGCCTCGGGGCCGCCCTGCGGGGCCAGCGTGCTCAGGCTGAAGGGCGTTTCCTGGTACACATAGTAGTTGAGCCAGTTGCTGTAAAAGAGGTGCGCGTGCGCCCGCCAGGTCATGTAGGGCATCACGTCCGGGTCGTCGCCGGGATAGTAGTGGCGCGGGATGGACGGGGCGTCGCCCTTGGCGAGGTCGCGCCGGTATTCGGCGTCGAGGGTGCCGCGGTCATACTCGAGATGGCCGGTCATGAAGACCTGGCGCTGGTCGCGGCTTTCCGCCACGGCGAGGCCCGCCTCGCCGGATTCCGCCAGCACGCGCAGCTCGGGGTGCTTGAGCACATCCTCGGTGCGCACTTCCGTGTGGCGGGAGTGCGGGGCCAGAAATTCATCGTCAAAGCCCCGGAAGAGCCGGCACTCGGGCTTGAGCACCTCATGACAGAAGATGCCCGAGACCTTTTCGGGCAGCACATACTTGGGCACCCTGTAAAAATGGTGCAGCGCCGCCTGCGCCGCCCAGCAGAGATAGAGCGTGGAATACACGCGCTCGCAGGCGAAGCTCATGATCTCCACAAGCTCGTCCCAGTAGTCGACCTCTTCAAAGGGCAGGTGCTCCACTGGCGCGCCGGTGATGATCATGCCGTCGAAACTCCTGTGGCGGATCTCGGCAAAGGTTTTGTAGAAGCGCTCCAGGTGCTGCACGGGCGTATTGCGGGATTCGTGCGCCGCCGTGCGCAACAGGGTGATGTTGACCTGGATGGGAGAATTGCCCAAGAGACGTAAAAGCTGCGTCTCCGTGGCTATCTTGGTGGGCATGAGGTTGACGATGGCGATCTCCAGCGGGCGGATGTCCTGCTGGTTCGCGCGCTCGTCCGTCATGACGAAGATGTTTTCGCTCGCAAGGGCCGCGCGGGCGGGAAGGTCTGCGGGGATCTTGATGGGCATCGCATTCTCCCGGGAAGTGCCGGGGCTGCGCCTGCCGGCCGCTGAAAACATAGCACTTTGCTAGGATTTGTCAATGCGGCCGCCCCGGGGATGGGGGCGCCCGGCGTGAGGGCGGGGCGAAAGCTCAGGGCAGCTCGACCGTATACACCTTGAGCGGCACCTTGCTTCCCGTGACGGCGAGGGCCTGTTCCGCGAGGCGGTCGAGCGCGCAGCAGGGCACGCTCATGCGCAGCACGGTGATGGCTGAAGGCGCGCCTTCCTTGAGGATGCCCTCGAGCCGCTGGAGGAGGGAGTTGTGGTCTTCCAGCTTGGGGCAGGCGAGCAGGGGGATGTGGCCGATGAGCCAATGGGCGTGCAGCTCCGGCAGGGAGAGGGCGGCGCAGTCGGCCGTGAGCAGGAGGCGCGCACCGCGCAGGAAAGAGGCCGACGGCGGCACGAGGGCCAGCTTGACCGGCCATGCGGGGAGGCGCGCGATGACCGTGCCAGCCTCGGGCGAGCGTGCCGGGGCGGCCTGCGCGCCACCGAGGGGCGCCAGGGGCTTGAGTGCGCGCGCGGCGCTCCCGGGGCAGGCGCCGCCCGGGGCACAGCTCTTGCCGGCCCCTTCCCGCTTTTCCTTGGCGGCAAGGGCGGCCGCCTCGTCAAAGGGCGCGGCCTCGCGCATGGTGAGGGTGAGGGCGCCCTGCGGGCAGTTGAGGCAGGCGCCGAGGCCGTCGCAGTAGACATCGCTGATGAGGCGCGCCTTGCCGTCCACAATGGCGAGGGCGCCCTCGGCGCAGTCGAGGATGCACTTGCCACAGCCGTTGCACTTTTCTTCATCGATCTCAATGATGGGCCGAAGCATGATTACCTCACTTTTCCGCAATGGGAGAACAAAGAAGTTCGGGAAGTTCCGCCGGCTGCGCGGCCAGCAGGCGCGCGCCTGCCCGCACGAGCTCGTCCGGCCCGCGAAAGCCCCAGGCCGCGCCTACGGGCAGCATGCCGCTATTGCGCGCCGTGTGCATGTCCACGTCGCTGTCGCCCACATAGGCGCAACGCGCAGGCTCAAGGCCAAGCCTGGCGAGCATGGCGCGCGCCGCCTGCGGCTCCGGCTTGAGGGGGTAGTCGCCCCGCGCGCCGCGGATGAGCGCGAAGGGGATATCCGGGAAAAAGTGGCGGATGATTTCCACCGTCCAGGCATCGGGCTTGTTGGAGAGCACGGCGAGCGTGAGACCACGCTCTGCCAGTACGGCGAGGGCTTCGCTCATGCCCGCATAGGGCACCGTATGGTCGAAGAGGTGGGCCGCATACTGGTCGCGGGCCTCGGCGGTGAGGGCTTCGAGCCCTTCCGCTGAGAGGCCGGCAAATATACCGGGCGGCAACGCGCGCTCCACCGTGCGCGTGAAGCCGTTGCCCACCATGGTGGCGTAGGCGGGGAGGGGATGTTCTGGAAAGCCGTGGGCCGCGAGCATCCTGTTGCAGGCGCTCCCGATATCGTCAAGGGTGTTCAAGAGCGTTCCGTCAAGGTCAAAAAAGGCGGCGTCCATGCGGGCTCCTGTGAACGTGTCGCGGATGTGGCTCGGGCGAGGATAGTCCATGGCGGCGGAAAATCCAAGCCTCCGGGGCCGGCGGGGGTGCCCGCGGAAGTTCCATGACAAGCGGGGCCGTCTCTGGTATGTGGAAAGGAGCAAGACTCAGGCAAAGGAGCGCCCATGGCAGACACGCAGAAGAAGCAGCGGGAGCAACTTACGGAAATTTTTGCGGCGGCCTTGGCAGCGGTGGCCCCGGATGCGGCGGTGACGCGGCATGTGCGCCTCACCGACGGCGGCAAGAGGCTCGAGGCCGCGGGCCGCAGCTGGGATCTCACCCATGGCCGCGTGCGCGTGGTGGGCGCCGGCAAGGGCGCGGCCCCCATGGCGCAGGCGCTGGAAAAGCTTCTGGGGGCCCACATCGCCGAGGGCTTCGTGGTCGTCAAGTACGGCCACCATCTGCCGCTCGCGCATATCACCATCGACCAGGCGGCGCACCCGGTGCCGGATGCGGCGGGCGTGGTGGCGGCGGCGCATATCCTTGACATCGCCCGCGACTGCGCCCCCGGGGACCTGCTCATCTGCCTTCTCACCGGGGGCGCCAGCGCGCTCACCCCGGCGCCGGCCCCGGGCCTCAGCCTCGCCGACCTGCAGGAGACCACCTCCCTGCTGCTCCAGTGCGGCGCGACCATCCAGGAAGTCAATGCCGTCCGCAAGCACCTCTCCCTCCTCGGGGGCGGCCAGCTCGCCGCGGCCGCCAACGGGGCCGACGTGCTCGCCATCATCGTTTCCGACGTGGTGGGCGACGCGCTGGATGTCATCGCTTCGGGCCCCACCTCGCCTGATCCGAGCACTTTTGGCGAATGCCTGGAAATTTTGGAGCGCTTCCAGATCCTCTCCAGGGTGCCCGCGCCGGCGCGCGAGCGCCTGGAGGCCGGGGCAGCGGGCCGCATCCCCGAAACGCCCAAGCCCGGCGACCCGCTCTTCGGGCATGTCTGCAATGTGCTCGCCGCCACCAACCGCCAGGCGCTGGAGGCCGCTTGCGCCAAGGCGGAGGCCCTGGGGCTCGCGGCGCGCATCCTGACGGACAGCCTCACCGGCGAGGCGCGCGAGGTCGCCGCCGGGCTCGTGGCCGAGGCCCGGCGCGCGGCGGCCGGCCTCAAGCCCGGCGACCGCGGCCTTTGCCTGCTGGCCGGCGGCGAGACCACGGTGACGCTCACGGGCGAGGGCCTCGGCGGCCGCAACCAGGAGATGGCCCTCGCCGCGGCTCTGGAGCTCGCGGGCAGCCCCGGCATCAGCGGCATATTTGCGGGCACGGACGGCACGGACGGCCCCACGGATGCCGCTGGCGGCTTTGCCGACGGCGAAAGCGTGGCCCGCATGGGCGGCCGCGAGGCGGCGCTCGCCTTTTTGGAGAGGAACGACAGCAACGCGGCGCTCCTTGCGGGCGGGGACCTCCTGATTACCGGGCCCACGCGCACCAATGTGATGGATCTCGCCGCGCTGCTCGTGGAGGCGCCCGGCGCGGGAGCTTCGGCATGAGGGCGGCGCAACGGCACCCCATTGCTGGCCAGCAAAGTGCACACGCGGAGGAATGGCATGGCCCCCAATCATGACGAAAATGGCGCCCAGGGCAGCCTGCCGCCGGGCAGGCGCCTGGATGAAGGCCGCGTCTTCGATGCCGAGGTAGTCGGCGCCGATGAAGGAGAGCGCACGGCCGGACGCGCGCAGTCTGGCGCCGGCCAAGGGGGCTCCGGCGGCGATCCCTGGCGCCACGGCTCCGCATCCGGGGCGCGCTTCTACCGCATGGGCGGCACGTTCGGCAATGGCGCGGGTTTTGGCCGCGTCTGGACGGCCACGGGGGCGGACGGCGCTGGCTGCCTCGCGCCCTGCGTCACCTTCGCGCTCTTTTTTGTCTGCGTGTCGCAGTTCGGGCTGCTGGCGGGCATCGGCTTCGTCGTGTTCCATCTCGCCGGCAGCATCGCGGGCACCATCCGCTCCATGCGCAGGCTCGTGGAGGGGCGGCCGCCCAATCCCTGGGCGTGGCGGCTCGGCAACTGGTTCGTTTCGTTCATGCTCACCGCATGGCTGGCGGGCGGGTTCAACGGATGAAGGCTTCCGCAACGCTTAAAGGCGCGCCCTGGTATGTCTACCTGCTGGAGTGCCGCGACGGTACGCTCTATTGCGGCATCACCTGTGACCTTGCACGCCGCGTGGCGCAGCACAACGGGCTCCTGCCGGGCGGGGCGCGCTATACCCGCGGGAGGCGCCCGGTTCGCCTGGCCGCGAGCCTCGCCTGCGTGGACAGGCCCACGGCGCTCAGGCTGGAGCGGGCCGTCAAGGCGCGCCCGCGCGCGGAAAAGCGCCTTTTCTTTTGCGTTGGAAGCGCCGGCGCGGGGCATGCGCCATGCTGAGCCCGGAGGTGGCGGGCGCCTTTTTTGCGGCGGCGCTGGTGCTTTCCATCGCGCCCGGGCCCGATAATATCTTCGTGCTCACGCAGTCGGCGCTCTACGGCGCGGCGGCGGGCATGGTCACGACGCTGGGCCTCGCGACCGGCCTCTGCTTCCACACCACGGCCGTCGCCTTGGGCGTGGCCGTGATTTTCCGCAGTTCGCCGACCGCGTTCTGGGTGCTCAAGATCCTGGGCGCCTGCTACCTGCTCTATCTCGCGTGGCTCGCCTTCCGCTCCGGCGCGGCCCTCGCGCGCGTGCCCGAGGGCGCGGACGATGCGGGCGGCGCGGCGTCCTTTCCCGGCTATGGCGCGCTCTACCGGCGCGGCATCCTCATGAACGTGACCAACCCCAAGGTCTGCCTCTTCTTTCTGGCTTTTTTGCCCCAATTCTGCGAACCTGAGCGCGGCAGCATCCCGCTGCAGGTGGTGCTGCTCGGGGCGCTCTTCATCCTGGCGACGCTATTGGTCTTTTTTTCCGTGGCGCTCCTGGGGGGCAGGCTCGCGCGGCGTTTCAACGCCTCGCGCCGCGGGCAGATACTCATCAACCGGCTGGCCGGCCTCGTTTTCCTTGGGCTCGCCGTGGCCCTGCTCGCCACCGGCCAGTGAACGGCTACTGCTGAACCAAAATGAGGGCGCCCGACGCGCCCCATACAACGAGGGAACCATGCGCAAATACCTTGTTTCCATCAACGACCTCCCGCCCGACGGCAAGGAATTCACCCTGGACGACCAGGAGATATGGCTCGCGCCGCTGCACGAATTCCACATGGAGTGCCGCATCGAGAAGCCGCTTGTGGCCCGGCTCACCGTGATGCCCGCCGAGGAAGGCTGCCTTGTGCGCGGCAGCCTCACCGGGGAGGTGGTGCTGCCGTGCAACCGCTGCGCCGAGGACGCCGGGGTGACCATCGACACCCGCTTCGACGAATTCGAGGACATCCCCCCGGAGGAAAGGGCCCCCGGCGCCGCCCCGGACGACGCGAGCCACGTGGTCTATGACCGGCACGCTCCCATGCTCGACCTCGCCGCCGTCTGCTGGGAGCAGTTCATGCTTTCGCTGCCCGTGGCGCCCCTCTGCAAGGAGGAATGCAAGGGCCTGTGCCCGGTGTGCGGCGCCAACCTCAACGAGGGGGAATGCGGCTGTGAGCGCGGCCTCGACGACCCGCGCATGGCGCCTCTGCGCGACCTGGCGCGCCGGCAATAACGGCGGGCGCGGAAGACGCGGATTTCAAGGGAAAACCAGTGAACAGCCATATCCGTTTTGATGGGGAAGCAGGGGCGCTCCACCTGCTCGACCAGCGCAAGCTGCCGGAAGTGGAGGCGGATGTCGGCTGCGTGACGCCGGATGACGTTATCGCAGCCCTCAAGACAATGGTGGTGCGCGGCGCGCCAGCCATCGGCGTGACCGCGGCCTTTGGCTGCGCCTTGGCCGCGCGGGGCGTGGCTGCCGAAGACACGGAAGCCGGGCGCCGGCGCCTTGAGGGGGATCTCGACCGCATCGCGCAGGCGCGGCCCACGGCCGTCAACCTGCGCTGGGCCGTGGAACGCATGCGTCGCGCCTGGCGCGCGGCGGAAAGTGCCGGGCCGTTGCCTCTGCCTGCTGTGGCGGCGCTCTTCGAGCGCGAGGCATTGGCCCTCCAGCGGGAGGACGAAACCCTGTGCCGTTGCCTCGGGCGCCACGGGGCCGCGCTCCTGCATGACGGCGACACGGTATTGACTCACTGCAATGCCGGGGCCCTGGCCACGGCCGGCTACGGCACGGCGCTCGGCGTCATCCGCGCGGCGTTGGAAGAGGGCAAGCATATCAGCGTCATCGCTGACGAAACGCGGCCTTTTCTTCAGGGCGCGCGGCTCACCGCGTGGGAGCTCGCGAGCGACGGCATTTCCGTGACGGTGGCCTGCGACAATGCCTGCGCCCACCTCATGAGCCGGGGGATGGTGCAGGCCGTGGTGGTGGGCGCGGACCGCATCGCGGCCAACGGCGACACGGCCAACAAGATTGGCACCCTGGGCGTCGCCATCCTGGCGAAGCATTTTCAGGTGCCCTTCTATGTGGCGGCGCCGCTCTCCACCATCGACGCCGCCACGCCGGACGGCGCCGCCATCCCCATCGAGGAGCGCCCGGCGGAGGAAGTCACCCACATAGGCGCCCGGCGCATCACCCCCGAAGGCGTGCCCGTGTACAATTTCGCCTTTGATGTCACCCCGGGCGCGTTCATCAGCGCCATCATCACCGAGGCGGGCGTCCTCCGCGCGCCCTATGGCGAGGCGATCGCCAAGGCCTTGGCAACGGGCGAGGAGCGCTCGTGAAGTGCCTTGTCGTCCAGACGGGCCTGGGCGTTGCCCCGGCCGGCGCCACACAGGACGCGGACACGCTTGTCGCCCTTTGGGATGACTGGGAAAGCGCGCCCGGCGTCGTCTCCATCCCCGAGCGGCTGCATGGCGAACTGCTCGCCATCCGGGCCGAGCATATGGCCTGGGCCTACGACATGGGGCGCCTCCCCGTAAAAATGGGGACTGGCCCGGCGCGCGAACTTCAGGACTGGCTGCGCTGCGGCGAGGAACCCTCCATGTGGTGGTGCTCCCTGCTCTACGAGCGCCATCCCAAGATGACGCCCCAGCTCTATACCATCTACAAGTTGCGCTGCCTCGAGCGGCTTATGGATGCGGAAGGCTGCGCCGCCCTGCACCTTGTGGGCGGCGATCAGCGCTTGCGCGCCACCCTGGCTGAACTTTGCGCGGCCACGGGGCGGCAGTTTTCGGCCGCTGCCGGCGGCACAGCCCCGGAGCATGAGGAAATCCCGCTCGCGCGGCGCCTGTATGGCCTCATGCCAGCGCCGCTGCGGGGGCTTGCGCGCTATGCCCACTGGTGGTGGAAGGTACGCCGGCACCTCAACTTTGCCGGCGCGCAGCCGGCGCGGGTTCCGGCAGGAGGGGAGCGGCTCGCCGGCACCATCGTGACCTATTTCCCCAACGTGGACTTGCAGGCCGCGGCCCGCGGGCGTTTCCGCTCCCGCTACTGGGAGGGGCTGCACGATGCGCTCAATGCCTGCGCCCGCCGGGAATATCCCCAAGGCGGCCATTTCGTGCGCTGGCTTTTCATCCGCTTCCCCTCGCCGGAGCTCAGTTTCGCCCAATGCCTCAAGCTGCGCGACCTCTTCCGCAAGACCGGGAAAGACGGCCTCTCTTTCCACTACCTTGAGGAATTCCTCGCCACAGGCGACCTTTGGGCGGCCCTCGGGCGCTGGCGCCGTCTTTCCCGGGCGTGCCGGCGCATTGAGGCACAGGCGGCTGCCGCATGCCATTTTGCAGGCTCGAAGCTCAATTTCTGGCGCTATGCCAAGGATGACTGGGCCGAATCGTTCCGCGGCTGGCGCGCGCTTGAGCGCTGCCTGCAACAGCGGGCCTTCCTGCGCTATGCGGCATGGTGCGGACCGCAGCGCTGGACGCTCTTTCCGCTGGAGAATTGCCCATGGGAGCGCATGCTTACCACGGCCATGCGCCTCAGGGGCGCGGCGCGGGCCGGAGCGCCCGAAGCCGCATCCGGGGCTGCGCAGCCTGTGGCCCCGGGCCCGGTCATCGGGGCGCAGCATTCCAGCATCCGGCCCACGGACTTCCGCTATTTCGATGATCCGCGCACCTTCAGCGCGCCCGATTGCGCCCTGTTCCAGCCCGAGGCCATCGAGGGCAACGGCCGCTCGGCCTGCCGCCAGTGGCTCGAGGCGGGCATGCCCCCCGCGCGCCTCGGCGAGGTGGAGGCCCTGCGCTACCTCTATCTGGCGCAGCACAAGCCAAGCGCCCCCCCGAAGGAAGAAGCCCTGCCGCCGCAAGCGGGCGAGCCGGTGGACGGCCGTCACGGCCCTCGCCTGCTCCTGCTCACGAGCTTTTTCAGGGACGAGACCGAAGCCCACCTGCGCCTGTTCGCCCGCTGTTACCAGCAGGGGCTCCTCGAGGGCTGGAACATCACCGTCAAGCCGCATCCATATCTCCCGGTGGAGGACATGTTGCGTGGCCTGCTCGGCGCCGATGCCGAAAAGGTGCGCATCAGCAGCGCGCCGCTGGCGCTGGCGCTCGCCCCGGGCGTCATGGTGTGGACTTCCAATTCCACCACCGCTGCCCTCGAGGCCGCGCTCAAGGGCCTTGCGCTCATGGTCATGATGCCGCGGGACGATTTTGACCTCTGCCCGCTCCAGGATGTGCCGGGCCTCGCGCGCACGGCCACGCCAGAGGATGTGCGCCGCCATCTGGCCGTGCCCGCCACGCCCGCGCTGCCGGGGGAATACCTGAACCTTGATGCGGCATTGCCCCGCTGGCGCAAGCTCCTCGGGCTCGGGGCGGCGCACGCGGCAGAGTGAGCCCCGGGTACTAAGTTTTTTTGGAGAGTGCCGATAAGTGAGGCACAAGGGGGCGGCGCATGCGCCGCGCAAGGAGGATATGCCATGACTCAGGTTGCCACGTCCCCGGGCCATGATCCGCATGACGACGACCTCATCCAGCTCGTCACCTTCCGCATCGGCGAGGAGGAGTTCGGGGTGGACATCCTCGCCGTGCAGGAGATCATCCGCCTGATGCAGATCACCATGGTGCCCCGCGCGCCGGAATTCATCGAGGGCGTCATCAACCTGCGCGGCAAGGTTATTCCCGTCATCAACATGCGCACGCGCTTCAACAAGGCCGCGCACAAGCCCGACAGCAACACCCGCATCGTGGTCATGGAGCTGGAACAGAAGATCGTGGGCTTTCTCGTGGACGGCGTTTCCGAGGTGCTGCGCATCCCCGAAAGCACAGTGGAAGATCCGCCGCCGGTGGTGGCGGGCATCGGCTCCGAATATATCCGCGGCATCGGCAAGCTGGACAACCGGCTGCTCATCCTGCTGGACCTGGACCACCTGCTCGGCAGCATCGATTTCGTCCCTGCTTAAGGCCCGTGTGCGGCCGCCCGCGGCGCGGCCTCGGCACAGGCCGGGGAGCCAGCGCGGGCTTGCAGGGACTTTGGGGGAGAAAGGAAGGGGGACGCCCGGAAGCGGGCGTCGGGACGGGCGGCGGACGCGCGGGGCGTTGTCTGCCGCCCGGCGTTTTTAATGTGGTACTTGAACAATCTGGGCGTCGCCGGCCTGTGCCGCCAGAACGCCTGAACCCGGAAACAGCAAGGACAGACAGATGCCAGAACCAGCCATGGGGCCCTTCAAGCGGGGGGAAGTCAATCCGTACGGGCAATTTTTTCAGGGGCAGAGTTACCTGAACATGCTGACGAGGGACGGCCTCCCCATCGGCAATGTCACCTTTGAACCCGGGTGCCGCAATAACTGGCACATCCATCGTGCGGCTGAGAAGGGCGGGCAGATCCTGCTCTGCACCTGGGGCCGGGGCTGGTACCAGGAATGGGGCAAGCCGGCCCAGGAACTGCGCGCCGGGGATGTGGTGGTCATTCCGGCCAATGTCAAGCACTGGCACGGCGCGGCAAAAGACAGTTGGTTCGTGCATCTCGCGGTGGAGGTGCCGGGCAAGGATGCCTCCACCGAATGGCTCGAGCCCGTGGGTGACGAGGAGTACGCCAGCTTATAGGCGCAGGCTTGTTTTTTGCGCCACGGGCGCGGACCGGGGGCGCCGTAGGGTGCGCGGGCGCAGGAGCCTGCCGCAAGTTTGGGCCTCGGCCACGCCTCAGGACAGAAAAGGGCTGCCGGTCTTGCCGGCAGCCCTTTTGCATCTTTTCAGCCCATGTTCCTCGCCGCTAGAGCCAGGTGAACCAGTTCTTCCAGGAGCCCTGGCGCTTTTCGCGCGTCTCGGCGGCCACTTCGGAACGGTACTTGTGGTAGGCGGCGATGCTCTTTTCCTTGGCGTGCTCCGCCACCTCGGGCACATCCTTGAAGTTGTCCGCGACGAACTCGTAGCGCCGCCACGCGGGGCCGTACTTGCCCATATGCCAGAAGACATCCGCGATATAGAGCTCATGCTCGGCCATGAGCTTGCGGCAGGTCAGCATGTTTTCTTCGGCGCTCTTGGCATAGGGCGAATCGGGGTAGGACTGCTGGAGGCGGCTGAAGCAGTCATAGGCCTCCTGCAGCTCCGTGGTGGCGCGGTCGATGGAGCGGAACTGTTTCAAAAGCGACATGCCCGTCTGGTAGAGCACATAGGGCATCGCCTCGTGACGCGGATGGAGGGCCTCAAAGTCCTTGTAGGTCTCCGCGGCGAGGTCATACTCCTCATCGAGGAAGTAGGCGTCGCCGAGGGAGAGCTCCGCGTCGATGGTGTAGGGGCTGAAGGGGTAGTTGTCGCGCAGCTTGTTGTACAGCTCCACCGCGCGCACATAGTTCTTTTCGCTCATGGCATCGTTGGCCGCTTCAAAGATCTCCTGGGCGGTATCTTCGGCCGGCGGCAGATAGAGCATGTCTATGATGCCGCAGCCGGCGAGCGCGCCGAGCGAGAGGGCCAACAGAAGGCAGCGGAGCAGTTTTTTAGCCATCGAGCTGTTCCAGAAAGACGAATGCCGCCTGCGCGGCGGTCGCGCCGTCGCCGGCAGCGGTGATGACCTGGCGGCAGAGCTTGGAGCGGATGTCGCCCGCGGCGAAGATGCCCGGCACATTGGTGCGCATTTCCGTATCCGTCACCAGAAAGCCCTGATGATCCCGCTCCACGGCCTCGGGGAGGAAGCCTGTCTGGGGGATAAAGCCCACATAGATGAACAGGCCATGCACCGGCAGGATCTCCTGCGAGCCCGTCACCACATTTTTCAGGGCAAGGCCGGTGAGTTCCTTTTCGCCCTCCAACGCCTCGATAACGGTGCTCAGGTGCACTTCCACCTTGTCATTGGCGGCGATCCTGTCCTGATAGATCTGGTAGCCCCTGAAAGCGTTGCGGCGGTGGATGAGGTGCACCTTGGACGCGATGTTGGCAAGATACAGCGTCTCTTCCAGGGCCGAATTGCCGCCGCCCGCCACGGCCACCACCTGATTGCGGTAGAAGTTGCCGTCACAGATGGCGCAATACGAAACGCCGCGCCCGATGAAGGTGTCTTCCTTCTCCAGGCCGAGCGTGCGGTGGCGCGCGCCCGAGCACACGAGGACAACGCGGGCGTGGTACTCGTCCTCGCCCGCCTCGGCCTTGATGGTGAAATCCCCGGCTTTGCCGGTGATGGAACTCACCTCGCCCTGGGGGCGCTCGATGGAGTTCAGGTCAGCCAGATGGGCCGCAAACTGATCCGCCAGCTCATAGCCCTTGATGCCCTGCGGATAACCGGGGTAATTCTCCAGTTTTTCCGTCAGCAGCACCTGGCCGCCCGGCGTCAGGTTCTCGAAAAGGAGCACCGAACAGCCGGAGCGGGCCAGGTAGAGGGCAGCCGTTATGCCGGCAGGACCAGCACCAACGATAACGGCGTCATACATTAGGCAACGCCTTCATTAGGCAAAGCCTTGGAATCAACCATCTTCTTGAGGGCGTCCTTGGTGATGGCGCCCGTGACCTGCTCCACCGTGTCGCCACCCTTGATGAGCACCATGGTGGGGATGGCGCGCACGCCGTACTGGGTGGGCGTGGCGGGGTTTTCATCCACATTCATCTTGTAGAAGCGAACGCGGCCTTCATATTCCTTGGACACCTCCTCAATGATCGGGGCCATGGCCCGGCACGGGCCGCACCAAGGCGCCCAGAAATCGATAAAGACCGGGATGTCGCTCTTCATGGCGTTCGCAAACGTGGCGTCAGTAAGTTCTTCGACCATGGTACTCTCCTTGGGTTAGTGGCGGCGATTGCGCCGGAACCGGCCTCGGCGGACAGCGCCGTGCCCGCTCCTTGAGGGAGAAGCCCGGGGGCGTTCTCCTTCGATTCTTGTAGTTTCAGCGGCGCATGCTGTCAAGGCATCGTGGCCGGGCGCGCACCCCGCTTTTTGCGCGGACGAGAACTTGCGGCGGCGTCAAGGAAATTTTTTGCGGAAACTTCTGAACGCATCTTGCTTGCCGCGCGCCGTCTGGACACGGCCCGGCCCCCCTGCTACTCTTGAAGCGCGTAGAGCGCGACGCTCTCTCACGTATGCAGTTCATCAGGGAGGAAGCCATGGCGCGAAATGTCCTGACCATTAGGGAACTGGGCCCGGAAACCTGCTGGCTGCTCGTGCAGCAGGCCATCGGCATCCCGGATGCCAAGCTGCAATCGGATTTCATGAGCGAGAAGGTGGCGCTGCTCGCCTTCGCCCGCCATTCCCTGCCCGAACGCCTCTGCGTCACGGCCGCCGTGCGCCAGATGGGCGGCACCACCATCTTCGAGGGCAGCCCCTCCGGGGCTTGGCATCAAGAGGTCAGTGACTTCCAGAAACACCTCATGCCCATCTTCGGCTATTACCTCGATTGCCTCTATACCTACGCGCTGCCCGTGACGACATGGAACGTCTCGGAGGTTGATGTGCATTTCCCCATCATCAATGCCGGCAGCCCGGACGCGCATCCCGCGCACGCGCTGGCCGACATCGCCTGCATGCTGCGCATCGCGCGCGACCTTGCGGGCGTCACCGCGGCCTGGGTGGGCTGCGCCAACGGCACGCTCCATTCGCTCATCGAGGCGACGGCGTGGTTCCCCTTCGCCCTGCGCGTGGCAGTGCCGAAGCAGTTCGACATTACAGGCTTGGAAGCCAAGGCGGCGCGTATCGGAAGCCCGGTGACCTTTGTGGAGTCTCCCGAAGAGGCGGTGAAGGACGTGAACTTTGTGTTTGCCGGCTACCGCGGGGAGCTGGACGCCCTGCAGCAGGCGGACTGGGCCATCACGCCGGAGCTCATGGGGAAGGCCATCCCCGACGCGCGGCTTTTGCTCTGCGCCTCGCCGGTGCGCGCCATCCCCGTTGCGCCGGCCGTGCTCTCCAGCAAGGCGTCGCTTCTGGTGCGCCAGGCTGAATACCGCCTGCGCGTGCACAAGCGCATCCTGCACTGGGTCTACGAGGCTTGAGGCGGTAAGCATACCCCCCTTGGGCTTTGCCGGGGGGGGTATGCTTACTTCTTGATAAGAGAGCGAACCCGGGCCGAGATACATTTTTGACATTCGGGCAGCATCTGAGGCCGGGGTGACTTGTAGGATAATGAATCGCGTATTTGGGTGAGTTTCGGTCCGAACCAAAAGGAGAAAAAGTCCCGATCATTGGTTGGGCAGGGGAATGTCTTGGCCCACAACCGGCAACATCCGGGGAAAAACATCCCGTCTGGCGTAATGTTTCCCATTAGGAGGGTGTCAAAACATATATACTTTGCATAGGGGCCAGTATTGGGACGTGGTATACATGGCCCATACTTATAGTTCTGCTTGAGAGGATATTTATTATGATGTGGACTTATAAAATAATAACCTTTGTCTGCTTGTGTTATCGCTTGGCCTTCTAAGGTGATCTGGAAACTCCCTCTCACACACTTTCTTTCTCTCTCTCTCTCTCTCTCTCTCTCTCTCTCTCCTGCTCTTGGAGTGATTTGAAAAGGAGTTTTTGTTCCGCAAGTGTTGGTCTTTCTTCAATCCCCCCACCGATAGGGTCATAATAGTGAAGATGTACTGCGTCAATTTTATTATATTCGGCCCAGCGACATAAGTCGAGCACGCAAGGAAGTGTTTTACGTGTTATAGTTGGATAGAGAGCAACTTTAATTCTTTCAGGATCACGTTTTGCCAAAAGCCGCTCTACGTTTTTTTTGACCACATCCCACTTTGCACCCACCCGCTGCGCCTCAAACGTGTCCCCCATAGCATCAATGCTAAACCGAACCGTACCAACGCCATTAATTATTGCCTTTAACATATGATCCGGCAAAACTGTACCATTTGTCTGTAAATTAAAGGCTTTGTTATACCAGTGAGTTGACAGTGCGCCTGTGCTGCGGGGGTAACGCCGAAATTATCCGTCAAAAACAGCCTTTTCGGTGCTGGCCGCGTCAGAGAAAAATTTCCTCGGTCGAGTACTGAAGTACACTCCCTTCGGAAATTTTTATCTTCCTTGCCAGCCCCGAAAAATCTTATTTTTTAGGATTCTTCCGGCACCTGCACCCGTCTTCCGCTTCGCTCCAGACGGAATGAAGGAATAATCTGTCAACTGCCTTGTATAACACAGCCAAATTAAATTGACATCCATATTTATTTAAGAGTTCCATAAGAATTGGAAGATCATCATATAACAATTGTTCGCCAAAACTATTAAGTTCTACTGCCTCCAGATAGGGGAAAAAAACTTCTGCAACTTTTAACAAAAACTCAGTATTGATGGTATGCCCTCTAATTCAATTTTCTCTATACATTTTTTGTGTACCGCAAATTGTACAACGAATATTACAGAGTGTAGAGAGTGAAAGATTCAAATACCGCGGAAGTGGTTGATCATTGAATCCAAGATGAAAAGATAATTCGCGAGAACTCGCAATTGGGTGGGGCAATTTTTCTTTGAGGATGACAATACCCCAAAAAAAATCGTCCCTTCTTTTTGGGCACATAAATGCTGAATTTTTGGCAAACTCTCCCCAAAATTGAGAAGATGAGGTATAATTATCTTCAAAGAAATGCCATTCGCCTGAACGGAAAATGCCGAGCGAAGAATACATATATCCGGGTAATTCGTTAGACAAACCTTCGGGAAATGTGAGGGGAGCAGCATATCCAAGAGGAAGGAGTACTTTATTTTTTGGTAATTTGTGAGATACAATATAAGGAAGATAAAAGTGCGGTGTTTTTTTTATATTCTTTTTTAAATGGACATTAACAGAATAGTCGTCAGACCTCTCTCTCTCTCTCTCTCTCTCTCTCTCTCTCTCTCTCTCTCTCTCTGAAACCAGTAATGATAAATTTTTGAGGAAAGGAAAACGATCCATCCAATTCAGGTCTTGAATCGCTTTGTCTACGCAGCGCGTATTTGCGGGAGGTTGGTACTCAAAAATATCGATATGAGCACCAGCAGGGAGGACCTCATCGAGTTTTCTACAAGATCTATACTGTTTTTCAGACATTCCGCTCATGGAAACTCCTCTTGCCGGGGCAAAAGCACTACCACATGAAACAAGTGTTAGTTGGCGTCAACCTGGAAACACTGCCGACCTGAAAGGGCCCCAGAGTGTACTGAGAAGGACACGGGTGCGGAGTTTGATGTGGCGCGCCGGGGTCGTTCATCGGGAAAAAGTGCAACGAACATCGATTGCACACATAGTCTTCTGCACAAGCGGCATCTCTGGCAAATGGGCTCACATGGCGCACTTCTTAGGGCCCGACTTGGCCTGAAGCGTACACTCGCGCTCCTGGAAATTTGGCCCGGGGTCTGGGTGCGGGTAAGAAAAGCCCGCACACGAAGCAACCATGAGGTCGTTGAGCTGGCAGCCGTCCTATTTTTAAAAGATCTCTTGGCTAAGTGTCCGCGTTGTTCAGCTATCCTGATTCCCTGGGAAAGTCAATGCGTTCACATAACGCTTATAAGCTTGGCATTAGGAATGACATGGTTGCATAAACATTTGTGCCAAGAAAGGGGTGTCTTCCTTTAATATTTTAAATTTTGACGATAATGAGCGGCAATACATTTTTGGCATTCCGGAACCATTCTCGGATGGGGTGTCTCAAATTTTAAAGAATCACGTAAAGATGTTAATTCTTTACCAAACCATAAATCAAAAAACTCCTTATCGGTTTTTGGGCAGGGGAAGCTTCTTTTATAGAGTTGGCAGCACCCTGGGAACACCATTTCATCTGGTGTGATCTGGGCTGTCATCAATGGCAAGATACATTTATATCTGGAATAAAAACTTCTTTCTTGTGGAAGCTTTGAATCAGTATATTTATGGGGGGAAATAAAGTCGGCAGGCAGGGAATCCGGGTTCCCACAGGCAAGAAATTGGTTTTCCAATTTGATCAATAAATCAGGTTTTTCGGCATCGATGTATTCTTTCAGCATGAGACAAAGATTGTTTTGTTCAGCGAGGGATGGTCGTTTTTCGATGCCGTTTTCTATGGGATCATAATAATGCAGGTGGACATAATCAATTCCGATATCGTCAGCCCAACGACAGAGATCGAGTATGGCTGGAAGCGTTTTGCACGTAATGGCAGGTGAGATGCCTACTTTAATTTTTTCTGGATTTCGCCTGGATAAAATACGCCTAACATTTTCTTCTACGATATTCCATTTTGCACCGATACGTTGGCTCTCAAAGATTTCTCCCATGGCATCAATGCTAAAGGTTACCATACCTTTACCGGATAAAATGGCCTCCAATTTTTGATCTGGCAAGGTAGTTCCATTAGTTTGCAGCCTGAACTGACAGTCATATTTATTTAATAGCGCCATAAGAAGTGGAAAATCATCATATAACAATTGTTCTCCGAAACTATTAAATTCTACTGTGTCAAGATAGGGGAAAAAGACATCAGCAATTTTCAATAAAAACTCTGTATTAATAATGCGCCTCTTAATACCTTCTGCTATAAATGAATCTTGAGCTCCGCAAATTGTACACCGAATATTACATAGAGAGGAAAGTGAAAGATTTAAGAACTGCGGAAGTGGCTGATCAAGGTAACCTAGATGGAAAGAAATTTGGCGTGATATTCCGATTGGATGAGGGAGTTTATCCTTCAGGATAATGATACCCCAAAAAAGTTTCTCTTCGGCTGACAAGGTTGGAAAAGTTTTAGAAAAATGATTCCAGAAATCCTCTGGTGAAGCATAGTCTCCATCAAAGAAAACCCATTCATCGTCATGAAAAACGGCAAGCGCAGAATACATATAGTCGGGGAGGGAGGGCTGCAACCCTTCGGGAAATTCCATGGGAAGCGCATGGCCGAGAGGCAGGATTACTTTATCATTTGATAACGCATCGTGCTTGAAATAGGGAATGTGAAGTAATGGTATGTTTTCAGTACGCGGATCCATTAATTGATTGCTACTTGATGAAAGAGCGCATTCCCTCTTTAGTGCAGGCAGTGCTAGCCTTTCCAGAAAAGGAAATCGATGCAACCAGTCCAACTCGGGCAGCGTCTCTTGTCTTCTGTTGTTGCTGGTAGAAGGATGATAGTCAAAAAAATCTAAATTGACTTCGGTGGGAAATCCGGAAGCCATATTTTCATTATTCATATAATATTTTGGGGAGATGTCGTTCATGGATGGCCCTCTTGGGAGGTGAGGATGGCAGAAGCCCCGTCAGATGCCCTTACCGGGCGTCGGGCCAGAACAGGCAGACACGCGCCGGCGCGTAGCCGGCCAGGAAGGCGTCCATGAGCGTGCCGAAGTGGACGCGGTTGCGCGGCTTGATGTGCCGCGCCTCCGGGCAGTTCACCGGGAAAAAGCGTAGCGAGCCGCGATTGCCCACATAGGTCTCCTGCGCGAGCGGAAGCTCGAGCAGGTGGGCCCACAGGCCGCGCCGCTCGTGGATGGCCTCGGCCTGAAGCTCGCGCAGGCGCTCCTGGAAGTGCGGCCCGAGGTCGCGATGCGGATAGAAAAAGGCCGCGCCCGATGCCACCATGAGGTCATTGAGCGAGCGGCCGTCCTCAAGGCGCACATCGGCCACGAGGCGCCCGTGGCGGTCACGGTCGCTCACGCCGGCGGAATAGAGCGAGACCTGCTGGCCGCGGGTGAGCCGCTCCAGCTCCGCCTTTGCCTCCCGGGCATAATATTGCGGCGTGGTCTCGCCGCGCCCGAGCTCCGGCGAGTCAATGCCGGCGAGGCGCACCACGCGCCTGTCCCTGAGCTTGAAGGTATCCCCGTCAAAGCAGTGGGCCACCATGCCGTCCGGCTGCGCGAGCGGCTGATCTTCCGCCCGGAGCGGCGACAGCGCGTAGAACAAGAGGGCCAGCACCGCGCCCAGGGCGCAGAGCGCGGCGCCGGGCTTGCGCACCCCGAAACGGGACTCAGTTTTCATAGTACGACCGCAGAGGCTGGCTGCGCACCGGGTGGCGGAGCTTGCGCAGCGCCTTGGCCTCGATCTGGCGGATGCGCTCGCGCGTCACGTTGAAGAGCTTGCCCACTTCCTCAAGGGTGTGGTCGCTCTTTTCGGCGATGCCGAAGCGCTTGCGCAAGACCTGCTCCTCGCGCGGCGTGAGGTCGGCGAGCACGGCGGCAAGCTGCTCCGAGAGCTTGGTGTTGATGACTTCCTCCGCCGGGGCCACGGCCTTCTTGTCCTCGATGAAGTCGCCTAGGCTGGAGTCCTCCTCGTCGCCGATGGGCGTTTCGAGCGAAATGGGCTCTTTCGCTATCTTGAGCACTTTCTTGACCTTTTCCACCGGGTATTCCATGCGCTCGGCGATCTCTTCGGGCGTGGGGTCGCGGCCGAGCTCCTGCACGAGGTAGCGCGAGGTGCGGATGAGCTTGTTGATGGTCTCGATCATGTGGACCGGGATACGGATGGTGCGGGCCTGGTCGGCGATAGCGCGGGTGATGGCCTGGCGTATCCACCAGGTGGCGTAGGTGGAGAACTTGTAGCCGCGCTGGTATTCAAACTTGTCCACGGCCTTCATGAGGCCGATATTGCCTTCCTGGATGAGGTCGAGGAACTGGAGTCCGCGGTTGGTGTATTTCTTGGCGATGGAGACCACGAGCCTCAGGTTGGAGCGGATGAGCTCCTGCTTGGCGCGCATGGCGGCGGAATTGCCGCGCTTGATGCGCCAGAGCACTTCCTCGAGGTCGCCCACATTGTGGCAGCACTTTTCCTGCAGGCGGTTCAGGATCTCGATCTTGCCCATGATCATTTCCTTGAAGGAAAAGAGCTCGTCCACGCTGAGCCTGAGGTCGCGGGCGGCTTCCACCGGGTTGATCTCGCGCTTTTCGAGGCCGTCGAAGAGCTGCTGGATCTCGGCCTGGGTGCGCCCTGTGGCGAGGATATAGGCCGTGAGGTCGCGCTGGCAGTTGTGCATCTGGCGCACATAGTCCTCGACGGTCTCGATGATGCGGTCGATGAGCGTTTTTTCCAGCTTGATGTCGCGCAGGCGGGTTACGATGTCTTCCTTGAAGGCGATGATCTTTTTCTGCAGGTCGGCCACGCGGCGCTCCAGCGTGCAGCATTCGTCGAGGCGCCGGTAATAGTTGCGCTTTTTCTTGAAGACCTGGCGGATCTCGTCGAGGAGGAGGATGACGCGCTGGCGCTGGTTCATCTCGTCCTCGCTGGGGTCGTCCTCCTCGATGGTCTTGACCACGTCCTTGAGCTTGATGCGGTTCTGCTTCAAGTCTTCGCCCACGTTGATGAGCTCTTCCACGGCCACGGGCACTTCGACGAGGGCGTAGAGCACGTCCTGCTCGCCCATCTCAATCTTCTTGGCGATGACCACCTCGCCGTCGCGGTCGAGCAGGGGCACGGCGCCCATCTCGCGCAAATACATGCGCACCGGGTCGGTGCTGCGGGAGGAATAATCGCCGGAATCCTCGTCTTCGGCGAGGTCGAGGTTGCCCTCGGCCATTTCCTCGTCGCCATCTGTGGCGGCGGAAATCTTCTTGCCGTCCTTTTCGGAATCGACGATGAGGATCTCGAGCTGCTCGAAGATGCCGATGATCTCTTCAAATTGCTCCTGGGTGTTCATCTCCACCGGGAGCGCCTTGCTCACCTCGTCGAAGGTGAGAAAGCCGGCGCCCTTGCCCTTGGCGATAAGCACCTGTATTTGCTGGACTTCTTTAAGATTGCTCATGGCCGTTCTCCAAGGTTTCCTTAAGAGCTCGAAGATATTCCAAATCCGCCGCAAAGTCACTCTTTCCCGTATTCTCGCGTAACGCTGCGGAAATAGAGGATTTTTTTGTCCGCTCGTAATAGGTTTCAAGGTCTCGGCGCAGGCATTCCAGCTCCCAGTCGGCGGTTTTCAGGGGGGCCTTGCCGGGCCCGCGCTGCTCGAACCAGAATTTTTTCTGGCGCTCGTCGAGGTGGTAGGGGGTCTCTTCCGCCCCCCATTCCTCGATGATGTCCCAAAAGCGGCGCGCAGCGGCCGAACGCAGGGCGAGGTCCGCGCCGAGCTCGCGCAGGTCGGCCAGGCGTTCCGGGTAGCGCACGGCATAGATCATGATCTGCACGTCGCGCATGTTCTGGCGCGCGCGGCTGGCCGAGACGTGGGCGCCCGCAGCGCCGCGCCTGGCGTCGAGGCGCACGGCCGCGCCCCTGCGCAGCTCCTCCTCCGAAATCTGGAGGTGCCGCGCCAGCGTGGAGGCATAGGGGCTCACCAGCTCCGGCACCTCCACATGCCCGAGAAAGTCCCGCGCCCACTCCACGCTCTCGCGCGGGGCGAGCGCGCGCAGGGCGTCCACGCAGAAGCGCAGCCCCTCCTGCGCGTGCGCCTGCAACGCCTCAAAGGCCTCCTTGCCCGGGCCGCGCAAAAGGCTGTCTATGTCCTCGCCTTCGGGCATGAGCACCACCCGGCAGGAGAGCCCGCGCGTGAGCAGCATCTCGCAGGAGCGCAGCGCCGCCTTGCGGCCCGCCCGGTCGCCGTCGAAGAGCAGGAGCAGCCGCGAGGCGAAGCCCGAAAGCCGCTTCACCTGGTCCGGCGTGAGCGCGGTGCCCAGCACGCCCACGGCGTTGGTGTAGCCGAACTGGTGCAGGGTGAGCACATCCATATAGCCTTCGGTGAGCATGGCCTCGCCGCTCGCCGCGATGGCGCGCCTGGCCTGCGCCAGGCCGTAAAGATGCTCGCCCTTTTTATAGATGGGCGTGTCCGCGCTGTTGATATACTTGGCCTCGTCCTCCCCGCCGATGATGCGGCCGCCAAAGGCGATGACCTGGTTGGACAGGCTGCGGATGGGGAAGATGAGCCGCCCCCGGAAGCGGTCATACGCGCGGCCGCTCGACGAGGTGCCGAGAAGGCCGGCCTGCGCCGCCTGGGCCGCGCCAAAACCCGCGCGCCTGAGGGTGTCGGCGAGGGATTGCCACTGGCGCCCTGCCCAGCCGAGGCCGAAGCGCTCCACGATTTCTTCGCTCAGGCCGCGCTTCGCGATATAGGCGCGGCACTCCTCGCCGTCTGCCCCTCGCAAGGCCCCGGTGAAATGGGCGGCCGCGAGCTCGTGCATCCGCAGCATGGCCTGCCGCTCGGACTGGCGCTCCCGCTGCCGTGCCTCGCCGCCGGAGGAGCGCCCGCCGCGCTCGATCTCGATGCCGAGCTCCGCCGCGAGCTGCTCCAGCGTATCCCGGAAGTCGAGGCCGTTGATGCGCCCGTAAAAGTCAAAAAGGTCGCCGGAGGCCTGGCAGCCGAAACAGTAGAAGAGCCCCTTTTCCTCATTGACGGAAAAGGAGGGCTTGGTCTCCTGGTGGAAGGGGCAGGGCGCCACCCAGCGCGGGCCGTTGCGCTTGAGCTCCACATAGCGGCGCACCACGTCCACGATATTCAGTCGTTCCTTAATAAGCCGGATGGCATCCCTTGACTGCATGCCTGCCTCGGCGCGCGTTGTGACAGGAAAAGCGCGGCAGCCCGGCCTACCGCAACACCACGATGGTCATGCCGTCGCCGCCGCGGTCCTCGGGGGCGAGCGTCGCGCTGGCGACAGCGGGATGGGCGCGCAGAAACTCCTGCAATTCACGGCGCAGGGCCCCGGTGCCGCGGCCATGGACGATCTCCAGCTCGGAAAAGCCCGCGCGCAGGGCCTTGTCCAGGAAGCGCTCCGTGGCGGCGATGGCGTCGGGCGCGCGCTGGCCGCGCACATCGAGGCGCATGGCGGCGCCATCTTCCTGCGCGGCGGCTGCCTTGCGGGGAGCCGCCGACGGCGCACGCACCGGCCCCGCTGCGGCCTTGTCGGCGCCCGGGGCCGCGGCCTCGCGCAGGTCGCGCCGCTCGGCCCAGAGGATGACGCCGTTCATGTCCAGGCGCACGCGGCCGCGGCGTTCGTCCACGTCTGTCACCACGCCCCGCTTGTTGAAGACCGTGTGGAACACCTCCTGGCCCACGCTGAGCGCCCGCGCCTCGGGGAGCGCCGAATCTGCGGGCGCGTCGCCCGCGGGAGCCAGCGAGGCGCGCAGGCGCGACATCTCCTTGAGGGACTGCTTGGCCGTGGCGCGGCCCTCCTTCCAGGCGCGCATGAGCTCTGCCGCGTGGCGCCGCGTCTCGTCGTGCAGGCGGGCGCGCTCCTTTTCGAGGCGCTCCTTCGCCTGCGCGGCGGCAGTGTGCGCGGCCTCGCGCTCCTTCTTGAGGGCGCCAAGCTCCGCCTCGCGCTGTGCGGCGAGGTCGTTGAGGCGACCGAGGAGGGCGGTGGTGTCCTGCCCGTCCTGCAAAAGATAATGCTCGGCCCGGCGCAGGATGTCCTCGGGGAGGCCATGCTCGCGCGCGGCGTCCAGCGCCTGGCTCGCGCCCACCTGGTCATAGGCGAGGGCATAGAGGGGCCTGCGCGTGGTGGGGTCAAAGAGCATGGAGGCCGCGCGCACCCCCTCGCGCGTGAGAGCGTAGGACTTGAGCGCCGGAAAATGCGTGGCCGAGAGCGCGAAACAGCGCTTGTCCAGGAGGCCGTCGAGCACGGCCTGGGCCAGCGCCGCGCCCTGGGCCGGGTCGGTGCCGGCGCCGAACTCGTCGAGCAGCACGAGGCCCTGCGCGTCCAGATGCTTCCAGGCCTTGGCGAGATGGTCGATCTGCGCGGTGAAGGTGGAGACATTGCCGTCCAGGCTCTGCTCGTCGCCGATGAAGGCGTCCATGCGCTCGAACCACGGCAGGTGCGAACCGCTCGCCGCGGGGGCCGGCAGGCCGCTCATGGTCATGGCCGCGATGAGCCCCAGCGTCTTCAGGCAGACGGTCTTGCCGCCCGCGTTGGCGCCCGTGATGACCAGCACGCGCTCGCCGGGCCTGAGGATGATGTCCAGCGGGCGCACGGGCTCAACTGCCCGGGAACTTTTGCCGGATTGGAGTGTGCTCTCGCGCGCTTCCTGCCCCTGGCGGGCGAGCACCAGCAGGGGGTGGCGCGCGCCTGCGAGGGCGATGCCTTCCTCCGCGGGCGTCAGCGGCAGCGGGCGGGCGTCCAGCGCCTCGGCGAGGCGGCGCTTGGCCTGGAGCAGGTCGAGCTTTGCGAGCAGCGCGAGCGCGCCCCGAGCCCCGGGAAGTTCGCTCACCAGCAGGTCGCGCAGGTAGGCGAGCACCTTGCGCTCCTCCTCGCGCTCCTCATGCTTGAGCTCCTGCAGGCGGTTGTTGATTTCGACGAGGAACAGGGGCTCGAAATAGCAGGTCTCGCCCGTCTGCGACCAGTCATGGATAATGCCCTGCACGCGCCCCTTGAAATTGGCCTTCAGCGGCAGGACATACCTGTCGGAGGAAAGCGTCATGAAGTCATCTTGCAGATAGGGCACGAGATTGTATTGCCGCGCGAAATCCTTGACTTTCCTGAGGCAGCCCTGGTGCAGCCGGCGCACTTCGCTGCGCAGGCGGTAGAGCTCGGGCGAGCTTTCATCCTTGAGGAGGGCGTCGTCGGAGATGCAGCGGTTGAGGGCTGCCGTGAGCTGGGCGGGCAGTGGCCGCTCTTCGGCAAGCTCCAGGAGCAGCGGCCACGTGCGGGCCGCTTCCGGCACGGTGATGGAGGCATGGGCCCTCGTGGCCGCGCGCAAAAGCTCGCGAAGGGCCCAGAAGGCTTCGGTATCGGGGACGGCCCGATGGGGGACCGGGGTGCCCTCTGCGGCTGCCTGGAGCAGGCCTGAAACGTCCGGGAAGCCACCGAGGGTGAAGGGCCGCCCGCTGGTGGGCTCGGGCGTGGCCGCCCACAGGGCGGCCTCCTCATAGAGCTTGAGCGCCTTGTGCGCCGCCGCGGCATCGGGCAGCGGCTTCAGCGCCTCGGCGAGCGCGCGCCCCGGCGCCGAGATGCAGCGCTGCGCCAGCGCGGCGACGATCTTGTCGAATTCAAGGGCCTGAAGGGTGCGGGGATGTATCATGATCCTGCATCACGGGCTTGGTTGGTGATGCCGCACAAGATAAGGCCGCCCCACGGTCTGGCAATGGCACACCCAGAGAAAAAAACGCGGGAGCGCCCCGCTTTCCGCCGGGGCTCAGGCGGAGGGAAGCGGGTCAGGAAAGGCGCTTCTTGACGGCGGCGGCCACTTCCTTGCCATCGGCGCGGCCCTTGAAGGCGGTCATGATGGCGGAAATGACGCGCCCCATGTCGCGCGGCCCGGTGGCGCCAAGATCGTCCACGGCGGCATTGACGGCGGCGTCGAGTTCTTCCGGGGAGAGCTTTTTCGGCAGATAGTGCGTGAGGATGGCCAATTCCTGCGCCTCTTTTTCGGCGAGGTCGGGGCGATTGGCGGCCGTGTACTGCTCGATGGAGTCCTGCCTTTGCTTGGCCTCCTTGAGGAACACGTCCAGCAATTCGTCATCGTCCAGCGTGCCCCCGGGCCGGCGCAGTTCCACAAGGCGGTTTTTCGCGGCGGTCTTGACCATGCGCAGCACGCTCACGCGGAGCGCGTCCTTGGCCTTGTAGGCCTGTACATAGTCATTTTCGATCTGTTCCGTCAGGCTCATGACGATCCTCGTACTTGCAAGAGAGAGTGGGTAAGGTTTTGTTGTACCTGTGATGCGTCACCAGTGAGCTTGTGCTCCACGGATATTGCCGAAATTATCCGTCAAAAACAGCCTTTTTGCTGCTGGCTGCGTCAGAAAAAAATTTCCTCGGTCGAGTACTTGAGTACACTCCCTTCGAAAATTTTTGTCTTCCTTGCCAGCAGCAAAAAATCTTATTTTTTAGGATTCTTCCGGCACCAGCACCCGTCTTCCGCTGCGCTCCAGACGGATTGAAGGAATGACCATCAAGCGCGCCATACAACGTAACCCTCTGAAGAAGACGCAAGCGCTGCGGGAAACCCGAGGATCTCCCGCAGCGCTTAAGTAGAAGGTGTGGCGGAGCTTAAGCCATGTTCATCTTGCGCATTTTCTTCATCAGCCGCTTGCGGGCGGCGGCCTTCTTCTTCTTGCGCATGACGCTCGGTTTTTCGTAGTGCTGGCGCTTCTTCATTTCAGAAAGAATGCCGGCCTTCTCCACCTGCTTCTTGAAACGGCGCAGGGCGATGTCGAAGTTATACTCGTCATCATTAAGAAAAACTCCGGGCACGAACATCACCCCCTTCAGGCGCCGTGGCGGCGCAAAAATGCGAAAAGCATCCATACTCCATGCGGAGCGGAAGTTCAAGCAAAAATATCGGCGGGAATGCAAAAAAAAGTGCGCCCCGTGCACAAGCGGCCGGAGCTTGAGCGCGGGAGCACGGCGGACAACGCCGCGGCAGCCGCACCACAAGTGCCAGGGCTGCCGCGGCGCGGGAAAAGTGGTCAGTTGAGCGCGTCCTTGAGGGTCTTCCCGGCGCGGAAGCGCACCATCTTGCAGGCCGGAATGGTCAGGGTCTCGCCGGTGCGCGGATTGCGACCCTGGCGCTCCTTGCGGTTCTCAACGGCAAAGGTGCCGAAGCCGGTGAGCGTCACCTTGGAATCCTTGCACAGGGCCTCTTCCACGGCGGTGAGAAAGGCGTTGAGGGCCCTTTCGGCACCAGCCTTGGTGAGATTGCCCCTGGCAGCGATTTTTTCGACAAGTTCGGCCTTGGTCATCAGCGTTTCCTCCTGATAGATGGCGTGACGGCAACCGCGTATCGATTCCCCACTCGACGGCCAGCGCCGTGGCGGCAACGTCGTACACATGAAACTCAAACGCTTTTGGGCCGGCTTGTCAAGGGCGGATGCCCGGTTGCGCCCACCGAACTCCGCTCCCGGCCCTTGCAGAGGGGAAGGCGGGAGGCTAAATAACTCCCCGCATGTGGGGCGCAGTTTGAACGCAGCCGCGCGCAAGGAGCAGGCGTGAAAGCGGAAATCATCTCGGTGGGAACGGAACTTTTGCTCGGGCATACCGTCAATTCGGACGCGGCCCATGTGGCGCGGGAGCTCGCGGCCTTCGGCATCGACCTCGAGCATGTGCAGACCGTGGGGGACAATGCCGGGCGCCTTGAAGCCGCCTTGCGCGAAGCCCTCTCGCGCAGCTCGCTTGTGGTCTGCACCGGCGGCCTCGGGCCCACGGATGACGATCTCACCAAGGAGACCGTCGCCCGCGTGGCCGGGCGCCCGTTGGTGGAAGATGCCGCAAGCCTCGCCCGCCTCCGCGAATATTTCGGCACGCGCCCCATGGGCGAAAACCAGCTCAAGCAGGCGCTGCTGCCCGCCGGGGCCGAGGCCTTCCCCAACAGCGTGGGGACGGCGCCGGGCTGCGCCGTACCCGTGGGCGCTGACAAGTTTGTCCTGCTTTTGCCCGGGCCGCCGTCCGAGCTTTTGCCCATGCTGGAGAGGAGCGTCCGCCCCTTTCTCGAGGAGCGCACGGGCGAGGTCATCGTCTCGGCCATGATCCGTACTTTCGGCATCGGCGAGGGCGCCGCGGCCGAGCGCATCCGTGACCTCATGCAGGGCCGCAACCCCACCGCGGCCACCTATGCCACTGACGGCGAGATGTTCGTGCGGGTCACGGCCAAGGCCGCCAACGTGGCGGAGGCGCGGGCCCTGGCGGCGCCGCTTGTGAGCGCGGTGTGCGAGCGCCTCGGCGATGTGGTCTACGGCGTGGATGTGTCGAGCCTGGAGGCTGTGGTGGTGGCAGGGCTCACCGATGCGGGGCTGCACCTGGTGACGGCCGAGTCCTGCACCGGGGGCCTGCTCGCCAAGCGCATCACCGACCAGCCGGGGGCTTCCGCCGTGTTCGAGACCGGCCTTGTCACCTATGCCAACAGCGCCAAGACGCGCCTGCTCGGCGTGCCCGAAGAGGTGCTGGCCGCCCATGGCGCCGTGAGCCCGGAGACGGCCTCATGGATGGCCGACGGCGCGCGCGTGCGCCAGGGGGGCGACCTCGGCATCGGCATCACCGGCATCGCCGGGCCGGACGGCGGCACGCCGGAAAAGCCCGTGGGCCTCGTCTATATCGCCCTCAGCACGCCGGACGGCATCTGGCTGCGCGTCATGCGCCCGCTGGGGCGCTACCTCGGCCGCAACTGGACGCGCCAGCGCGCGGCGAGCCACGCCCTTGACCTCGTGCGCCGCCGGCTGGCCGGCCTCCCCATGGAAGCGGAATGGCGGGAGAATATCGGCGCGCGGGCAACCGACGGCGCATGAGGCCGGTGGCTTTGCCGCTGGTACGGTATCTGCATCAGCGAGGGAACAGCCGCCGGCGGGAAATTTGCGCCCACCGGCCCCTTTGCCCGGAGGATCGCCATGACCGAAGCCCTGACCCTTGAACTTCCCACCGCGGGCAGCCCCGGCCGCTGGCCCAGGCGGCGCCTGCTGGCGCTGCTCATCGCCCTGCTCGTGCTGGCGGGCGCGGCCCTCGCGTGGTGGCTGTATTCCGGCCGCGTGACCAGCGTGGCCGCCCGTCTTGACGGCATGGTGCATGTGGTGGCGCCCCGCTTTTCCGGCCATGTGGCGAGCCTCGACGTGAAGGAAGGGGACACTGTGGCGCAAGGGCAGCCCGTGGGCAGCATGGAGGCGGGGACCTATGACCGCCATCTCGCGCAGGCCGCCGCGGAGGCCGCCAGCTTGCGGCCTGCGCAGGGGCCGGACATGGTGGAGAGCGCGGCGCGCCTGCGCCAGGCGCAGGAGGCGGAACGTGATTTCGTCGTGCGCATGGCCCAGGCGCGCAACGAGGAGGACCGCCTGCGCCTCTTGCGCGAGGAACGCGTGACCGAGCATGTGCGCGCACAACTGGCCCTGCGCGGGCTGGACAGCCAGGGGGGCGAAAGCACGGCGGGCAAGGAGAAATATGCCGCGGCGCGCGAGGCTGAGGCCATGGCCCGCAGCCGCAAGGAAGCCGCAGCGGCGGACTTTGAGCGCGCGAGCCTCATGCGCGCGGCGCTTGAGCAGGAGCTGGAGCGCATCCGCCAGGAGATCATGGCGGCGCGCAACCACGCCTCGCAGCAGCGCCAGAATGCCGCCCGGAGGGCGCTCCCCGAGCAGCTTTCCGCCGACGGCACCCTCTATGCGCCGGTGGGCGGCACGGTGCTCCGCCGGCTGGCCGAGCCCGGGCAATTGCTCCAGGCCGGGGAGCCGGCGCTCTTTATCGCGCCCGCGGGCGCGGCCGCGAGGGATGCCTTCTGGGTGGACGCGTGGTTCCCGGCCGGAGATGGCGCCAGCATCCGGGCAGGCCAGCGTTGCAGTGTCAGAATTGGGTCGGCCAGTGTGTCCGGCACCGTGCGGGAGGTGCTGCCCCCGCAGCCCCTCCCCGAAGGGCTTGGCACCGCGCCGCAGGAGGACGGCGGCGCGGCCTCCATGCGCCGCCCCGTGGCCTATATCCCGGTGCGCATCGGCCTTGGTGGCGAGCTTCCGCGGGGCATCAGTCCCGGTGCTCCCGCGGAATGCACGGTCATGACCCACGGCCTGTCTTTTTAATAGGCCTGGAGCCGGCGCCGGCAAATTTGTGGGAGAAATATGGGGCGTCTTTATTGACAATGAAATTCATTTTCATCTAGTCTCTCCTCAGCAAGGGATAAAAATTGCCGGCTACGCCCGGCAGGGAGGAGAGACCCCATGAGTGTGACTCTTATCGGCGGCATGGACCGCCTGAAGCCCGAGTACATTTCCACGGCAGAGGCGCTTGGCCACGACCTCAAGTGCATCAGCCGGAATGAGCGCAACTTCGTCGCCAAGATCGGCAACCCGGATGCGCTCATCGTCTTTACCAACAAGATCTCGCATGAGGCCAAGCGCAAGGCGCAGCAGGCCGCGCGCTCGCGCAATATCCCCATCCGTTTCGTCCATTCCTGCGGCGTTTCCACCCTGCGGGAATGCCTGCTCGGGTGAGCCGCTTGACAAGTGCGGTATGAGCCGTTATTTCGGAAATGAATTTCATTTTGCTTATCCTTTCCTGAGGATGCGTGAGCACGGGGGCATGGAGGAAGAATGAACGAAGGAACGGAAAAACAGACGGATCACGGCGCCGGCGCGCCCTTGCGCATCGCGCTGGCGGGCAACCCCAACTGCGGCAAGACGACGGTGTTCAACGCCTACACCGGCGCGCGGCAGCATGTGGGCAATTATCCCGGCGTGACCGTGGACCGGAAAGAGGGCACTCTTGATGTCGACGGGCGCCATATCACCCTGGTGGACCTGCCCGGGACTTACAGCCTCACTGCCTTTTCGCAGGAAGAGCTGGTGGCGCGCGGCGAGCTTTCCGCCGGGCATGTGCAGGCGGTCATCGACGTGGCCGACGCCTCGGCCCTTGAGCGCAACCTGTTGCTCACCGTGCAGCTGCTCGAAATGGGCATGCCCCTTGTCCTTGCCTGCAACATGATGGACGAGGCCCGCGAGGCGGGCATCCACATCGACATGGAGCGCCTTGGCAAGCTTTTGCACGCGCCCGTCTTACCCATGATCGCCCGCGAGGGCGAGGGCCTTCGCGAGACCATGCAGGAGGCCATCAGGCTGGCCGACGGCGGCCCGCGCGAGCCCCTGCGCCTCTCCTACGGGCCCGACATCGACACGGCCCTTCTCGAGATGGAGCGCATCATCGAGTCCTCGGGGCTCCTCAATGGTGTGTACGCGCCGCGCTGGGTGGCGCTCAAGCTGCTGGAAAACGACGAGGTCATCCTGCGCGAGGCCCGCGCCGCCGACGCCGCCGCCACCGAACGCCTGGAGACCATCTGCCGCAAGACGGCGGCCCATATCCATGACACCTTCAACGCCAGCACCGAGTCCATCATCACGGACCACCGCTACGGCTTCATCCACAGCATCCTGCGCGACGGCGTGCTGGACAGGGATCCGGGCCGGGACCGGCTCGCGCTGTCCGACAAGATCGATCGCGTCCTCACCAACGCTTTTTTCGGGCCGCTCATCATGCTGGGCGTGCTCTACCTCATGTACCAGATCACCTTCGAGGTGGGCGCCTATCCGCAGGAATGGGTGGAGGACGGCTTCGACCTCCTGGGCGACTTCCTTACCGGTATCCTGCCCGAGGGCCTTGTGCAGTCGCTCCTCGTGGATGGCATCATCGCCGGCGTGGGCGGCGTGCTGAGCTTCGTGCCGCTCATCATGATCATGTTCGCGCTCATCTCCTTCCTGGAAGACAGCGGCTACATGGCGCGCATGGCCTACATGATGGACCGCGTGTTCCGCTTCTTCGGGCTGCACGGCGCCTCGGTGATGCCCTATGTCATCTCCGGCGGCATCGCGGGCGGCTGCGCCATCCCCGGCGCCATGGCCACGCGCACCCTGCGCAGCCCCAAGGAAAAGCTGGCGACCCTGCTCACGCTCCCATACATGACCTGCGGCGCCAAGCTGCCCGTGTTTTTGCTGCTGGCCGGGGCCTTCTTCCCGGAAAATGCGGCCACGGTCATGTTCTGCATCATGCTGGCCGGCTGGTTTTTCGCCCTTCTGGTGGCGCGCTTCCTGCGTTCTTCCCTCGTCAAGGGCGAGGCCACGCCCTTTGTCATGGAACTTCCCCCCTACCGCATGCCCACGCTTTTGAGCGTGCTTTTGCACTGCTGGGAGCGGGCCTGGATGTATATCAAGAAGGCCGGCACCGTGCTCCTGGCCATTTCGGTGGTCATCTGGGCGGCCATGACCTTCCCCATGCTGCCGGATGAGGCCGCGGGCCCGCATGAGGCGCGCATAGCCTCCCTTGAGGAACGCCTGAAGGCCCTGCCCAAGGATGCGGAGGAGCGGGAAGCGGTTGCAGAGGAGCTTTCGGCGGCGAACAACACCTTCGAGGAGGAAAAGCTGGCCTATTCCGTGGCCGGCCGCATCGGCAAGTGGGTGGAGCCGTTCACCCGCCCGGCCGGCTTTGACTGGCGCACGGACATCGCCCTCATCGCCGGCGTGGCCGCCAAGGAGGCCGTGGTCTCCACCATGGGCACGGCCTGGGCCCTGGGCGAGCAGGACCCGGACGAGCCGGAGTCCCTTGCCGAGCGCCTGGCGAGCGACCCGGGCTGGTCCAAGGCCACGGCGCTCGCGCTCATGCTCTTCGTGCTCCTGTATTCGCCGTGCTTCGTGGCGCTGGTGGTCATCCGCCAGGAGGCCGGGAGCTGGGGCTGGATGGTGTTCAGCATCGTGTTCAATACCGCGCTCGCCTATGCGGTGGCGGTCATCGTGTACCAGTCGGGCCGCGCCCTCTGGGGCTGACGGCGCGGCGCCGCGCATATCCCCGTGCCCGTCTTTCCCCGGCTTGACAAGGCCGGGGAGGGGCGGGCATCTTCATATCCTGCGGCCGGCGCGGCTTTGCCCGCACAGCGGTACTTCTTACGGCAGGAGTGGCTATGCGCCTTAGTTTTCTCGCGGCCTTGTTGGTCACGTTTTTGGGTGCGCATGCGGCCCTCGCTTGGGAGGCCTTTACCCCGCGCAAGACCACTGCCTATGTGGTCGAGGTGGAGGAGGGCAACCTCATCGCCGTTGCCAGCCGCTGGGGCAAGAAGAGCGCGGATTATACCATCAGCCTCTACGGCATCGGCATGCCGGCCGAAGACCAGCCCTTCGGCAAGGAAGCGCGGGAAACGCTGCTCAGGCTCTTGCCGCGTGGGGAGCGTGTCATCGTCAGCATCGTCGGCGAAGGGGCCGGCGTTGTCCATGCGCTCGTGCAGGCGCAGGGACGGTCGATCAACAATCTTCTGGTGGACGAGGGCCTCGCCTGGGTGGACCGTGCCACCTGCAAGGCCATGCTCTGCCGCCGCTGGCACATCGAGGAGCACAGCGCCATCAAGGACAGGCGCGGCATCTGGAGCCTCAACATGACAAGCCCGCCCTGGCAGTGGGGCGGCAAGACGGGCACGCCGGCACAGGCCGCGCCCCGGGGGATGCAGCCATGAACGGATCTGTCACAGAGGAAGTGAAGCAGTTTGAGGCCGGCTGGAAGGAAGACCCGCTCCATGTGAAGCCGGCTTTTGAGTCCTGGGAGCAGTTTCTGGCGGGCCTTGCGGACGTGAGCCTTGACTTCAAGGCCCGGCCCGGCATCAGCTATTCCCTGAGGGCGCGCCACGCCGCCCAGCAAGGGCGCGAGCTCTTCGTGCTGGTGGATGTGGTGGACGATGAGCCCGAGAACCGCTGGCTCTCGGTGTGTTTTTATGCCGACCTCGTCACGGACCCGGACGAGCAGGGCGATTTCGTGCCGCAGGGGCTCATGGGCGAGGACGCCCTGTGCTTCAATCTCGAAGAGGACTCGCCGGAAATGCGCGACTATATCACCGCGCGCCTCGCCGAAGCGGCCGCCAATGCCGCACGCTGAAGACCCCGCGTGGGGCGTGTCCCACGCTGACGGGCCCTGCGTCGCCATCGACTTCGAGACCTCCGGCCGCCCGGCGCATTATGCCTGCGCCGTGGGCCTCGTGCGCATCGAGGCAGGCACGGTGACGGCGCGCTTTGAAAGCCTGCTTCGGCCGCCTTCCCCGCGCGTGTGGTTCACCCATATCCACGGCTTGCGCTGGAGCGACCTCAAAGACCAGCCCACCTTTGCCGAGGTCTGGCCCGGGGCCTCGCGGATATTGCGCGGCGCCCGCTGCCTGCTCGCCCACAGCGCGCAGTTCGACAGGCGCGTGCTCTATGCCTGCTGCCGCGTGGCCGGCCTCGAGCCGCCGGCCCAGCCCTTTCTCTGCACACTGCGGGGCGCGCGCCGGGCGCCGCTCGACCTGCCCTCGCGCAGCCTCAACCATGTGTGCGCGCATTTCGGCATCCCGCTCAACCACCATAATGCCGCTTCCGATGCCGAAGGCTGCGCCCTTATCTACGTGCGCCTGCGCGAACTCGGGGTGAGCGACGCGGTGATGCGCATCTGAGCGCGAGGGCAGGGGACCATCCTTTTGCATGACGGGGGGATATGTGCTAGGCTCCCGCCCGGGAGGACGCTCGCACCATGGCGCATACGCTTCTGATCACCGGCGGGGCCGGCTTTATCGGCTCAACGGCCGTGCGCGCGGCGCTGGCCCGCGATGACTGGCGCGTTGTCAACATCGACAAGCTCACCTATTCCGGCAATCCCGAGTCCCTTGCCGAGGTGGCTGAACATCCGCGCTACAGCTTCATCCAGGCGGATATCGCCGACCCGGCGGCCATGCGCGCGGCCTTCGAGGTCTTCGAGCCCGATGCGGTCATGCACCTCGCGGCCGAAAGCCATGTGGACCGCTCCATCGACAGCCCGGCCCCCTTTCTGGACACCAATGTGCGCGGCACCTTCGTCCTGCTGGAGGAGGCGCGGCGCTACTGGCAAAATCTGCTCGCCAACAGTCCGAAAAAGGGTGAGGACTTCCGCTTTCTCCACATCTCCACCGACGAAGTCTTCGGGGACCTCGCCGACAGCGCCACGGACGCGCGCTTCAGCGAAACCACGCCCTACGCGCCGAGCTCCCCCTATTCGGCGAGCAAGGCCGCGAGCGACCACCTTGTGCGCGCCTGGCAGCGCACCTACGGTCTCCCCACGCTCATCACCAACTGCTCCAACAATTACGGGCCCCGGCAGTTCCCGGAAAAGCTCATCCCCCTGACCATCATCAATGCCCTGGCCGGGCGCAAGCTGCCCGTCTACGGAACGGGCGGCCAGATCCGCGACTGGCTCCATGTGGAGGACCACGTCCGCGCCCTGCTTGCCGTGCTCGCCCGCGGCCGCGTCGGCGAGACCTACACCGTGGGCGGCAACAACGAGCGGAAGAATATCGACGTCGTGCGCGCCATCTGCGGCCATCTTGAAACGCTGGCCCCGGCCACGCCCGAGGGTGTCGCCCGTTACGAAGACCTCATCACTTTTGTGACCGACAGGCCGGGCCACGACGGCCGTTATGCCATTGACGCGGGCAAGATCCGCCGTGAGCTCGGCTGGCAGCCGCGCGTGGCCTTTGACGAAGGGCTCAGGAGCACGGTGCGCTGGTATCTTGAAAACGGCCCGTGGTGGCGCAGCATTCTTGACGGCACCTACCGCTGCGAAAGGCTGGGCCTTGGCACGCGCATGGAGGGCAAATGAGCGCATACAAGGGCATCGTTCTCGCCGGGGGCAGCGGCACGCGCCTCTACCCCATCACCCTGGGCGTTTCCAAGCAGCTTTTGCCCGTTTATGACAAGCCCATGATCTATTACCCGCTGTCGGTGCTCATGCTCGGCGGCATCCGGGAGATCTTGGTCATTTCCACCCCGGCGGACATGCCCCAGTACCAGCGCCTCCTCGGGGATGGCTCGCGCTTCGGGGTCAAGTTCAGCTATGCCGTCCAGCCGGAGCCTAACGGCATCGCCCAGGCCTTCCTCATCGGGGAGGATTTTCTCGCCGGCTCGCCCGTGTGCCTCATTCTGGGCGACAATGTCTTCCACGGCGAGCACTTCACGGAAAAGCTGAACCGGGCCGTGGCGCGCACCAAGGGCGCCACCATTTTCGGCTATCAGGTGCGCGATCCCGAGCGCTTCGGCGTGGTGGAGTTCGACGCCGCGGGCAACGCCATCGGCATCGAGGAGAAGCCCGCCCGGCCGCGCTCACGCTTTGCGGTGACGGGCCTCTATTTCTATGACGCCACCGTGGTGGACATCGCGCGCGGCCTCAAGCCCTCGGCCCGGGGGGAGCTCGAGATTACGAGCGTCAACCAGGCCTATCTCGACCGCGGGGAGCTCCATGTGGTGCGCCTCGGCCGGGGCTTCGCGTGGCTGGATACGGGAACGCACTCGAGCCTGCTCGAGGCGTCCTCCTATGTGCAGACCATCGAGGCGCGCCAGGGCCTCAAGGTGGCCTGCCTTGAGGAGATCGCCTGGCAGAACGGCTGGATCACCGATGCCGAGATGCGGCGGGCCGGCGAATTTTTCGGCAAGACGGAATATGGGCAATACCTGCTGCGGCTGCTGGATTCGGCGCAGCGGACAGAGGACGAGGTATAGGGCTTGGCCCGGTGGGGCCGCGGCCCCCGGTGAGCGATAAAGGGAGACTCAGGGCACATGGAATTTCAGACTCTCGCCTCCGGCGGCCCGGTGGTGATGACGCCGATCCTTCACGGCGACGCGCGCGGCTTTTTCATGGAGACCTTCCGGCAGAACGACTTTGCGCGCCATTGCGGCGAGCATGTCTTCGTGCAGGACAACCAGAGCCGCTCGCGCGGGCGCGTCTTGCGCGGGCTGCACTACCAGTTGCGCCAGCCGCAGGGCAAGCTTTTGCGGGTCATCAGCGGCAGGGTGTTCGACGTGGCCGTTGACCTTCGCCGCTCCTCCCCACATTTCGGCAAGAGCTATTCCGTGGTGCTGGACACGGAAAAACACCGCATGTTCTGGGTGCCCCCGGGCTTTGCGCACGGCTTTCTCGTGCTCGGCGACGGCGCGGAATTCGTCTACAAGTGCACCACTTACTATGCGCCCGATGACGAATGCTGCCTGAAGTGGGACGACCCCGCGCTTGGCATCGACTGGCCCATGCCAGAAGAGGGCCCCATCCTCTCCGAAAAGGATGCGCGCGGGCTGCCGCTTTCGGAGTGCCCCACCTTCGCCTGAGGGGGTGAATATTCAGGCTGTCTTGGCGGTGGCGTGCTGAAGCCACGCCATATAGTCGGGAAAGTGCGTTTGCAGGAGGCGGCGGGCATTGTCTTCCGCAAGGGCGTAGCGCCGGGGCGTCTTGTTGCCGGTGCCGACCCAGTGGCGCAGGTGACGTTCAAGGCCGAAGTGCCGTGCGTGGAAGCCCAGGGCGTGCATGGCCCGAAACCAGGGGACGGCCGTATCAAGGTTGCAGGGGCCGCAGGCGCTGAAGGCCCCGGGCGGCAGCGCCGGGCCGAAGGGCGCGCAGTGCGGCCGCGTCTTTTCCAGATCCAGCAGGCAAAACCATTCGTTGACGCGGCACTCGGGCAGGGGCCACGGCTGCTGGTCAAAACCCTCAGCAAAGCCTTCGTCGTAGGGGCGCACGAAGATGCCCAGCTCCCGGGTGCGCGCATAGAGGCGGCGCAAGGTGGCCGCATCCGGCCTGAAATCCCCATAGGTATCCGGCCCGCAGGGCGCGCAGCCCAGAACGTCTTTCACCACCGGCTCTTTATGGGCCGGGCAGTTCCAGCATTGGCCAATGCTTCCGATGGCGAAGGCATTCCCCATGGCCGCCAGCATGTCGCCCAGCGCATCCTTGAAAACAAAGACATCATTATGCATGAGCAGCAGCTTTGGGCTCTTGCTGTGCTCAAAGGCATGCTGGTAGCGGATGCCCATGCGGTAGGCCGCATCCCCGAGCCGGGTTTCATCCACGGGCTCGCGCGCCAGCCAGAAGCCCGGCTGGAACACGCGGCAGGGCCACTGGAGCTCCTCTTGCAGGTATCTTGCGACCATATAGGGGCTCACGCTGTCGTAGCGCGAGCCCATGGGCTCGTATTGCAACCAGAGAGTCCCCACATGCGGGCCGCTCTGCTTCAGGAGCGACAGCACGGAGAGCGCCGTCTGGTAGGGCTTGGCGAAGATGTTGACGGCCACATCCACGCGCTCGGCAGGCGCTGCCGCGGTTGTCTGCGGGGGCGCGGGCTCTTTCTCCGGGGCCGCTGCTGAGCCAGTTTCGCCCGTGGCCATCAGTCCTCCCTGTGGAGCACCAGTGCCACCATGGGCGGCAGGTAGAGCTCGATATCCTGCTCGGGCCGGTCCGCAAGAGGCCGCGTGAAGTGCTCCAGCGGCGGCTTCGTTATATCAAGGTTGCCGTGGCCGCCGAAGCGCGGCTCGTCGGACGACAGCAATTCCACATACTTGCCCGGCGTGACCGCAAAGAGCAGCCCCTCGCGGGCGCTGGTCTCGCTGAAGTTGAAGGCGAAGAGCAGGCGCCCGCGCTCGAAGGCCAGCAGCCTGTCCTCCTCATGGATGTAGCGGAAGAGGGGAGGCTTGCAAAAATCCTTCAGGTGCTCGCCCACAAGGCCCACGAGCTGGGCCTTGTCCCAGGCGGCGAGGCCCGAATACTTGAGGTCCGGCTGGTCGGCGAGGTGCCACTGGCGGTGGGCGTGCTCGTCAGCGTCCAGCCACTCCGGGTGGCCGAACTCGTTGCCCATGAAGTTGAGATAGCCCGCGTCGGCCGTTGCCAGCGTGATGAGCCGCATGAGGCGGTAAAAAGCCAGCCCGCGCGAGATGTTCCAGCTTTCCGAGTCCTTGCCCATGCCGGTGTACATGGCGTCGCCGAGCAGGCGCCAGATCATGGCGTCGTCGCCGTTGATGCACTGGTCGTGGCACTCCACATAGCTGATGGTGCGGTCATAGGGGCGGTGATTGGTCATCTCGTACCAGAGGCTGCCCATGTCCCGCGGGTTTTCCACGGCCTTGGCCCAATAGTCGGGGATGCCCATGGCAAAGCGGTAATCAAAGCCCAGGCCGCCCTCCGAGGGCGGGCAGGTGAGCCCCGGCATGCCGGAGAACTCCTCGGCGATGGTCACGCCGTGGGGCACCTCCTCATGCACGAGGGCGTTGGCGAGGCAGAGATACAGCTCGCCCGCGGCGTCCTCGCGCGGCTCTCCGTCCTTGCCGAAGAAGCAGCGCCCCACATGGGAGAAGTCGTCGTCGCGCCCGTGGTCGATATAGAGCATGTTGCCCACGGCGTCGAAGCGGAAGCCGTCGAGCCGGTATTCTTCCAGCCAGTAGCGGCAATTGGAGAGCAGGAAGCGCCGGGTCATCTCCTGGCTGTAGTCAAAGGAGGGCGTGCCCCACTGGTTGACCTTGCTGCTGAAGAAGTAGTGGCTGCCGTCATAGGCGGCGAGGCCCTGCTCGGTATTGGAGGCCGCGTGGCTGTGGGTGATGTCGAGGATGACGGCGAGCCCGAGGCCGTGGGCCGCGTCCACCAGGGCCTTGAAGCCGTCGGGCGTGCCGTAGCGGGAGCTCGGCGCGAAATAGCTGCTCACCTGGTAGCCGAAGGAGCGGTAGAGCGGATGCTCGAGGATGCCCATGAGCTGCACGGCGGTATAGCCGTCCGCCTTGATACGCGGCAGGACGGAGCTGATGAAGTAGTCATAGGTGCCCACGCTGTCGCCCTTGTGGTCAAGGGAGGATTGCGCCATGCCCACATGCGCCTCATAGATGCGCGGAAAGACGAGCGGCCCCGGGCGGCGGTGCCTGAACTGGTAGGGCTCGGCCGGGCACCAGACGCGCGCGCACCACTGCTCGGGCACCGCCTTGTCCTGCTCCACCCAGTCGGCGAAGGCGGGCACGCGCCGGAGTGGCGGCGGCGTCTTGCCAAGGCCGGCCGCCATGCTCCCCTTCGGCTGGACGCGCAATTCCACATATTCGCCGTGTTCCAGCGCGTCGCGGGGCAAGGTAAGCTCGAAGACGCCGCCCTCCTTGCGCTGGAAGCGGTTGCTCGCGCGCCGCTGGAAGTTGAGGCGGCTCGTGGTCAGCCACACCTCCTCGGCGTGGGGCATGTATTCCCGCCAGCGCCAATGGCTTCCGCCGTCGGCGTCGTGGACGAGGCGCAGCCCGAAGGTCTTGTAGAGGTCGGCATAGGCGCGCAACGAACCGTACGTCGCGGTGATGCGCTCCATTTCCGCGGTGAAATCGCGGCTGCGCCGGACAAGAAAGTCATGGTAGGGCGCAAGCGCCGGATCTTCCAGAGGATTTTGGGGCGGCGTGTACGACATGGCGAGTTCTCCCGCACACGGCGGTCATGCCGCGCGTCGCAAGCCGCGCACAATGCGCGTCCGGGCGCAGCGTTCAGGGCTGCCCGCGCCACTCCTTGCCGGAGAGGTCGGCCAGGCAGCGGATGAGGGCCTGGGTGCCGTCCTGTCCATGGCCCCTGGCCTGCATCATCCGGTAAAATTCCTCGGCCAGGGTGGCGCCGGGAAGCACCAGCTTCATGCGGCGGCACTCCTCGAGGCAGAGGCCGAGATCCTTGATGAAATGGTCGATGAAGAAACCGGGCGCATAGTCGCGCTTGAGCAGGCGCCGGCCCAGGGTGTTCATGGCGGTGCTGCCGCCGGCGCCGGGCACCACGAGCTCAAGCCACTCGGCCACGTCGAGCCCGGCCTCCTGCGCGAAAAGCATGGACTCACACACGCTGAACATGACGCCGGCCACGGCGATCTGGTTGGCGAGCTTGGCCTGCTGGCCCGTGCCCGGGGCGCCGCAGTGCATGATCCGCTTGCCCATGGCCTCGAAGCAGGGGCGCAGCTTCGCAAGCGCGGCGGCGTCGCCGCCCACGAAGATGGACAGCGTGGCCTCGCGCGCGCCCACGTCGCCGCCAGTCACCGGCGCGTCGAGGCTGGTGCAGCCCTTTGCCGCTGCCTCGGCGGCGATGCGCCGGGCGAGCTCCGGGCTCGAGGTGGTCATGTCGCACAGGATGCCCCCCGCTGCGAGCCCGCCGAGGGCGCCGTCTGGCCCGAGCATGACGGCTTCCACATCGGAGGGATAACCCACGATGGAAAAGACCGCATCAGAAGCTGCCGCCACGGCCGCCGGGCTGTCGGCCCAGGCGGCGCCGCGCGCGATGAGCGGCTCGGCCTTGCCCTTGCTGCGGGTATAGACGATGAGCGGCCAGCCCGCGTCCAGCAGATGGCCGGCCATGGAATGCCCCATGACGCCGGTGCCGATCCAGCCGATGCGCATCCGCTTCGTTCCCTGCGTGCCTTCTGCCGTCATGCCCCGCTCCCTTGTGCCTCGGCCGGGTGCGCCCCGCCGGTTTCTCCATGTGTGAGCCAAGTATTTCGCACCTGGCATTTTTTTTCAAGACCTGGGCTTTTCCTCTTCCTCATAGGTGGGCTCGCCGTCCGGGTCGGTGCGCGGAAAGAGGGAAAAGGACGGTTCATCCGCCGCCTCGCCCGCTTCGGCGGCGGCCGTGGGCGTCGGCGAGGCCGCGGGCGTGCGCATGGCGCCGTGCCAGAGGGCCACGCCGGCCCCGAGCCAGCCCACGAGCAGGAGGACCCCCATGAGCGCGCACCCAAGGCGCTTCTTGCGCGGCGGCGCAGCCTCGCTTTCAGGAGCGGCCGCCACACCGGAGGGCAGGCCACCATCATCGCCGCCGAGAACTTCGGGCGTGGGCTCCACGCCTTCGTCGATGGCGTTTTCCGGGTCAGGCGCGGGGCTGGCGGGCCCAGTCGGCATGAATCCGGGCACGGGCGGCGGCGTCAAGCCCACGGGCTCGCCGCCGATGATGTGCGACTGGTCGAGCCCTTCCAGCATGAGCGCGCACGAGCCGGCGCCCGGGATGGTGAGGGTGTAGTCGTCGCCCGGGTCGAGATCGTCCACGAGGCCGGGGCCGAGCATGAGGCGCTGGACGCCCTCCCCGCTGTCCCAGCCGTCGGGCGTGAGCGAGGTCTCTTCCATTCCCCAGCCGGAGCCGGAAAGCCACGCGCCGTCGGACGCGCGCCTGAGGAGGAAGACCGGGGATTCCAGAGGGGGCGCCCCGTGGAGCTCGATGATGGAGTAGCCGGGGCCTTTGTGCGGATCGGGAAGAAGTGCGGCGCGCATGGCAGTTCCAGAAAATATGTCAAAAGGTGCTGTCCGAGTGTAGCAGCAGGAGGGGCGCCCCTTCAAGGGTTTTGCCCCTGTGCCGGGGCGCGAGAGCCATTTGCCAACGGCGGCATTCTGCGCTATAAGGGCGGCTTCCCATATATGTTCCTCCTGCGCGCGGCCGGCCTGCGCGCACCCGGCGGGGAAAATCATTTTTTAAGGAGCAGCGCTGATGAAAAAAATCTTGGGCCTTCTTCTCGCTGGTGCCCTCATCCTTGCCGCGGGCGCGGCGTCCGCCGCGGACGGCAAGCGGCTCACCCTGGCCACGGGCGGCACGTCCGGCGTGTATTATCCCCTGGGCGGCGCCATCGGCCAGGTGCTGAGCAACAAGAGTGACGGCGCGCTTTCCGTCACTGCCCAGGCCACGGGCGCCTCCGGCGAGAACATGCGCCTTGTGGAAGCCGGCGACGTGGATTTCGCCATCGTCCAGAACGACGTGGCCGACGCCGCCTTCAACGGCAATGCCCCCTTCAAGGGCAAGCTCGGCGACGTGCGCGCCATCGCCCGCCTCTACCCCGAATACATCCACGTCGTCGCCAGCAAGGACAGCGGCGTGAAGAACCTTGAGGACTTCAAGGGCAAGAAGATCTCCGTGGGCGCCCGCGGCAGCGGCAACGAGGTGAACTGCCGCCAGATCTTCGACTTCTACGGGCTGGACTACAAGAACGTGGAGCCCATCTTCCTGCCCTATGGCGAGACGGCCGACCAGTTCAAGGACCGCCAGGTGGACGGCTTCGTCTTCTCCATCGGCACGCCGAGCCCCGCCATCCAGGACATCACCACCACCCAGGATGTCGTCTTCGTGCCGCTTGAAGGCGCCAAGGCGGACGAGGTCATCGCCAAGTTCCCCTATCTCGTGAAGGACGCCATCCCGGCCAAGACCTACAAGGGCCAGGAAAACGAGGTGCCGACCCTCTCCGTCCAGGCCATACTCGTGGCCAACAAGGACATGCCCGATGACGTGGCCTACAACCTCACCAAGACCCTGTTCGAGAATCTTGGCGACGTGGCCAAGGGGCACAACAAGGGCTCGGAGATCCTGCTCGAAAAGGCTGCCGACGGCGTGACCATCCCCTTCCATCCGGGTGCGGAAAAGTACCTCAAGGAAAAGGGCATCCTGAAGTAAGCCTTGAAGCGTTCTCTTGAACCCATGCAGCATTGCGACGGCCGGGCGGGCTCTGTTCCCGCCCGGCGCGGTTTTTCGCAGCGCCGCGCACGCGGCGCGCGCCTTTTCGCCGCGCTCGGCCTCTGCCTTGCGCTGCTGGGGGCGCCCGTGGCCTTCGCCGGGGCAGGCGCCGGGGGCGAGCTTTGCGTCCGCGATGCCGGGGGCGCGCTCGCCGGGGCGTGGCCGCTCGGGGAGGGGGAGGGCTTTGCCATCCGCTACACCCACTCCGTGGCGCTGACCCCGGTGGAAGACCATTTCATCATCCGGGACGGCGTCATCAATCTGGACAAGACGGTGTACCAGGATTTCGGCGCCGGGCTTCCCTCGGCGCCCGAGCCGGGTCAGGCGATGAGCGCCGGCAATGGCCGCATCGTCATGAGCGGCTACGCGCGGCCCCTCAAGACCTTTGACGTGCGCGTGGGGCGCGTGGCCGGGCATGCCCTGCTGTTGCCCGAAAGCGCCGGCGGTGGGGAAGTCCCCTTCACCAAGCTCGCCCCGGCCGGAAGCGCCCTTACCTTTATCTATGCCCCGCAGGGATGCGGTGCCGGGGCAAGGCCCCATGAGCCATTGCAGAGGCAGCCATGAGTCACAAAGAGCGGATGCAGGTCATCGGGCAGGAAGGTTCCGGCGGATTCGCCCTCGAGGAGGGGAGCCGGCTGGACTCCGACGCCGCCGAAAAAATACAGGACACACTGGACGTTTCGGAAATCGTCGCCAAGTACGACAAGGAGGCGACCTTCCGCACCTTCCGCGGCTGGCTCAAGATTTTCATCAGTTGCGTCTGCATCGTTTTTTCCGGCTTCCAGCTCTTCACGGCGGCAACTGGCCTCTACCCGCCGCAGATCCAGCGCTCCATCCATCTCGGCTTTGTGCTCGTGCTCATCTACCTGCTCTATCCGGCCAAGGCCGACGGCAACAAGCACAGGCTCAACTGGTACGACGTGCTGTTGGCCGCTGCCGGCGCAGCTGTGTGCGGCTACATCATCTGGAACTATGACACCATCGTGCTGGACGCCGGGCCGCCCACCGAGCTTGACTTCATCTTCGGCTGCGCGTCCATCCTGCTGGTGCTGGAGGCGACGCGGCGCATCGTGGGCCTGCCCATCACCATCGTGGCCATCGTCTTTTTGCTCTACGCCAAGTTCGGGAACCTCATTCCCGGCATGCTCGGGCATCCCGGCTTTTCGCTCAAGCGCATCGTGGGCCACATGTACCTGACCACCGAGGGCCTGTTCGGCATGCCGCTCGGCGTGGCCGCGTCCTTCGTGTTCCTCTTCATCCTCTTTGGCGCCTTTTTGCACAGCACGGGCCTCGGCAAGTTTTTCATCGACCTCGCGCTCGGCGCGGCGGGCAGGTTCGTGGGCGGCCCGGCCAAGGTGGCCGTGCTCGCCAGCGGCTTTTTCGGTACCATCTCCGGGTCGTCGGTGGCCAATACCGTCTCCACCGGCACCTTCACCATCCCGCTCATGAAGAGCGTGGGCTATCGCGGCGCCTTCGCCGGCGCCGTGGAGGCGGCGTCCTCCACCGGCGGCCAGATCATGCCGCCCATCATGGGCGCCGCCGCCTTCATCATGGCGCAGTTTTTGGGCGTGGGCTATGTGGAGATCGCCAAGGCGGCGCTCATCCCGGCGCTGCTCTATTATCTCGCCGTGGGCTTCATGGTGCATATGGAGGCCAAGCGCCTCGGCCTCAAGGGCATCCCCAAGGACCGCCTCCCCAAGCCGTGGCATGTGCTCAGGCACGGCGGCTACCTGCTCATTCCCATCATCGTGCTCGTCTACCTGCTCATGCAGGGCTACACGCCGCTCAAGTCGGCCTATTACTGCATCGTGACGACCGTGGTCATCTCCCTGGTCGCCAATAACTGGAAGGCATGGGCCGGAGCTGGCCCCAGTGGCATGACCGTGCGAAGCAGCCTCGCCCAGTGCAACAAGCTGGCCCTGAAAGACGTGCTCATGGCCATGGAGAACGGCGGCCGCCTCGCGCTCGGCGTTTCCGCCGCCTGCGCGTGCACGGGCTTTGTCATCGGCGTGGTCACGCTCACCGGCGTGGGCCTCAAGCTCGCCAACGCCATCCTCGCGCTCTCGGCGGGGAGCTTCGCGCTCACCCTGGTGCTGACCATGTTCTCGTCCATCATCCTGGGCATGGGCCTCCCCACCACGGCCAAGTACATCGTGCTCGCCACCATCGCCGCACCGGCCATCCAGAGCTTCGGCGTCCCCCAGCTCGCCGCGCATCTCTTCATCATGTATTTCGGCATCCTTGCCGACCTCACCCCCCCGGTGGCGCTCGCCGCCTACGCGGCCGCGGGCATTGCCCGGGCCGAGCCCAACGCCACGGGCTTCATGGCGGTGAAGCTCGCCTTCGCGGGCTTCCTCATCCCCTATATCTTCTGCTACAACCCGGCCCTCCTGATGATCGGCGCCGATACATGGGAGATCGTCTTCATTGTCTGCACGGCGGCCGTGGGCATCGCCGCGCTGTCCTTCGCGAGCGTGGGCTACTGGCTGAGGAACCTCTTTTTCTGGGAGCGCCTCATCCTCGTGGCCGCGGCCATCACGCTCATCACCCCCGGCCTCAAGACCGACCTCATCGGCTTCGGGCTCATGGCCGGGGTCTATGTGCTCCAGCGGGTATTCAAGGCAGGCCCGGGCCAGCCCCTCATGCAAGGGGGGAAGGGCGGCGAGGCCGCCGGCGACGCCTAGGCTTTTCGCTGCTGTTTACATTCGCGGTATTTAAAGGGGCTTCCCGCAAGGGAGCCCCTTTTCAATCTGTGATTTAATGAGGCTTTGTTATGCTTTTGGGTTGGTGTTGCGCCCGTGCTGCATCTGTAATGCCGAAATTATCCGTCAAAAACAGCCTTTTTGGTGCTGGCTGCGTCAGAGAAAAATTTCCTCGGTCGAGTACTTGACTACACTCCCTTCGGAAATTTTTATCTTCCTTGCCCGCCCCAAAAAATCTTATTTTTTAGGATTCTTCCGGCACTAGCACCCGTCTTCCGCTGCGCTCCAGACGGGTCTAAGGAAGATCCGACAACCGCTCAGTACAACATAACCTTTAATGAAGAGAAGAAGCGGACAATAAAAGACGAAAAAAATCAGTGTGAGACTGAAAAACAACTTGTGATGTATTTTTCTTCGTGCTAGGTTGTCTTCGGGTTCCGAAATGCCTTTGCCTGCCTGTTCCGCACACGCCCCGAGGGGCTCACCTTGTGAGGATGCCATGGTACCGCTGCCCGCCTCCCCCCGCACCGGTGATGAAGCCGCCCAATGCCTCACCCGCCTCATGCGCGCGCTTGACGTGACCACCGATGCCGAGCTTGCCCGCACCCTGGGCATCACGCCGCAGTCCGTCAACGGTGCGCGCAAGCGCCGTGAGGTGCCCCCGGCCTGGATCCAGTCCTGCGCGGCGCAGACGGGCGTCAATGCCCATTGGCTTTTTTTCGGGCGCGGGCCGGAGCGGCTGCCAGAAGCCGGCGATGGGGAACTGCCCGCCGCCCCTGCCGACTGCGAGACCGACCTTGTCACCATCCCCCTCGCCGAGGCGCGGCTTTCCGCGGGCACGGGCAGCCTTGAGGTCAGCGGCGCCCAAGAGGGCGGTTATGCCTTCCGCAGCGATTTTCTGCGCCGCAAGGGCAATCCGAGGCGCATGGTGCTCATGCGCGTTTCGGGCGACAGCATGGTGCCGGAAATTTTTGACAACGATGTGGTCCTGCTCGACCAGGGCCAGACGGACATCACCCCGGGCCGGCTCTATGCCGTGGGCTTTGAGGACGCCATCTATATCAAGCGGGTGGACAAGCTGCCCGGCAAGGTTGTCCTGCACAGCGCCAACCCGGCCTACCCGCCCCTGAGCCTCGACTTGCGCGGCGACGGCGCAGACCAGTTCCGCGTCATCGGGCGCGTGCTCTGGTCAGGACGGGAATACCGCTGACGCGGCTGGCCCGCCGTCCGGGGCAGGGGAAAAGGACGGTTTTTGGCGGATACTTTCGGCGTTCCCCGAAGGGTACAGCCCTCTCCCTGCCTCGAGGCCAGAGCCCATTCACGGACGACCGCTTACGCAGGCCGCACATGCACCGTGGACTTGCGCAAGAAGTCCGCGGGTAGGTAGGTCATCTTGGCCTGCCGGAGGCCCTCCTCGTCCAGGTCCTGCGCGCGGTTTATCCATTTCAGGCCCGCGCCCGCGTGGCGCGCGAATTCGCAGTTCATGGCCTGGTAGACGCCCTTGTAGCCGTTGAGCCCCTTCTCGAAGTGGACGCCAAGGGTCTCGCTGTCCAGCTTTTCGCCCACGCTGAAGGCGATCATGCGGCCGTCCACATAGAGCGAGCCCCCGGTGAGCCCCCGGAAGGCGTCCCAATGGGTGAGCACGCGGTTGATGGCCTCGTTTTCGGCGAGCAGCGAGGGCGAGCCCTCGCATTCGTGCCACTGGCACCAGTCGTCCTGCACGCCGAGCACGTCTTCCACCATGGCATCGGTGACGCCGCGGTAATCCGGCTCGCCATAGGCCTTGACGTAACTGTTGTAATGATTGCGCTTTTTGTGAAAGCGATTGCCGGCGAGCGTCGCAAGCTCTTCCTGCTTGTAGAGATATTCCCACTGGCCGCGCTCCTCGCGGACCTCCAAAAGCTGCGGGCACGCCTTTTGCCAGAGATGGACAAGCTCCTCAGGCACGCGGATGAAGTCGCGCCCGGCCTTGCCCGCCACGCAGGGGAGCACGGCGCCCCAGTCCACGGCGTTCCAGTCGCCGATGGGCGCCCAGGGACGCACTTCCGGCCTCGTCTGCCGTATCCAGCACAGGCGCCCGTCAAAATACCATTCAAGGCCGTAATATTCCTGCCAGCCCCAGAGGTTCGCCAGCGTATAGTCCAGCGAACGGCGCGGAGTCGCCTCCCAAAGGGCGTAGTAGGCGGGGCTTTCCTTGAGGCTCACGGGCATGAAGTGCGCGTCCATAGTCGATCTCCTTTGGTCGCGGCGGAAACAGGGTTCAGCGGGGGCGGCGCTGCCGGTTCATGGCGAAGCGGGCCCAGTCGCAGCGAAGGACAACATAGAGCATGATCAGGGCTTGCAGGCATTGCGAAACGAGCATGGCGGCGAACACGCCCGATGCGGTGCCCCAGAGCCGGTGGCCCAGCAGCCAGCCGAGCGGGAGGCGCACGATCCAGAAAGTGCCCCCATAGACCATCAGGTTGTACTGCGTGGCGCCCGCGCCCACCATGATGCCGCCCATGACGGTGCTTGCGATGGAAAAGGGCGTGGAGACGAGGTTATAGGAAAGGTAGCTCACGATCTGCGCCCGGGTGGCCGCCTCCTGCGAAAGCAGGGCGGCGATGTCCGCCCTGAAGGGCCAGATGATGATGGCGACCACGCTCATGGCGGCTGCGGCGAGCCCCACGAGTGCGAGCGCCACGCGCTTCGCCTGGGCCGGCCGCCCCTCGCCCAGGCTGTTGCCCACGAGGACGGCGACGGTCATGTTGAAGGCCATGCCGGGCAGGAAGAGCAGGGCCTCGGCCCGGAGGCCCGCGGTGAGTCCCGCCAGCGCGTGGACACTGTCCACGGGGAGCGACGCCACGAGCACAAAGAGGGTGAGATAGCCCGACTGCCAGACGATCTGCGCCGCCGCCGCGGGGAGTGCCACGCGCACCAGATAGGGGAGGCCCATCCGAAGCCAGCGCAACGAGGGGATGGCGCGGCGCCGCAAATAGCCGGAGCGCACGAGCAACAGGGTATTGCAGGCCGCGCCGAGGCACTGGGCGCCGAAATTGCTCCATGCGAGGCCCATGTAGCCGCAGTCGGGCAGGCCGAACCAGCCGAGGCCGAAACCCAGGCAGCACGCAAGATTGGCCGCGCACACGAGCGCCGCCACCCAGAGCGGCGGGAGCACCAGCCGCGTCGCGCGAAAGATGACGCCGGTGGCGGAATACACATATTGCGCGGGCAGCGTGAGCATGAAGACCTGCCAGAGCTCGGCTGCCAGCGGCCGGATGGCTTCGGGCACCATGATGAGCCGGAGTATCCCGTCGCCGTACCCCCAGCCGACGAGAGCCATGATCAGCCCGAGCCCCAGGCTGCCGAGGACGGTCGTCGCCACGTAGCGCTCCGCGCGGCGCACCCGGAAGGCCCCGAGGGACTGGCTGATGGCCGCCGTGGCGCCGCTCGAGAGCGCCATGATGACCACCATGAGGAAGAGGGAGCACTGCGTCACCATGCCGAGGGCGGCCTGGACATTGGCGCTGATCTGCCCCCCCACCCACACGCTCGTGAGGCCCATGAAGAACACGATGTACATCATGAGCAGCTGGGGCCATGTCAGGCTCCAGATGGCGCGGGGCGAGGTTCCGAGTTCGGGCTTGGGCATGCGGAGCGGCGCTCCTGTGGCTTTGTCATGGCCAGCTTCCGAAGCGGCGCCCGCTCCGGGAGGCTGGCCTTCTGGCATTGATGGTGTTTCCCCGCCGGGGCATGCGCCTCTTTCAAGGCCAGTGCACCGGCGGGGTGCAGTTCTTGTTCGGGCCTGTGGCGCCCTTGCTGTGCGGGCTAGTCCCCGCCAAGGCCCTCGAGGCGGCGGGTCAGGTCGTGGGCCGTCTCCCTGCGGCGGATGAGGCGCGGCGTGCCGTCGGCCTGGATAAGCACCTCGGCCGGCAGGTAACGCTGGTTATAGTTGGAGGCCATGCTGAAGCCATAGGCGCCGGCGTCCAGCACGCCGAGCACATCGCCTTCACGCAAGCGCGGCAGCAGCCGGTCTTTTGCGAGGATGTCGCCGCTTTCGCAGATATTGCCGACCACTGTCTGCAGGATGTCGTCGCCGCCGTCCTTCCCGTCGCCGCGATAGGCTTCGAGATCGTGGAAGGAATCGTACATCACCGGCCGCATGAGCACATTGAAGCCGATGTCCGTGCCCACATAGCGCGTGCCCGCGTTTTCCTTGGTGGCGGTGACGCGCCCGAGCAGGATGCCGCATTCGGCCACCACATAGCGGCCCGGCTCCACCAAAAAGCGGCCCGCGTAGCCTGTGGCCGCGGCCCATTCGCTGATGAGGGCGTGCAGGCCCTGGCCCAGGGCCGCGAGGTCGAGCCGGGGCTCGTCGTCATATTTATGGTAGGGGATGCCGAAACCGCCCCCGAAGTCGATGGTCTCCAGCGATTTCAGTATGTCGGGCGGCAGGTTTCCGGCGAGCTCGAGCAGCACCTTCGCGGCCTCGAGATACCCCGTGGGCTCCATGAAGAGCGAGCCGATGTGCTGGTTGATGCCGGCGAGGGTGAGCTCATGCTTGCGCAACAGGGCGAAGACCTCGTCCATTTTGTCCGGCGAAATGCCGAACTTGGTGGCCTTGCCCGCCGTGATGACCTTGGCGTGGTGGCCCGCGCCGATGCCGGGGTTGAAACGGGCCATGACGCGGCCGCCGCGATTGAGGCCGCCGAGCATGTCGAGCTGCGAGAGCGAATCCACGCTGATGAGCACGCCGTGCGCAAGGGCCGTGAGCATCTCTTCGGGGGTATTGTTGTTGGAGATGTAGAGGATCTCCTCCGGGGCAAAACCACCGAGCGCGTCCATGACGAGCTCGCCCGGGCTCATGGCGTCAGCCACCAGGCCCTCCTCGTGAATGATGCGCAGCAGGGAAGGATTGGCGTTGGCCTTGACCGAATAGTTGACGCCAAAGCCGTCCCTGGCAGAAAGGCCCATGAGGTCGCGGCAGCGTTCGCGCAGGATGCGCTCGCTGTAGACATAGAGCGGCGTGCCGAAACGGTCGGCCAGCTCGCGCGGGGTGGTGTCGCCATAAAAGCGGAGCCTGTCGGTATAGGTTGAACGCAGGTCGGACATAGATACCTCGGATTGAAGGGCTGTTTCCCCGGCGCGGGACTGAAGATAGGCGCGCCCCGGCCACGAGGCGCCGTGCAGGGCTCGTGCCGGCCTGCGAGTATCCCGGGCATGGGGGAGCCTGTCAAGCGCGGTTCCCGGGCAGGAGGAGGCTTGCGAAAGTCTGGGCGGCCGCTATGCCAAAGCGTGCGGAATGCGCTTTTTTTCTCTTGCCCTCGGCGCTTTTTTGGCCGAAGATAGCCACAGGATGTGCCGCACCGGGCCTGCATAGCGCAGGCGCATTTCGCTCTCTGCTTTTTCGGGGCGCGGCACGGTCTCCGGCAGTGTGGCCGGGCGCCGCGCGCTCCATGTTGCGGCCGGTGTTTCGTCATTTCAGAGAGAGGGAGACAGCCATGAAAGAGATTCGCAAGGTGATCATTCCCGTGGCCGGTTGGGGCACCCGTTCGCTCCCGGCAACCAAGAACATCCCCAAGGAAATGCTCCCCATCTACAACAAGCCCGTCATCCAGTATGTGGTGGAGGAGGCCATCCGCGCCCATATCCGTGACGTCATCTTCGTCACCAACCGTGACAAGAGCGTCATCGAGGACCACTTCGACTACAACCTCCAGCTCGAGGGCGTGCTCGAGCGCGCCGGCAAGCTGGACAAGCTCCAGGCGGTGCGCGAAGTGGCCGAAATGGTCAACATCATGTCCGTGCGCCAGAAGAAGCAGCTCGGCCTCGGCCATGCCATCATGTGCGCGCGCGAGCTCGTGCGCGGCGACCCCTTCGCCATCATGGTGGGCGATGACCTCATGTTCGGCGGCGTGCCCGGCATAGGCCAGCTCATCGAGGTCGCCATGGCCGAAAAGATGCCCGTTGTCGGCGTCATGGAAGTGCCGTGGGAGAAGGTCCACAAGTACGGCATCATCGACGGCGAGGAAGTGGCGCCCGGCGTCTATCGCGTGCGCGACATGGTGGAAAAGCCCAAGCGCGAGGACGCGCCCTCGAGGCTCGCCATCGTGGGCCGTTATGTGCTCACGCCCGATATTTTCGACTATCTCGAAAAGGTGAAGCCGGGCCAGGGTGGGGAGATCCAGCTCACGGACGCCCTTCAGGCCCTCGCCAAGGACCGCGGCATGATGGCCGTGCGCATGTCGGGCATGCGCTTTGACGCGGGCGACTGGGCGGAATACCTCACCGCCAATATTTACTTCGCCCTACAGGACGAGGAACTGCGCTACGAGCTGCTGGGCCTGTTGAAGAATTTCGTCCAGTTCCAGTAGGGCGGCGACCTTTCAGCCAAAATCCACCCGCGCGGGGGCGCCTGAGCCTCGCGCGGCGCCTTTTTTCGTTCATGTTTCGTGTGAGGCGTCGCTTGCCTCTTGGCAGGCGGCGCTCTCCGCGCCACCTTTGTCTGCATTTTCCTTGCATGCCCTACGCCCGCGTCGCCCTGCTGAGTCCCCCCTACGCCACGCTGACCTATAGCCTGCCATCCATTTTCGCCCCGGATCTCTGGCGCCCGGGCCTCCGTGTGGCTGTGCCCCTCGGCCGGGGGGAGGGTGGCGCCCTGCGCGCCGGCATCGTGCTCGAAGTGACGGCAAGCGCCGACGTGCCCGAGGGCGTGGTCTGCAAGGAGGTCTTCTGGCCGCTGGAAACCGAGCCCCTGCTCGCGCCCGCCCTCCTTGGCCTCCTGCTGGATCTCGCGTTGCGGCATGGGGTGGAGCCGGGCCATGTGGCCGGCCATGTGCTCCCGCAGGGGCTGCGCAGCACCGCGGTGCGGCTGCGCCGCCTCGTTGCCCGTGCCGAAACGCTGACTTTGCGCGACCTCAGGCATTCGGACGCGGCCACGTGCGCGGAGCTTGCGCGGGAGCTCAGTTCGGGCGCCGCGCGCCTTTTGCCCAGGAGCGCGGATGCCGCCAGCGAGGAATTTTGCCACTTGCGCGTGGAGCCTCCCTGGCCCGTGCGGCCCGCGGCCACCCGGCAGGTCGCGGTACTGGAATTTCTGCATGCGCAGGGGCCCGTGAGCCGGCGACGGCTGCTGCGCGAAGTGAAAGACGCCGCCCTGGCGCTGGCCGCCCTGGTACGGGCCGGCCATGTGGCGCTCGTGCATGATGGCGCGGAAGAGGAAGAGCCGGGCGCGGCCCTCCTTGCGCCTGCGCCGGAACGCGTCACCCTCAATGCGGACCAGGCCGCCGCGCTTGCGGCCCTTACCGCCGCGCTGGAGGCGGAAAGCCCGCAAAACCGCCTGCTCTACGGCGTCACCGGGAGCGGCAAGACAGCAGTGTATCTGGAGCTCGCGGAACGCGTCCTCGCCCGGGGGCGCAGCGTCCTCTTGCTCGCGCCCGAAGTGGCCCTGGCGCTCAAGCTGCGCCGGGATGCGGCCCGGGCCCTCCCGGGCGCGCCGCTCATCCTCTATCACGGCTACCAGTCGCCAGGGCGGCGCGAGGCCACGTTTCGGGCGCTGGCGGAGAGCCGGCGCCCCTGCCTCGTGGTGGGCACGCGCTCGGCGCTCTTTTTGCCCATCCCGTCGCTCGGCTGCATCATCCTCGACGAGGAGCATGACGCCTCCTTCAAGCAGGAGGACGGCCTTGCCTACCAGGCGCGGGAAGTGGGGTGGGCGCGCATGCGGCGCGAGCGCGGCCTGCTTGTCCTGGGCTCGGCCACGCCCGACCTCAAGACCTTCCATGCGGCCAGCGAGGGGCGCCTCCCGCTCCTGCGGCTGCCAAGGCGCGTGGGGGGGCGCCCGCTGCCGCCCGTGGAGCTCGTGGACATCAGCGCGAACCCCCGCCTCTTTCCTGCGGCGCGGGACGGCGCGGCCGCCGAGGGGGAGACGGCAGCCGGGGGCATTCTCGCGCCACAGTGCGAGGACGCCCTGCGCGAGACGCTGGCCCGGGGCGAACAGGCCGTCGTCCTCCTCAACCGGCGAGGCTATGCGCCACTCATGTATTGCCTCTCCTGCGGGAGGACGCAACGCTGCCCGCACTGCGACATCGGCCTCACCTACCACAAGGGGCTGGAGCGTCTTGTCTGCCACTATTGCGGCTATTCGCGGCCCTTCCCCTCGCCCTGCGACCATTGCCGGGGCATGGAGTTCCTGCCGCTGGGAGAGGGCACCGAGCGCCTTGCGGAGCGGCTTTCCGTCCTTGCGGGGCAGGCCGTCCTCCGGCTCGACCGCGACAGCACCCGGCGCCCGGGCCGCATGGAAGAGATACTGGAGGCTTTCGCCCGGCGCGAGTCGCCCATCCTCGTGGGCACGCAAATGCTTTCCAAGGGGCACCATTTTCCGCGGGTGACACTCGCCATCGTGGCCGACGGCGACCTCGGCCTCAACCTGCCCGATTACCGCGCGGCCGAGCGCACCTTCCAGTTGCTCGTCCAGTCCGCCGGGCGCGCGGGCCGCGGGGAGCGGCCGGGCCGCGTGCTCATCCAGACGCGCGCCACGGACCATTATTGCTGGCAGTTCGTACGCAGCGCCGATTATGAGGGGTTTTATGAGGCCGAGCTCGCCTTGCGCAAGAAGCGCGGCTATCCGCCCTTTGTGCGCCTCGGGCTGCTCAGGATCTCCTTTGCGGCCGATGAGGCGGCCGGTGCCCCGGCCCTCTCGGATCTCGCGTCCGCCCTGCGCGGCGAGGCCGTCAGGCTCGGAGTCACCATGCTCGGCCCCGCGCCGGCCCCCCTTGGCCTGCTGCGGGGGCGGCGCCGCTTCCATTGCCTGCTCAAGGCGCCCGCGTGGCCGCCCTTGCGCGAGCTCTATTTTTTTGCCCGCAGTCGCAAGGCCGCCGTTTTGCGCCTTGGTCTTGACCTCGATCCCGTTAATATGCTGTGATGCCGAGTTCTCGATTTTCTGGTTTTACGGATTTTTCCGTGGCATCTTTTTTAAGGAGGGATCATGAGGCTCGTTCGCGGCCTGTGCTGTGCGTGTGCGCTCTTGCTGGCTCTTTGCGGTGTGGCGCGGGCCGAGGGCTTTGCTCTCAATGAGTGGAGCGCCAGGGGCGTTTCCCTCGCCGGTGGTCTTGTGGGGCGCGCCGATGACGTATCGGCCCTAGCCTACAATGCCGCCGGCATCACCCAGCTCCCGGGCACGCAGCTCATGGCCGGCCTCGCCTTCATCGCCCCCATGGGCACCATCGACGCCGACCTTCTGGGCGGCCGCAAGCACGACACCACCACCAAGCCCGCCACCTTCATGGCCCCGCACGGCTTCGTAAGCCACCAGCTCAATGACGAGCTCTGGCTCGGGCTCGGGGTCTTCTCGCGTTTCGGCGTGGGCAACAGTTACGCGCAGGACTGGGTGGGCCGCTACAATGTCTATGACGTAGGGCTCCAGACCATCTCCTTCGTGCCCACCGTGGCCTGGAAGATCAACGACATGTTTTCCGTCTCCGCCGGAGTGGAGGTGCTCTACGCCGGCTTTTACATGGGCAACAAGATCCCCACCATGCAGCTCACCGCCGCCGTCCCCAGCCAGGGCCCGGACAATGACCTCCAGTTGCAGGGCGACGGCTGGGGCGTGGGCGCCCAGTTCGGGTTGCACATGCGTTTCAACGAGCAGTGGTCGGTGGGCCTCGCCTACAAGAGCCAGGTGACCCTGAACATCGACGGCGATGTGGAGTTCGGCCGCCAGGGCGAGCCCAACCTGTTCGCCACCATGGGGCGCGTGCCCGAGGCGCGCAATTGCGGCGCCAACGCCACCGTGCAATTGCCCGATTCCCTTGCCTTGGGCGTGGCCTACAGGCCGCTCGACGAACTGAGCTTCGAGGTGGGCGCCGTCTGGACGCGCTGGTCCACCTACAACGCGCTCAACATCTATATGGACAGCGGCTACGCCTCCATCAACGACAAGGCGGCGCGTGACGGCGTGAACCTGAACGCGAGCGTGGAATACCGCCCCCTCGACTGGTGGGCGCTGCGGGCCGGCGTGTCCTATGAAACGCCTGTGCTCAACGAAAAGCACGCCGACTTCCTCATGCCCACCTATGGGCGCACCACCCTGGGCCTCGGCACCGGCGTGAAATGGAATGACCTGACCCTTGATTTCGCCTACGCCCACCTGTGGATCAATTCCATGGACTATGGCCAGACCGACGCCGCAGGGCTGCTCGCCGGGCCCGGCTCCCCCTCCCGCATCACCGATGCCCACTCGAAGAACGTGGTCGCCAACATCTACATGTTCTCCGTGGGCTATTCCTTCTGAAAATCCCTGGTCTGCCCCCCGGTGCCCGCGCCTTCCCGAGGGGTGCCGGGGGGCATAAAGTATTTCCCCGGAACTGCCGAAACAGCGGACAGAACATGTGAACGCCCCGGAAGGGAAGGGCCGTTCCCGTGGCTGGTGGGGGCAGTTTTTTAGAAACTTTGTTGACAATTTCCAGAAATTGTCCAACATTCCGCTTCCCGGACAAGGAAGTTTGCGAGGAGGATGTCATGAAACGGATTCTCGTCATTGCGGCGCTGGTTCTCACCCTGGCCCTGCCCGGGCTTGCTGCCGCCGAAGGAACGGGGATGTATCTGGCGCCGAAATTCCTCATGTCCATCCAGGACACGGGTACCGTTTCGCGCTCCAGCGCCCTTGCCGGTTCGGGCGTGGACGATTACAGCCAGTTCACCCTCGGCGGCGCGCTCGCCGTGGGCTACGATTTCTGGACGCAGCAGATGATCCCGCTGCGCTTCGAGGTCGAGTTCGCCCTGCGCGGCAACAGCGAAAAAAGCTGGAGCGACAACGGGGTGCGCGTGGACAAGATCAAGGGCACCTGGAACAATTCCACCCTCTTCGCCAACCTTTTCTGGGACTTCCACAACGACACCGCCTTCACGCCCTTTATCGGCGCCGGCCTGGGCCTTGCCTTCAACTACACGGGCTTTGACATCACCGCCAACAATGGCGATAAGTTCTCGGTGGATGACCGGTTCACCAACTTCGCCTGGAACGCGGGCGCCGGCGTCTCCTACAACTTCAACGACAACTTCGCCGTGGACGCGTCCTACCGTTTCGTGGGCCTCGGCTACAACGAAGTGAGCACCACGTATAACGGCCAGAAGTACGAGATCGCAAGCGACCCGTACAACAACGAGTTCATGCTCGGCCTGCGTTTCGCCTTCTAGGCGGGCGCATACCGGCCGGCGCGGCTTCGGGGCCGGCGCCGTCAGCAGGGGGCGATGCCAGGGAAGGCGCCGCCCCCTGCTGCGTCTGGGCCTTTTGAGCCAACCCGTGGGGAGCGGGGCGGTGGAACAGCGCACAATGGGCATGAATGCTGTTTTGCGATTTTGAGAAAAAATCGAAGGAATATTGCGATACGTCGAGATGACAAAAAAGAGTATTGTGGAAAACTTTTTTTTAAATATGTGGATATCCCGCTTGCCAAAGGGGAAACCGTTGCCCATCAAGCGTTTCTCCGGCACCTTCCAGAGCCTTGGCTTAGAAAAAGAGTATTTTATTTCAAAGAGTTATTTATTTAATTCTTTGGGGATAGCAAAAGCCCCCCGGCCCGGGCACACGGGGTGGCGCCCCTTTGCCTGATGGGGCGGTAGGGGCTATATGCTTGTCCATGCAAGGCACATGGGCGGATATTTCTGCAAATCTCAAGAAAATGCTGGATTCCGGCGTTTTCAGGGTCTGGATTGCACCGTTGCGCGCCGTCATTGACGGCACGGAACTGCGCCTGGCCGTGCCCAGCGCCTTCATGGCCGAATGGCTGGAGCGCCATCTTTTAAAGACGCTCCGCGAGGCCGCGGCGCCCGTGCTCGGCGTGGCCGCGGATGCCGTGCGCGTGCGGCTCGTTACGGCGCAGGATGGCGGAGAGGCCCCGGGAGCCGCCGCACCGGCCGGCGCCGCCGAGCTCGTTGCCGGTGTCTTGCCCGCTCTCGGCCGGAGCGCCCGGGCCGATGCGGCCGCGCAGCTGCCGCTCCCCGAAGCCGCGCCCAGGCTCGTGGACGCGGCCCAGCGCCCCCTTGCCCGCTGGCGGCACAGTTTCGAGGATTTCATCATCGGCCCGAGCAACAGCATGGCCGTCGCCGCCGCGCGGGATATTTGCCAAAGAGGCGGCCAGGTGCGCACGCTCTTCGTCACCGGGGCTTCGGGGCTCGGCAAGACCCATCTCACCCAGTCCGCGGGGCAGGCCATCAGCGGTGACGGCCCAAGCCCGCGCATCGCCTACCTGACGGCGGAGGAATTCGCCTCGCGCTTTGTGCAGGCGCTCAAGTGCAGGGACGTGGAGGGCTTCAAGAGCCGCCTGCGCGACCTTGATGTGCTGCTCCTCGAGGATGTGCATTTTCTCCAGCGCAAGAAGGCCATGCAGGAACTGGCGCTCGCTGTCATCAAGGGCCTGCAGGACCGCGGCGCCCGTGTCATCCTGACCTCATCCTTCGCGCCGCGCGAACTTCGCGACATGGATCCGCAGCTCGTCTCGCATTTCTGTTCCGGCATCCTCACGTGCATCGGGCGCCCGGACAGGGAAATGCGCAGCCGCATCCTCACGCACAAGGCCAAGAGCTTCCAGGTGCTCCTGCCCGACGAGGTGCGCGACCTTCTGGCCTCGCGCCTGCACGGCGATGTGCGCCAGCTCGAATCCTGCCTGAACAGCCTCATCTTCAAGGCTCGCCTGCTCAACTGCGGCCTCAATGTGGACCTCGCCATGGAAGTGGTGGGCCAGTACGCGGGCGAGGCGCAGGGCCTCGACATGGAGGCCATCATCCGCCTGGTCTGCGAAAGCTACGGCCTCAGCGAGGCGCAGCTGCGCTCCCGCTCGCGCCGGCAGGAATGCGTGCAGGGCCGCAATACCGTGTTCTACCTCGCGCGCAAGCATACCGAGCTCTCGCTGGAAGACATCGGCAGCGCCTTCAACCGGCGCCACTCCACGGTGCTTCGCAGCATCACCGCCGTGGAACGCGAGCTCGCCAAGGAGTCCCGCCTCGGGCGCCAGATTGCCCGCGCGGTGAGCCTCATCGAGCGCAGCGCCGGCTGCGGCGTTCCCGACGGGATGTAAGGTTCGGTAGTTTTGCCTTTGGACCAGGCGAAAAGCAGCAAGGCTGGAGAACCGTTTGCGCGGCGGATATTTCGTATCATAAAATATGCATACCGTCCAAAATATATGTGAAAGTATAACTCATGGAAAATCAAGAAACGCTTGAGACCTATATTGAGGGTATCAAGAGGAGGCTCCTGAAACAAAAATCCATTAATGGCCAGCCCTATAATGGCCAGACATACGGTACAGTTTCCGGTTCAATATTCTACAGCACCAGTGATACATTGAAGCCGGGAATTTTCTATTTTATGGGCCTCAATCCGGGTGGAATACCCGATCACAGGGATAACTCTCAAAGTATAGTTGAAAACATACTTCCCCGAAGCGGAAGAAATGAGTTTTATGAAAAATGGTACAGCAATAGGGAGAGATATACAAATTTGCAGACCAATATTCAGAGTTTTTTAGGTTCGCTCAAAGATATTTTACCTCATTATAACAATATTGATACCAAGAAATTCGTTGAAAATATATGTAGTTCAAATATCTGTTTTGTCCGTTCGAAATCAGTTGATGAGCTTCGTGCCAAGGTTGAGGATTGTACAGCATGGAGTGTACAGGAGTATATAGTCAACGCTATTGTCAAGCCATCCATCATCATTATTAACGGGCTTGCCGGCTATCGATTTTTTAAGAAAAAATTGTCGGGCATGTCCGATGAAACCCCTCTCCAGACGGGGGTTAGACACTGCGGGAAAGAAATATGTGTGTATGTTTCTTCTTTTGATGATGATAAACTTCTGATCGGTATCCCGCATTTATCACGGAATTACCTGGCAAACTGTACAAATCGCCAGAAGAATGAGGTCTGGAACACCAGTGGTTTTCCTGAAATGCGGACTTTGTGCCTGCAAGCAATTAGCAAGAGGGGGGAAAGCGGTTGCCATTGGAGCTTTCAGGAAGACCTCCCGTAGAGGCTTTCCCCGATTTTCGCGGCAGGGGAGTGCACTCCCCTGAGCACAAAAAAGGACGCCCGCAGGCGTCCTTTTTGTATCTTTGCCGGGTTTGCGCCTATTCCGCGGCGCGGGCGGCCTCATGCTCGGCGATGACCTTTTCGGCCACGGGCTGCGGCGCTTCCTCATAGTGGTCAAATTCCATGGTGAAGAAGCCCTGGCCGCCGGTCATGGAGCGCAGGTCGGGCGCATAGCGGAGCACTTCGCTCATGGGCACATGGGCCTTGATCTCCGTGAGGCCGCCCTGCGAGTCCGAGCCCAGCACCTTGCCGCGCCTCGAGGAGAGGTCGCCGATGACATCGCCCATGCTTTCGTCGGGGATGGACACGGTGAGCAGCACGATGGGCTCGAGCAGCACGGGCTTGAGCGTTTCCATGGCTTTCTTGAAGGCCAGGGAGCCCGCCACCTTGAAGGCCATTTCGGACGAGTCTACCGTGTGGTAGCTGCCGTCATAGACCTTGACGCGGAAGTCCACCACCTGGCAGCCGGCCAAAAAGCCCCGGCCCGCGGCTTCCTGGATGCCCTTGTCGATGGCCGGGATATACTGGCGCGGGATGACGCCGCCCACGATGGCGTCTTCAAACACATAGCCCGAGCCGCGCGGAAGGCCCTCCATCTCGATCCAGCAGTCGCCGAACTGGCCACGGCCGCCCGACTGCTTCTTGTGGCGCCCCTGCACCTGGCACTTGCCGCGCACGGTCTCGCGGTAGGGCACCTTGGGCGTTTTCAGCACGATGTCGGTCTTGAAGCGGCGCTTGGCCTTTTCCACCGAGAGCTCGATGTGCAGCTGCCCCATGCCGGAGAGGAGGATGTCGCCCGTCTCCTCGTCACGCCCGAGCTTGAGGGTGATGTCTTCGTCGAGCAGGCGTTGCATGGCCGCATACACCTTGTCCTCCTCGCCCTTTTCCTTGGGGGCGAGGGCATAGGTGATGAGCTGCGGCGGCAGGTCCGGCACGGCCAGCGCAAAGGGCGCCTTTTCATCGGAGAGCGTGTCGCCGGTGCGGGTGTTCTTGAGCTTGGCCACGGCCACGAGCGCCCCCGGGCCCACGGGCTCCTTGCAGGGCGCCTGGGTCTTGCCCACGAGATAGAGCAGGTTGCCCACGCGCTCGTTCTCGTCGCTGCGCATGTTCTTCAGGGTGGCGTCGCCATCGATGGTGCCGGAGAGGACGCGCAACAGGGAGAGCTGCCCCGCGAAGGGGTCGGCCAGGGTCTTGAAGACGAAGCAGGCCACCGGGCCTTCCGGGGCGGCCGCGCGCTCCGAGCCGTCCACGCCCACGAAGGGCGGCCGGTCGAGCGGGGAGGGGAGAAGCGCCTCCACCGCGTCGAGGATGGCCTTGCCGCCCTTGTTTTCCAGCGCCGAGCAGGTGAGCACGGGCACGAGCTCGCCGTTGCGCACGCCCGTGCGCAGGCCCGCCTGCAGGTCTTCCAGCGAGAGGCTGCCTTCCTCGAGGTATTTTTCCATGAGGACTTCGTCGCTCTCGGCGATGTTCTCCACCGTCACGTCGCGCAAGAGCGCCATGTCGTCGGCAAGGGCGGCCGGCATCTCCATCTCGGTGAGCTTGCCGTCCGGGCCGAAGCGCCATGCCTTGCCGGAGAGCACGTCGGCAACGCCTGCGTACACATCGCCCTCCATGATGGGCAGCTGGAGCGCCACGGGCTTGATGCCGAGCGCGGCGAGGCCGTCGAAGGCCATGTGGAAGTCCGCACGGTCGCGGTCGAGCTTGTTGATAACGGCGATGGCCGGCAGGTTCTGGGCGCGCACGAGGCTCCAGAATTTCTTGGTCAGCGGGCGCACGCCGTCCACGGCGTCCAGCACGAAGAGCACGCTGTCCACGCCCTTGAGCAGGTATTCCATGTCGCCCGTGAAGTTGCCGTCGCCGGGCACGTCCACGAAGAAATGGCGGTCCTTGTTCCAGAGAAAGGTGGCGACGGCGGGCTGGATGGAGCCGCGGCGGCGCACTTCTTCGGGTTCGTAGTCAAGGCTCGTGGTGCCGTCCTCGATGGCCCCCATGCGCGTGATGGCGCCGGCATTGAAAAGGAGCATTTCGGCCAGGGATGTCTTGCCGCAACCGCCGGTGCCGACGAGCGCGTATGTGCGTTGGGTTTCCAAAGGGCTTGGCATGGTCTTCTCCCTTAAAAAATAACGGTATGCAGAAAATGGGGGCCGTCTACCTGATTCCTGATGACCATACAGGCATGCCGGGAAAAAGAAAAGAGGCGCTTTCCGGGGAAATGCCCGTTCGGGGGCGCAATTGCCTTGCGTCCCGGGCGGCATGGCCCTATATTGAAGCAATCCCATTGACGTTTCACGCCGGAATCGGCCCCGGCGGCCAGCAGTTCCGGGAGGGTCCGTATATGGCATTTCCTGTTTTGCAGCTTGGCGACCTCGTGGCTAAAGTTCCCGTTGTCCAGGGCGGCATGGGCGTTGGCATCTCCCTTTCCGGGCTTGCCTCCGCCGTGGCCAACCAGGGGGGCATCGGCGTCATCGCCGGCGCCATGATCGGCATGCGCGAGCCGGATGTGGCGAAAAACCCCATCGAGGCCAATGTGCGCGCGCTCCGCAACGAGATACGCAAGGCCCGCGAGCTCTCAAGCGGCATCATCGGCGTCAACATCATGGTGGCGCTCACCACCTTCAGCCAGATGGTACGCGAGGCCATCGAGAGCAAGGTGGACGTCATCTTTTCCGGCGCTGGCCTCCCGCTCGACATGCCCCGGCACCTGCGCGAGCTCTGCGAGGAAAAGAAAGAGGAATTCAAGACCAAGCTCGTGCCCATCGTTTCGTCCGGGCGCGCGGCCACGGTCATCGCCAAGAAGTGGCTCTCGCGCTTCGGCTATTTGCCGGACGCCTTCGTGGTGGAGGGGCCCAAGGCCGGGGGCCATCTCGGCTTCAAGCGGGAGGATCTCGCTGACCCGGGCCACGCGCTCGAGGTGCTCGTGCCGGAAGTGGTGGAGGCCGTCAAGCCCCTGGAAGACGCGCACGGGCGCGCGGTGCCGGTCATCGCGGCCGGGGGCGTCTATACGGGCGCGGACATCAGGAAATTTCTCGATCTCGGCGCGGCCGGCGTGCAGATGGGCACGCGCTTCGTGGCGACGCACGAATGCGACGCCGACGACCGCTTCAAGCAAAGTTATCTTGACGCGCGCGAAGAGGATGTGACCATCATCAGCAGCCCGGTGGGCATGCCGGGGCGCGCGCTGAACAACGGCTTTATCGAGGCGGCGCGCGAGGGCCTGAAAAAGCCCTTCAAGTGCATCTTCCACTGCGTGAGCACCTGCCAGCAGGAAAAAACGCCCTATTGCATCGCGCAGGCCCTCATCAGCGCCATGCGCGGCAACCTTGAGCGCGGCTTCGCCTTTTGCGGCGAGAACGTCTCCCGCGTGGATTCCATCGTTTCCGTGCGCGAGCTCATGGATTCGCTTGAGCGCGAGTACAACGAGGCGGGGGGCTCGCCGGCTGATGCGCCCAAAGGCGACTGAGGGGGCCCGATGTACGCGCTCGAAGTGCAGAACCACGGCACGACGCTCACGGTGCGCCTCACCGGCGATGTGCTCATGGAGGATGTGGCCTCCTTCAACAAGGTCATGCGGGAGCACAGCAAGACCCCGGGCATCAGCCAGCTCGTCCTCGACCTCGGCGCGGCCGGCCGCATGGAGGTGGCGGGCCTCGGGGTGCTCGTGAGCCTGAATACCTCCATGCAGCGCTACGGGCGCCGCCTGGTGTTGCTTGGGCCTGCCCCGCACGTGACGGCGCTCTTGCAGAAAGCCGAGATCGAAGGCTTTTTCCCCACCTGCGAAAGCGAGGAAGAGCTCAGGAACTTCATTCCCGAAGCCTGCGCCCCGGCGGTGTGATGGCCACCTGCGCCCGGGGCGCCCCGAAGCATGACTCCACGCCCATGTATGGACGGTACCTGTGCGTTACTACTTAAAGCATTACTTCAACCCCGATTTTGACCACCTGAGCGCCAAGCCCGGCGGCGGCGTGGGCACGGACGACAGCGCGGATCTCTACAGCCTCGGCTATGTGCAGAACGTCATCGCCGGGCAGATCCTCGCCGAGATCGTCCCCCTCGACGAACTCGACGAAAAGCCCGACCCGCGCTTTATCCTCTCCGGGCCCGAGTTTCCCGCCGGCGCCAACACGCGGGTCGACCCGGCCTATCCCCGCTATCTGCTCGCGGCCGCCAAGGGCTATGTTTTTTATAATGAAGGCCAGATCACGGTCAAAAGCCTGCTCAATGTGCGCAAGGATGTGAGCTTCCACACGGGCAATATCTTCTTTGTGGGCGACATGGCCGTGCACGGCTCGGTGCGTTCCGGCTTTTCGGTGCAGGCCAACAACCTGAGGATCATGGGCATGGTGGAGGGAGGCGTGGTGCGCGCCCGGCGCGACCTCATGGTGGAGGGCGGCGCCAGGGGCGGCTCCGGCCAGCATTGCCTGCTCGATGCCGGCGGCAAGCTTCTCGTGCCTTTCCTGGAAAAGGTGGAGGCGCGCGCCCGCGGCAACATGCTCATCGACAAATACTGCCTCTACAGCACGGTCTACGCCGGGGCCAACATGGTCGTCCGCGGCCAGCTGTACGGCAGTACGGTGAACGCCTACGGCAGCGTCCATGTGGGGGCGCAGCTCGGCAACCGCGCGGGCGTCCCCACCAAGGTCTATCTCGGCTATGACCCGCTCAATATCCGCCATCTGGAAAAGATCGACCAGATGATCGCCACCCTCTCCCAGGCCATCACCCACCTGAAGGCCGTTGCCGGGCACCTTCCGCCGGACGCGAGCGAGGCATCGCGCAAGCTCGCGCGCCTGACCGCACAGCGCGAGGTCATCATGCGCCGGCGCACGGAGCTGTGGGCGCACCTTTCGCAGGACGAGAACAATCTGCAAAACTGCCGTCTCATCGTGCCGGGCGTCGTCCATCCCGGGGTGGAGATCTCTATCGGCAGGGCCTTCATGATGGTGGAGCGCCCGTATGAAAACGTGCTCTTCCGGCTCTGCTACAATGACATCGTGGTCGAGCCGCTGCCCGCAAAGGCTGCCCAGTGAAGTCTGGGGACGGCGCGGAGCGGCGCTATGAAGCCGTAGCGGCGCCCGGGGCCACGGGAAGGCCCGCCGACATCATCGCCCATGAAAAGGGCCGAAGCCTCGCCATGCTCGGGCCCGGCGGCCCGCGGCGCGAGCTCGCGCCCGTGGAGAGCTTCCTTGCGGAACAGGCCGGCAAGGGCGACGAAGCCGTGCTCCCCGTCCTCTTGGGCGCCGGCCTCGGGCATGCGCTCGGGCACCTGCTTGCGGCGTGGAGCGGCCCGCTCGCCGTGGTGGACAAGGAGGCGGAGCTCGAAGCGCTCACCGGCACGCTGGCGGCCCTCCCCGAGGCCAGCCGGGAGCGCCTTCTCGTGGTGAACGCGGAAGAACCGGGGGCGGCGCTCGCCGAGCTCACCCGCTGGCAGCTCGCCCATGGCGGCAAGCCCCTCGTGCCCGTGCCGCTGGCCTTTTACCAGCGCCTCGACAAGGCCTATTACGGGGCGGTGCGTGACAGCCTCAATGCGAGCGCGCGCTTTGATTTCTGGAGCCGCGCCGTGCAGCCGCGCTTTCGCGGCACCAAGCCCCGCGTTCTTCTGCTGACGAGCAAATATTTCCTCATGGGCGAGCTTGAGGGCGCCTGCCGCAAGCTCGGCATCGACTATCACCTTGTGTCGGTGGGCGAGGGCGAGGTGGCGCAGGACGCCTTCGTGCGCCAGCTCCTCGAGGCCGTGCTTTCCTTCAGGCCGGACTGCTGCCTCACGCTCAACCACATGGGCGTGGACGTGGAAGGCGTCCTCATGGACCTGCTGGCGAAACTCCAGCTCCCGCTCGCCTCATGGTTCGTGGACAATCCGCACCTCATCATCCACCTCTATACCCGCTGTGTGAGCCCATGGACGACCCTGTTCACATGGGACGCCGACAATGTGCCGAGCCTCGAGGCCGCGGGCTTTGAGCATGTGCGCTACCTGCCCCTCGGGACGGACCCCGAGCGCTTCGCGCCCACGCGCAAGGCGGTGCCCGAAGCGTGGAAGGCCGATGTGTCCTTCGTGGGCAATTCCATGCTCTACAAGGTGGGAGGGCGCCTCAAGCAGGGCCACTTCCCGCGGGAGCTGCTCCTGCCCTTCCGTGAGGTCTCGGGGGCCTTTGCGCACAGCGAATTTCGCAGCGTGGCGGATTTTCTCTGCCAGCGCTTCCCCCGGGTCTATGACGGCTACCTGCTCCTGCCGGACAATGAGGCCCGGCTTGCCTATGAGACCGCCATCACCTGGCAGGCGACGCGCCTGTATCGCAATGATTGCGTCCGGCGTCTTTTGCCCTTCCGGCCGCTCATCGTGGGCGACGGCGGCTGGAAGATAGAGTTCAGGGATGCCGTGCCGCAGCCCCGCTACCTTGGCGAGCTCAGCTATTATACGCAGCTCCCGGCCTTTTACGGGCATTCGGCCATCAATTTCAACAGCACGAGCAAGCAGATGAAGGGCGCGGTCAACCAGCGCGTCTTCGATGTGCCCGCCGCCGGGGCCTTCGTACTCACCGACTGGCGCCCGCAGATGGAGCAGCTTTTCACCCCGGAGGAGATGGCCTGCTACCGCGAGCCGGACGAAATCCCCGAGCTGGTGCGCCGCTATCTGGAGCACCCGGGGGAGCGCCAGCGGCTCGTCACTGCGGGGCGGCGGCGGGTGCTCGCCTGCCACACCTGGGCGCACCGCCTGGAGACCCTGCTGGCGGAAATGCGCGCCATTTACGGTATGCCGGGAAATATCGGGCGCGCAGCTGCTCCCACCCCGGCGGCAGGATGAGCGCCGACCCGGTCCTCGTCCTCCAGCTCAGGCGCATGGGGGATCTCATCCTCACCTTCCCCCTGCTCATGGAGCTCGGGCGCCGCTACCAGGGACACCCGCTGTGGGTGGCGGCCGACCCGCGCTTTTTTCAGGAGCTCATGCCGCTCGCGCCGCAGGCCGTCTTTTTCCCGCCGGAGCACCTGCCGGCCCTGGCCGGCCGCCGCTATGCCGCGGCAATAAATCTTGACAGCCGGGAGGACGCCGCGGCCTGCATGGCGAAGCTCACCGCCCCCCTCAAGCTCGGCCCCGTGGCCGGGGGCGGCGCCTTGCGCGTCAAGGGCTTCTGGCAATTGTACCGCACGGCGCTCACGCGCAACAACCGCCACAATGCCTTTCACTGGGCCGACCTGCACAGGCTGGACGTGCTGCCGCCGGGCTCTCCGTGGCCTTCGCCGGCGGGGCGCCCGGAGCGCGCCAGGGAAGGGCGCGTGGGCCTTGTGCTCGGCGCGAGCGAACCCGCCAAGCGCCCGGACGCCCGCTTCTGGGCGCGCCTCGCCGGGCGCCTTGTGCGTTCAGGGCTCGTGCCGGTCTTTCTCGGGGGGCCGGCCGAGCGCGAACTGGGGGAGGAAGTAGGGCGGCTCGCCCGGCTGCCGCAAGCCAACCTTTGCGGTCGCCTGCCCCTGCGCGAGGTGGCGGCCGTCATGCGCGGCCTTGACCTCTGCATCACCCCCGACACCGGCCCCATGCACCTTGCGGACTGGCTGGGCGTGCCCGTGCTCAACCTCTCCATGGGCCCCGTGCACGCCCGGGAGACGGGCCCGGTCTCGCCGGGGCAGTGGGTGCTCCGCGCGGCCATGAGCTGCGTGGGCTGCTGGAGCTGCCAGCGGCCGCGCCTCGCCTGCAAGGCGGCGTTCAGCCCCGAGGGCGTGGCGCGCGCCGTCCACGCCGTGCTGGACCATCCGAAAGATATCCGGGGCGATGCGGATTGGCCCGGCTTGCAGTTGCTGCGTACGGGCCGGGACGAACTCGGGCTGCACACGCTTGTCCCAGTGGGGCCTGACCCCTCAGCGGCGCGCTTGCTGGAAGATTTCTGGCAGGGGGCCTTTCTCGCGTTTTCGGCGCCGGAATTCATGCCCCTGCTTGAGGGCCGCGCCGAAGCGCTGATTCAGGCGCAGCCCGTGCTCGCCGGGCGGCTGCGGGCAGCCGTTGACCGCCTGCTCACGAAGTGGGCCCGGCAGGGGGGCGCGCCGCTCCCCGAGGACTTCTGGCTCTCGCAGCCGCCCATGCTGCGCATCTTCGCCGGGCACGCGCAGATGGCGCTCCAAAATGAGGACTCTTCCAAGGCAGCCTGGCGGTGCGCGCTGGAGCGCGTGGAACGGTTGCACACGGCGCTTGCCTGAAGAGGGCCAGCTGGCCCCTAGTCCCGCTTGTCCCTGCGGGCGGAACTCTCCCGCAAATCAGGCGCGCGCCGGATTTCAGGATGGGGCGGGGAGGGCATGCGCAGGGGCCGTGCCGGCGCCTCGTCCCTCTCATCTTCTTCTTTTCCCGCCTGCCATAGTGCCGCGTCACTTCCGTCAAGGCTCGATAGAAGTGCCGCAGGCAGCTTTTTGCCCAAAAGGGTGGAGAACTCGGCGCTGTCGCAGGCATCGGGGACAGCGGGCGCTTCACCCTGTCGGGCGAGGCTTTGCCAGAGCTTGAGCGCGGCGATAGCCGCCCCGGCTTCCCCCCCAGGCGTGGGGAGCGTCATCCCCTCCCGCCATTCCCGGTCTGGAATGCGGGAGGGCACGGCCGGGATCTCCTGGCCTGCTGTGCCATTGGCCAGCGGGCGGATGAAGACGTGCCCCCCGTCTGGGCTCGCAGTCCATTCCAGGCCCTCTAGCGGAAAAGTCCTGAAGGCCCGCGCGCCAAGGCGGCGCCGGCACAGGATGGCCGTGCCCCTCTCGCCATCCAGCAGCAAAAGCGGGGCCGCGCCCCGGCGCACGGCCGCGAGCAGGCCAAGGCCGGCGAAAATAGAGGCGCCCCCGCCCGCCAGCGCCGGGGGAAGGCCTTTCTGGGTGCCCACGAGCAGGAGGAGCACCCCGAAGGCCACGAAGGCCGCGCCCAAAAAGCGGCCAAGACTCTGGCTGCGGCCGCCCGGCGTGGTCGCAAGGATGAAAAGCCTTGGCCCCTCGCACAATGAGGGCCACGGCAGCTCGAGTTGCGGCGGCGTAACTTGGGGCGCGGGAGTATCGGGAGACGACATCCTGGCTGAAGAGCCCGGCAGGGCGCGGGAAGAGGAAGGGCGCGCCGTGCCGGGGCAGGCCAACGCCTGGGGCTACTTGCCCATGGCGTTGAGAAAGTCCTTGTTGGAGGGGGTGCCGCGCATCTTGTCGAGGAGGAACTCCATGCTGTCGAGCGGCGCCATGGGCGCGAGGATCTTGCGCAGCAGCCAGACCCGGTTGAGCACGTCGTCCGGGAGCAGCAGGTCTTCCTTGCGGGTGCCCGTGCGGTTGATGTCGATGGCCGGGAAGACGCGCTTTTCGGAGAGGTGGCGGTCGAGATAGATCTCCATGTTGCCCGTGCCCTTGAACTCCTCAAAAATGACCTCGTCCATGCGCGAGCCCGTGTCGATGAGCGCGGTGGCGATGATGGTGAGGCTGCCGCCTTCCTCGATATTGCGGGCCGCGCCGAAGAAGCGCTTGGGCCGCTGCAGGGCGTTGGCGTCCAGGCCGCCGGAGAGCACCCGGCCGGAAGAGGGCGTCACCGCGTTGTAGGCGCGCCCGAGGCGCGTGATGGAATCCAGCAGGATGACCACGTCCCGCTTGCGCTCCACAAGGCGCTTGGCCTTTTCGAGCACCATTTCGCAGACCTGCACATGGCGCTGCGGCGGCTCGTCGAAGGTGGAGCTGATGACCTCTGCCTTCTTGACCGTGCGCTCCATGTCCGTCACTTCCTCGGGGCGCTCGTCAATGAGCAGCACGATGAGGTAGACGTCGGGATTGTTGGCGATGATGGCATTGGCGAGCGACTGGAGCAGGATGGTCTTGCCCGTGCGCGGCGGCGCCACGATAAGGCCGCGCTGGCCGCAGCCGATGGGCGCCATGAGGTCGATGACGCGGTTGGAGAGATTCTTCTCGCCATTTTCCATGACGAGCTGCCGGTCGGGATAGATGGGGGTCAGGTTGTCGAAGAGAACGAGATTCTTGGCGTTTTCCGGCGGCTCAAAGCCAATCTCCGTCACCTTGAGCAGGGCGAAATACCGCTCGCCCTCCTTGGGGGGGCGTATCTGGCCTGAAACCACATCGCCCTTGCGCAGCGAGAAGCGGCGGATCTGGGAGGGGGATACATAGATGTCGTCGGGGCCGGGCATGAAGCTGTACAGCGGGGAGCGGAGAAAGCCGAAACCGTCCGGCAGGATCTCGAGCACGCCGTCGCCATATATGGCGCCGTTTTGCGAGGCGCAGGTGGACAGGAGGGCGAAGATGAGCTCCTGCTTGCGCATGGAACTGGCATTTTCGATCTCGTACTGTTCGGCGAGCTCCATGAGCTCTTGCATGCTGCGGGTTTTGAGGTCGGTGAGGCTCAGGCCATTGTCAGTAATCAGGGTGGGTGTGGTTTTTTTCTTGCGCATAAAGGTAGTGAGGTTTCAAGCAACGGTGAGGGCAGCTGAGTGCCAAGCCGGACAGAAGCCCGAAGGGCCGGAAGGATGGGATGGATGCAAGGCGTGCGGCAGCAACACTAGGGCATTCCCACCCGAATGGCAAGGAAAAAAGCGGATATTTCGCAAAAAGTTGAACGAAGCCGCGCTCTTCCGCCCGGGCTTTGCTGGCACTTTGAATGGGAACAAGCAGATGGGCAGGCAAGACATGCGCGCACGAAGAGGGCGCCGCGTTTCCGGCAGAGCCAGAGGGGCGGAATCTGGCGAAAGTGTCCCCGCGCTCAGGCGCTCTGGCAGTGGGTTTCGGCAGTGGGTTGGGCCGCGGCGTAGAGGGCCGTCAGCTCGTCGCGCAGTTCCTCCGCCGAAAGGCCCAGCACCTCGGCGAGCTCGCCGCCCACGAGGCTCATGGCCTGCTCGAGCAGGCGCCGCTCCCCGAAAGAGAGTTCCTTGGTACGGCCGATGAGCAGAAGCTCCCGCAGCACATCGGCCACCACGGCGAGCTCCGGGCTTTTCAGGCGTTCGGAATATTCGCGGAAGCGGCGGTTCCAGTTCTGGCCGGTGAAGACGGTGCGCTCGCGGTCACTGCGCAGCATGTCGAGGATGCGGCTCGCCTCCTTGCGCGTGATGAGCGGCCGAAGGCCCACATTGACGGCATTGTGCACGGGCACCATGAGGGTGATGTTGTTGGCCCGGATGCGCACGATATAGAATTCGCAGGCAATGCCGCCGATATCTTTGTGGTCGATGCGTTCTATCCTGCCCACGCCCTGGGCCGGATACACCACGAGCTTGTCCGGTGAGAACATATGCCTTCCCTGCGCTGTGCGGCGCAACTACGCAGATTGTGAAGAGTCGGTTCATCGCTGCGGACGGCATTCCGGCTGCGCCCGGGTGGCCGATTCCCGTAGGGGGGAGGCAGGGACAAAAACACGGTTGCGCAAAGGCGCCAAAATACGACTGTGTTAAAATCATATCGGATTTACGAATGGGTGTCCAGCAGGGGAGACCGATTTTTCTTTTTCTCAGCGGGCCGGCGTCCCGGCGCTGCGCGCCAGCCGGGCGGCCTTGCCTGCATCGCCCGATGCGGCCGCAAGAAAGACCTCGAGCGCGGCGGGCATGACCTCCTCAATGCGCCTCGCATCTTCCGCGGCCGGCCGCCCGAGAACCCAGTTGATGATATCGCCCTTGTGCGGGGGGCGGCCGATGCCGATGCGCAGGCGCCCGAAATCCGGGCTGCCCAATTGCTCGCAGATGGAGGCGAGCCCATTGTGCCCGGCATTGCCGCCGCCGAATTTGTAGCGCAACTCGCCGGGGGGGATGTCGAGCTCGTCATGGGCCACCACCAGCCTCGCCGGCGCTATCTTGTGCCAGGCGAGGAGAGGCTGGACGCAATGGCCGCTCGCGTTCATCATGGTGAGCGGCTTGGCCGCAAGCCAAGGCCCGGAGAGGCCCTTCATGCGGAAGCGCCAGAGATCGCACTGGAAGCGCGCTCCGTTGAGGGCTTCCACCTGCCCGGCCTCGCGCGCGTGCCCGAGCACGAAGTCCACAAAGGCGAAGCCCAGGTTGTGCCGCGTGCCCGCAAAGCGGTTGCCGGGATTGCCAAGGCCCACCAGGGCGCCAGTATAGTCCATGGAAGTCTCCCTCACAGAACGATTTTCGGGCCGGTCCCGGCGTCAGGCTCCCGCCGCCTGGAGGCGCAGCGGCATGCCGAGGCCCGCGCAGACGGCGGCCGCGTCCCGGGCGATGAAGGTGGCCTCTCGCGGCGCCATGGGCGCAAGATGGCCGCCCCTCAAAAGCCAGACAAGCCTTTTTTGCGGCGCCCTGATCCCGCGGAACACGGCGCTCGCAAGTTCGGGCGTGAACAGGGCGTCATCGCGCGCATTATAGAGCCGGAACGGGCAATGGAGCAGCGGGGAAACGCGGGCACTGAACAGGCTCGCCAGAAAACCCAGTGGGTAGCTCATGCGGCTGCCGCGCCTGTCCATGTTGAGCGCTCCATGCCCAGCCATGACCCTGCGCACGGAGAGATACCAGTTCACGGTCACGGGCAGCCACGGGAGGGCGCGCCCGAGGCGGTCGATGCCGCGCTCGAGCCGGTCGCGCTGCCCGGCAAGCCGCGCAAAGCGCGTCAGGCCGATGGCCTCCGGCATTTGCGGCAATATGGTGCAGATGGCGAATGCCGCCGTGAGGGTGCGCGATTTTCCGGCATGCGCCGTGGCGAGGATGCCCCCTTGGCTGTGCCCGCACACGGCCACAGGCCCCAGGCCTGCCTCGTGCAGCCAGCGCTCCGCATGGAGGCCGTCTTCAAGAAGCGAGGCAAAAGTGAAGCCGTCCCTGTGCGGATTGACGCCATGCCCTTCGAGATGCAGGCCGGCCACGGCAAGGCCCGCGTCATGCAGGGCGCGCATGAGCGGCCGGTATTGCCGGGGCGAGAGCATGGTGCCCGGATAGACGAGCACGCTGCCGGCGCCGGGATTGGCCCAGAGCTCAAGGGTGAAGCGGCGGCCCTCGTGTTCAAGGCGCTGGAAGTGCGGGGCTGGCGGCATGGGCTTCCGGGGATCAGGCTCTGACATGAAGAGGCCGACCCGCGATGGGCCGGCCTCGGAATGAAGACAGGTTCCGTGCGGCGCAAGGCGCAAGGGCCGGGAAGCGCCGCCAGCCGGGAAAGGGCTATTCGGCGGCCGCCTCGCCCTCGCCCTCTTCGCCCGCATCGTCCTTGCTCTTGGCAAGCACGCTGACGATGGCGAAATTGCGGTCATGCACGGCGGAGACATTTTCGGGCAGCTTGAGGTCGGCCACGGAAATGGTGTCGCCGATATTCATGTCCGTCACGTCCACCACGACCTTCTGCGGCATGTCCATGGGCTTGCTCGCCAGGCGCACGTTCTCGCGGTAAGTCTCCAAGATGCCGCCAAGCTTGGTGCCCTTGGCAACGCCCACAAATTCCAGCGGCACATCGACCTTGACTTCCTTGTCGAGATCCACGCCGTAATAGTCGATATGGAGAAAGCAGTTCTTGTAAGGATGGCGCTGCACCTGCCAGATGAGCACGGGATGCACTTCCTTGGTGCCGTTGTCGTCGATCTCGAGGTTGAACACCGTGGTATGCCCCACGGATTCATAGAGCTTTTCAAGCGGCAGGGTGGGCGCCTGGACCATAACGTTCTCGCCTGTGGCGGTGTAGAAGACGCCCGGCACCAGATCCTTGGAACGCAGACGGCCGCTGGGGCCCTTGCCGCGGCCATCACGCTTCTGGACATTCAATGTTTTTTCGATGCTCATCTCGCTCTCCTTGCTGACCGCCGAAACGTGCGGAAATTGTTCTTCCCTGATGATTTCCCCGGCCCGCTACACAAAGAGCACGCTCACCGAGGAACCCGTATGGATATTATGGATGGTCTTGCCAAGAAGCGCGGCCACGGATGCCACCTTGAGCTTGGGGCAGCGCTCCAGCTTGTCGCCGATGGGGATGGTGTCCGTCACGATGACCTGCGAGAGGGCGTCGGTCGCATTGATGCGGTCGATGGCCGGCCCGGAAAGCACCGGGTGCGTCGCGCAGGCCACGATGCGCGTGGCGCCGTAGTTGAGCAGCACCTCCGCGCCGGCGCAGAGCGTGCCCGCGGTGTCGATCATGTCGTCCACCACGATGGCGACCTTGCCCTCCACATCGCCGATGACGTGCATGGCCTGGGCCTGATTGGGCTTGTCGCGCCGCTTGTCCACGATGGCGAGGGGCGCGTTGAGCCGCTTGGCATAGGCCCTCGCGCGTTCCACACCGCCCGCATCCGGCGAAACGATGACGATATTGTCGGCATGCAGGTCGCGCAGGCTGTCCATCATGACGGGCACGGCAAAAAGATTGTCCACCGGGCAGTTGAAGAAGCCCTGGATCTGCCCGGCGTGCAGGTCAATGGTGACGACGCGGTCGGCCCCGGCAACGCTGATGAAATCGGCCACCATCTTGGCGCTGATGGGCGCGCGCGGGCTGACCTTGCGGTCCTGCCGGGCATAGGCGTAGTAGGGGATGACCGCGGTGATGCGCCCGGCGCTCGCGCGCTTGAGGGCGTCCATCATGAGGCAGAGCTGCATGAAGTTGCGGTTCACGTCCGGCGGGCAGGTGGGCTGGACGACAAAAACGTCGTCCTCGCGCACATTGTCGCCGATCTCGACGCGCAGCTCGCCGTCACTGAAGGTCGTGGCAAGGGTGGGGGTGAGCTGGCAGCCCAAGTGGTCGCAGATGGACCGGGCAAGCTCGGGATTGGCAGAACCCGTGACGATTTTCAGGTCGCTGAACATGGAGCCGCCTTGGCAAATCCGTTCAAGAACCGACAGCTGTCATCCGGCGCTGCCGCTGATTGGCTGGGATGGAAGGGCTCGAACCTTCGGATGACGGAGCCAAAACCCGTTGCCTTACCACTTGGCTACATCCCAGCAGTTCCCAGCGCCTGGCAATAGACGCGCGGATATCGGCCGCGCAGCCGGGCCACGGCATATCGGGCGGCAGCCTCGGCCGCAAAAAGCCCGAACACGCTTGAGCCGCTGCCGGTCATGCCGGCCGAAAGCGCCCCGAGCCGCGCGAACTCCGCCTTGAGTCCGGCAAGCTGCGGATGCCGGGGAAAGACGGCGGCCTCAAGGTCATTTTCGAGGTCAAGGCGCGCCGCTCCAATAAGACGATTTCCATTATCCGCGCCCGCGTTGTTTGTCAAGTCGTTTTGGCAGGGAGCGGGTGGAGGGGGAGTGTTGCCGGCCCGCAGTTCATCGAGCCTCGCGAAGGTTTCGGCCGTGGACACATGGATGCCAGGGCAGGCGAGCACGAGCCAGAGGGGAGGGGCGGGGAGGGTCAGGGGCTCCACCACGTCGCCGATGCCGGTGACGCGGCTTGGGCGCGCCTGGAGAAAGAAGGGCACGTCCGCGCCCACCGCCACAGCCGCCCGTGCAAGCTCTTCATGCGGCAGCGCCTCGGCAAGGAGGGAATTGAGCCAGAGGAGGAGCGCGGCGGCATCGCTGCTGCCGCCGCCAAGGCCCGCGCCGCTCGGGATGCGCTTGACGAGCTCCACGTCAAGGCCCGGCGCCGTGCCGGCAATGGCCGCGAAGGCCGCATGGGCCTTGGTGAGCGTGTTGCGCGCCGGGTCGATGCCGGGCGCATCGCAGCGCACTGTGATGCCGGAGCCGGGCCGAAGGCGCACGCGGAGCTCGTCGCAGGGCCACGCCAGCGGCCAGAAGAGGGAGTCGAGCTCGTGATAGCCGTCGGGCCTGCGGCCGAGGACGCGCAGGCCGAGATTCACCTTGCAGCCTGCGCGAAGGCGGATCACAGGGTTTCCAGCGTCAGGCGGTCATTGGTGTAGACGCAGATCTGCGCGGCGATGGCCATGGCCTCGCGCGCGACGCCCGCCGCATCGAGCTGGCTGTGGCGCAAGAGGGCCCGCGCTGCGGCGAGGGCATAGGGGCCGCCGCTGCCGATGGCCGCCACGTCGTCATCCGGCTCGATGACATCGCCCGTGCCCGAAACGAGCAGCAAATGCTCGGCATCGGCCAGGAGCAGCATGGCCTCGAGCTTGCGCAGGTATTTGTCCTTGCGCCATTCCTTGGTCATCTCCACGGCGGCGCGCAGGAGATTGCCCCGCATTTCCTTGAGCTTGGCCTCGAAGAGCTCGAACAGGGTAAAGGCGTCGGCCGTGGCGCCGGCAAAACCGGCGAGCACGCGGCCGTCGTTGAGGCGGCGCACCTTGTGGGCCGTGTGCTTCATGATCATGTTCTGGCCGAGCGTCACCTGGCCGTCGCCGGCCATGGCGACCTGGCCGTTTTTCTTCACGGCGAGAATGGTGGTGGCATGCGTTTCCATCATCAGCTCTTGTCCCAGATTTCCTTCCGTTCCCTATAGGCGGCCTCAAGCCGCTGGAAGGCGCGCCTGTCCGACGCCTTGGCGGCGAGGGCCTTGGCCTGGTTGAAATAGCGCTCCGTGAGCTTGCGGTTGTTGGCATAGAGCGCGCTGTAAGTCATGTGGATATAGGCGTCCGCGGTCTTGCCGGCGTTGCCCAGCGAGCGGGCATAGGCCTGGTGCACTTCCGGGTCCTGCGGCACATGGCGCAGGACATCCGTATAATACTTGCCGGCCTCCCGCTGGCGCCCGGTCTCGTCCAGCATGCGGGCATAAAAGAAGGAGGCCATGAAGTCCTTGGGGTCGCGGCGCATGGCTTCGCGCAGCAGGGTCTCGGCGCGGTCCATGCTGCCCTTGCGGTAGTGAAAGGCCCCGGCCTCGCGCAGCACGAGCGGGTCGTGCGGGGCCGCGGCGAGCGCTTCGTCAAAGGCGGCCGCGGCTTCGTTGACGCGGTTCTGGCGCGCGAGCACGATGCCCCGGCCCATGCGCGAGAGGCCGTCCTTGCCCGAAAAGCGCTGCAAGGCCGCCTGCTCGTCGCCGTAGCGCGCCCAGAGGAGCGTCTTGACGCGCTGGAAGCGGCTGTTGTCCGCCGTGCGGTTGCGCACGGACGCGGGGAGCGTCTCGATGCGGGCCTGGAGGCTGTTCACGCGGTCGCCGATGGCCGGGTGCGTGGAAAGATAGGTGGGGATATTGACCCCGCTCATCCAGTTCTTGTGGCGCAGCACCTTGAAGCCGCCCACCATGCCGGCGGGAGGATAGCCCGCGGCCACGAGGTATTGCAGGCCAAGGTTGTCGGCCTCGCTTTCATCGAGGCGGCTGTAATTGAGCATGGCCGACTGGCTCGCCCCGGCGGCACTCACGGCCGCGGCGCCACCGGCCGGCCCGCCCAGGGCCACGCCGGCGATGGCCACCAGCAGGGAGCCCAGGGTGAGATACTGGGCGCGCTCCAGACGGGAGGCCACATGGCGCTGCGTCACATGGGCGAGCTCATGGGCGAGCACGCCGGCGAGCTCTTCCTCGCGCTCCAGGTTCATGATCATGCCGGTGAACACGAAGACATAGCCGCCCGGCACGGCAAAGGCGTTGAGCGCGTTGTGGAGCACCACGGAGGAAGTGAAATCGAAGGGCTGCGGCGGTATGGCCTTGACGAGGCGCTTGAGCAAGTCCGCCACATAAAGGCTCACTTCCGGGTCTTCCACGATGGGCAGGTGCGAGCGCACCATGACGTCGAACTTGTGGCCCATCTCCTTTTCGTCCTTGAGCGAGACGCCGCCGAAAAAGAAGGCCCGGGCACACGGCGGGAAGGCCAGCGGAAGGAGGAGGACGATGATGGCAAGGAGTGCCGTCACACGGCGGAAAGGGTGGGGATTGCGGTGGTTATTAAAGGACATGATTCCTTGCGTAGGTGTTTTCAGGAAGTTTCAGTGGCCACGACCGGATTCATTCCAGATCCCATTCCTGGCCTTGCGGGGTGTCGCGCACGCTCACCCCGAGGGCGGCGAGCTCGTCGCGCAGGGCGTCCGAGCCGGCGAAATCCCTGGCGGCCCTGGCCCCGGCACGCTTGGCGAGCACGTCTTCCACATGGGCGAGGTCCAGCTTGCGACGCCGGGCGCGCACGCCGCGCAGGTCGTTGAGGAAGGTCTCCGAATCCTCACCGAAGAGGCCGAAGCGCGTGTGCCACTGGCGCGCGCGGGAGAGGAAGTCTTCCAATATGTCCCCCGCAGCCCGGGAGGCGCGCAGCGCCTTGTCCTCCAAGAGTCGGTTGACGATGCGCACCTGCGAGAAGATATGCCCGAGCGCCTGGGCGGTGTTGAGGTCATCGTCCATGGCGGCGGAAACGGCGGCGTCAAGGCCGTCCCACTCTTCGCGCAGGCCCATGGGGAGGGTCGTGTTTTTCCACGAAGTACGCAAGAGCGCCCTCGCGGCGTCGCGCAGGGCGGTATACACGCGCTGCTGGCCCCTTTCCGCATCCTCCATGCCCTCGGGGCTGAAGTCGATGGGGCTGCGGTACTGCTTGCCGAGCAGGAAGAAGCGCAGGGTCTCGGGCAGGTAGTCTCGCAGGATGTCGCGAATGGTGGTGAAGTTGCCAAGCGACTTGGACATCTTTTCCTGGTTGATCTGCACAAAGCCGTTGTGCACCCAGAAGCGGGCGAGCTCACAGCCGCAGACGGCCTCGGTCTGCGCGATCTCGTTCTCGTGATGCGGAAAGATGAGGTCCTGGCCGCCGCCATGTATGTCGAGCGGCAGGAAGGGCTGGCTCATGGCCGAGCACTCGATGTGCCAGCCCGGGCGCCCGGGGCCCCACGGGCTCTCCCACGAGGGTTCGCCGGGCTTGGCCGCCTTCCAGAGGGCGAAGTCCAGCGGGTCTTCCTTTTCCTCGCCGGGCGCCACGCGCGCGCCGGCCATGAGCTCGTCGAGGCTGCGGCGCGAGAGCTTGCCGTAAGGCGCGTAGGAGCGCACGCGGAAATACACGTCCCCGGAGGGGGTGGCGTAGGCCTTGCCCTTTTCAATGAGCTGCTCGCACAGGGCAATGATCTGGGGGACAGTGTCGGTGGCGCGGGGCTCCAGGTCGGCCCGGAGCACGCCCAGGCGGTCCATATCTTCGTGAAATGCCGCCATATAGGTGGCGGCTATCTCATGCCAGTCGCGGCCCTCGGCCTCGGCGCGGCGGATGATCTTGTCGTCCACGTCCGTGAAGTTGCGGACAAAGAGCACCTCGAGCCCGAGATAGCGCAACTGGCGCACGAGGATGTCAAAAACGACGGCCGAACGGGCATGCCCGATGTGGCAATAGTCATAGGCCGTGATGCCGCAGACATAGACATGGGCCTTGCCGGGCCGCACGGGAACGAACTCTTCCTTGCGCCGGCCAAGGGTGTTGTAGAGCTGCATGACAGTCCTTCCGGCCGCGCGGGCGGCCTCGCTGTGGAAACTCAGGAGCGTGGCGTGATCTGGTCGATGCGCCGCTGGTGGCGGCCGCCTTCAAAGGCCGTCTCGAGGAAGGCCGCCACGATGGCGAGCGCCAGCTCCTCGCCGGTGATGCGCGCGCCGAGGCAGAGCACGTTGGCGTCGTTGTGGCGCCGGCTCAGGCGCGCATGGAGCTCGGTGGCGCAGAGCGCCGCGCGGATGCCGTCATGCCGGTTGGCGGCGATGGACATGCCGATGCCGCTGCCGCAGACGAGGATGCCCTGGCCCCCCTCGGCGAGCAGGGCCGAACAGAGCTTGTGGGCGAAAACGGGATAATCGCAGCTCTCGCAGGAATCGGTGCCGTGGTCCTTTACGGTGAAGCCGAGGCGCGGCAATTCGCGGGCGATGAGCTCCTTGAGCGCGTGACCGGCATGGTCCGAGGCCAGATGAACGACGGGCATGCAGACTCCTTTGCGTATGCCCCGAACCGCCCCCGCGGCTCAGGATTTGGGCGCGCGATACTGGGAAAGCGGGAGCAGGGGCGCGCCTTCGGGCAAGGTAAGTCGCATTTGCTCCTGGGTAAAGGGGCTCGCGGGATTTTCCCGCTCCTTGACGAGCAGGATGGCCCGCTTGCCGCTGGCGTGGTTCAGGGTGAGGCGGCGGGGGAGCGGCGGCGTGGCGTCGTCATAGACGATCTCCATGCGCCAGCCGTTGGCCGCGCTCTCTCGCCAGGCAACGGGCAGGCCGGCGGCATCGAGGGAGAGGCGGCCGCCGGGCTTGCCCTCCAGCGTGTAGTGGGCCACGCCGTCCGAAAGCAGCTCCGCATCGGTGTACGCGTCGCCGAAGGCCGCCGCATAGTGGCCGGTGAGCAGCGCCGTCAGCCGCGCGAGGCCGAAAGGCACGGGCACCCCGACCTTGAGCAGGGGGCTCGTGGCGCCCTGATGGAAATAGGCCTTGTTTTCCAGCGGGGCGTAGACGAGAAAGTGATCGCCGTCTTCCAGTATCTTGGCGACCACCGTCCCCACACCGGCCATGACATCGAGCCTGAGCTCCCGCGCGCCGTTGCCCCACAAAAGCGCCGTGACGCGCCGGGTATTGCCCTCCTCGCCGAAGCGAAGGCTGAGTTGCAGGCGATAGGGCGCTTCCTCGCCAAGCCCGGCCGTGCTGTAGGCCTGCCAGCGTTCCGCCAGCGGCTTGCCGTCCTCACCTTGCGGAACACCGGGGGAGGGAGCCTTGCTCGCGCAGGCGCAGAGCAGGAGGGCCATGCAGAGGAGGGCGAGCTTTTTCACGGGCGCCCCATGCGTTGCCGCAATGCCTCGGCATTGGCGGGTTTGAGGTCGAGCGCCTTCTGGTAGGCGCGCCGCGCCTCGCCGGTATGGCCGAGATGGCGGGCGATGTCGCCATAGTGCTCCCAGATGGTCGCGTCCACCGGCCCTTCGAGGCTCACGGCCCGCCGGATCTTGGTGAGCGCCTCTTCAGCCTTGCCGGCGCGGAAGAGGGCCCAGGCCAGGGAGTCGATGATATAGGACTGGTCGGGCGCCAGCGTGTCCGCCCTGGTGAGCAGCTCAAGCGCGCGGTCAAGGTCGCGGTTTTGCTCGGCGAGGCTGTAGCCCACATAGTTGAGCGCCTGGTAATTGTCCGGCTGCTTTTTCAGGATGTCTTCCATGACGCCCATGGCTTCCTGCTTCTTGCCGTTTTCATCCAGCAGGGAGCCGAGCAGGAAGGCGAGGTCGGTATTGTCGGGCCACTCGGCCGCGGCCGCGCGGGCGGCGTCGAGGGCGGCGTCCGTCTGCTTCAGCCGGGCGAGCAGACGGATCTCAAGATCGCGCAGTTCTGTCGAACGCGGAAAATCCTTGTGGCTTTCGCGCGCAAGCTCAAGGGCCGCATCCGGCTTGCCCGCCTCGGCGAGAAGCTGGATGCGCAACTGCCGGGCGCGCACGGCGATGGGGCTCCCGGCTGGGATCTTGTCCAGCCAGGACAGGGCCATGGCGAGGTCGCGGCGCTGCTCATAGGCGAGGTCGGCGAGGAGCAGATAGACATCGTCCGGCGCGCCCTCCCGCGTTGTGAGTTGCTTGAGCAGCCGCTCGGCCTGGAGATAGTGGCGCGCGTCCATGAGCATGCTCACGGCCGTGAGCTTGAAGGGGACGGTGTCGGGCCCCTGGTTGATATACCGGAGGGCCTTTTCCGGCTGCTTGAGCCTCAGGGAGAGGTTCACGAGCCGCAAGGACACATCCTGGGGCGAAAACTGGAACTTGGCGAGCTTCTCATAGGTGGCGCGGGCCTCGCGCAGCTCGCCCTCCTGCTCCAGCAGGAAGGCCAGCTCGGCGAGCGCCTCCACAAAGTCGGGCATGCCCCGCACCGAGCGGCGGAGCAGGGGGATGGCCTCGGCCTTGCGCTCCATGCCCGCCAGCGCCTTGGCGTGGTAATAATCGACAAGGGGGGTGCGTTCCTTGGCGGGGATGTCCGTCAGGAGCTTTTCGGCCTCATCGAACTGGTGTTCTTTCACAAGCAGGAGGGCCAGCTCGAGGCGCGCGTCCAGCGTGTCCGGGTGCCCGGCGAGATAGGCGCGCATGAGCCCGGCGCCGCGGCTGGCCATGCCGTGCTCGCCCAGGGCCTCGGCAAGGAGGAGGTTGAGCGAAAGATCTTCGGGCTGGGCCTTGAGAGCTTCTTCCAGATAGGTGACGGCATTGGGCGACTTGCGGCTCATGAGCCACACGCCGCCGTCGAGCCAGATCTGCGTGGGCCATACCTGGTCGGGAGAAGGCTGCGCGGCCGGGACTGGTGCGGGCGGGGAGGCCTGATTCTCTGGCGCCGCTTCGGTCTTTGCGCCTTCGTCTGTCGCGCTCCCCTCAAGCTCCGGCACCGGCTTGCCCGTGGAGGCCTCGGCGGCGACCAGCGCGGCCTCCAGCAGGGCGGCCTCATCCTCGTCAAGGATGGCGCGCACGGCGCGAAGATAGGCATACAGGCCGACGGCTTCGGGCGAAAGATCTTTCTCCACCGGGCGCACATGGATGGCGGGCACCACCCGGAGGCGCGGAGTCTCTTTCAGGATGCTCGCGGCCGCCTGTACCGTGGCCTCGATGGACCTGTTCTCCACCTCGCCGGGGGGAGACACCGGTTTCGCGGCGTTCTTTTGCGGCTCCTCGCCATTGCCGCCGCAGGCGCACAACATAAGCGCGCACAGCACGAGCGCGCAACACCGCGCACCACGCGACAGCGCATGGGCGACGCGCGCGCGGCCCTTTGCCGCGCCAGGAGGCGGCACATCAAGGGGACGGAGACCTATCCGTGGCAGTTTCATGAAGCTGGCGCGCCTTCCCGGCTGGCTTGTTCCTGTTGCCGCACGGCCCGCGCGGTCAGGACTGGATCCAGTCCTCAGAAAAATCCTTGACATCGAGCGTGATGTGCTGGCGAATCTTTTCCAGCAGGCGCGCCTCGAGCTGGCGCACGCGCTCGCGAGTGATATTATAGCGTTCGCCGATTTCGCGCAAGGTCACGGGCTCGTCGGTGAGCAGCCGGTGGCGCAGGATGTAGTGTTCCTTGTCGTTGAGCTTGGGCAGGATGGTCTTGAGCTGGGCGCGGACGAGCTCCGCCACCTCCACCGAGGCGAGGCGTTCCTCGGCGCCCTGGTCGAGCGCGGGGAGAAAGTCCATGCGCGTGGCGCCGCCCGTCTCGTCGCCGACCTGCACATTGAGCGAAAGGTCGGTGGAGGCGAGGCGCTGGTCCATCTCGTTGATCTGCTCCACGCTCACGCCGAGGCGCTCCGAGAGCATGGCGGCGTCGGGGTCAAAGCCCTGGGCGATGAGCTTCTGCCGCTCCCGGTTGAGGTTGTAAAAGAGCTTGCGCTGCACCTGGGTGGTGCCGATCTTGACCATCCTCCAGTTGTCCATGATGAACTTGAGGATGTAGGCCTTGATCCAGAAGGAGGCGTAATAGGAAAACTTGATGCCCTTGTCCGGGTCGAACTTGTTGACCGCCCGCATGAGGCCCACATTGCCTTCCTGCACGAGGTCGAGGACGTTCTGCATCCAGCGGCGCTGAAAGTCCATGGCGATGCGCACCACCAGCCGCAGGTGGGAGGAGACGAGCCTGAAGGCCGCGTCCGGGTCATTGGCGTCGCGCACCCTGAGGGCGAGGTCGTGCTCCTCTTCGGGCTTGAGCAGCGGGAAGCGGCTGACCTCGCGCAGGTAGAGCTGGAGGCTGTCCCGCGTGGCGGCCGGGGAGGGCAGATGTGGCGCGCGGCGCAGGGGCAGGCGCCCGTGGGCGCCGTCGCCGCTGTCTTCGGGAAGGGCCTCCGGGCCATTCGGGTCCAGCGGGTCGTCGTCGAGCGCAAGCCCGTCATCGGCGTCGGCATCCAGATCGAGGATGTCGTCGCCGTCTTCTGAAGTTTCGTCCGGGGGGGCCTCGTCTTCAGGGGCGCCGGCGATGGTTCGTGCCGTATCCGCGGGCAGGATCTCGGGGATGACGGTGCCCTCGGTGGGGCTGCCCTTTGCGGGCCCGGTGGCGCCGTTGCCGGCGGAGCGTTCTTGCGTCTTGGTCATAGTCTCGTCACCGTCTCGAAGATACGGCAGCGAATCATATAATTTTGATTTGTCCTTTTCAATGTTTTTCAGTACTAAAAACGCAGGGGCGTGCTGTCCCGGCATTTGCGCGTTCACTGCAAGGATATGACATGACCGCCTTTCCCTTTCTTCAGGCCCTGGGCCAAGGGCGTCCGCTGCTGCTCGACGGAGCCATGGGCACCATGCTCCAGGCGGCCGGCATGCCCGCGGGCGTGAGCCCCGACCAGTATTGCCTGGAAAACCCGGACATCCTCAAGGGCATCCACCGCGCCTATCTTGAGGCCGGCTCCAACATCATCACCACCTGCACCTTCGGCGCCAACCCCTTCAAGCTGGCGGCCGGGCTCGATGCTTTCGACGTATGCCGCCGCCTCACCGGCATCGCCCGGGAGGCCGCGCAAAGCGCCCCGGAGGGGCGGCCGGTCTTCGTGGCCGGCAATGTGGGGCCGAGCGGTCTTTTCGCGCGTCCCCTGGGCCCCCTCGAGCCGCGGGAACTGGTGGAGGGCTTCGCCAGGCAGATCCGCGGGCTCGCCGCCGGCGGCGCCGACCTCATCTTCATCGAGACGCAGTTCGACCTCGCCGAGGCGCGCGCCGCCGTGGCCGCAGCGCGCGAGGTCTGCGACCTGCCGGTCATGGTCTCCATGACCTTCGAGCACGGGGTGAGCCTCACCGGCTCCAGCCCGGAGATCTTCGCCGAGACCATGCAGAACCTCGGCGCGGACGTGGTGGGCACCAATTGCAGCCTCGGCCCGGACGAGATGCTGCCCGTCGTGCGCGAGCTCCTTTCCGTGTGCGCCTGCCCGGTCATGGCCGAGCCCAATGCGGGCCTGCCCGAGCTTCGGGATGGCCAGACGGTCTTCCCCATGGGGCCCGACGCCTTCGCGCAAAAAACGGCCGCCTTCGCGGCCATCGGCGCCCAGGTGCTGGGGGGCTGCTGCGGCACCACGCCCGCCCATATCACGGCGCTGGCGCGCGCGGTCGCTTCCGTCAGCCGGGAGCCCCGTCCCCTGCCGCGGCAGGACGGCATCGTGCTCACCAGCCGCTCGGCGCTTGTGCGCATGGGCGCGGACGCGCCGCTGGCCCTCATCGGCGAGCGCATCAACCCCACGGGCAAGCCAGTGCTCGCCGCCGAGCTTCAGGAGGGGCGCTTTGACGCGGCCCTGCGCCTTGCGGACGAGCAGGTGGCCGCCGGCGCGACGGTGCTCGATGTCAATGTGGGCGCTCCGCTGGTGGACGAGGCTGTGTGCCTGCCCGAGCTCGCCCAGCGCCTCATCGCCCGTTGCCAGGCGCCGCTCTCGCTCGATTCTTCCCATGCCGCGGCCATTGCGGCGGCGCTCCCCTATGCTCCCGGCTCCTGCCTCATCAACTCCATCAGCGGCGAGGCCGGCCGCATGGAGGCCCTGGGACCCATGTGCCGCCAGTATGGCGCGCCCTTCATCCTGCTGCCCCTGCAGGGCAAGAAGCTCCCGGTGCGCGCGGCCGAGCGCATCCGCATCGCCGAAGACCTGCTGGAGCGCGCGGCCGCCCTTGGCATTCCGCGGCGGCTCGTGCTGGTGGACATCCTGGCCCTGGCCATTTCCTCCACGCCCGAGGGCGTCAACGAATGCCTGGACTTCGCCCGCTGGTGCCGCGGGCAAAAGCTCCCCACCACCATCGGCCTTTCCAACGTCTCTTTCGGGCTTCCGGCGCGGCCGCTGCTCAATTCCACCTTCCTCAGCATGGCCGTGGGCGCGGGCCTCACCTCCTGCATCGCCAATCCCACTGCCCCGCTCATGCGCGAGACCACGGCCGCCATTGCCGCCCTTCGCGGGCATGACGCCCACGCGGAGGCCTTTATCGCCGGTTTTGGCAACTGGAAACCGGGCGCGGGGAGCCCGGCGCCCGCGGCCGGCGCCTCTGGCCTCGCGGCTGCCGCGGCGAGCCTGTATGACGTGGTGCTCAACGGCGACAAGGAGGGCGCCCCGGCCCTGCTGGAAAAGGAACTCGCCGCTGGCGCCGACCCGCTCGAGATCGTGGACGGCATCCTCATCCCGGCCATCACCGAAGTGGGGGAGCGCTATGAGCGGCGCGAGTATTTCCTGCCGCAGCTCATCCGCGCGGCGGAAACCATGCAGCTGGCCTTCGGGCGGCTCAAGCCGCTGCTCGAGGAGCGCCGCGGCCCGGAAAAGCGGCCCGTCATCGTGCTCGCCACCGTGGAGGGCGACATCCACGACATCGGCAAGAATATCGTGGCACTGCTCCTCGGGAACCACGGCTTTGAGGTGGTGGACGCGGGCAAGGATGTGCCCGCCGGGGAAATTCTGGCTTGCGCGATGCGCCACAAGGCGCGTATTATCGGGCTTTCCGCGCTGATGACAACCACCATGGTGCGCATGGAAGACACCATCCGCCTTATCCGCGAGCGCGGGCTGCCCATCCGGGTCATGGTGGGGGGCGCCGCCGTGACAAGGGCCTTTGCCGAGGCCATCGGGGCCGATGCTTATTGTGAAGACGCCGTGAGCGGTGTGCGCGCCGCCCAGGGCTTTCTCCGGGAGGATGCGGCCGGCGCCGCATGCCCGGATGCGGGTCAACAAGGAATGGAATCTTGAGGACACTGCCATGAAACGAATCGCACTCGCATTTCTCATCTCGCTGCTGCTTCCCTGCGCCGCGCTGGCGGCCGCCGACACCGCCATCCCCACCCTGGACCAGGCCGGGCTCACGGGCCTGCTTGAGAAAAACAAGGGCAAGGTGGTCATCCTGAACTTCTTTGCCACCTGGTGCCCGCCCTGCCGGGTGGAAATCCCCGAGCTCGTCAAGGTGCGCGAGGCCTATCCCGAGTCCGAGCTCCTGCTGGTGGGGCTCTCCGTGGATGAGACGAGCGCGCCGGTGGTGCCCTTTACCAAGAAGGCCGGCGTCAACTATCCCGTCTACATGGCCGCGCAGGACGTGACCGACGCCTACCGCGTGACCAGCGTGCCGCATAATGCCTTTTTCGCGAGGGACGGGCACCTGGTCATTTCCGAACCCGGCATGGCCGAGGCCCATGTCATCCGGGAGCTGGTGGATGACCTGCTCGGAAAGAAATAGCCACGGACAGGTGCCTGCTGTCGATGCGCCGGGCGCGGGCAGGCTCGTCTCGGTATTCAGCGCGGAGGACATCGCCGGCCGCGTCCGCGGCATGGCGGCGGAAATCGACGCCTGCTACGGTGACGAGCCCCTGGTGGCTGTCTGCGTCCTCAAGGGCGCCTGCATCTTTTTCAGCGATCTCGTGCGCGCCTTGCGAAACAGCAAGCTGGAGCTCGAGTTCATCCGCATCGCCAGTTACGGCATGGGCACGGCCAGTTCCGGGCGGGTGGTGTTCAGCAAGGATGTGGAAAACGAGATCCGCGGCAAGCACGTGCTGCTCGTGGAGGATATCGTGGACAGCGGGCGCAGCATGCGCTTTGTGCTGGATACCTTTGCGGCGCGCGGGCCGCGCAGCCTGCGCGTTGCCGCCCTTGTCAACAAGACCGGGCGCAGGGAGAAGGAAGTGGCCGTGGATTTTATCGGCTTTTCCCTCGATTCCGGCTTTCTTGTAGGCTATGGGCTTGACTATGCCGAGCGCTACCGGGCCCTGCCCGGCATTTACGAGCTCGAGCCGGCCCGGGGCTAGAAAGGCCCGGGCCGTCGAGGAGCTTTCTGGAGTCATGGCATGGAAGTGAAATGTCCGCAGTGCGCGAGCCGGTTCAACCTGCCCGATGCCGCCGCCAAGCCGGGCGCCAAGTTGCGTTGCGCCGTCTGCAAGACTGTGTTTTCGCTACCCGGGCAGCCCGGGGGCACCGCCCCGGCGCAAGCCCCGCAGGCGCCGCGCAAGGAAGCCCCGAAGGAGCCCCTGCCGGAGCTCGGGCGCAAGCGGGGCGGCCGGGGCAAGCTTTGGCTGGCGCTTGTGCTTATCCTGCTGCTCGCCGGCGGCGGGGCCGGCGCCTGGTTCTACTTTTTCCACCAGAAGGAGACCCCGCCGAGCGAGGCGGACATCGCCAAGAAGGTGGAACTGCTCACCATGCGCAACGTGCGCCAGTACAATGTGCTCAATGAAAAGGTGGGCAAGGTCTTCGTCATCGAGGGGCGGGTGGTCAACGAATTTCCCGAGCCCAAGGAGCTCATCGCCCTTGAGGGCGCCATCTACGACAAGGACAAGAAGCCGCTGGCCGTCAAGAAACAGTTGGCGGGCACCCAGCTTTCGCTCTTCCAGCTCCAGGTGTTGAGCGAGAAGGAGATGGAAGCCTTCCTCAACAACAAGGTCGAGATCCTGACCAACAACACCAACGTCCCGCCGGGCGGGGAAGTGCCCTTCATGATCCTGTTCTATGACCCGCCGGACGATGTGGCGGAATTCGGCGTCAAGATCGTGGATGTGAAGGACGCGGGCAAGTAGCCGTCGTTTCCGGCGGCGCAAGGCCGAAAGGGATAGAGCAAAGCAAGGGAGCCTGACGGTACAACCGCCAGGCTCCCTTGCATATGCAGTAGCGGAGCGCCCGGAGAACGGGGCGCCTGCGTCTTGGGTCAGCAGCTCTGCTGGATGGCCGTCCGCAGTGCCGCGCGGGCCTGTGCTGCCTCGGCCTCCAGCTCGCCCTTGCGCGCGGCGCCGATGCCGAGGCTCTGCGCCAGGGCGTCCAGATAGCCGCGTTCCATGAAGTGGTCGATGTCGATGACCGAGCAGGAGAGACGGTACACATCCTCCGCCTGCTCAGGCGTGCGCGTCTGCGCGGCGATCTTCGAGGGGTCGATGGTCTCGCCCTGGATGCGCTCAAGGACGACGCCCGCATCCTGGTTGCCCAGCATGGTTTGGAGCACCTTCTGCATCCGCTGGCGCTCGGTGGCGTCGATACTGCCGTCGGCGCGCGCCGCGTAGACCATGGCGCGCATAACCAGCTCGGCGGTGGGGTCGGTGGCGGCCACACCGGCGCCCCGGCTCCTTTCTTCCGTCTGCGCGTCCGCCTGCTGGCCGGCCGCCCATTTGCGGTAGAAGTTCCAGGCGACGGCGCCGGCGCCGGCGAGCGCCACGTTCTTGAGAAGGTCGCCGGAGGCGAAGTTGCCGAGCACGGCGCCAAGGGCGCCCGCGCCAAGCAGGCCGCCGAGGCCGCCCGGGGTGCTGTTCCCGAGGTCGCGGGCCGCGGATTTCGCCTGCCCGGTCAGGATCTCCAGGGCGGAGCCGAAGGAATCTGTATTGAGAACGTCAAAAATCGACATGGTTTTCTCCTGTGCAAAGGGTTTCCAAGGCCCGGCGCGGTTCGCGCGGGGGAAGCCGGCGCGCTCACGCGTGGCCGGCGGCTTTCTGGCTTATCCTAAACAAGAAGTCGCAGACGGGCAAGGAGGGCCGCAAAAGCGGGCTCCGCCACTAACTAAACTGGCCGCGCCCGCATCCCGCGCGCGAGCAGCACGGCCACGCAGGAGGCCACGAGCAGCCCGGGCGTGGCGGCATAGGCGCCCGTCATCTCCAGCACGAGCACGATGCTCGTCAGGGGCGCGTGCTCCGCCGCGGCAAAGGCCGCCGCCATGCCCATGGTGATGAAGGCCGCCATGCCCCCGCCGCCGGCGATGCCAGCCGCCGCAAAGCCCATGGCGCAAAGCCCCCCGGCCACGCCGCCCAGGGCGAGAATGGGCACCATGACGCCCGCGGGCACGCCCGAGCCGTAACAGAAGGCCGTAAACAGGAGCTTGGCGCACAAAAAGGCGAGCAGGGTGGAAGCCACGGTGCCGGCTTCCATGGCGGCGAAGATGGAAAGCCCCTCGCCGGTGGCCTGTGGATAGATGAACAGCATGACTGCCGCCCCCAGGAAGGGGAGCAGCGGCCTGAGCATGACGGGGAAGCGCCGTCCGCGCGCATAGAGCGCGAGCGACCGGCGCAGCATGCCGGCATAAATGACGCCCACAAAGCCGGCACCGAGCCCCACGAGGATGCTGTTCCAGAGATAGCGGAGTTCCGGGAGGGCGCTCCCCTTGAGGGGCAGCATGAGGCCCAGCCCGAAAACGCAGGTGGCGGAAAGATAGACGCCCAGGGCCGCGCCCAGCATGAGGATGAGCAGGTTGCGCGTGATGCGCTCTTTCAGCACCTCGATGACATAAAAAATGCCGGCGAAGGGCGCGCTGAAAGCCCCGGCGAGGCCTGCTGCGCAGCCGCACAGGACGAGCATGCGCCTTTTGGCCGCATGGGTGGCCGCATCACCCCTGCCGTCCAGGCATGCCAGGCCGAGCGCCGTGGAGGCGCCCATCTGGATGCAGGGCCCTTCGCGCCCCACGGAAAGCCCGCAGGCCATGACGAGCCAGGTGCCGAGGAACTTGGGCACGAGGATGCGCGCCCAGACATGCTTTTGCGGGCCGGCCAAGGCCTGCGTCACCCAAGCGCCCGCCCCGGAGCGGATGGCCGGGTTGCGCATGAAATAGCCGGTGATGAGGGCGCCGATGACAGCGGGGATGAGCCAGAGCAGGCACTGGAGCGGGTCGCCCGCATGGGCGCGGAACCAGCTTCCCACGGCGTTGAAGGCCATGCTGGTCGTGATGCGGAAGACAGAAATGACGCCCCCCGAGAGGAGGCCCACGACGAGCCCCCACAGGGCCAGCCGCATATCCCCCCCGACGCTGCTGCCCCCGCCCGGAGCGGGGAAGTACAGCGCGCCGCCAATGCGTTGAAAAATGGATGCGTCCTTCATGAGCCACTCCTGCCAAGGAGGTTCCGCGGCTGCGCCGCCTCCGGGCGCAGCGTCCGCTGCTCCAGCATAGCGTCTTCACGCGCATTTTCCAATGTTCTTTGGAGTGCCCTGCCGGATTTGCATGGCGCCCATCCTTGGCATATGTTCGGAGTGGCGGCTGCCGATCGCAGGCCGCCTTCATGGCGAAGAACCCAGGGAGAATGAACATGAACAACACTGCTGCGCGCCGTTTTTCACCATTTGCCTTCCTGCTGGCCCTTGTCCTTATGGCGGGCCTTCTGGGCTGCGAGGGCGCCCTGCAAAGGGGCATGCTCGGCCCGGCCTATGTGTCCACCGCCCGGCCCGACATCGCCATCAAGGCGAAAAATATGCCCCTGATGGCCGCTGGCCGTGGCTCCGCGAGCCTTATCTGGAGCGATATGCTCGGGGGCCTGCCCATCCAGATGTGGCTTGCCGTGTACGGCGAGGGGGGCCTCGCGCCCCTGGCAATCGCGGCCCAGGCGGCCGTGCCCCAGGGCTGGTACTGGGACAGCATCACGAGGCATTTCCAAAGCGTGGATGAGGCCGTGGAAGTGTTCGGCGGCGTGGGCTACCAGGCGTGCACCTATATCGTCGACCCGGCGCGCGACCCCTTCAGCGGCCTTGTGACCACCGTCAAGCCCGACGGCAGCCCGCAACTCTGGATGGCCCGGTATTTCGCCGCGCGCTTCAACTTTAACGATGACAAGATCATCATGGAATACCGCGAGCCGCTGCCGGACGGCGTGGAGTCGCTTTCTGCGCTGCCCCTGGGCTACGGCGACCTGCTCGCCGGCTTCGAGCAGCGCGCCCGGGAGGCCTTTGTGGTCAGCGTGGCGCCGCAGAATCTCGCCGGGCTTAACACCGGCTACATCCAAGGCATCCTCTGGCAGTACATGGGCCAGAATTTCCTCGGGACGGCCTCCAAGTATGATATTTACAATCTCAACTAAAAGCCCGGTGAGGCGCCGCTGGCGTCAGGCATTGAATCTGGCGCCGGAGGGATGCTGACGCAAGCGACAGAAAAAGGGGAGCCGCACGGCCCCCCTTTTTCTGCCCGGAACACTGCGCCGCTATTTCGCGGCTAGCTGCTTGCTCTGGTCCATGCCGGGATTGATGCCGGCCGACTTGGAAGTGGACATGAGATAGATCTCGTGCGGGTCCAGGATGAGGATGACCGAGCCGTCGCCCATGATGGTGGCGCCGGAGATGCCCTTGAGGTCGCCCAGATAGGCGCCCAGGGGCTTGATGACGATTTCCTGCCGCTCCAGCAGTTCATCCACCACAAGCCCGAGGCGCCGCTCGTTGTCATGGATGACCACTACGGAAAGGACCTCGGGCAGGGTCTCGGTGGAGCGGGGCAGCCCGAGCATCTCGGAAAGCTCCACGATGCCCAGCACTTCGCCGCGCAGGGTGACGGCCTTGCGGCCCTTCACATCCGTGAGGCGCACGGTCTCAATCTTGGTGGTCTCCGAGACCGCATCCAGCGGGATGGCGTACATCTGGCCGGAAACATTGACCATGAGCGCGTCGATGATGGCGAGCGTGAGCGGCAGGCTCAGGGTGAAGCGCGTGCCCTTGCCGACTTCGGAATAGGTGTTGACGCTGCCCTTGAGGTTCTTAATGTTGGTGCGCACCACGTCCATGCCCACGCCGCGGCCGGAGATGTCCGTGATCTTCTCCGCCGAGGAGAAGCCGGGCGCGAAGATAAGCTCGATGGCCTCGCGGTCGTCCAGTTGCGCGGCTTCCTCGGGGGTGATGATGCCCTTCTTGATGGCGACTTCGCGCATCTTGTTGGGGTCGATGCCCTTGCCGTCGTCCTCGATCTCGATGGCCACGGAATTGCCCTTGTGGAAGGCGCGGAGCACCACCTTGCCCTTGGCGGGCTTGCCCTCGGCGATGCGCACGTCCTCGGGCTCGATGCCGTGGTCGACGGAATTGCGGATAAGGTGCACGAGCGGGTCGCCGATGACCTCCACCACGCTCTTGTCCAGTTCCGTCTCCTCGCCTTCCATGATGAGGTCAACTTCCTTGCCGCTCTTGCGCGAAAGGTCGCGCACGAGGCGCGGGAAGCGCGAAAAGACGGAAGAGACGGGCACCATGCGGACCTTCATGATGGTGTCCTGCAGGTCGTCCGAAATGCGCGCCATGGCATAGGTGGTCTCGGAAAGGCTCTGCGCCACCTCGGCCACGTTGATGCTGTCCTCGCTGCCCTCGAGGGAGCGGGCGATGAGCGTGTAGCGGTTGCGGTTGATGATGAGCTCGCCGATGAGGTTCATCAGGTGGTCAAGCCGCTCGTGGTCCACGCGGATGGTGGACGAGCTCTTGTGGTCATTGCCCTGCGCGGGGGCCTTGTTGTTGGCGGGGGCCGGGGCTGCCGCGGCCGGCTCGGGGGCCGCCTTGGGCGCTGCCGCAGGGGCGGCGGGAGCGGCCGCCTTGGGCGCGGGCTTGGGGGCGGCTTGTGCTTGCGAAGCCGCCGCCTTGGGGGCAGCGGCGGCCGCAGGGGCCGCGGGCTTGGGCGCGGCGGCCTGCCCGGAAGAAGGCTGGGCCGGAGCAGCGGCTGCCGCGGGTTTTTCCGCAGCGGCCGGGGCAGCCGGCGCGGCGGGAGCCTCAGGCTGCGCGGCCGGAGCCTCCTTGGCGGGAGCCGCCGGCGCGGCAGCGGCAGCAGCCTGGGGCGCGCCAGCGGCCGGGGCGGCTTCTTCCGTCTTGGCGCTGACCTTGCCCTCGTCCAGCGCCTTTTGGACCATGTCGTTGATGATCTCCGTCTCCTGGCCGAGCAGGTCGGTCAGGAAGGCGAAATCCGTGCCGGTGCTCCGGCCCTGGTCAACGATGCCAGCGGTGCGCTCCGCATAGACCTTGATCTCGTCGAGGCCCACAAAGCTGCACGCGTTCTTGATGGCGATGAGGCAGCGGTAGAGGGCGTCGATGGAATCCTTGTGGGTGCCGTCCTTTTTCAGGGTGGCGAGGGCGGCATTGATGATTTCCTGCTGCTGCTTCACCGTGACGCGGAAGACCTCGGCGTCGTCATTTTCCAGGCCCACGGGGATGATGCTCGGCTGCACCACCTCGACTTCGGCCACGGCTTCGGCAGGGGCGGGGGCCGCTTCCGTGGCCGGCGCCGGGGCCTGGGCGGCGCGCAGGGCCGGCGGCAGGGCGATGCCCTCGCCTGCGAGCGCAAGCTGGAGCTGCTTGACGATGGGGCTCGTGTCAAAGGGCGTGGCTTGGCAGGAGGGCACGTCGATGGTCTGGACAAGGCCCTCCATCACGTCCACCGTGAGGAGGAGCAGGTCGATGAGCTCGTGACTCGGGGTAATCTTGCCCTGGCGCACATTGTTGAGCAGGGTCTCGGCCTCGTGCGTCAGGCCGTTGAGCTCGTTATAGCCGATGATGCCGCTGTTTCCCTTCATGTTGTGGAAATAGCGGAAGAGGTCGTTCACGAGGTCGTCGCGGCCGGTGGGGTTTTCCTCCAGCTCGAGGAGGCCGTCGTTGAGGTTGGCGATGATCTCGTAGGATTCGTCGATAAAGTCCTTGAGGTGGCCTTCGCCAAAGGCCGTGAGGGCATAGGGCGCGCCGCTGGGCAGGCTCGCCACCCATTCCTTGGCGCTCATGCCCTGCTGCTTTTCCGCATCGCCGGCCGGCTGCGCGGGGGCGGCCGCTGTGGCCGCGGATTCGGGGGCAGCCTCAGGCGCCGCAGGCGCAGCCTCGGCAGCCGGGGCTTCGGCGGGTTCGGCCTCGATGACGACCTCGGCCTCCACCTCGATGGGCGCGGCGTCTTCGACGGGGGCTTCCTCCGCGCCCGCCTCCTCGGGGGCGCTTTCCTCCGGGGCCACCGGCTTGGCGCTTTCGCCCGCCATGATGGCGTCGATTTGCGCCATGATGGATTCCGTCTCGACATCGCCCTCGGAATTGGTGCTTTCAAGGTTCTCGATCATCTGGCGCAGGGCGTCCGTGGACGACAGGATAACGTCCATGATCTCGGAAGTGACCTGCATGCTCCCCTTGCGGAGCTCGTCGAGGATGTTTTCCGACTTGTGCGCGAGATGGTTGATGCGGTTAAGGCCAAGAAAGCCGGACGCGCCCTTGAGCGAATGCATGGGCCGGAAAATATCGTTCAGCAGGGCGAGATTGTCGGGAGCCTTCTCAAGTTCGAGCAGGTTGGGTTCGATGGTCTCAAGATGTTCCTTGGCTTCCGCAATGAAGTCGGCAACGAGTTCCGGATCAAAGAAGTCTTGGCTCATACCCATTCCTTACCTGTGGCTAAAAAGCAGCCCCGCGCCCGGGGGTGATACTGCTGGTCTTATCGGCTAGCCAAGAAGCATCTTTATATTGCGCACCATTTTTTCGGGCTGCGCGGGCTTGACCATGTAAAGGTTGGCGCCGAGGCTCATGCCCGTCTGGATGTCCTGCTCCTGGCCCTCGGTGGAGAGGACGATGATGGGGATGTCCTTGTAGGCATCCTGCGTGCGCAGGGTCTTGATGAAGGTGAAGCCGTCCATGCGGGGCATGTTGACATCCGACACGATGAGGTCCACCGGCTCAAGGCTGTAGAGCTTTTCGATGGCGTCCAGCCCGTCCTCGGCGGTCGTCACCTTGAAGCCTTCGGTCTTGAGGACAAAGGCCACCAGGTTGCGAATGGTCTTTGAATCATCGACGACCATGATATGTTTCATTTTGACACCTGTTCCCGAGCGTACTGCCGCGCTTTCGCAAAAGCCCGGCGTGAATCGTGCTGAAGGGAGGCGCGCCCGCGCGGCGCCCTTCCCGCCACAGTTTCAAATGTGAGGGTGCCCGCGCCCTCAGGCGAGCAGCCGTTGCGTGATCTGTTCCGGGGCGACGATGCCGCAGACATGATCGTCGAGGTCAACGACGCCGCACAGAAAGTCCGCGCTTTCTCCCAGCTTGGATTCCACGTTCCACAAAATTTTTTCCTGCTCCACCATGTGCATGGTGTGCACCCTGTCCACAATCAGCCCCAGCTGCAGCATGTCCGCGCCGCAGACGATGATGGAACTGCGCTCGGTATAGGCGCCGCCCTCATTGGTGAGCAGGTCCGTCAGGAGAATGAGCGGCGTGACCCGGCCGCGCAGGTTGATGACGCCGGCCACGAAGGAGGGCGCCATGGGCACCTTCACGAGCTCGATATGCCGCAAAACCTCCTGGATGCCGGCGACGGGCAGCAAAAAGAGCTGTTCCGCCACGAAGAACGACACCATCTGGACGCGCGCCTCGCCCTGAAGCCGCTCCCGGAGCGTGGGCGCCGGCTTCTGCGGCGCGGCCGGCGCGCTTGCGCCGCCCACGGCAGGGAGGCCGCCCAGAAGCTCCGCCCCAACGTATTTTTCAACGAAGGCGCGCTCGGCGTCGTTCAGGGCGCCGCCTGCGCCGGGTCCGGCGAGGTCGAGCGCGGAAAAATACTCCTCGGGCGTCTTTACCATAAATTTTGCACTTCCTGCGCCAGGCTGGCATAGCCGAGCGCCCCGCGGGAGCGGGCGTCAATGTCGTAAATGGAGCAGCCGCGGGCGCTCGCCTCCCGAAAATGCGTGTCCACGCTGATGACCGTCTGGAAGACGGCGCCGCCCATTTTTTGCCGCATGAGCTCTAGCACGCGCGTGCAGGCCTTGGCCCTCCTGTCATACATGGTCGGTACCGCCCGGTAGCGGATGGGCGCCGGGAGCACCTTGTTCAGGATATGCAGCGTGTCAAAGAGCAGTTTCAGCCCATGCAGCGCGAGAAAATCCGTCTGGATGGGGATGATCAGCAAGTCCGCGGCCACCAGGGCGTTCACCAGCAGGATGCCCGCATGCGGGGGGCAATCCAGGATGATGAAGTCATACTTCTCCTTCAGCGCCGCAAGGCTTCGCGCGAGCACCGCCCCCTTGGCTCGCCGCTCGCGGAAGTCCACCTCCAGTTCCGAGAGCCGGATATGCCCGGGCGCCATGTCCATGCCCTGGAGCGCCCCGGTGTGGATGACTCGCGGCCAGAGCTGGGGCCACGCCGCCTCGTCGGCAAGGAAGATGTCATACAGGCTTTCGGCCACCTCCTCGGGGAAGATCCGCGCATGCAGCGTGGCGCAGGCGTGCGGGTCGAGGTCGAGCAGGAGGACATGCCTGCCCTCGCGCGCGAGCGCGCTTCCGAGCGTGACCGAGGTGGTGGTCTTGCCCACGCCTCCTTTCTGGTTGGCGATCGTCAGGATCTTTGCATTCACACACGTTCCGAAAGGCCTGCGAGGCCCCGCCGGGCCTCACTCGCTGATTTTGCGGTACAGGATGGTCCCCTTGTGGTGCTCCAGCTGGAAGGCGCGGCTGATGTTGTGCAGCGATTCCGAATGGCCGATGAGCAGCACGCCCTTGGGCTGGAGATTGTCATAAAAGGCGTTGATGACCTTGCGCTTCATGTCGTCGTCAAAATAGATGATGACGTTGCGGCAAAAGACGATCTGCGACTTTTCGACGCGCTTGAGCTGTTCCTTGTCGCTCAGGTTGATCTGGCCGAACGAGACCAGGCGCTTGAGCGCCGCGTCCAGCTTGTAGACGTTGCCGTCCTTGTGGAAGTACCTGTCCACCATTTCCTTGGGCGTGGTGCGCAGAGCATACTCGTTGTAGATGCCCCGGCGCGCCGCCGCGAGCACGGCCTCGGAAAGGTCGTTGGCAGTGATCTTGATGTCCCAGTTGCCGATGTCGTTTTTCAGCGTCTCGTGCAGGATGATGGCGAGGGTATACGGCTCCTCGCCGGTGGAGCAGCCTGCCGACCAGATGCGCAGCTTCTTCTGGCCGCTCTTGCGCGCCTGGTCCAGCGCCTCGGCGAGCACCACCCGCTGGAAGACCTCAAGCTGCGGCGGATTGCGGAAAAAGCTCGTCTCGTTGGTGGTGACGACCTCGAAGAGCTTGTTCAGCTCCTGCTTGCGGCTCGCGTCGAAGCGGAGGAAGTTGTAATACTCGTTATAGCTCTTGAGGTTCAGTTCCTTGATGCGGTTGGAGAGGCGGTTCTCCACGAGGTACTTGCGGTTCTCGGCGATGAAGATGCCGCACTGCTGGTAGATGAAATCCCGAAGCAGCAGGAATTCCTCGTCGCTGATCTGCAGGTCCTTGCGGAAGGGCGAGGCGGCGCGGGGTGCCGGGGCGTCCGTCTTGCCGCGGAAGGCGCTGGTGGGCGACGGCGTGGGCTCGCCGCCGGCGGTTGTGCGCAGGGAGACCGGCCTTGCGGCAGCCGTCGCCGGGCGCGCCGTGGCGGGCTGCGCTGTTTGCGCGGCCGTGCGCGAAAGGCTCGAAAAACGGGAGGCCGGGCTTTCCGCCGGGGCTGGCTGGACGCCGGTGCGCAGCGAGGAGAAGGGCCGCGCCGCCGTGGCCGTCTGCGTGGTGCCCGTTTGGCCCGGCTTCGCAAAGGGCGAAGTGGGGGTGCGGTCAGCCGCAAAGGGGCGCTGTGCCGCGTCCTTGCCGGTTGCCGCCGCGCCCGTGGCAAAGGCGGAGGTGGGCCGTGGCTTGTAGAGCGAGGTGGGCTTGTCCGCCTCGGCCCCGCGGCCGGCCGTGGAGCCGGTCGTCGCGGAACGCTGCGCCGTGTCGCCGGCCTTGAAGAACGAAGGCTTGTCTTGCGTAGGAGAGGTCGCCATAGCTACTCCTGTTCGGCCTGGATGGCGGCCACGGCATCCGCCGCCGCGTGCTGGATTTCCGGGTCTTCGTGGTCGGTCATGCCCAGAAGGACGCCGAAGGCCACATTGCCGCCGATGCGCCCCAGGGCCTCGATAATGCGGAACACCACCATCGGCTCGGCATCTTCGAGCATGCCGGCCAGGGTGGGCACCGCCTCATGGTTTTTGTTGACGCCCAGAGCCTCGATGGCGCGGATGCGCACCCAGTCGTTCTCGTCGCGCAGGGCCGTGATGAGGTGCGGCATCACCGCCGGGGTGCCTATCTGGCCGAGCAGGTCAACAAGGGCGAGGCGCACGTCCTTGTCTTCATCATAGAGGCGCGGCAAAAGGCGCGGCAGGTAGCGCTCGGCCGCGGCGCCCATGTTGAGGAAGGCCTCCACGGCCACGCGCCGGATAGACGGGTCCGCGTCCTCGAGGGCGTCGGTGATCTCGGCGATGTTTTCGGTGACGCTGTAGCGCCCGAGGGCGTAGACGGCCATCATGCGCTGCATCACGTCGTCGCTGTGGGCGCGCTTCTTGAAGCGTTCGTTGAGCATGGCGCTGTGCAGGTTGATGCAGGCCTCGAGCGCCATTTCCTTCACGTCCACATAGCGGTGGTCGAGCTGGGCGAAGACCACGTCTTCCACATCAGGGCAGGTATGTTGGTTGCCGAAGAAGGCCAGGGCGCTCTTGAGCACTTCGGCGTCCTTACATTCGTCGATGACCGAGAGGAAGAAGGGCACGTCGTCGCAGGTGCCGAGTTGCGCCACTTCGGCCACAGCCGCCCGCTGAAGCTCGCGGCCCACGCGCCAGAAGAGGTTTTTGAACTCTTCGAGGGGCCGCTTGTCCTCCATGAGCTGGCAGGCTTCCATGGCGATGGTGATGCGGGTCTCGTCCTCGCTGCGCAGGGCGTCGCGCACGACCTCATTATAGCCGATGGCCGCCAGCGCGCGCACGGCGGCCTCGTAAAGCTCGGGCTGGCGCTCCGGGTCGATGGCCTGGGCGAGGGTGAGGATGTCGTTGCTCGCCTCGCCCGTGCCGATGGAACTCAGGCCCTGCAGCGCGGCTATCTGGATTTCCTCGTCGTTGTCCGTGAGGGCGTCGAGCAAATATTCGCGCAGCCGCTCCTGCGACTTGGGCGCGAGCAGGGTGAGCGCGCGGCCCTTGAGGATCTGCACGATGGCCTTGACGATCTTGTGGCGCAGGATGTCGCTGACATTCTCCAGCGCGTTGAAGAGCATGGGCACGGTCTTGATGTCGCCAAGCTCGCCCAGGGCGTCCACGATGGCCGCGCTCACGAGCACGGAAGAGAGCGGCAAAAGCTTGATGAGCGCGCTGATGGCCGCGGGATCGTTGATTTTCGCCAGTGCCTCCACCACGGCGAACTGCACCCATTCCTCGTCGTGCATGGCCTGGCAGAGATTGTTCACCGATTCGGGATAGGCGAGGTTGCCGAGGCTCACCGCCGCCTGGTAGCGCACATTGACTTCCGGGTCCTTGAGCAGGGCGTCGCCGAGCAGGATGGCCGACCGGTGGCTGCGGCAATAGCCGAGGATGTCGGTGATGAAAATGCGCTGGTCGGCATCGTCGCCACGCAAATAGGGCTGCATGGCGTCGATGGCGTCCACGCCGATCTCGCGCAGGATGTCCATGGCGACGTTGCGCACCGGGGCCTCGTCGCTGGCGAGCAGGGGCAGCAGGGCCTCGATGGCCTGTGGCCCTCGGATCTTGCGCAGGCCGTATTCCGCCGCCTCCTGCACGCCGATATTGCCGCTCTTGATCCGCTCGCAGAGATAGGGGATGGCCTCTTTCAGTGCAAGGTCGCCGGCGCTGAAGGCCGCGCTGCGGGCCGCGTCGTTGTCGCCGGACCGCAGGGCTTCGAGGATGTCCGGAGCGCTGGCTTGAGGAGTTTCCATGCTCATGGTGTCTTCTCGTTTGGAAGGGTCAGCCTTTGACCGTTGCGATGATGGCGCTGGCGATCTCGTCAGCGTCCAGGATCAGGTTGGCGAGGTTGGCGTCCACCACTGCCTTGGGCATACCGTAGACCACGCAGGAGGCTTCGCTCTGCGCGATGAGGCAGCCGCCCTTTTCGCGCAGGACGCGCGCGCCGTCCACCCCGTCGGAGCCCATGCCGGTGAGCATGACGCCCAGGGTGCGCCGACCCATGACATTGCCCGCCGTCTCCATCAGTACATTCACCGTGGGCTTGTAGAGGGCGCTCTTGGGCTCCTTGGTGACGGAAACTTCGGGCAGCGGCCCGCGCTGGCGCACGCCGATGTGCATGCCGCCGGGGCAGACATAGGCGTGGCCGTTCCTGAGCTTGTCGCCGTCCACCGCCTCCGAAACGGAGATCTGGCTCACGCTGTTAAGGCGCTGGGCGAAAGGGCCGGTGAAGGTGGCCGGCATGTGCTGGGCGATGAGGATGCACGCGGGAAGCGACGCGGGCAGCGCTGCGAGGATCTTCTGGACGACCGGCGGGCCGCCGGTGGAAACGCCGATGACCACGAGGTCGCGCGGGCCCTTGCAGGCGGAAGCGGCGCTCACGTGCGCCGGGCCTGTGTGGAGCGAAGCGCCCGAGGCTGCGGGCCGGGCGGACCCCTGCGCCGCTGCTGCCGCTCCGGCGCTGGCGCCGGCCTGGGGCGCCCCGTGGTGGTGATACTTGAGGCGGATGATGCTCTTGCGGCGGGCGAGCGCCTTGACCTTGCGGCGCAGCTCTTCGGCGAAGGCGTCCTTGTCGTTGCTTTGCGTCTTGGGGATGAAGTCCTGCGCGCCGTATTCCATGGCCTTGAGCGTGCTCACGGCGCCTTCTTCCGTCAGGGAGCTCACCATGATGACCGGCAGGGGATTGGTCTTCATGAGCTTCTTGAGCGTTTCGAGGCCGTTTAAGCGCGGCATCTCCACGTCAAGGGTGATCACGTCAACGTCGAGCTTTTCGGCTTTTTCGAGGGCGTCCAGCCCGTCGCGCGCCGTATCCACGACCTTGATCTCCGGGTCCTGCTCGAGCATGGAGACGAGGGCGTGGCGCATAAAGGTCGAGTCATCGACCACGAGGACACGGATCATAAAAACATCCACTCCGCATGAAGGTCTTGTCTGTTCCGCGATGTTTTCGACATAGTACGCCAGAGGCTCTGGTTTGACAAACAAAAAAAACTTGCCAAATTTTTGCCGATAGCCTAAATACTCTGTTGGCGGGATGTGGCTCAGCTTGGCTAGAGCGCAGCGTTCGGGACGCTGAGGCCGCGCGTTCAAATCGCGCCATCCCGACCACACCTTTCCGGGGTTGCGGCATGTGCCGCAACCCTTTCTCATTCTTGGGGGATATCATGTCCATCGAGAGGGTCAGGGCCTATTTTAAAGATAACGGCATGGCCGATCGCGTGCGGGAATTCCCCGTCTCCAGCGCCACGGTGGAGCTGGCGGCGAAGGCCCTCGGCTGCGAGCCCTGCCGCATCGCCAAGACGCTCTCTTTCATGGCGGAGGGCAAGCCCCTGCTCGTGGTCACGGCCGGGGACGCGCGCATCGACAACCCGCGCTACAAGGCCCGCTTCGGCGCCAAGGCGAAAATGCTTGCCTCGGACGAGGCCGAAATGCTCGTGGGGCATGCCGTGGGCGGCGTCTGCCCCTTTGCCGTCAACGAGGGCGTGGCCGTCTATCTGGATGTTTCGCTCAGGCGCTTCGCCACTGTCTTTCCCGCCTGCGGCAGCAGCAACAGCGCCATCGAGCTCGATATGGAAGAGCTGGAAAAGTATTCAGGCGCGGCCGACTGGGTGGACGTGTGCAAGGGCTGGCGCGAGGAGGGGCAGGAGGGCTGAGCCGCGTCAGGGCGCGGACCGGGCCATGCCGGCGAGGCGCGCCTTGCAGAGGAGTTCCGGGCGGTACTCAAAGTGCATGAGGTCATACTCATGCCACTTGCCGCCCCAGATGAAGCCCTCGGCCTCGAAGGCCTCCACGATTTCCGGCGGATAGTCCTGCTGGCGCGGATGCGGCATAAGACTGCTCCAGCGCCAGTAGGGCCCGAGCCTCGCATTGAGGTCAAGGGCGATGCCGAAGGCGTGCGCGCTCAGCCTGTCCTCGCCCGCGATGCGCCGCCACGCGAACCCGCCTTCACTCTTAAGGTAATGCTTGAGGTTTGGACACTCCGCGAGCACGGGCGCAAGCCGTCGGGCGACGCGCCCGAGCGCTTCGGCAGCGGGCGCGCTCAGCCTCACGGAGCGCCCCTGCCAGGGCACGGACACAAGGCCGGCATTTACGCTCTCGCGGTTTTCACCATAGAGCGCGGTCAGCAAGCCATAGGGGCGCAACCGCCCCGGGGAGGTGCCCGGCGGCGTAGCCGGGCGCGTGGGCTCCAGCGGATAGGGCGCGGCCATGCTTGCGGCCACGTCCGCGCCGCCCTGCGGGGCGCCCTCGGGCGCCATGCCCCCTCCCGGCGCCTCCCTGTAGAGGACGCGCCGGCCGTCCGCAAAAATGAGCCATTGCCTCCCCCGGCTGTCGGCCTCAAGGCTGCGCACTGCGGGATATGCCTCGCGCAGGCAATGCAGGTTGAGCGCGTCTTCTTCCGAAAGTACCTCTGGCGGCGGGGGCGTCCCGGCCTGTGCGGGCACAGCGAAGAGCAAAAGTGTGAGGAGAAAGGGGAGCAGGGCGGCAGGGAGGAGCATGGCCGAGCATGCGTCCGGGCCCGCGGCTTGTCAAGGCCGGGGCTTTTGCATACATCACCGGGCATGCCTTCCTGGACATTCCATATCCTGACCTTCGGCTGCAAGGTCAACCAGTACGAAAGCCAGGCCATCCGCGAGGCGTGGCAGGCGCAGGGCGGGAGCGAGGCCGCGGCTCCGGCTGGCGCGGACGTGGTCCTCATCAACAGTTGCGCCGTCACCGGCCGCGCGGAGCGGGACGCGCGCAATGCCGTTTTTCGGGTGCGGCGGGCCGCGCCCAAGGCGCGCATCATCCTCGCCGGCTGTGCGGCCCGGCTGTTTGAAGCCTTCCGGCCGCGCCCCGGCGCCGAGTGGGCCGAACCTGACCTCTGCCTCGGCAATGACGCCAAGGCCACGCTCCTCGCGAGCCCGTGGCCCCACTCAGGAGAAGATCCGGCCGCGCAACAGGCGCCCCCCGCCTATCCCCCCTTTCATATCAGCGGCTTCAGCCGCGCCCGGGCCGTGCTCAAGGTGCAGGACGGCTGCGTGCACCGCTGCACCTATTGCATCGTGCCGCAAACGCGCGGCGCTCCCCGTAGCCGCCCCCCGCAGGAGGCGCTCGCCGAGGCGCGCGCCCTGCTGGAGAAAGGTCATGCGGAACTGGTGATCTCGGGCATCAATCTCGCGCAATATGGCCGCGACAGGCCGGAATACGGTGATTTCTGGCAGCTTTTGCGCTTTCTCGACGCGGAGCTCGCGCCCGAGTTCGCCGGCCGGGCGCGCCTGCGCATAAGCTCGCTGGAGCCCTCCCAGCTGGACGCACGCGGGCTTGAAACGCTCGCCGGCTGCCGGCTCGTCTGCCCGCACCTGCATATCTCCCTGCAGCATGCGAGCCCGGCGGTGCTCAAGCGCATGGGCAGGGGCCACTATTCGGCGGCGGATCTGGAAAGGGCGCTCGCGCCCATGGCCTCATTCTGGCCGCGCATGGGCCTTGGCGCGGACATCCTTGTGGGTTTCCCCGGGGAGACGGAGGAGGACTTCCACCTGCTGCTGGAGGCGCTGGCGCGGCTCCCCTTGAGCTACGCGCATGTCTTCCCCTATTCGCGGCGCCCGGGCACGGCGGCGGCGCAGTTCACGGGCCAGCTGCCGCTCAGGCTCCGGCAGGAGCGTGCGGCCGCGGCCCGCGCCGTGGTGGAGCGGCGGCGGCAGCGCTTTTGGGAGGGGCAGATGCGGATGGAGCGCATGCTCGTCGCGCCGGATGCTGGCGAAGGCGCCCGGGGCAAAGGCGTGCGCAAGGGCGTCAATGAATATTATGTGCCCTGCTTTTTCCCGACACCTCCCCGGGCCGATGCCGGCGCCGGACGCCTGGTGGAGGCGCGCCCGGTGGGGCTCGATGCGCGCGGGCTGCTGGTGGAGGCCCTGTGACGGCGCCCGTTCTCAGGGCAGCTCCATATCATTGCGGGCCGTATAGCCCCCGCTCGTGCCGCTGACCTGGAGCAGGTGGCGCACATCCGTGGTCCAGGCCGGCGACAGCCGCTCCCGCTTCATGTGCCATTTGGCGTCCCGTGGGCCCTGCGCGGCGAAGCGCAAGGTCTCCCGGCCTTCCCGGCGGTTGATGCTGTCCACCACTTCCATGAGCTTCTGGCGCCGGGCGTCGCGGGCGGCATTGCCGTCGAGCATGTCGAGGAGGTGCGGCTGGCATTTGCCGGGGTCGCTCAGGTCCGTGAGCATGACCATGGCCTTGGCATAGCCGTAGCCGGCCCGGAAGATGCGCAAAAGGGCGCGCCGCGCCGCGCGGATGATGAGCGCGCTGTCGCAGGTGGGCCGCTCGAGCCGGAGCATGGTCATCCCGTCGTGGCCGGGCTGGTCCTTGCGGTAGTAGGCCGTCTGGATGCGCACCGAGACCATCTGCGTGACGAGCCCCTTGCCGCGCAGCTTTTCCGCCGCGCGGGCGGCATGGTAGGCCACGGCCTCGGCCATGGGCTCCCATGCTGTGACCTTGTAGCCCAGCGAGCGCGAGGAGATGATGCAGGTATGCGTGGCCGGGATGTCCTCGCCGATGGCGGGGACGCCGCGCAGCTCCATGAGGATGTTGAGCCCGTGGACGGTGAGCAGCCGGCGGATCATGTCCGGGTCGGCGTCGCGCAGGTCGCGGGCGCTGCGGATGCCCTCGCACCTGAGCTTGAGCGCGCTCTTGCGGCCCACGCCCCAGATGTCGGAAACGTCCACGCTCGCCAGCAGCTCCTCGGCCTTGCGGCTGCGGCTGAGGTCAAAGATGCCCCCATAGGCCGGGTATTTCTTGGCGACGCGCGTGGCGATCTTGGCGAGGACCCGCGTGGGCGCGATGCCGATGGAGATGGGGAGCCCCACCCATTGGCGGACGCGCCCGCGCGCGGCGGCCGCCACCTCCGGGGCATTGGCGGCTAGCGCCCCGTCAAGCGGCAGGAAGGCCTCGTCGATGGAATAGACCTCCACCTTGGGGACGACGCTTTCCAGCGTCTGCATGACCCGGTGGGAAAGGTCGCCATAGAGGGTGTAGTTGGAGGAAAATACCGCCACCCGGTGTTTTTCGAGCTCGCTCTTGACCTCGAAGGCCGGCTTGCCCATGGGGAGGCCGAGTTTCTTGGCCTCCCGGCTCATGGCCACGAGGCAGCCGTCATTGTTGCTCAGCACGACCACCGGGCGCCCCTCGAGATCGGGCCGGCAGACGCGCTCACAGGAGGTGTAGAAGGAGTCGCAATCCGCCAGGGCCATGAGGGAGCCGTCGGCGGCGCTGCTGTAGTCGTATGGGGCCATGGGAGAAAGATAGCAAATATCCGGGCGGACCAAAAGCCGGAACACGGGCGCGTGCATCGCGCCGCCGCTTCTTGAAGAAATCCCGCGCCGCCATTGGCGCAAAAAAGGAAGGGGCCCCGCGGCCCCCACCTTTCCTGTCTTCCGCACGCCGCAGGCCGCGGCCTGCCTAGCCTTTCTGGAGCAGTTCCACGAGCTTCCTGCCAAGGCTCAGGGCCGACATGGGGTTCTGGCCCGTGACGAGGCGCCCGTCCACCACCACCGTGTCGGACCACGGCTTGCCGCCCTTGAAGATGCCGCCGTGCCCTTCCAGAGCGGTCTGGAGCAGGAACGGCACGATATGCTCCGTGCCGTTGAGGGTCTCTTCCTCGTTGGTGAAGCAGGTGAAGTTCTTGCCGTCGATGAGGTAGTTTCCGTCCTCGCGCTTGAGGTTCACGAGGCCGGCGGGGCCGTGGCACACAGCGGCCACGATGCCGCCATTGCGGTAGATGGTCTCGGCGATGGCGGCGAGCCCCTTGTTGTCGGGGAAGTCCCACATGGCGCCGTGGCCCCCGGCATAGAAGATGGCCGCATACGCGGACGGATCCACCTCGGCCGGGGTGAGGGTGTGATCCATCTTCTGCTGCCACGCCGGGTCGTCCCAGTATTTCTTGTTGATGGGGTCCTTGAGGTCAAAGCCGTCCACCGGCGGCTTGCCCCCCTTGGGGCTCACCACGTCGATCTCAAAGAATTTCGAGACCACGCTCCACGGGTGCGTCACCTCGGAGAGATAATAGCCCGTGGGCTTGCCGGTATCGCCCAGCTCGCCGTGACTCGTCACCGTAAACAGCACTTTTTTGGACATCATGGGCCTCCTGTTCAGTTTTTCCGCAGGAACAGCAAGATTTGTGATGGAGAACAAAAAACGATGTCGCGCAGGCACCCGCCTTCGACGTCAGGCTTGTTTTCTCACAAACTGCACGATGCCGTCCAGCCACGCCTGGTGCCCGTTGATCATGGGGTTGGGGAGCTGCTTCGCCAGTTCCTTGGCGGGCTTGCCGATTTGGGATTCCTGCGTGAGGATTCGGGTGCGGTTTTCGGGCAGGGATTCGATGAGCCACGCATGGACCACATCAAGGCGGTGATCCTTGTCGCCTTCGGCCCAGCCATGCCAGGAGAGACGCCCCACTCGACCCTCCTCTGGCTCCTCGAACTGGATGACTTCGGCATCGATGGGGAAGCCGAAGGTCTTGAACCGAAAGACGCAGCCCATGTGGAGCGCGTTGTCCTTTTCCTCGGCCGGGAACTCGATGTCGGAGGAATTGGCGTAATAGCCGGGCCAGAGCAGGGGATGGATCAGTGCGTCCCAGACGGCCCTGACGGGCATGTTCTTCACGATGATCTCGTTGGAACAGAAATTGTCAGTGGTGCCGGGAAGATGCTCGTGGGGCCAGTCAATGCTTGCAAGCATTTCGGTCTCCTTGCCAAGGGAGCGTCAGGCGCGATGAGAGGGGATACAAAGATTGGGGCAAACCGCACGGCAACGACCGGCGCGGCTGGTTCGTGGCGAACCCGTGACGAGGCTTAGCTTTTTCAGACTTTTTTGTCAAATATAAAAAAAGTAGCTCTCTTGCATCGTCGGCCCACGGTGCATAGAATAGCTGTGGTTCAACGCATGCCAGCCAGCGAGGCGCAGGAAAAGCGGAACGAAGATGATGAAAGAGGAATCAAAAAACATCGCGCACGGGCGCCCACGCACCTTCGACCGCGACGCCGCGTTGCGCACCGCCCTCAATGTCTTCTGGCGGCATGGATATGAGCAGACGACCATGGCGCAGCTGAGCGCGGCCATGGGCATCGCCTCCCCGAGCATTTACTGCGCCTATGGCAACAAGTCGGCCCTGTTTCTCGAGGCCCTGGCCTATTACCAACAGACATATTGGGACCCCCTCTACGCGAAGTACCGCGCGGCCCCGGATATTTACGCGGCAACGGAAGATTTTTTCACCGAGGCGGCGCATATCCTCCTCGCGCCCAATGCCCCGTGCGGCTGCCTTATCGTCATGGGCTTCCTCAATTTGCCGGAAGACGAACCCCAGCTTCTGCGCGCGGTGAGCGAAAGGCGCGAACTGACGCGCGCCATGTTCCGCACGAAGCTGAAAGATGCCGTGAACTCGGGCCAGATTCCGGCAGACAGCGATATCCCGGCCATTTCCGGCGCGTTGCATAACTTTTTTGAGGGACTTTCAATCCAGGCAAGGGGCGACATCTGCCTGTCAGAACTGCTCGCCATCGCGCAAAAGGGTACGCAACTCCTGCCGCCGCGTGGTGCCGGAGATTGAGGTCGGAGAGAGAGGCCGGAAGTAGTCATTCTCGGCCAGGAGTTTTTTCTCTTCACTTCGCCTTTGGCATCTATAAAATGAGCGCCTTAGGGGCGGAAACTTTGAAATCGTCGCGCAGAGCCCATGTTGACTATCAGAATTTTTAGCGCCGCCCATGATGAACTTGTTTATCAGCCAAAACAAAATACCCGCCAAACAACGCGCCCCGCGCATTACCCCAGTGCCCGCTCACAGCCTGTGTACCACATGGCTTACCACGCCCCAGATGTGGGCATATTCCCTTTCGGTGATGTCAAATTCGGGATAGTCCGGGTTCGCCGGCTGCAGGAGCACGCGGCCGTCCTTGCGGCAAAGCTTCTTGACCAGCAGCTCGCCGTCCAGGGCCGCGATGACGACCCGGTTGTGCGAAGCCTCGAGTGAGCGGTCCACCACGAGCAGGTCGCCGTCGTGGATGCCCACGCCGAGCATGGAGTCACCGGCCGCCCGAAGAAAGAAGGTCGCCGCAGGGTGGCGCACGATGAGCTCGTGCAGGTTGACCTGCCCGTCGATATAGTCCTCGGCGGCCGAGGGCCAGCCGGCATTGACCGGCGCGAGGAAGAGCGGGCAGGTGGCGGCCGTGTCCGCGCTGGCGTCGGCCATGCCGACGACCGTCAAGGCCTTGGTCGGAAGAGGGTGCGGGATGTTTTTCATGGCTTGCTCCCATGGTACGGCGGAGAGGCAGCCCTGTCCACATCCCCTAACCGTCCATGCAGCCGCAAAAGCCCGGTACCGAGATGCAATACCGTGATGTCAATGAGGAGGATGTGTGCCTTGTAGCGGAAAGTGCCCATAGATTGAAATCGCTGGCACACAGGCAAGATCAAATGCCGGAAAACGTGGAGAGCCGTTTTTCTTTTCCCGGGGCTTGGCGGTGCTCAAGAGACACTGCGGCCGCAAAACTAATGAAGCACGGCTGTTGTGCTGGTTTCTGTATGCCAGAAACCAGGGAAACTCCAACACGTACTTTTGCCTTCGAGTGCATAAAAAAGCAGCCACCTTCCGCAGTGCCCCGCCGCATATTGATTTGAAAAAATTGTTTTCCTGAGCTACAACCTGCTAAAAATTTTTTTTCATCTTCCTTTGGAGCCACGTCATGGCCGCCACTCTTTTTACGCTCTTGTCTGATTTCGCCGCCGGGGCCTCTTCCAAGCTGAAACTTGCCGGGGCCGGAGAGCCCGAGGACCAGCTTCGCGCCCCGCTGGAAAAATTTTTCCAGACGGCAGGCAAGATGTTTGGGATGACGGTGCTTTGTGAAGGGGAATTTCATATTCGGGACATTGGCAGGCCGGATTATGCCATTTATGCCAATGGGGTGTTGAGCGGCTATATCGAAATCAAAAAGCCTGGCAAAGGGGCTGACCCCGACCGTTACCGCAGGCATGACAAAAAACAGTGGGAGAGCTTCAGGGCCCTCCCCAATATTCTTTATACCGATGGGAATGAATGGGCTCTCTACCAGAATGGACAACGGCGGGGGGACATTATCCGTCTTTACGGGGATATTGTTGAGCTTGGAAAAAAGGCGGTGAGGGAGGGGGATGCTGTCGCCCTGGAACCGATAGTACGGGATTTTTTGACATGGGAACCTGTCGTTCCACGGGATGCAAGAAGCCTTGCCAAGCTGCTGGCACCGCTTTGCGGCCTGTTGCGCGATGAAGTTGCTGCTTTTTTGAAAAAAGAGGGCTCTCCCTTTTCCCTCCTGTACTCGGAGTGGAAAACCACCCTGTTTCCCGGCCAAAGCGCCCAACGTTTTGCGGACGCATACGCCCAAACAGTGACCTTTTCCCTGTTGCTGGCAAATGCCGAAGGTGGAAACGTGCTTGACTTGCGCGATGCCGAGAAGGCCCTTGCCGCAGGCCATGCGCTCCTCGCCAAGGCGCTGAAAATTTTTACAGACAATCTGCATGCCTGTGAATTGCCCGTTTCACTGGCCATTTTGCAGAGGATAGTGGGGGCAATCCCGCCATCCGGGGTCAAGGCGACCGACAAGGACCCCTGGCTTTATTTCTACGAAGATTTTTTGGCCGTCTACGACCCCCGGCTGCGGAAAGATTCCGGTTCCTATTATACCCCTGTGGAAGCAGTACAGGCCATGACGCGCCTGACGGCGCATATCCTCGTGGAGCGCATGGAAAAGCCGCACGGGTTTGCGGCCCCTGATGTAATGACCCTTGACCCGGCCGCGGGCACGGGAACTTTTCTCCTCAGCATCATTGCAGAAACGCTCACACCCCTGGCCGAAAAGATGGGGCCGGGAGCCGCGGCAAGCTATGCGGACACCCTTGCCAAGCACCTCTATGGGTTTGAATTGCAGGTGGGGCCCTATGCTGTGGCCCAGTTGCGGTTGACGCGCGCCCTGAAAGAATTTGGCGCACTTTTGCCGGCGGACGGCCCGCAGGTGTATTTGACCGATACCCTGGAATCCCCGGACAGTACGCCCCAGTTCCCCTCCCTGCTCTCGAGGGAGCTTTCGGAACAACATAAAAAGGCTCTTACCGTAAAAAAAGACACGCATATTTTGGTTTGCATCGGCAACCCTCCCTATGACAGGCATGAGGCTGCCGTTGGCACGAACCGCAAGGAGACGGGCGGCTGGGTGCGCTGGGGCAATGAGGATGTTGATGGCGCCTTCCGTGCCGAGACGGCCCTGCTGGAGAGCTTTGCGGCACCGGTGCGGCAGGCCGGGCACGGCACCCAACTGAAAAATCTGTACAACCAGTATGTCTATTTCTGGCGCTGGGCGCTGTGGAAAGTTTTTGAGCAGGAAAAAGGAAGCCCGGGCATCGTCACCTTCATTACGGCGTCGTCCTTCCTGGAGGGTCCGGCCTTTGCGGGAATGCGCGCGGCCATGCGGCGCCTGTGCCATGAGGTCTTTATCATCGACCTCGGCGGCGAAGGCCGGGGCTCCCGCAAGGAAGAAAACATTTTCAATATCCAGACGCCCGTCTGCATTACTCTAGCGGTCCGTCATGGGAAAAAAGATGAAAGTACGGCCGGTGTCGTCCACTATACCCGCATTGAAGGAAACAGGAAGAAAAAACTTGGTGAATTGCGAAATATCCAAGACATTTCCAGCCTGCACTGGCAAAAGTGCCCTGCAGGATGGGAAGCGAATTTTACCCTCAAAATGCTAGGGGAATATTTTTCTTTTCCCTTGTTGATGGATATTTTCCCTTGGCAACAGTCAGGTGTTCAATTCAAACGAACATGGCCCATCTCTCCTGATGTAATAACGCTTAAGGAGCGGTGGAACGAACTTCTCTTAACAAATAATCGTAGATTAGCCTTTAAAGAAACGCGTGATAGGAAAATAGATTCTCAATATAAAAAATTTTTAGGTATTGATGATATCCCTATAGGAATGCTTCCAAAGTCTCAATCAAACCCCAATCCAATAATTAGACATTATGGCTATCGTTCATTTGATTCTCAGTATTGTTTCTGTGATAATAGACTATGCGATTATTTGCGAGATGTGCTTTGGGCCACCCATAGTCCTAAACAGATATATTTTGCCACACTCTCGACCACTAAACTGTCACGCGGGCCGGCCCTCACATTGAGCGCGAATGTCCCGGATCTTGATTATTTTCGCGGATCTTACGGGGCAAAAAACATTCTTCCCCTCTACCGGGATGTCGCCGGGACGGAGCCTAATATATTGCCAAGCTTGCTGGACTTTTTGGAGACCGTCTATAAACATCCCGTCACACCCGGAGACCTGGCGGCCTATGTTTATGCGGTGCTCGCGCACAACGCCTTTACCGAAAAATTCCACCTCGAGCTTGCAAGCCGCGAAATCCGCGTACCCCTGACAAAAGATGCGGAACTTTTCCTGCGCGCCGTCGAACTGGGGCGCCGGCTCATCTGGCTGCACAGCTACGGGGAGCGGATGGCCCGGAATGGCGTGAAAAAAGGGGATATCCCCGTCGGGAGCGCCAAATGCCTGAAGGCCGTGTCCGGGGCGCCCGAGGAATACCCGGAGACCTTTTCCTACAATGAGAGCGCAAGGACCCTCATGGTGGGCACAGGGGAGTTCGCGCCGGTGAGTCCGGCGGTGTATCATTTTGAAGTTTCGGGCCTGAAGGTGGTTCAGTCGTGGCTGAACTATCGCATGAAAGAGAAATCCGGCCGCAAGTCCTCGCCACTGGACGACATCCGCCCACTGCGCTGGACGGCGGAATATACGGAAGGCTTGCTCCGCCTCCTGTGGGTACTGGAGGCCACCCTGGACACCTATCCGGCCCAGAAGGCGCTTCTGGACGAAATCCTGGCCGGGGACATGTTTACGGCTGATGAACTGCCGCCGGCGCCCGAAGCCTCACGAAAGGCGCCCGGCATCAAAAAAACGGTCCGTGTCGTGCAGAAAAGCTTGTTGTCGTGACTGCCGGCTTGCCGTGGGCAGCCTACCAGCCCTCCTTGCGGAAAGGATGCTCGGAGTGCCGGTTGCGTGCCAGATACCAGCCCACCGCCCAGCCGAGCAGCGAAAACGCGAAACCCGCGAAGAAGGGCGGGATGATGGCCGCTTTTTCCCAGAAGAGCGGCAGGATGCTGAAGCTCTTGTTGGCCGTGAGATACCAGAACATGCACACCGTGAAGCCCGCCGTGCAGCTCAGCCACGCCGCCACCGGGCAGCGCTTGCCAAAGCGCACCAGCGCCACATAGGGCACGAGAACGGTGGCGCCCACGATGCTCCAGCTTGTGGTGCAGAGCAGCGCGATGAGCTGGCCCTTGATCTGCGCGCAGCCGCCGGAGAGCAGCACGCAAAAGACGATGCCGGCAAGCCACGCCCCGCGCGAGGCCTTGCGGCCGGGCAGGTCTTCTGCGAGCGCCGACACGGCGATATGGAAGATGGCCGTGGCCGTGGAGAGCGACGCCGACACGATGGCGAGCACAAAGAGCTGGAGCCCGGCATTGGGCAGGAGCATGCGCACGAGCATGGGCATCACTTCGTCGGGCGAGCTCACTTCGGGCAAGATGAGCCGGGAGAGCGAGGCGGCGAAATAGGCGCCGCCCACGAGCAGGGTGAGCACCAGCATGGCGAGCGGGGTGATGCGGTCCACCTGCCGCGGGGAGGCGAGCGCGAAGTGCCGCTGGATCATCTGCGGCTGCGCCCATACCGCCACTGAGGTCACGATGACGAGCGAGATGATGAACCAGCCCTGCTCGCCGCCGGAAAGGCCCGCAAAACCGTTGTTGACAGCGGGCGTGGGCGGCAGCGCGGCCAGCTTTTCGATGCCGGCGGCAGGGCCCCCCACGTTCACGAACACGGCGCCCACCAGCATACAGATGCCAACCAGCATGACGAAGCCCTGCATGGCCTCGGTATAGAGCACGCCGCGCAGGCCGCCCACAAAGACGGCGAAGCCCACCAGCATGGCCACAGCCCAGATGAGTATCCACACGGGCACGGGCACGATCTGCGCGAGCAACAGCGCGGCACCCTTGATGACGGCCGAGGCGTACACCCCGAGAAAGACGGCGAACAGCACGGCCAGCGCCTTGCCGAGCGCCCGGCTCTCATGCCCCTTGGCGATGAGCTGCGTGGGCGTGCGCGCGCCGAGGGCCCGCTGGCAGACGCGGGTGGGCCACGCCATGAAACGGTAGACCATCCAGGCGCCCAGCCACACGTTGCCGGCGGCCACGAGCAGCATTTGCAGGCCGTAGGCATAGGCGAGGCCGCCGAAGCCCACGAGGGCCACGGCGGAAATATAGGTCGCCACATAGGCGAAGGCCTGGATGCCGAAGCCCACGCGGCCGGCGGTGAGCGCGTCATGGCCGCGCCCCTTGCGCGCGAGCCACACGAAGACCGCGATATAGCCGGCCCAGATGCAGATATTGAACAGCATCAGTTGCGCCCGGCCCGGTGTTTGCGGGCGACCGCCACAAGATTGTACACGGCCAGCACCAGCGCGCCCGCAAGGGAGAGCACGGCAATCCTGACTGCCATGTCGGTGAGCATGAGCGCCTTGAAGAATTCCATGCGTTCTCCTGAAGCCGGGGTTTGCGCCCTGTTTGCCGGGGCTTGCCCCGGGCGCCGTCAGTTCATGAACCGGCCCGCGCTCTCCCCGCAGGCGCGGCTCTTGATGGAGCGGGAAACAAAGGCCAGCGTTTCTTCATAGAGCCCCTGCGGGGCGTAGGGCGTGAGCACGCGCGTGCGGTTGGCCCCCACGAGGAGCGAAATGACCACCTGCGCGGTGCCGTCCGCGTCCAGCTGCACGAGGCTCCCGTCCTCCACGCCGCGCACGAGCAGCCCGGCGAGCAGTTCATGGATGCGGGCGAAGCGTGAATCCATGAGGTCACGGTCGGTCTTGGTCTTCATGTCGCTGTAGGGGGAGCAGCGCACGAGCACGAGCCAGTTGGAGTGCGGGTCGATGGAAAAATCGAGGTAGGCGCGGCAAAAGCGCATCACCGCGTCATAGCCCGTGGGCGCGCCGGCCACCGCCGTCTTGAGGTGCGAAAGAAAGTGCTCGAGCACATCCAGCCCGGAGGCGAGGAAGAGCTTTTCCTTGTTGCCGTAGTGGTGCGTCAAAAGGCCCAGGGCCACGCCGGCGCGGTCGGAGATCTTCTTGAAGGTCGTCTCCGCGTAGCCGTATTCGCCGAAAAGCTCCTTGGCGGCCTGGAGGAGGGCGGCTTTCTTGCTCGGGTTCCTGTTCATGCGGGGCCTCGCGCGGGCTCAGTTGCCTCGGCTGCGCCGAAAGGCGGTCTGGGCGTAACAGCCAAGGCGCTCCAGGCGCCGGTCCACAAGGTCATAGAGGCTCCCGGGGGTGAAGCGGCCGTTGGCGCGGCGCCTGCCCGCCGGAAGGCCGCTCAGGAGCATGAGGGCCTCTTCCATGCGGCGCACGGGGTAGATGGCGAAGCGGCCGGCCTCCACGGCTTCGAGCACTTCCGGCGAGAGCATGAGGTGGTCCACATTGTCATAGGGGATGATGACCCCCTGCGAGCCCGTGAGGCCGTGCCGCTCGCAGACCTTGAAAAAGCCCTCCACCTTGCGCGTGGCGCCGCCCACGGCCATGATTTGCCCGGAATGGCTCACCGCGCCGGTAAAGGCGAGGTCGAGCCGCATGGGCACCTCGGCCAGCGCCGAGAGCAGGGCGGCGAGCTCCGCGCCGGAGGCCGAGTCGCCCTCAATGCCGGCATAGCTCTGCTCGAAATAGAGCGAGGCCGAGAGCATGAGGGGCTTGGTGCGGGCGAAGAGGTCGGTGAGATAGCTCTTGAGGATCATCATGGCCTTGGTGTGGATGGGGCCGCCGAGGTCGGCCTCGCGCTCCAGGTCGATGATGCCGTCCTGCCCCACGCCCACGGTGCAGGAGATGCGGTGCGGCAGGCCGAACTCGTAATTGCCGTGCCAGGTCACGGAAAGGCCGTTCACCTGCCCCACGGCCGAGCCCGAGGTCTGCACCTTGATGATCTCGCGGTCATATTCCTCCATGAAGGCTTCTTCATCGAGGTTGGCGCGGTAGGTGCGGGCGGCGTACGCGTCCTCGAGGGTGGCGGCGTCGACGCTGGCGAGCCCGCGCAATTGCGCGAGCGCCGCGGCCTCGATCATGAGCTCGCGCAGGAGGGGAAAGCGGAGCGAAAGCCGGCGCTGGTCCTCGCAGAGATGCGAGCCCAGGTCCACGAGCCACGCGAGCGCGTCGCGCCCGAAGGGGGGGAGCTCCGCCTCGGCGGCGATGCGCGCGATATGGCCGAGATAGGCGCGCACATTGGGCGCCGTGCGCTCGGCCACGTCAGTCATGTGGGCCTTGATGCGGAAGAGCTTGGGAAAGCGCTCGTCGGCCATGAGCAGGCTTTCGTACAGGTCCTCGTCGCCAACGAGCACCACCTTGAGGTCAAGGGGGAGGGGCTCCGGCAGGATGCCCTTGGTGCGCATGGCCGTCTCTGGCACCTCGCCGCCGTCCTCGATGCGGGCCTGGTTGGCGCGCAAGGCCCGGAGGAGCCCTTCCCAGGCGCCGGGATGCTGGAGGATGTCCTCCATGTGCAGCACGAGGAAGCCGCCGTTGGCCTTGTGCAGGCTGCCCGCGCGGATGAGGGTGAAATCGGTGACGAGGGCGCCCATTTCCGATTCGCGTTCCACGCAGCCGAGCAGGTTGACGGCCGTGGGATTGTCTTCCACCACGATGGGCGCCCCGCCGAGATCGCCGTTGTCCACAAACAGGTTGACTTCGTAGCGGTAAAAGCAGTCCTCCGCCGGCGGCTGCCCGTGCTCTCCCTGTGCGCCCGCATCGCGCGGCAAAAAGGCCTCGGTGCTGCGCAGGATGTCCTCGCGCAGGCCATCGAAATAGGCCCGCATGACAGGCGTGGGCGAGATTTTGAGCATCCGGTCACGCAACGGGTTGAGCTCGGCGTCGAGCACCTGCTTCATGGCCTGGAGCTCCAGCTCGCGCTCGTCGTCGCGGAAGGATTCTTCCGCCTTGTTCATCTGGCGCAAAAAGCCGGCCATCTTGCCGGCGAGGCTGTCGCCGCGCCGCTTGAGGTCAAGGCGCATGGCAGTGTCGAGGCGGCCGAATTCCTCCTCGGAGAGGCGCTTGCCCTTGACGAGCGGCGAGAGGGTGAGGCCGCCGTTTTCGTCCACATCGAGGTTGAAGCCCCGGTGGGAGGCCACGTCGTTCATCTTGTGGATGAGCCCGGTGCGCACTTTCTGGAATCGCTCCATGAGCCGGTCGCGCTGGCGCGAATAGGCCGGCGTTTCAAAGCGGCGCGCCAGTTCGCGGCCAATGGCGTCTATGACATCTCTCAAGGACTCCTTGAACTTTTTGCCCTGGCCGGCGGGCAGGGAAAGCAGCACCGGCCGGTCAGGGTCCGCAAAATTCTGCACATAGACGAGATCCGGCGGCGTGGGCTTGCGGCGGGCTCGCGGCCCAAGGTAATTGAGCAGCATATAGCTGCGCCCAAGGTCGGCCTCGCCGGAAAGGTAGACATTGTAGCCCGTGGCCCGGATCTGCAGGGCGAGGTCAAGGGCCTGCATGGCACGCGGCTGGAAGGGGTCAGTGCGCGAGGCGCCCCCGCGTGGCGCAGGAATTGCCGAACTGTCCGCCCAGGGGATGCGGGCCGGGTCATAAGTGGCGTGCAGCCGCGAGGCCGGCAGGGGAGCGATGCGAGCCATGCTGTAAACTTAATGTTCTGGATAAAGTTTTTGGAGGATGTTCCGGGCGCCGCCGTCCAGCAGTTCCTGGGCCAGTGCCTCGCCGATCTGGCGGGAGTCGACGGCGTCGCCGCGCCTTTCGCCGCGCAGGATGAGGCTGCCGTCCACCTCTGCCACAAGGCCTTCGAGAACGAGGTTCTCCTCGTCCACAAAACGCGCATGGCCCGCGATGGGCACCTGGCAACCGCCGTCGAGCCCCGCGAGGAAGGCCCGCTCCGCGTCCACGCAGACGCGGGTATCCCTGTCCTCCAGGCTGGCGAGCAGGACGAGCAGGTCATAATCGTCTTCGCGGCACTCGATGCCGAGCGCCCCCTGGCCCACGGCGGGGAGCACACGCTGAGGATCCAGCGGGAACATGCAGGGCGCGCGCAGGCCGAGGCGCTGCAAGCCCGCCGTGGCGAGCACGATGGCGTCAAAGGTGCCTTCCTCCAGCTTGCGCAGACGCGTGTCCACATTGCCGCGCAGGCTCGTGATGCGAAGGTCGGGCCGGATGGCGAGCAACTGGGCCTGGCGCCTCAGGCTGCTCGTGCCCACGTGGGCGCCCGTGGGGAGCGCCTCGAGATTGGGATACTTGCAGGAGAGCAGGCAATCCGTGGCGGCTTCGCGCGGCGGCACGCAGCCGATGAGCAGCCCCTCGGGGAGCTCCATGGGCACGTCCTTGATGCTGTGTACGGCGAGGTCCGCGCGGCCGTCTATCAGGGCCTCCTCTATTTCCTTGACGAACAGGCCCTTGCCGCCCACCTTTGCCAGCGGCACGTCAAGGATGACATCGCCGCGCGTCTTGATGACGTTGAGCGAGATGGAAAGGCCCGGGTCGAGCTCTTCGAGAAGGTGCTTGACGTGGGCCGCCTGCCAGAGTGCCAGCCTGCTGCCGCGCGTGGCGATGACAAGGTGCTTGCGCATGCGTACCGCCCTGGCGGCTTTGCCGCCGCCGCCGGGACCGGCGGGGATGGTTGCGGAAAGATGGGCCGATATGCGGCGCCCGACTACTGGCCGCAGCTCGCGCAGTTGCCGCCGGAACAGCCGGCGCAGCCCCCACCGGACGCGGGGGGCGCCATGTCGAAGGACATGCCGCCGTCGCCTCTGCAGCGGGCGCAGCGCGACATGAGCTTGTGCGTTTCCGTCGAGCCGCAATAGGGGCAGGCGGGCATCTCGTCGCCGAACACCAGTTCCTCAAAGTCACGGCCGCATTTTTCGCAGCCGTATTCATAGATGGGCATGGTCAGTCCTTCAGCTTGCGGCGCGCTTCCAGCAGGGGGGCGAGCGCAGCCGCGTTCTCGAAAAGATAGTGGTCCGCCAGCTGGCAGAAAAGATGGCCGGCGGCGATGTGCAGCTCCTGCACGAGGGGCGTCCCCGCCGGGGGGGTGTCCAGCAGGAGGCGGCAAAGCCCGCGCATCCTCCCCCCGCCGGCCCCCGAAAGGCCCACGGTGATGAGCCCGCCCCGGCCCGCGGCCTCCAGCGCGCGCAACACATTGGGGCTGTTGCCCGAGGTGGAGATGGCCACCAGCATGTCGCCCGGGCGCCCCAGGGCCTCCACCTGCCGCGCGAACACTTCCTCATAGCCCATGTCGTTGCCGATGGCCGTGAGCGCCGAGGTGTCCGTGGTCAGCGCGATGGCGGGGAGCGCGGGCCGGTCCATGAGGAAGCGGTTGACGAACTCCGCCGCGAGGTGCTGCGCGTCCGCGGCGCTGCCGCCATTGCCGCAGAAGAGGAGCTTGCCACCGCCAGCTATGGCCGCCGCGGCCTCCAGCGCCGCCTCGCGCAGGGCCTCGCCGCGCAGGCGGAAAAATTCTTCGCGCAGGCGCGCGCCCTCGGCCGCGTGCCTGGCAATGATCTCGAGGGCGGCGTCGCTCATCGCTTGCATCCCGGTAAAAGGTGCACCTGCCATTTCCTGACGAACCGGCCATTTGTATGCCAAAGCGCCGGCGCTGACAAGAGCGGGCGGCCCCCGCCGGGCTTGCGGTCCGGCCCCCGATGACGTAATCAAGCCGCATGTGTTTAGGGGAACAGCCCGATGTGCTCGTCGTCTTCAAGGCGCGCCATGCCAAGGCGCGCGCCCTGGGCCTCGAGGTGGTCGCCTGGCTTGAGGCCCGGGGCTTCGGCGCGCGCCTGTGCGAGTCCGGGGGCGAAGCCGGGTGTAAGGGCGCCGCGGAGCATGCGGGGGCTGGGCTGCCGCGCCCGGCCCGCTGCGTCATCGTGCTCGGCGGCGACGGCACCATCCTCGGCGTGGCGCGCCGTTTCGCCTTCAGCGGCATTCCGCTTTTTGGCATCAATTTCGGGCGCGTGGGCTTTCTCACCACTGCCGAGCCTGCCAACTGGCAGGAACGCCTTGAAACGGCGCTGGCGCCCGAAACGCCGGTGCGCAGCTGCCTTGCCCTGCGCTGGCAGGTAATGCGCGGCGGGAGCCTTGTTGGCGAGGGCGTCGCCATCAATGACGTGGTGGTGGGCCGTGGCGCGCTCGCCCGGCTCATGGGCCTTGGCGTGACGGTGGATGGCTGCCCCATGGGCGTCCTGCGCTGCGATGGCCTCGTGTGTTGCAGCCCGGTGGGGAGCTCAGGCTACAGCGCTTCCGCGGGCGGCTCCATCATCTTCCCCGGCATGGACGCCATCGGGCTGACGCCCATCTGCCCCTGCGCGGGCGCGGTGGCGCCGCTGGTGCTCCCGGGGGTCAGCGTGTGCCGGGTGTCCGTCGGCACCTGCACCGAGGCGTGGCTCACGGTGGACGGGCAGGAGGGGCTGCCGCTCCTGGGCGGTGATGAAGTCCGTATCTCAGGTGCGCCCGACGGAGTGCGCTTTCTCGGCGGCGTGCGGTTTTTTGAAAGGTTGCGCGTCCGGGGCTTCGCCCTTGACGCCGATGGATGCGGAGAGGAGGGCGCGTGGGCGCCGCCTGCTCCACAGGTGCCGGGCGCCCCTGCGGCGCGCCGCGAAGGGGAATGACGCATGGGTGCGTACGAGGCGGTCATCGGGCTGGAGGTGCATGTCCAGCTCGCCACGGATTCCAAGCTCTTCTGCTCCTGCCCGAACAAGTTCGGCGAGGCGCCCAATACCAATGTCTGCGAGGTCTGCGCGGGCATGCCCGGGGCGCTGCCCTCGCCCAACCGGCGCGCCATTGAATATGCCGCCACCGTGGGCCTCGCCGTCAACTGCGCCATCAACCGCAGCTCGCGCTTTGCCCGCAAGAACTATTTTTATCCCGACCTCCCGGCCGGCTACCAGATCTCGCAGTTCGAGCTGCCCATTTGCGAGCACGGCTGGCTTGAGGTCGACGCCGGGGAAGGCCCGAAGCGCATCGGCATCACGCGCATCCATATGGAGAACGACGCCGGCAAGAACATCCATGCCCCGGCCGAGAACGTGAGCTATGTGGACCTGAACCGCGCGGGCACGCCCCTTGTGGAGATCGTCTCCGAGCCGGACATGCGCTCCGCGGCGGAGGCCGTGGCCTATCTCAAGGCCCTGCACGGCATCGTCACCTACCTCGGCGTGAGCGACGGCAACATGGAGGAGGGGAGCTTCCGCTGCGACGCCAATGTGTCAATCCGGCCCGTGGGCGAGGCGCGGCTCGGCACGCGCACCGAGCTCAAGAACCTCAATTCCTTCCGCAATGTGCAGCGGGCCATCGAGTTCGAGATCGCGCGGCAGGAGGACATCCTTGAGGATGGGGGCAGCGTGGTGCAGGAAACGCGGCTCTATGACGCGGGGAAAAACGTCACCCTCGCCATGCGCGGCAAGGAGGAGGCGCAGGATTACCGCTACTTCCCCGACCCGGACCTCTTGCCCGTGGTCATCGATGAAGAGGAGCTCGCCGCTTGGAAGGCGGCCCTCCCCGAGCTCCCGCGCGAGCGGGCGCGCCGCTTCGTGGAGATGACGGGCCTGCCCGCGGCGGAAGTGGAGGTGCTGGTCCAGGGCAAGGGTCTTGCCGACTTTTTTGAGAAGGCCTGCGCCGGCGCCGAGCCACGCAAGGTGGCCGGCCTTATCCTCGGGCCGCTGTTGCGCGAATGCAATGCGCGCAACCTCGCGCCATCGCCCGAAAAATGCCCGGATGTCTGGAAGATGACGGCGGAAGGGCTCGCGGCGCTCGCGCGCGTCATCGACGATGGACTCATCAGCGCCAAGATAGCCGCCGACATCTTTGGCGAGCTCTTTACGAGCGGCGTCATGGCGGACGCCTATGTGAAGGAAAAAGGGCTCGCGCAGATCTCGGACACGGGCGAGCTCGCAGGGGCGGTGGACGGCGTCATCGCGGCCAACCCGGCCGAGGCTGAAGCCTATCGGGGCGGCAAGACCAAGCTCATGAGCTTCTTCGTGGGACAGGTGATGCGCGCGACGAAAGGCAAGGCCAATCCGGCGCTCGTCAACCAGCTGCTCGCCAAGAAGCTCTCCTGAGCCGGGCTCCCTTAGACGCTGAGGTTGAGGCCGGAGAGTACGGAGAGATTGCCGCCGGAATAGGCGCCGAAATAGGAGCTCGCGCTGCCGGAATCTGCCCACCAGGAGGCCATGGACTCGATCTGGATGCGCTTGCGCATGTCGGAGGGTGCGAGCTGCATGGCCTTGCGGGCGTCGTCGATGCCGGAAAGCGTCTCAATCTGGCGGTATTTTTTGACGAGCTCCGGGTTTTCGTCAAAGAAGCGCTGCACCTTGTCGCGGTCGGGGTGGTCACTGACCACGGTGAGGCTGCCGTCGTCGCCGATTTGGATGGAAAAGTTGATATTGGGGTCGATGCCCAGGCTGTCGAGGCCGCTGGCGAGCTTCTTGCCGGCGGCGCTGTTCTGGTCGAGCACGGACTGGATATCGTTGACGGCCGCATTACTGACGCTGACCTGAAGGCTGCCTTCCGCGCCCAGGCGCAGGCTCATCGCGGAAGTGTCCACATTCTGTTTTTCCAGCTCCTTCTTCAGGGCGTCTGCCAGTTCGGGATTGTCCTCCAGCCACTGATTGATGGACGCCCCCGCATCCGGGGTGCCCTTTACCGCGAGCTTGCCCTCGGTGTCGAAGCCGAATTCCAGCGGCGTATCGAGCGACACGCCGAGCTTGGAGAGCCCCGCGCGCAGGTCTTTCGTGAGCTCCGCCTTGCCGTCCAGCGCGGACTGGATGCTCGCGGCCGTGGTGTTGATAACGCTCATGCGGCCTGTGGAGCTCAGGCGGAACTGCACGGGCGTTTCCGCATCCACGCCGGCCTCCCCAAGGGCCGCGCGCAAGTCCTTGCCCAAGGCCGGGTTGGCGTCGAGCCACGCCTGCGCGGCCTTGCGGTCGTTGGCGTTGGCGCCGATGGCGGAGAGATTGCCGTCCTTGCCGAGCTCAAAGCTGAGGCCCGAGAGGTCGCTGATGCCCGACTGGGCGAGGCCGTCCTTCACCGCCTGGCTGAACTCGCTCTGGAGTTGTTCGCGATAGCGGGTGATCTGGCTGAAGGTGACGCGGCTGTTGGAGCCGACGCCCATGGCGTCCATGGCATACTTGGTGAGCTCCACCATGCTCGAGATCTGGTTCGTCATGGACGCGCCGCTGAAAAGGGAGCTCACGCTGTTGGCCGCTGAGCTCTTGGCCGTCTCGGAGCCGGTGCTTTTCAGTTGCTGGCCCTGCCACTGGAACAGGACGTCGCGGTAGTTGCCGATGCCGGAAATGCTCATGGGGACTCCAGGAAATATTTGCCGCCCAAGTGCCGGAGGGGGGCGAAAAAGCCGTTCCGGCGACGCGCGCGGGGATTCGCCCGGATTTATGCACATATCATGCCATGTCGTCACATTGGCTGCGGCCCATGCCGCGTGAGGCCAATGATGGACAGCAGGGCGGAAATAGGCTACATCCCGTCACATGCCTGAGTATCCCTCTGTGCCGGAGCTCGTGGAATTTGACGATCCCGCGCTCGCCAACCTGCTGTTCGGGCCGCGCAACGCGCATCTCGACATGCTGGCCAAAGAGAGCGGCGCGCACATCACGAGCCGCGGCGCCAGCGTTCTTGTGGAGAGCGACGACCCTGACGTGCGCCGCGCCCTCTGCCAGGTCTTCGTCCAGCTCTATGCGCTCCTGCGCGGTGGCCTCGTGCTGGGCGAGCAGGACATCACGCGCGCCTATGCCATGGTCCGCAACGACCCGGGCCTCAACCTGGGCGCCGTGTTCCGCGACGCCGTCTTCGTGAGCACCCCCCGCAAGACGGTCACGGCCCGCAATGTGGCGCAGAAGGCCTATCTCGAGGCTCTGCGCGCCAACGAACTCGTTTTTGCCGTGGGGCCGGCCGGCACCGGCAAGACCTATCTCGCCGTGGCCATGGCCCTTTCCATGCTCCAGCGGCACCGCGTCAAGCGCATCGTGCTGACGAGGCCGGCGGTCGAGGCCGGCGAAAGGCTCGGCTTTTTGCCCGGCGACCTTGCGGAAAAGGTCAACCCGTACCTCAGGCCGCTCTATGACGCGCTATACGACATGACGCCGCAGCCCAAGGTGGCGGCCATGCTTGAAAGCGGCGTCATCGAGATCGCCCCGCTGGCCTTCATGCGCGGGCGCACGCTCAACGACGCCTTCATCATCCTTGACGAGGCCCAGAACACCACCCGCGAACAGATGAAGATGTTCCTCACGCGTATGGGCTTCGGCTCGCGCATGGTGGTCACGGGCGACGCCACCCAGATAGACCTTCCCGCGCAGCCCGGCGCGGACAGGCCGCGTTCCGGCCTCGTGCACGCCCTGGGCCTTCTGCAGCAAGTCCCCGGCCTTGCCATCCACCGTTTCAGCAAGGCGGACGTGGTGCGTCATCCTTTAGTCGGAGCCATTGTCAGCGCCTATGACGAAGCAGAAAAAGCCGCCCCGCCCGTCTAGCACACTGGCGCTCATCCGCGCGCTCAAGGCGCGCCACAAGTGCGGCTGGGGCATCTGGGCCCTCATCGGCTGCCTGCTCTTCCTCTCGCTCCTGGCGGGCGCCAATTTCGAGACCTCCCACCGGCTGTATGTGGCCGGGCAGGTGGCGGAAAGCGATGTCATCGCCGACCGCGACCTCCTCGTGGAGGACAGCCAGGCCACCAAGGCCCGCCGCAAGCAGGTGCTCTCGCTCCAGCCGCCGGTCTATGACCTGAGCATGGAGCCCTATACCCAGTTCCAGAACCGCATCCTCGACATCTTGAGGGCGCTCAACAGCGGCCCCGACCACCGCACTTCGCCGGAGCTCCAGCGCCTCGTCGAGGAAGTGACGGCCCCCGTGGCGGACGAGGTGCTGCCCGAGCTCTCGCGCCGGGACGTGCAGACCTATCTTTTGAAAAAACTCCTGCCCCAGATCCGCGAACAGCTCGCCGAGGGGCTCGTGTGGGACATCCGCGCGGCCCGCGTGGGGCATTCGGGCATCATCCTCCGCAATCTGGACGCCAACACCGAGGCTCTGCGGCCGGATGTGCGCTCCCTCCCGGATGCCCAGTCCTTCCTCGCCGAGATCTCGGCCCAGCTTCGGGAAGTGCCCGAGCTCAACCCGCAGTCGCGCCGGGCCATCAACATCCTCCTCTCGGCCACCATGCCGGCTTCGCTCACCCTCAACCGCGAGGCCACGCAAAAGCGCGGCGCGGACGTGGTGGCCTCGGTGGCGCCGGTCTATTACCAGATCCAGAAGGGCGAGCTCGTCATGCGCCGGGGCGAGCGCGCGAGCCGTGAGCAGCAGATCAAGATGCAGGCGCTCTACAATTCCGCGGCTGACCCCATGCGCTGGGAGACGGCGGCGGGCGCCTTTCTCTGCTCGCTTTTGCTCGCCATCGGCTTCTTCGTGGCTCCGAGCGGCCGCCCGGGCACGCCGCTGCGCAAGAAGGACATGCTGCTCATTTCCCTTGTGCTCCTGCTTTTTGGGGTGGGCGCCAAGTGCGTCTGGCTGCTTGGCCTGCGCCTCGACAGCCCGAGCCTGCTCAACGCCTTTGCGCTCGCCTATCCCGTGGCCGGCGCCGTGGGCCTCGTGGCCATGGTCTTCGCGGCGCGCCGCTACTGCACCATGGGCCTGTTGCTCGCGTTCTTCTGCATGCTCATGTTTCAGGAGAGCTTTGCGTTTTTCATCTATTATTTCCTCGGCGGCATGCTCGCCACATGGCTCGTGACGAGCGCCCAGAACCGCCAGGACGTGGTCTGGAGCGTGGTGCCGCTCTCGCTCGGGCTGCTCATCGTCTGGGCGGGCATGGCCCTGCTTGCGCAGACGGCGCCCGTGCAGATGCCCGTCCAGATGATCGCGGTGCTCATAAGCTCGCTGCTCTCGCTCATCCTGCTCTTTGCCGTGAGCCCGGTGCTGGAGCTCGCCTTCGGCTACAGCACGCGCTTCCGCCTCATGGAGCTCATGAGCCTCGAGCAGCCGCTCATGCAGGAGATCATGGTCACCATCCCCGGCACCTACCACCACTCGCTGGTGGTGGCCAACATGGTGGAGGCCGGGGCCAAGGCCATCGGCGCCAACAGCCTGCTCTGCAAGGTGGCGGCCCTGTATCACGACGCGGGCAAGCTCACCTATCCCGACTATTTCATCGAAAACCAGTTCGGCGCGCCCAACAAGCACGACAAGCTGGCGCCCTCCATGAGCGCGCTCGTGCTTCTCTCGCATGTCAAGAAGGGCACCGAGCTTGCGGAGCGCTACAATCTCGGCCTCGAGATCTGCGACATCATCCGCCAGCACCACGGCACGCGCCTCATGCGCTATTTTTACCAGAAAGCCCTTGATCTCGGCGAAAAGCCGCAAGAAGCGGATTTCAGCTATCCGGGCCCGCGCCCGCAGACCAAGGAAGCCGCCATCCTCATGCTGGCCGACTCCGTGGAGGCGAGCAGCCGCACCCTCACCGACCCGACCCCGGCCCGCATCAAGAGCCATATCGACGCCATCATCAAGGGCATCTTCGCCGAGGGGCAGCTCGACGAATCCGAGCTCACCTTCAAGGATCTGCACTACCTGAGCGAGAATTTCCAGCGCATCCTGACCGGCATCTTCCATCAGCGCATCACCTACCCGGACGCCAAGAAGCCCGCGCAGGACGGCGCCCGCAAGCCCGAAGCGCCCAAGGAGGGGAAGCACGCCCCGGCCGGGGAGGGCGCCCGCCCCGCCAATGGCCGCGAGGCCCAGAAACAGCCGGAAGCGGCCGCGCCCACGCCTCCGCGCGAGTCGCCGTCCATGATCGGGGACGAGCCCATTGCGCTCTGACCCCGGGGCGCTTGCGGAAGTGGGGGGCAGCGGACAGGATCCCCAGCCCGCGGTCTTCTGCCGGCATGGCGGCGCCATCTGGCGTTCGCCACTGGCGAGGCGCGAGTTGCGGGGGGCGCTTTGGGCCATGTGCGCCGCGGCGGCTGCCCACGGGCGCCCGCTTGCGGGCGTCGAGCTCTATCTCGTCACCGATGCGGCCATGGCCCGCGCCAATATGCGGCACATGGGCTGCACAGGGCCGACCAACGTGCTCTCCTTCCCTGGTGGCGACGCCATGCCGGGGACGCTCCTGCTTTCGCTGGACACCCTTGACCGGGAATGCCTGCTCTACGGGCAGGAGCCCAGCGAACACCTCTTGCGCCTGCTGGCGCACGGCATGGGCCATCTTGCCGGGCTCGACCACGGGCCCGGTATGGACGCGCTCTGTGCCGCCCTCACGGAGGCGGCGGAAGCCGCGACCGCGCCATGAACGGGGCGACACGACCCGAAGCCCGAGACCGGCCCCGGCCGGAAATCTTTGCCTTCGCCGAGGTATCGTCCGCGCTCGACACGGCCATGGAACTGGCCTCCGATGGCCGGCTCGGCATCTGGGCAAGCGTGCTTGCGGCCAGCCAGACAGCGGGCCGCGGCCAGTTGCGGCGCCACTGGTCTTCGCCACCGGGCAATATCTATGCGGCCCTCAGGCTCCCGGTGTCGCCCCCCTTCGACGACGGCGCGGCCGCGGCGGCGGTGGGCCTGCTCGCGGCGGAAGCGCTGGCGGCGCTCGGCTGGCAGGTACGCATCAAGTGGCCCAATGATTTGGTTCTCATCGGCGGGGACACACCGCGCAAGGTGGCCGGTATCCTGCTAGAGGAGCGGGCTGGCGTCCTTTTGGCGGGCATTGGCGTCAACGTGCTTTCGCATCCGCCGGTGGACGCCCTGCGGGCCGAAGCGGCCCTTGCGGCCACATCGCTTGCCGAAAGCCGCAAGGGCGCCCCGGTGCCGCCGGCGCCCGGGTTGTGGACGCGCCTTGTAAGTCACATGCTTTCCGCGTACATTGACGCGCGCATTTTTGCCCGCACGTGGCGCGGGCGCGCCGAGGCGCTCCTCCTCTGGCGGGGGAGAACGGTGACGGTCACGGACGGCCAAGCGGTGCTGAATGGCCGGCTGGCCGGACTATGGCCCTCGGGGGCCTTACGCCTGGAAACGGAGCAGGGCGCGATGGAGTGTACGGGCGGCAGCCTGCGGCCCGCGTGAGCGCGGCGCAGCCAAACAAATCAAGGCCGGCCCGCAAGGAAACAGAGGGAAAGGGATGGGCAGAAAAACATTCGCCGATGTGCAGGAATTTCTCAAGGGCAAGGTCATACTCGTGGCAAACCGGGGCATCCCGGCCCGGCGTATCTGCCGCTCCATCCGCGAACGTTTTGACGCCGTCGCCGCCATGACCGCCACCGACGTGGACAAGACCGCGCCGGCCGCGGCCACCGCGCAGGAGCTCATCCTTCTCGGGGACGAGCCCCGCGCCTACCTCGACATCGACGCCATCATCGACAAGGCCAAGCGCCGCGGGGTGGTGGGCATCCACCCGGGCTGGGGCTTCGCCTCGGAGGACACGCGCTTTCCCCAGCGCTGCAAGGAAGCCGGCATCACCTTCATCGGCGCCACCGCCGAGGCCATGAACCTTTTGGGCAACAAGGTGCAGGCGCGCGCCGTGGCGCGCAAGCTGGGCATCCCCGTGGTCCCGGGCTCGGACGGCGCGGTGGACATCGCCACTGCCCGCCAGCTCATCAAGGAGATCGGGCTTCCCATCATGCTCAAGGCCGAGGGCGGCGGCGGGGGCCGCGGCATATTCGCCATCCACAACGAGGCCGAGCTGGAGGACGCCTTTTTCAAGGCTTCCTCCATGGCCCAGGCCTCCTTCGGCAACCCCCGCCTCTTTGTGGAGAAATTCCTCGCAGACGTTCGCCATATCGAGATCCAGGTCATCGCCGACATGTACGGCAATGTCTTCGCCTTTGACGAACGCGACTGCACGGTGCAGCGCAACCACCAGAAACTCATCGAGATCACGCCCTCGCCGTGGCCGGGGGTGACGCCGGAGCTGCGCGAACGCCTGAAAGACTACGCCCGCCGCCTGGTGCGGGACGTGGGTTACCATTCGCTCGCCACGGTGGAATTTCTCATCACGCCTGACGGCGAGCCCTATCTTATCGAGGTCAACACCCGCCTTCAGGTGGAGCACGGCATTACCGAATGCCGTTACGGCATCGACCTCGTGGAGGAGCAGATCGCCGTGGCCTTCGGCGCGGAGCTGCGCTATCGCGAGTCCGAGCTTCTGCCCACCTACAGCGCCATGCAGGTGCGCATCAACTGCGAGAACCCGCAGGACAATTTCGCGCCCAATTCTGGCCTCATCTCCCGCTATGTGTCGCCCGGCGGCCCGGGCGTGCGCCTCGACTCCAACATCAGCGCGGGTTACGAGTTCCCGGCCAACTACGATTCCGCGGGCTCGCTGCTCATCGCCTTTTCCCATGACTGGGAAAAGACGCTCGGCATCATGGACCGCGCCCTCAGCGAATATGTCATCGGCGGCATCAAGACGACCATCCCCTTCTTCCGCAAGGTCATCAAGCAACCTGAATTCCGCCGCGGGCGGATCAACACCAACTTCATCGCCGACCACCCCGAGCTCATGCTCTATACCGACCTCGCGCCGGAAGGGGAGCGGCTCGCGAGGCTCGTGGCCGAGATCTCGGCCAAGGGCTACAACCCGTATGTCCAGCTCGGCGAATACCGCTCCATCACGACGCCGGCCCTCGGGCCCTTCGCGCCGGTGCTGCCGCCCATCAGCCCCTCGGTGCGGCGCCGGCCCTCGCCCTATCCGCATGGCGACCGGCTGGCCACCCTCGACTATATCCGCGACTCGGATTACATCCACTTCACGGACACCACGCCGCGCGACTTCACGCAATCCAATTCCGGCAACCGCTTCCGCCTCGCCGAAGACCGCCTCATCGGCCCCTATCTTGACAACGTGGGCTATTTCTCCATCGAGAACGGCGGCGGCGCGCACTTCCATGTGGCCATGCTCGGCAACATGACCTACCCCTTCACCGAAGCGCGGGAGTGGAACCAGTTCGCGCCCAAGACCTTCAAGCAGCTCCTCGTGCGCTCCACCAACGTGCTCGGCTACACGCCGCAGCCGCGCAACCTCATGCGCGCCACCGGCGAGATGATCTGCGACTGTTACCAGGTGGTGCGCTGCTTCGACTTCCTCAACCATGTGGAGAACATGCGGCCGCTCGCCGAGGTGGTGCTCTCGCGCAAGGATGTCATCTTCGAGCCGGCCGTTTCCCTCTCGTGGACCAAGGGCTTCGACGTGCCGCACTATCTCGATGTGGCGCGCGCCATGATCGACATGTCGGCGGACATCATGGGCGTGGACCAGAGGGTGGCGTCGCGCAACATCATCCTCGGCCTCAAGGACATGGCCGGCGTGTGCCCGCCGAGGTTCATGACCGAGCTCGTCACGGCCCTGCGCAAGGAATGGCCCGACCTCGTCCTGCATTACCACCGCCACTATACAGACGGCCTCTTCGTGCCGGCCGTGGGCGCCGCGGCCAAGGCGGGCGCGCATATCCTCGACGTGGGGCTGGGCGCTGCCGTGCGCTCCTACGGGCAGGGCGACGTGCTGTCCACCATGGCCTATCTGGAGGACGAACTGGGCCTCAAGTGCCACCTGAACAAGGAGGCCATCCGCGACGCCAACTTCGTCTGCAAGCAGATCATGCCCTATTATGACCGTTATTGCGCGCCGTACTTTCAGGGCATCGACCACGACGTGACCCTGCACGGCATGCCGGGCGGCGCCACCTCCTCCTCGCAGGAGGGCGCCATGAAGCAGGGCTACATCCACCTTCTGCCCTACATGCTCAAGTTCCTGGAGGGCAGCCGGCAGATCGTGCGCTACCACGATGTGACGCCGGGCTCGCAGATCACGTGGAACACGGCCTTTCTGGCCGTGACCGGCGCGTGGAAGCGCGGCGGAGAGGAGGAGGTGCGCTATCTCCTCGAAGTGCTCGGCGAGGTGACGCGCACGCCGGAGGACGAGCTCTCGCCCGAGATGCGGCGGGCGCGCCTCTCCATCTATCAGGACTGCAACGACGCCTTCCGCAACCTGCTTTTGGGCAAGTTCGGTAAGCTCCCCCTGGGCTTTCCCGCGGACTGGGTCTATGAAAGCGCCTTCGGCGCGGACTGGAAGGCCGCCATCGCCGCCAGGACGGAAGCCTCGCCGCTGGAGTCGCTGGAAGACACCAATCTCGCCGCCGAAGAGCGGGCCTGCGCCGAGATCCTCAAGCGGCCGCCCAATGCGGAAGAGTTCATCCTTTACTTGAACCATCCCGCGGACGCGCTCAAGACCATCCAGTTCCGCGCCAAGTATGGCGACCCCAACAATTTGCCGCTCGATGTGTGGTTTGAGGGCATGAAGGTGGGGCAGGACCTCAACTTCACGGATACGAGCGGCAAGCCGCACCACCTGCTTTTGCTCAGCATTTCGCGGCCCAATGATGCGGGCATGGCCATCTGCCGCTACGTGCTCGACTCGGAATTCATGAGCTGCGAGGTGCAGGTGGCCGAGCCCGCCGCCCAGAAGGGGCAGGGCGTACCCATGGCCGACCCCAACGACCCCTATGAGGTGGCTTCGCCGAGCAACGGCGACCTGTGGGTCATGTATGTGCACCCGGGCGATGTGGTGAAGACCGGAGAGGAGCTCTTCAACGTCTCCATCATGAAGCAGGAGAAGGCGGTGCTCGCGCCGGTGGACGGCATCGTGAAACGCGTGCTCAAGACGGCGGACTTCAAGGAGAGCAAGCAGATGGTCTCGGTGCACGAGGGCGAGCTCATCGTGGAACTGGGCCCCGTGCCGCGCCTCTGCCCCAATGAGGCCTGCGGCCAGCCCATCCCGGCGGAGTCCATGCGCTTCTGCCCCTCCTGCGGCACCGCGCTCGCCACAGAGGAGGCCGGCAATTGAACATGAAGGCGCCCGCCCGAAAAGGCGGGCGCTTTTAGCAGAAGCTCCGGGAAAGCCCCGGGCAACCCCGGGTTTTTGTGGACAGTTCGTCCATGGGCGTATATCCTTGGTGCTATCTCCAGCGAGTTTTCCAACACGGAGGAAGTCATGGCCAAGACTGCCAAAGCCACGCATTCCAAGTCCAAAACCAGTTCCAACGAAGCGGTTGAAAAAAAGCTCGTCCTCACCGGCGCCGACATCGTTGGGCTCGGCCCGGATGCTGAACTCCTTGTTGGCGGCAAAAACTACAATACGGCCCTCATCAGCCAGATAGACGGCATCCAGGCGCCGCATTTCCGCGCCATCTCGTCCCTCGCGTTCCACCGCCTGCTCGACGAGACCAAGGTGAATGGCCGCATCGTCCGCGCCGTGGTGGACAAGGAATACGGCCGCATCGACTGGCTGGACCCGGAGATCAACGGCGACCCCGATTTCCTGCAGAAATTCGTGCGCCAGCTCGGCAAGCAGGCCCATGACGCGGCCAAGGCCTCCGGCGAGGAGGCGCACACCAAGCTGCGCACCTTCATCAACAATATCGTCGAGGGCTTCGCCACGTCGCCCGAAGGCATCGACCAGCTCCGCAAGCGCTCGGTGCTCGTGCAGGCCGCCATCCTTTCCGTGGACCTGCCGCCCGAGGTCGACGAAGCCGTGCGCGGCGCCTACAAGGCCATCTGCGAGGAAAACGGCGACGACATGACGCCTGTCGCCGTGCGCTCGTCCGCCGCCGGCGAGGACTCGCGCAAGAAAGCCTTTGCCGGCCTGCAGGACACCTATCTCAACATGGTCGGCCCCGACCATGTGGTGGAGGCCTACCACTGGGACTGCGCCTCGGCCTATAATCTCCGCTCCATGACCTATCGCCGCGAGGCCATCCTGGACGCCCTCGCCAAGGCCGAGGAAACGGGCGACGACGCAATCGCCGAGACGGCCAAGAAAGAGTGGGCCATTGAAAACACGTCCCTCTCCGTCTGCATGATGCAGATGATCAACCCGGTCATTTCCGGCACGGCCTTCTCCGCGGACACGGCCACCGGCTGCCGCGGCACCAACCGCAAGGATCTCGTCAGCATCGACGCGAGCTACGGCCTCGGCGAGGCCGTGGTCGGCGGCAAGGTGACGCCCGACAAGCTCTATGTCTTCCAGCGGGACGACGGCAGCGAGGTGGTTATCCGCCAGATGGGCTGCAAGGACATGAAGATCGTCTATGACGAGAAGGGCGGCACGCGCGAGGTGCCCGTGCCCGAGCTGGAAGCCCTGCGCTGGGCCCTGTCGCTGAGCCAGGCCGAGCGCGTGGCCAAGGGCGTGCGCGCCGTGAGCCGCGCCTATGGCGGCATGATCATGGACACGGAATTCTGCATCGACGCCAACGACAAGCTCTGGTTCGTGCAGGCGCGGCCCGAGACCCGCTGGAACGAGGAGCTCGAGCTGCACCCCACCACCATCTTCATGCGCCGCATGGAGGTGGACCCCAAGGCGGCGGCGCAGGCCGAGATTTTGGTGGAGGGCAATGGCGCCTCCCGTGGCGCCGGGCAGGGCACCGTGCGCTTTTTGCGCTCCGCCCTTGAGCTCAACAAGGTCAACAAGGGCGACGTGCTCGCCGCCGAGCGCACCGACCCGGACATGGTGCCCGGCATGCGCGTGGCCTCGGCCATCATGGCCGATGTGGGCGGCGACACGAGCCACGCGGCCATCACCTCCCGCGAGCTCGGCATCGCGGCGGTCATCGGCATCCAGCGGGTGGAAGTGCTCCGCGCGCTGGACGGCTCCGAAGTGACGGTGGACGGCACGCGCGGCCGCGTCTATCGCGGGCTTCTGCCCCTGCACCAGGTGGGCGGCGAGATGGACATCGCGCTTTTGCCCGTCACCAAGACCAAGGTGGGCCTCGTGCTCGCCGATGTGGGGCAGGCGCTCTTCCTCTCGCGGCTGCGCGACTATCCGCAGTTCGAGGTCGGCCTTTTGCGCGCCGAATTCATGCTCGGCAATATCGGCATCCACCCGCAGGCGCTGGAAGCCTTTGACAACGGCGAGCTCGACGTGGTGGTCTCCGCCAAGCTCAAGGAGCTGGAAAACCGCCTCTCCAAGATCCTGCGCGAGCAGATGGCCGCCGGGCTCATCGTCTTCAATTTCAACCTTCGCGAATATGTGGGCGAGATTACCGGCCTTTCCGCGCAGCTCAACGCGCTTGCCGAGACGGACAAGAACCTCACCCCGGACGAGATCCTGCTCCAGCACCGCAAGATGCGCGAGCTCGACCACAAGCTCGACCAGCATATGGAAATGGCCTCGCGCCGCATCGAGGTGCTCAAGACCTCGGCCAACCTGGCCGACCATGTGCGCATCATCATGGGCTATGACGACGAGCTGGCCCTGCTTTCGCCCTCCGACCCGGAGGCGCCCAAGCGCGCCGCCGAGATCGAGGCCAGCGTGGAGGCGCATATCGAGCGCGTCAGGGAGCTCCCGAGCGTGGTGCGCGTGCTTGAGAATATCCGCCACCTGCGCGAGGAGGTGAGCCTGCGCTCCGGCCTCAAGAAGGAGATGGACGACATCCGCAACCTGCCCGAAAAGATCCGCGCCATCATCAAGTCGCGCGGCTTCCGCACCGGCAAGGAGCACTACGTCCAGACGCTCGCGCAGAACCTGGCGCTCTTCGCCATGGCCTTCTACGGCAAGCCCATCACCTACCGCACCACGGACTTCAAGAGCAACGAATACCGCAATCTCTTGGGCGGCAACCTCTTCGAGCATCAGGAAGCCAACCCCATGCTCGGCTACCGGGGCGTTTCGCGCAATATCCATGACTGGGAGATCGAGGCCTTCAAGCTGGCGCGCGGCGTCTATGGCGGAAGCAACCTGCGCATCATGCTGCCCTTCGTGCGCACGCTGGAGGAAGGCCGCTCCATGCGCTGCTATCTCGAGCAGGTGCACAAGCTCAAGAGCGGGCAGGACGGCCTCAAGATCATCCTCATGTCCGAGCTCCCCTCCAACGCCATCCTCGCCAAGCAGTTCATCAGCGAGTTTGACGGCTTCTCCATCGGCTCCAACGACATGACCCAGATGGTGCTCGCCACAGACCGCGACAACTCGCGCCTTTCGCACATCTATGACGAGGAAGACCCTGCCGTTGTGTGGGCCATCCTTGTCAGCATCTTCACCGGGCAGAAGTATTGCAAGAAGGTGGGCTTCTGCGGCCAGGGCGTGTCCAACAGCGTCATTTTGCGCGGGCTCGTGGCGATTGCCGGCATCACGTCGGCCTCGGTGGTGCCCGACACCTATTACCAGACCGTGTTCGACATCAACACGGTGGAGGAAGAGAAGATCCCGACCTCGGAGCTCGGCAAGTGGCTCACGCGGCAGCACCACAAGCGCCTTTCCGAGCTCATGGAAAATTCGGGCTACGGGCACATCCTCAAGAAGTACACCGAGCCGCAGGACATCCAGGAGTGGTACGAGGGCGAGCTGCAGCGGCGCCATGAACAGTTGCGCGAGCACCTTGACACGCCCAAGGAAGACTTTTACCGCTCCGAGCTGCAAAACTTCCGCGCCACCTTCCACAAGCCGGTCATCTACGCGACGTGGAGCTGGGAAGACACGGTGCTCGACGCCCTGCACCAGGCCGGCTTCAAGGACTTTGAGGAGCAGGCCAAGGCCATGGCCAAGGCGCGCGAAATCGAGGCCTGACGGCACTCGACCCACCTGAAACACAAAGGCCCCGTTCGCAATGATGGGGCCTTTCAGCGTCAGGCGCATGCAGCAAGCCCCGGAAGACGTATCGAGCTTTCCGGGGCTTTTCAGTGCGCGTGTCGAAAAATCCTGTGCCGGCGGGGCTGCCTAGTCGTCCGCCTTTTCCGGCGCCGTGTCCTTTCCGCCGCTCCCGAGCCGCGCGAGGAGGCGGTCATAATAGGCGTCGTGCTCCTCCAGCATGAGCGGGCGCCCATGGCGCATGCGGGTCCGCAGGATGAGGAAGCGCAGCTTCTCCATCTGGCGCACGCGCTCACGCTCGTCCGTGCAGCCTTCGAGCAGGTCGGCGAGCTTCTGGATCTCCTTGCGCTCCGCAAGCTCCGGCGGCAGGCAGTTGGCGTTGCGCAAAATGGTATACGCCATGCGCAGTTCCGGCGGCACAGCGCTCATGTCGTCGAGTTTCAGGGGGCGGCCGGCACCGGGCAGGTCGTCAAAATCCCCGCGTTCCTGCGCCTCCCGGATGCGCTGCTCGGCGATGGCCCCGATGACCGACCATTCGCCTCTCATGCGCCGTCCCTGGCCGGGGCATCGGGCTCACCCGTACCCCAGCGCTGTTTCCAGTCCATGAGCAGCTTGAGGGCGGCGAGGGGGCTGAGTTCCTCGGGCTCCAGTTGTTCCAGCTGCCGCAGCAGGGGATGGGGTGTTGCCGGCGCAGCCCTCTCGCTCGTGGCGGCGTCGGGCGCCCCGGAGGGAACCGGCCGCCCCTGCTCCAGCCCGGGCAAGAGCAGGGAGGCCGCCACAAGGTTCTTGCGCCCGCTTTCGCGGCTGCGTTCCAGCGCGGCCAGGATGTCCCGCGCGCGGTGCACCACGGGCACGGGCACACCGGCAAGGCGCGCCACCTCCACGCCATAGCTGCGGTCAGAGGGGCCGGGCACCAGCTTGTGCAGGAAGAGGATATCGTTATTGTGCTCCCGGATGGCGATATTCATGGTGAACACCCCCGGGATGCGGCCTTCAAGCGCCGTGAGCTCGTGATAATGGGTGGCGAAGAGCGTGCGCAGCTCGCCCCCGCCGCGGGCGGCGAGGTCTTCCACCACGGCCCAGGCGAGCGCCATGCCGTCAAAGGTGCTGGTGCCGCGCCCGATCTCGTCGAGGATGACGAGGCTCCGCCTCGTGGCCTGGCGCAGGATGCGCGCGGTCTCCATCATCTCCACCATGAAGGTGCTCTGCCCGCGGGCGAGGTCGTCCGACGCCCCCACGCGCGAGAACAGCCGGTCCACAAGGCCGATGACGGCTTCCTCGGCGGGCACCATGGAGCCCATCTGGGCGAGCAGGCAGATGAGCGCCACCTGCCTGAGCACTGTGGACTTGCCCGCCATGTTGGGCCCGGTGAGCAGGCAGAGGTGATGGCCCTTGTCAAGGGTGATGTCATTGGGCACGAAGTTGGCGCTGCCCACCATGGCCTCCACCACCGGGTGGCGCCCCTGCCGGATGCTGAGCTCCGTGCCCTCGGTGAGGGTGGGCAGGCGCCAGCCGTTGCGGCGCCCCGTTTCGGCGAGCGACTGCCAGTAATCGAGATGCGCCAGCAAGTCCGCCATGTGCACGAGGCGGTCGCGCTGCCCCGCCACATGGGCGCGCAGATCCTGGACCATCTGGTATTCAAGGCTCTTGCGCTTGTCGGACGCCGAAAGCAGCTCCTCCTCCAGCGCCTTGAGCTCTTCGGTGGTGAAGCGTTCGGCGTTGACGAGGGTCTGTCGGCGGATGAAATGCGCCGGTGGCGCACCGGTGCCGGCCGCCCGCGTGATTTCGTAAAAATAGCCGAAGACCCGGTTATAGCCGAGCTTGAGCTTGGTGAGGCCCGTCCTTTGCTGTTCTTCCTCCAGCAGGCGCTGGAGCTTCTGCTCGCCGTTTTCCACAAGATCCAGCAGCGCGTCCAGCCCTGCATGGAAGCCCTGGCGGAAAAGGCCGCCATCGGTGATGACAGCCGGAGGATCGTCCACCAGCGCGGAGTTGAGCAGGGCGGCCAAGTCCTCGAGGTCGTCCCAGACATTCAGGAGCTCATAGAGCGGCGCGGGCAAAGTCTCGCCCCGGGCCTCGCTTTCGGTGAGGTAGCGCCCCCCGGTTGCCCGGATAAGTGACGCGCGCACGGCGGGGAGCGCGCCGAGACTTTGCCTGAGGGCGATAAAATCCTTGGGGGAGCAGCGGTTCAGGCTGATGCGCGTGGAGAGGCGCTCCAGGTCATACACCTTGTCGAGCGCCGCGCGGAGCGCGCCTCGCACTTCGTCGTTATCGTGCAGAAAGGCGACGGCCTCCTGGATGCGCCGGATGGGCGCTGCCTCGCGCCAGGGATGGCGCAGCATGTCTTCCAGGAAGCGGCCGCCCATGGGGGTCACGGTCATGTCGAGCCCGTGGCGCAGTGTGCCCTTGCCCTTGTGGCCGTTGAGCCGCACGAAGATCTCGAGGTTGCGCTCGGTGATCTCGTCCACCAGCAGGCGCCGGCCGAGATTGAGGGGCCTGAAGGGCAAAAGATGTTTGGGGCTGCGCTTCTGCGTCTGCTCCAGGTAGGCGAGCAGGGCCCCGCAGGCGCGCACGAGGGTCTCCTTGCCGTCCAGCCCGAGGGCACCCGCCTCGCGCACGCCCTGCGCCTCCAAGAGCCGCTCGAGCGCGTGCCTCTGCTCAAAATGCTGCGCCGGCAGCCGCACGAGGCGGATATTTTCCAAAAGGCAGCGTGGGGGGAGCCCCAACCCCTCGGGCACCAGGAGTTCCCGCGGGGCGAGCTTCTGCACCCATTGCCAGAGGTCGGCTTCTTTCCGAAATTCCACGCCCGACCACTGGCCGGTGGACACGTCCGCCCAGGCGAAAGCGCTGCGCCCCTGGGCCGCATTCTGGCAGATGGCGCCAAGATAGTTGTGGCTGCCGGCGCCCAGGTTGGCGTCGTCGAGCACCGTCCCCGGCGTGAGGACGCAGGTGACGGCGCGCTTGACGATGCCCTTGGCGTCCCTGGGGTCTTCCACCTGGTCGCAGATGGCGACGCTGTAGCCGCGGTCGATGAGCTGCGCCATATAACTTTGCGCGGCATGCCAGGGCACCCCGCACAGGGGGTAGGCGTTGCCGTTGTCCTTGCCGCGCTTCGTGAGGGCTATCTGGAGTTCGCGCGAGGCGATGACGGCGTCTTCAAAGAAGAGCTCATAGAAATCGCCCATGCGGTACATGAGCAGGGCATCAGGGTATTCAGCCTTGATGCCCAGATACTGCTCAAGCATGGGCGTCAGTTTCTGCGGAAGTTCAGGCATGGCCTCAAGCGCTGCCGGGCGCGAAAGGGGAGCCGGGCCGCGGGCGCTGGAGGGCATCGGCCCGGAAAGGGCCGCCCGCCTGGGCCGGCCCTTCACAGTGGGGAAATTCAGGCGTCTGCCGTGTCGCCGCTCTCCTTGGCGGGCGCGCTGGCGGAGGCCATGTCGGCAGCCGGAGCAAGGGCGGTCTTGTCCTTGCGGTGGAAGAAAGAGGACTTGCCGCCAGAGCTCTCGCCGCCCGTGATGTCCTTCTTCAGCTTGGCAAGTTCCTTCTCCAGCGAGGAAATATGCCAGCGGGACTTCACGAGCTTGGCAGAAGTGTTGCAACGATCCCAGAAGAGCAGGGCCAAGGAAAGCAGGGCGCCCACGAAGAAGGCCGCTATCACGAGGAAGTAGAAGGGCAGCGGTATGGAGGTCATGGGCGGGATGAAGAAGAGGTTCAGGGTCAGCTCAAGCTGCTGGGAAAGGGCGGTCTGGTTCTGGAAAAAGAACACGAGCGCCAGAAAGATGAGGATGGCGAGCACAAGAGCCTTGAGGTAACGCATACGTTTCTCCTTGCGGCAGGAACTGACTCCGGTTTTTCCAGAGCGCGGCTCCGCGGAGGCCTGTGCCCGCGCGGCTCCCGGCCCCGTCCGTTTTATTGGGCGGCCGGCCCCTTAGGGGAGCCACTCCCCAAGGACGGCCCGGAAGCGCGAAAATAGGGCAACAGGGCGGCATAGCTCTCGCGAAGGTGCTGCGGCATGGTGCGCACCTCGTCCATGACGGCCATGAATGAGGAGTCGCCATTCCAGCGGGGCACGAGATGGAAGTGCAGATGCTCGCGGATGCCGGCGCCAGCCGCCTCGCCCTGGTTGAGGCCGATATTGATGCCCTGACAGTTAAAGTGTTGCTTGAGGATCGTGGCGCATCGCTGCATGAGCGCCATGATCTCGCCGGTTTCTTCCGCCGTGAGGTCTTCCAGCGCCATGACATGCCGATACGGGCAGACCATGAGATGCCCGTTGTTATAAGGGAACTTGTTCATGATGACGAAGGCGGACTCACCGCGGTGCAACACAAGCCGCTCGGCGTCCTCCTCAGTGCCCTCGGGCAGGCAAAAGACGCACTCATCGGGCTTGGGGCCGAGGATGTAGTCGATACGCCAGGGTGCCCAAAGCTGTTTCATGGTCAGGGGAGTATACACGCGACGGCTGCACGGGGCAAGCCTTGATATAGCGCACGGCGCCCGCGCCTTTGGCGGCGCCTACACTTCTTCTTCCTTCCCTCGCGCCGCCAGCGCCGCCACGAGCTCGAGCTGCGCCTTGGCATTGGGCGCTTCACCGTCCAGCTTGGCGCGTAGCGCCGCCGCCAGGAGGCGCCCGAAGTCCGGCCCGGGTTCAAGGCCCAGGCGGCAGAGGTCTTCGCCGGTGATGTCGGCCTTTTCCCTGTGCCATTGGGTGATATAGCGCGAGAGCGTTTTTTCGAGCCCGGGGTCTTCCTCCACGGCCATGAGATAGAGGATGAATTCCAGCGGCAAGGGCCGCAAAAGCTCGCAGAGCGCGCTCACCCGGGCGTTGCCAGCAGCCGCTTCCGCCCGCCATGCCTGAAGCTTGGGGCGCGCCATGCGCATGAGCTCGCGCTGGCGCATGATCTCGCCCCTTTTGGCATGCGGAAGCCCCAGGCGCGCATAATTGGCGGAGGTTTCCGCATAGTTCAAGTGATAGTTTAAGCCGAGAAAGTAGAGCAGCCACGGCTGGGCCGCTTCTTCAAAATAGAGCAGCCGGTACCAGGCGAGCACTTCCTTGAGCCGCCTGAGCAGGGCGCGCTTGGCGGGGTTGAGAGCGAGATGCGGCGAAAGAGCCTGCAGGATGCCGAGGTCGTCCAGGCGGTTCAGGCAGGCGTCGGCCTCCTCCTCGTCGCAGATATGGCGGAATTCGTTGAAGAGCCGAGCGGGCGAGAGCTTGTCGAGGAGGTGCATGGGCAGGATGTTGCGGATGAGCTTTTCCGTGCCCGGCCCGATGCGGAACTGGTAGCGCTGCTCAAAGCGCACGGCGCGCAGGCAGCGCGTGGGATCCTCCACGAAGCTCAGGGTGTGGAGCACGCGGATGAGGCGGTCCTTGATGTCGCGGCGGCCGCCGAAAAAATCAACCAGCTGTCCGAAGGGCTCGCTGTCGAGCCTGACCGCGAGGGAATTGATGCTGAAATCGCGCCGGAAGAGGTCCATCTTGATGGAGGACAGCTCCACCGTGGGGAGCGCCGCCGGATATTCGTAATATTCGAGGCGCGCGGTGGCCACGTCGATGCGCCGTTCCTTGCCTTCCTCGTCCTTGAAGATGACCACTGAGGTGAGGAACTTCTGGTGCTCGCGCACGCGGCCGTGGAGCGCCTCCGCCAGGGCGCGGGCAAGGGCGATGCCGTTGCCCTCCACCACGAGGTCGATATCCTGGTTGGGCACATCGAGCAAAAGGTCGCGCACGAAGCCGCCAACGGCATAGACGGGAAGGCCCAGGCGCTTGCCCGTTTCGCCAGCGAGATGCAGGAGCTCACGTGTCCTCGCGGGCAGCCGGTCCTCAATGAGCTTGCTCACGTTCCGGGCCTTGCCGCCCTCCTGCGGGGTGGGGAGGCGCCCTGCCTCGCTGGCGAACACATTGATGAGGTCAGTGCGCGTCACCACGCCGATGACCGCATCGCCATTGACGATGGGCACGAGGCGCTGCCGCTCGCCCACGATGATGTCCGTCAGTTCCTTGATGCCGGCTTCCGGGGGCAGCATGCGGACGCGGCGCTGCATATATTCCTTCAGGGGCTCGTCCCCGAGGCCGTGGGCGCGCGCCCGCGAGGCCGTTTGCGCGTCGAGCAGGCCCACGCAGACGCGGGTACCCGGCTGGAAAACCGGCACCGCCTTGAGCCCGAAATGGAGCATGAGCTCGTCGGCCTCGCGCAGGCTGGCCTCCGCCTCGATGCCCACCGCCGGGGAGGACATGTACTCGCCCGCGTTCTTCTCGGGATTGGCCTGGTCATAGAGCCGGCGCAGGATGGTCTCGCGCACTTCGGTGATCATCTTGGAGCGCACGGACGCCGACGCCGCGTACACATGGCCGCCGCCCCCGAGCTCCTTGCAGATCTCGCCCACGTTCACGGCGTCGCTGCGGCTGCGGGCCACCACCTGGATACGGTCGCCCATGAGGCCGATGGCAAAGAGCACGGTGAATTTTTCCATCTCCATGAGCCGGTGGGCGAGATGCGCGAAATCCCCGAGATAATGCTCGAGCGATACTTCCGCGAGCACCACGGGCACATTGTTCACAAGGTAGGTGCGCGCCGATTCGAGCAGGCTGTTGAGGGCGTGGATGTGCAGGCTCGTGAGCTCATGGGCCGCCATCTCGCTTATCTGGTTCACATCCATGCCAAGCCCGAGGAGCCACGCCGCGGCCTGGAAATCCTCTTCGGTGGTGGAGGAATAGGTGAAGGACCCGGTGTCGCCGTAAATGCCGAGCCCGAGCAGGGTGGCCTCCTCGGCGCCCGGGCGCTCGCCGCGCTCGCGCAGGGCGAGGGCGAGGCTCGTGGTCACCGCGCCAGCGCCCGAAAGATGCGCCACGTCCGCCGCGATGTCATCCGCCGAATCGGGATGATGGTCCCAGGTTTCGATGCGCAGGCCCGGGCGCTCCAGAAGCGGCGCCACATGGGGCACGCGGCTCTTCTGGCGCGTGTCCACAAGAACGAGGCGGTCATAATCTTCCCAGCGGATGGCGTCGTTCTCAACGAAGTCATAGGCCGCGGCGTCCAGCGAGGCGGCGAGCTTTTGCAGGCCGCGCTCCTGCGTGCCCGGGAAGAGCAGGGAACAGGGGGCATACAGCCTGTGCGCGGCCAGCATGGCGGCGAAGGCGTCAAAATCGGCATTGGCGTGACAGGTGATGAGGGTGCGCCCGGATGTGGTCATGGAGCGGTCTCTGCGGGTTATGGCGCGCTGCGCGGGTGAAAGCGGCGGTGAATGCCGCGCAGGCGCTCGGCCTGCACATGGGTGTAAATTTCGGTGGCGCTGATGTCCGCATGGCCGAGCAGGGTCTGGACGGCCCGCAGGTCCGCCCCGCCTTCCAGAAGGTGCGTGGCGAAGGAATGCCGAAAGGTGTGCGGAGAAATGGGCCGGCGGATGCCCGCCTCAAGCGCGAGGGCCTTGATGCGCTTCCACACGAACTGGCGGCTCAGGCCGTGGCCCGCGCGGTTGACGAAGAGGTGGTTGCCCTTTGGGCTGAAGAGGGGGCGCCAATTGCGCAGATACTCGCTAAGAAGGCGCACGGCCATGGCGTGCAGGGGCACGAGGCGCTCCTTGGCGCCCTTGCCGAAAACGCGCACAAGGCCCGCCTGGAGGTCGAGGTCGCCCACTGTGAGGTCGCACAGCTCGGAAACGCGCAGGCCCGCGGCGTAGAGCAGTTCCAGCATGCAGCGCTCGCGCCAGCCGTTTTTGGTATTCATGTCCGGGAGTGCCAGAAGGCGCTCCATTTCTTCACAGCTCAGGACTTCGGGCAAATACTGGGGAAGGCGCGGGTTTTCCACCAGTGCGGCGGGATTGGCCGCCATCAGGCCTTCATCTACGGCATACCCGAAAAAGGCGCGCAAGGCCGAAAGCCGGCGTGCCAGCGTCCGCCCGGTGTTGCCGCGGCCACGCATCCAGGCCATGTAGAGAAAGAGGTCATGGCCCGAGGGGAAGGCGGCACCAGCGTTTTCCGCCTCGGCCCCTGCCATGTCCTCCTGGGCCTCGGCCGCGAAGAGAAAAAAGTTTTCCACATCCCGGCCATAGGCCTCCACCGTGCGCGGCGAGAGCCCCCGCTGCGCGAGGAGATGGTCGAGCCATTGCGGCAGCAGCGCGGCAAGGGGGGCGCAGCGCCCGGGGGAGGAGGGTTCGGAAGCCATGCGGCATGCTAGCCCTGAAGGCGCCTTCGGGCAAGGGGCGCACTTGGCGGCGCGGGGCTTGCCGTCTATACTGGGGAGGATGACAAAGGACGCGACGACTGCCGCATACATAAGCCTTGGCTCCAACTGTGCGGACGCCGCCCGGATGCTGGCCTGCGCCGCGCGGCGCGTGGGGCGCCTTGCCGGAGTGGAGGTGCAGGCGGCCTCCCCCGTCTACAGCACCGAACCGCAGGAAGACGCCAACCAGCCGTGGTTCCTCAACCAGGTGCTCAAGCTGGGGCTCGTCGCGTCCTGGCGGGCGCCTGCCTTGGTGACTGCCTTGCTGGACATCGAAACGGCCATGGGCCGCGTGCGCGACCCGGCGCGGCGCTTCGGCCCGCGCGTCATCGACCTCGACCTCCTACTGTTCGGGGAGGAACGCTGCGCCGCGGCCGACTGCACGGTGCCGCATCCGCGCCTTTTGCGGCGCGCCTTCGTGCTCGTGCCGCTCCTGGATGTGGCGCCGGGAATTTCTCTTGACGGCGTGCCCCTGAGCGGCGCCTTGCAGGAGCTTGACTTCAGGCTTTGCGGCAACAAAATTTTTCAATGACGCGCCGGGCCGCGTGTGCTATGCGTGCATGGGCGCCCCCCGTGAACAAAAAGGACATCTCCCGAGGAGCACGACGATGTGGAAATGGTTGATTCTGGCCCTTGCGGTCTATGCCCTTTACCGCCTTTTCGCCAATGACTTTTTGAAAAAGAAGAAGGCCAGCGACGCCGAGGACGCGGCCGAGATGGAGCGCCAGGTGGCTGCGGGCGAGATGGTGCGGGACCCGGAATGCGGCACATATGTGGCTGTCGACAGCGCCATCTCGGTGCGCGACGTGGAGAAGGTCCACTATTTTTGCAGCTATGAGTGCCGCGACAAGTTCCTCAAGCGGCTGGAAGAGGGCGGCAGGGTGCTCCCCCCGCGCAATGAGGAGTGATGCGGCACGGCGGCGCCTGATCTCCCAGGCCTGGGCCCCCCGCGGGTGTGCGGGGCCGGAGCCGTTGCCCGGAACCTGTCCCGCATACCCGTCCACTGGGCTTCCCGGCGCCCTTCAGCGCAATTCCCGCTGCACGAGCTCCGCGAGGTCGTGGGCGTACTGGCGCACACGGTCGGCGTTTTCCCCTTCCACCATGACCCGGCAGAGGGCCTCCGTGCCCGAATAGCGCAGGAGCACCCGCCCCCTGCCCGCGAGCTCAGCCTCCACCCTGGCCACTGCTTCGGCGATGGCCGGCCTTTCCTCGAAGGGCAGGCGCCTTTCCACATGCACATTGACAAGGCACTGCGGGAAGGGCGTGAGCAGCCCGGCGAGCTCGGAGAGGGGCTTTTCCTTCTCGCGCATGATGCGCAGTATCTGGAGGGCGGCCAAAAGGCCGTCGCCCGTGGTGCTGTAGTGGCGGAAGATGAGGTGCCCGGACTGCTCTCCGCCCAGCATGGCGCCCTCGCGGCGCATGGCCTCCACCACATAGCGGTCGCCCACGGGGGCGCGCAAAAGGCTGCCGCCATGCTCGCGCATGAAGATCTCGAGGGCCAGGTTGCTCATCACCGTGGCGACGAGCAGGTTGTTAGGCAGCTCCCCGCGCGCCATCATGGACTGCGCGCAGAGCGCCATGAGCTGGTCGCCGTCGAGGATGGTGCCGCGCTCGTCCACCACGATGAGGCGGTCGGCGTCGCCGTCCAGCGCGAGGCCCACATCGGCGCGCAGCTCGCGCACCTTGGCCGCCACCACCTCCGGGTAAAGCGAGCCGCAGTGGTCGTTGATATTGGTGCCGTCAGGCGAAGTGCCGATGCGGAAGACCTCTGCCCCAAGTTCCTCCAGCGCCAGTGGCGCCACCTTGTAGCTCGCGCCGTTGGCGCAGTCCACCACGATGCGCAGGCCGGCGAGGGTCAGGTGCGGCGGGAAGCAGCTCTTGGTGTAGACGATGTAGCGCCCCCCCGCGTCCTCGATCTTGGTGGCGCGGCCGATGCTGCGCTCATCGGGATAGGGCCAGGCAAAGTCCCGGTCGAGCACCATGGCCGCGATCTCGTTTTCCGTCTGGTCGGGGAGCTTGTAGCCGTCCGCGTCGAAAAACTTGATGCCGTTGTCATAAAAAGGATTGTGCGAGGCGGAGATGACCACGCCGAGGTCGGCGCGCATGTTGCGCGTGAGGAAGGAAATGGCCGGCGTGGGGAGGGGCCCGGTCATGATAACGTGCATGCCCGAGGCGCAAAGGCCCGCCGTAAGCGCGGACTCGAACATGTAGCCCGAAAGGCGCGTATCCTTGCCGATGACCACCCGGTGCCGGTGCGGCCCGCGCCTGAAGCGCACGCCGGCGGCAAGGCCCAAGCGCAGGGCCACGTCCACGGTCATGGGCGGGGTATTGACCTTGCCCCGGAGGCCGTCTGTTCCAAAAAGCCGTTGAGCCATCTCACGCCTCCGCGCGCCGGGCGCTATTTTTTCGTTCGTGTCACCGTAACGTCATCGGTGGGGGGATTCAAGAGCGTCATGCCTTCGGGCAGGCGGAAGCGCGGCTTGACCTTCCTGCTCTCGTCGATGTCCATGGCGGGCGGCAGCACGCTCACCTCAAGCTGCTGGAGGTAGCTCGAGCTCTTCGCGAGCGCTTCCGGCACCTCCACGAGCACGGTCATTTCGTCGGGCGACACGGTGTAGTGGTGCTGCGCGTCGGTCTCCACGCTGATACGGCAGCGACGCGACACCACCGTGCGCCCGCTCGTGATGGTGTAGCGCACGCGCACCGAGGGCGGCGACGCGGTGACAAGGCTAGGGGTATCCAGGGTGATGCTTTGCTGCACCGTGGTGCCCGCCGCCTTGGGGTCGAGCTTGATGGTCGCCGGCACATTGGAAATGGTGCTGACCACGGATTCCGGCCCGCGCAGGATGACCGTGGCCGGCGAGACGCTCACGTTCTCAACGGTGAGCGCGCCCCCGCGCAGGGGCGAATCCACGATGGTGCGCACGGGCACGCTGCGCTCGAGCACGGTGTCCGCCTTGACCACGATGCGCGGCGGCTGGATGTCCACCACCTCAAAGGCCCGGAAGGCGGGCCCCAGCTCGTCGCCGGCCAGGGGCACGATGGTGACGCCCTTCTTGATGTCCGAAAGGTCGACGGCCTCGTTAAGGCGCTCGCGCGGGATGGAGCGCAGCAAGGTCTCCGGGCCTCGAAGGCGCACGATAATCTTGCTCACAAGGCCGTCGGTGACCACGAGGTTGGGCGGGATGCCGTAATAATCGATATTGACTTCCACCTGGGCTTCGAGGCGGTCGCGCACGCTCACCGCATACCACATGGCCGAGGCCAGCAGCACGGCGAGCAGCATGGAGAGCGCATGCGGCGCGCGGCCGAGGCGCCCCTTGTCCCCGTCGGCATCCTGTTTCTTAAAGGATTTCATTAAGTACCTGCCGCAGGCGTGTGGCGTCCAGCGAGCGCACGAGCTCGCCCTTCATGGCGACGGAAATCTCGCCGCGCTCTTCGGAGACGGCGATGGCCACGGCGTCGCTCTCCTGGGTGATGCCAAGCGCCGCCCTGTGCCTGGTGCCGAAATTCTGTCCCTTGGCCACGGCCAGCGGCAGGATGCAGCCCGCGGCCATGATCCTGCCCTTGCTGATGACGGCCGCGCCGTCGTGGAGCGGCGCCTTGGGGTAAAAGATGTTCATGAGCAGTTGCCGGGAGAGCAGGGCGTCGAGCCGCACGCCCTCGCGCTTGATCATGTCCCCGAGGCGCATGCTGCGCTCGATGACGATGAGCGCGCCCACGCGCAGCCGCGCCATCTCCACACAGGCCTGGACGACCTCGTCCACAGCGCCCTCGGCGAGCTCCCGTCGCCGGAAGAAGCGGTGCGTGCCCATTTCGCCCAGGGCCTGCCGGATGTCGGACTGGAAGATGACGACGATAAGGATGAAAATGGAGCCGAAAATATATTGCAGCAGCCAGGAGAGCGTGTAGAGCCCGAGCGCCCGGGCGAGAAAATAGAGCAGGGTGAGCAGCCCGAGGCCCGTGAGGACGGCCAGGGCGCGCGAGCCGCGTAAAAGCTGGATGATCTGGTAGAGCAAAAGGCTCACCAGGGCGATGTCCAGCGCGTCGCGCCAGTCAAAGACAAAGTGCTCGAAGACCATGCGCTTTCCTTGTGGGCGGGGGGCGCTTGCGCGCGGGCGTTGCCTTACGCCCCGGCCAGGGCCGCGGCCAGGCGCAGGGCGCCCGTGACGCCAGCCACGTCGTGCACCCGGTGCCAGTAGACGCCGCGCTCCCACAGGAGGGCCGACGCCGTTTGCGTGGCCGCGCCGCGCTCGCTCAGCGGCAGTCCCAGCAATTCCCCGAACAGGGACTTCATGGAAAGCCCCACGAGGAGCGGGCGGCCGAACTCCAGAAATTCTCCGGCGTGCGCCAGAAGCGCCAGGTTGTGCGCCAGCGTCTTGCCAAAGCCGATGCCCGGGTCGAGCACGATGCGGTCTTCGGGCAGGCCCGCCCGCACGAGGCGGTCAAGCTCGCGCCCGAAAAACTCGCGCACTTCGCGGCACACGTCCGCATAGTGCGGCGCGGCCTGCATGTCCGGCGGCCGCCCCTGGCTGTGCATGAGCACATAGCCGGGCTTGCGCTCCACAAGCACGTCCGTAAGCCCAGGGTCGGCCCGGCAGGCCGAGACATCGTTGATGACGAGCGCGCCCATGCCGAGCGCGGCGTCGGCCGTGGCCGCATGCACCGTATCCACGGAAACGGGCAGGCCCGGCATGTGCTCCCGCACGGAGCGAAGCACAGGGACGAGCCGTTCCAGCTCCTCCCCCGGCTCCAGCGGCCGCGCGCCGGGCCGGCTCGACTCCGCGCCGATGTCCAGAAGGTCGGCCCCGGCATCACGCAAGGCCTGGGCCTGTGTGAGCGCCGCCTTGCCCGTATCGTGGCGGCCGCCGTCATAGAAGGAATCGGGCGTGAGGTTGAGGATGCCCATGACGCCGTACGGCGTCCCGGGCTTGAGTTCCCGGCCACCGGCAACCACCCAGGCAGGGGGCGCCATTCTCCGGGCCACAGCCTCCGGCGCTTCGCATTCGGCCATCAACGGCCCCTGCGCGGCCGAAACATGCAGCTTTTGCGCGCCCGTGTCATTCTTCGCTCTTGCCCTGGTCGCCGCTCTTTCCGTCGTCTCCGCCCTTGTCCTGCGGGCTTTCGCTGGGGACCCGGGCGGGATCGTCCTTGGCGGGAGCCTGCTCCTGCGCCTCGGTGGTATCCTTCGCCGCTTGCTCGCCGTCGGCCGGGCTCGCGTCGTCCGACTCGAGCACGAAGTCGGTCGTCTCGGCCACCACCGTGCCGCTGGCCGCGCCGTCCGCCGGGGCGGAAGCGGCGCTCACCTCCAAAGGGGGGAGGGGCTTGCCTTCCATCAAAAGGTCGAGGTCGTCGCCGGTGATGGTCTCGCGCTCCAGAAGGGCGCGGGCGATGCGGTGCAGGGTATCGGCATTGTCCTCGAGAAGCTTGCGGCAGCGCGCGTGGGCTTCCTCCACGATGCGCTTGACCTCGGCATCCACAAGGCGAGCCGTATCCTCGCTGAAGTTCTTGTTCTGCACCCACTCGCGGCCGATGAAGACCTCTTCGCCGGTCTCGCCGATGGAGAGCGTGCCGATGGCCTCGCTCATGCCCCATTCGCAGACCATCTTGCGGGCCATGCGCGTGACGCGCTCGATGTCGTTGGAGGCGCCGGTAGTGATGTCGTCGAGGATGAGCTCCTCGGCCACGCGGCCGCCGAGCAGGACGACGAGGTTGTTGCGCAGGTAGGTGCGCGAATAGCCGTGGCGGTCTTCTTCGGGGAGCTGCATGGTCACGCCAAGGGCGCGCCCGCGCGGGATGATGGTGACCTTGTGCACCGGGTCCGAGCCGGGCAACAGCCGCGCCGCCAGCGCGTGGCCGCCCTCGTGATAGGCGGTGATGCGCTTTTCCTCGTCGGAGAGGATGAGGCTGCGCCGCTCGCGCCCCATGAGCACCTTGTCCTTCGCGAACTCGAAGTCACGCATGTCGAGCCGGCTCTGGTTGAGCTTCGCCGCCTGGAGCGCCGCCTCGTTGACGAGGTTTTCGAGGTCCGCGCCGGAAAAGCCCGGCGTGCCCCGCGCGAGCACGTCAAGGTCCACCCCGGGGTCGAGCGGGGTGCGCTTGGTGTGCACTTCGAGGATGCGCCGGCGCCCACGTAAATCGGGCGTGGGCACCACCACCTGCCGGTCGAAGCGGCCGGGGCGCAGCAGGGCCGGGTCGAGCACGTCCGGGCGGTTGGTGGCGGCGATGAGGATGACGCCCTCGTTGCTTTCAAAGCCGTCCATCTCCACGAGGAGCTGGTTCAGTGTCTGCTCGCGCTCGTCATGGCCGCCGCCGAGGCCCGCGCCGCGCTGCCGGCCCACGGCGTCGATTTCGTCAATAAAAATCAGGCAGGGCGCGTTCTTCTTGCCCTGCACGAAGAGGTCGCGCACACGCGAAGCGCCCACGCCCACGAACATTTCCACAAAGTCCGAGCCGGAGATGGAGAAGAAGGGCACCCCGGCCTCGCCGGCCACGGCGCGCGCGAGCAGCGTCTTGCCGGTGCCGGGAGGCCCCACGAGAAGCACGCCCTTGGGGATGCGGCCGCCGAGGCGGGTGAACTTTTTGGGGTTGGAGAGGAATTCCACCACCTCGGAGAGCTCTTCCTTGGCTTCGTCAACGCCGGCCACGTCGGCGAAGGTGACGCGCGCGTTCTCCTGGTTGAGGAGCCGCGCGCGCGAGCGCCCGAAGCTCATGGCCTTGCCGCCGCCGCTCTGCATCTGGCGCATGAAGAAGACCCAGACGCCGATGAGCAAAAGCATGGGGAACCAGGAGACAAAAAGCGTCATGTACCACGGGGACTCTTCCGGCGGCTCGGCCTTGATCTCCACCTTTTTCTCGATGAGGCGGTTGACGAGGCCCGCATCCTGCGGCGCGTAGGTCTGGATGCTCCTGTTGTCGGCGGTCTTGCCGATGAGGGTCTGGCCCTGCATGGTCACGGAGAGCACCTGGCCGTCATCGACCTTGTTCAGGAACTCCGTGAAGGGCACCCGCTGCGCCCCGGACTGGGGCTGCTGGAACATATTGAAAAGCATCACCATCGCCAGGACGATCGCCGCCCAGAGCATCAGGTTGCGGCTGAACTGGTTCAATACTGCCTCCGTTGCCATTTGGCCGCGCCAGCCTGGCGCGGCCGTGACCACCGGGCGCCCGGGGGGCGCAAGTCCCTTTCCATATAACATTCTTTCGGTTCTTGGCAATGGCTCCCGGGTGCGCGTCTTGACGCTCCGGTACGAATGGCATACCTTGGCCTACTTTCCGCGCGGGAGGAATCTGCGGCCATGGCCGCGCGGCGGAAGGCGAGGGGAGACGGAAGGGGGCCTGAGCGTGGACGATCGGGAACAGAAGAAAAAGGGCGCAAAGCCGGCTGTCAAGCTGGGCACCAAGTCGCCGCATGCTGCGTACTTCATGCCCATGCTCGAAAGTTTCGCCGGGCGCAACGAGCTCAATGAAGTCATCAAGAACCGCGTCACCAAGGCCTGTGACCTGCTCGACAGCGGCACCCCGCTCTTCCCCAACGACTTCCGCAAGGAACACTCCATCGCCTGGGTGCTGGAGAAATACGGCAAGCTCGAGGGCGAGGCGCTGGAAGCCACCGAGGATGTTTTCGCCGTGGCCGGCCGCATTGTCTCCCTGCGCTCTTTCGGCAAGGTGGCCTTTTTCCACCTCATGGACCAGAGCGGCAATATCCAGTGCTATGCCTCGCGCGAAGATCTGGACGAAGACACCTACAAGATCGTCAAGAAGCTCGATGTGGGCGACATCGTGGGCGTTTCCGGGCATCTTTTCCGCACCAAGACGGGCGAGCTGACCATCGCCTGCCGCTCCCTGCGCCTGCTCTCCCGCTCCATGCGGCCCCTGCCGGAAAAATACCACGGCCTGAAGGACATGGAGACCCGCTACCGGCAGCGCTATGTGGACCTCATCGTCACGCCGCGCAGCCGTGAGATTTTCATCAAGCGCAGCCTCATCGTGCGCGAATTCCGCCGCTTCATGGAAGACCACGGCTTCATGGAGGTGGAGACGCCGGTCATGCAGCCCATCGCCGGCGGCGCCACGGCCAAGCCCTTCAAGACGCACCACAATGCCCTCGACCTCGAGCTCTTTTTGCGCATCGCGCCCGAGCTCTATTTGAAGCGCCTGCTCGTGGGCGGCTTTGAAAAGGTCTTCGAGCTCAACCGCAACTTCCGCAACGAGGGCATCGATACGCGCCACAACCCGGAATTCACCATGTGTGAATTTTACTGGGCCTACGCCACCTTTGAAGACCTCATGGACTTCACCGAGCAGCTTTTCGCCCACATTGCGCGCAAGGTCTGCGGAAGCTCGATGGTCACCTACCAGGGCGAGCAAATCGACCTCACGCCCGGGCACTGGCACCGCATGAGCTTTTATGACTCGCTGACCAAGATTGGCGGCCACAAGCCGGAATTTTACAACGATTACAATAAGGTGAAGGCGTATATCCGCGAACGCGGCGAAAAGATCCTCGAAAACGAGTGTCTGGAAAAGCTCCAGGCCAAGCTCTTTGACCTGGATGTGGAAGACAAGCTCATCCAGCCGCACTTCATCTATCACTATCCCACGGCCATCTCGCCGCTCTCGCGCCGCAATGACGTGAGGCCCGAGATAACCGACCGCTTCGAGCTCTTCATCACCGGGCGCGAACTCTCCAACGCCTTTTCGGAGCTTAACGACCCCGTTGACCAGCGCCTGCGCTTTGAGGAGCAGAAGCGGGAGCGTGAGGCCGGCGACGACGAGGCACACAGCATGGACGAAGACTACCTGCGCGCCCTCGAATACGGCATGCCGCCGGCTGCGGGGCAGGGCGTGGGCATCGACCGTCTGGTCATGCTGCTCACCGATTCTCCCTCCATCCGCGAGGTCATCCTCTTCCCGCTGCTCCGGCCCGAGTTCCAGGCCTCCTGACGGCCTGCGGTACGCCCGCGGCACGGGCGCGGCCATCTCCAGCCGCGCCCGGCGTGCAGGCTGCCTATTGCGGCAGCAGCTTGGCGTAGTCCGCGCTCTTGACGTGCTGCTTGAGGAAGGCCTGGGCTTCCTTGCGGTTGCCCGTCACCGTCGTGACCATGAACACATCCCCCTCGGTGGACACCCACGCCTGGCAGGGCATGCCCTGCTGCGTGAAGGAGAAGGTGTACTGGCCGTTCTTTTCCACCGGGGGCTTTTCCGCCTTGAACTGCTCGGCGAACATGCCCGCGATCATCTTGCCGTCCGCCACGCCGCACGGGCCGACCACCATGGTGACGACAGCGCTCCCCGCCGTGCGCGCGAAGATGGCACTCGTCATGCCCTGGTTTTCCGTGGGGGCCATGACAGCTTTCCAGTCATCCGGCATGGTCACCGTGTAGTATTTGCAGCTCAGTTCTCCAGGATTGGCCGGGGCCGGCGTTTCCGCAGCCTGGGGGGCCTTGTCACCGGCGGCAGCCGGCGCTGCCTGCTCGCCGGGCGTTTTCTCGGCCGCAAGGGCCGGGGCGCCCACGCAGAGGACGAGGGCCAGGGCGGCTATGTGCTTGAGCATGGTTTCTCCTTGGTGAGGGTTGGAAAAGCAGGAAAAAGCGAAAAATATCGCGCCCTGCCGCCACAAGCCTAGTCAATCGCGGCGACAAAGACAAGATTCGCCAAGGGCGTGGGGACGGCTGCGCCACTCATTTTTAATGTAATACTTTAATTTTTCACCCGGCCTGTTTCCCTTCCCCAGCCTGAAGCCACGAGGCTGGCCGCAGCCCGCGCCCCGCCGTTGACAAGGGGCTGCCTGTCGGAACATAGTCAAACGAAACTGCAAACATGCGCTGCAGCGCGCGGCGTCGCCAGGCTTTCTGGCCGCCGCGTTTCCTGTTGGCGCATCCTCCAGGCCCGCGGGGGCGCCATGATCCGCATCCAGGAAGTTCTCGACAAGGTTTCCGACAACAACAAGAACGCCAATCTTGAGCTCATCCAGCACGCGTATGTCTATGCGGCCACGGCGCACGCCGGACAGACGCGGCTTTCCGGCGAGCCCTATCTTTCGCATCCTCTTGCCGTGGCCTCCACCCTGGCGGAAATGGGCTTTGACGAATCCACCGTGGCGGCCGGCCTTTTGCACGACACCGTGGAGGACACCAAGGCGACCATCGAGGAGATCGACGAGAATTTCGGCGAGGACGTGGCCGACATCGTTGACGGCGTGACCAAGATCAGCATGATCCCCTTTGAAAACAAGGAGGAAGCCCAGGCCGAGAACATCCGCAAGATGATCCTCGCCATGAGCCATGACATGCGCGTGCTCATGGTCAAGCTGGCCGACCGGCTGCACAACATGCAGACCCTTGATTTCCAGAAGGCCCACAAGCAGCGCCGCATCGCCCAGGAAACCATGGATATTTATGCGCCGCTCGCCAACCGGCTGGGCCTCAATGTGCTGAAGCGGCGCCTCGAGGACCTGAGTTTCAAGTATCTTCGGCCCGACATCTACAACCAGATCGACCACTGGCTCGAAACGCATCAGGTGGTGGAAAAGCACATCATCGACAAGGTGGTGGCGCTGCTTCGTGACCTGTTGGCCTCCAACGGCATTGAGGGGCAGGTCTACGGGCGCATCAAGCACAAGTACAGCATCTATAAAAAGATGCAGTCCCAATCGCTCACGCTGGACGAAATGCACGATATCATGGCCTTCCGCGTCATCGTGAAGGACATCAAGGACTGCTATGCCGTGCTCGGCCTCGTCCACTCGCAGTGGAAGCCCGTGTACGGGCGCTTCAAGGATTATATATCCATGCCCAAGGCCAACGGCTACCAGAGCCTGCACACCACGGTCATCGGGCCCGAGGGCGAGCGCATCGAGATCCAGATCCGCACCGAGGACATGCACCGCCAGGCCGAGCACGGCGTGGCCGCGCACTGGCTCTACAAGGAAAAGGGCCGCGTCAACAGCAAGGATCTGGAGCAGTTCTCGTGGCTTCGGGAGATCTTTGAGCGCCAGGGCGAGGAGGCGGACTCGCGGGAGTTCATGCACTCCTTGAAGATGGACCTCTTCAAGGACGAGGTTTACGTCTACACGCCGGCGGGCGATGTCAAGGAGCTCCCCGAAGGCGCCACGCCGCTCGATTTCGCCTTCCACATCCACACCAAGGTCGGCCAGCACTGCGCGGGCGCCAAGATCAACGGCCGCCTCATGCCGCTCGGCACCGAGCTCAAGAACGGCGACATCGTCGAGATCGTCACCGACCCGGCGCGCAACCCGAACCGCGACTGGCTCAAGCTCGTCAAGACCGCGCGGGCGCGCAGTCGCATCCAGCGCTATCTGCGCACCGAGGAGCGCACCCACGCCGTGACACTCGGCCGCGACATGCTGGAAAAGGAAGGCCGCAAGGTAAGCCTCAATGTGAGCAAGGCCCACAAGGAGGGGCACCTCGCCATCGTGGCCCAGGACATGAATTTCGAGAGCGTGGACGACCTCGTGGCGGCCGTGGGCTATGCCCACATCACGCCGCGCAAGGTGCTCAACCGCCTCTATGCCGTGCTCCATCCCGAGGCCGTGGCGCCGGCCGCGCCCGAGCCCCCGAGCGTCAAGGAGAGCAAGGAGGCCGCCCGCAAGAAGACCGAGGGCGTGGGCATTTCCGGCGTGGACGGCGTGCTCATGCGCTTTGCCAAGTGCTGCAACCCGGTGCCCGGCGACCCCATCATCGGCTATATCAGCCGGGGCATGGGGATCACCGTGCACCGGGCGGACTGCGCCAATGTGGCCAACATGGAGCCGGAGCGGCTCATCTCCGTCCACTGGGAGGGCACAGAGGCCGAGCAGCCCTACGAGGCCGGCATCTTCATCATCTCGCAGAACGTGGCCGGCGTGCTCGCCCGCGTGGCCGAGGTCATCGCCCAGAGCAGCATCAATATTACGGGACTCAACATGGACACCCAGGTGGACGGCCGGGCGCGCCTGCGCTTCACGGTGGAGGTGAAGAGCGCGACGCAGCTCTACCAGCTCATCGAGTCCATCCGCGCGCTCCCGGATATCCTCGAAGTGGTGCGCGACACGGAAGACGCCTGAGCCGGGGCCGCCCATGACACGGCGGGGCGGAAGGGAGTCCGCGGCTTGCAAATTCCTGCGGTACAGGCTATGAGCAGGGGCTGCTCTTGTGACCTTGTGAGCCCATGCCGGGGCCTCCCGGCGCCATCCTACACCTCTGGAGGTGCGTTTTGTTTGAATCCATCGCTTTCGCCATGGGCACGCCCCAGGCCGGGGGCGCCGCTCCCGAAGGCACGGACATGCTCATGCAGTTCCTGCCGCTCATCCTCATGTTCGTCATTTTCTGGTTCCTGCTCATCCGTCCGCAGCAAAAGCGCGCCAAGGCCCACAAGCAGATGCTCTCCGAGCTCAAGCGCGGCGACCATGTGGTGACCTCCAGCGGCATCATCGGCCGCATTCTCGAGATCGACGACGAGCAGGTGCTGATCGAAAGCGGCGACTCCAAGCTGCGAATCTCGCGCGCGGCGGTGGGTGGGCTGCTCCCGTCCAAGGCTCCTGCTGACGCCCCGGCGGAAAAGAAATAAAAGGGCGGCTTCGGCCGTCCCTGTCCATGCCGGCCGGATGGCTGCGGCCCCTCGGGGTGCGCGCCATCCGGGCGGCGCATGTCATTTTCGGCCGCCTTGGCCGTATCCTGGAAGGTGAACGATGGGTCTGCGGTGGCGACTCGGCATTTCCGTTCTGGTATTCCTGCTCTGCCTGGTCTATGCCCTGCCGAGCATCCCGGGCATCGGGACGGCGCTGGAGCGCATCCTGCCCGCGAGCAGGATCAATCTCGGCCTTGACTTGAAGGGCGGCATCCACCTGACCCTTGGCGTGGATGTGGCAAAGGCCGTCAGCAATGCCCTGGCGCTCGCAGGGCAGGACGTGCGCCGCCTCGCGCAGGACGAGAAGATCGTCGTCCTGCGCCCGCGCGTCGTGGGGGGCACCACGCTGGAATTTGTGCTGCCCAGGGCCGAAAACGAGGCCAAGCTCCAGGAGCTGCTCGCCCGCCATTTCCCGCAACTGGATGTGGAGGCGCCGCAACGCGGCGACGCCGGCCAGTTGCGCTATGTGGCGCACTTCACCTCCGACGAGGTCTCGCGGCTCGAAAACATGGCGCTCGACCAGGCCCTGCGCACCATCCGCAACCGTATCGACCAGTTCGGCGTGGCCGAGCCCGACATCCGCAAGCAGGCGGACAACCGCATCCAGGTGCAGCTCCCCGGCATTTCCGACCCGCGGCGCGCCGTGCAGATCATCGGCCAGACCGCCCACCTTGAATTCCATCTGGTGCGCGACGATGTGGACCCGGGCAAGGCGGTGCTCCCCTCGGGCGTGGTTGTGCTGCCGCTGCTGGAAAGCAGCCCGGGGCAGAAGGACGATGCGAAAAAGGAAGGCCGCATCGCCGTTGAAAAGGACGCGATGCTCACCGGCGAGGATGTGGCTGACGCGCGGCCGGCCTTCGACCAGATGAACCAGGCCTATGTGACCCTCAATTTCAATGCCCGAGGCGGCCGCATCTTCGAGCGCGTCACCGGCGAGAACGTGGGGCGCCGCATGGCCATCGTCCTCGACGGCAAGGTCTATTCCGCGCCCGTCATCCGCGAGCGGATCGGCGGGGGCAGGGCGAGCATTTCGGGCAACTTCACCACGGCCGAGGCGCAGGACCTCGCCATCGTATTGCGCGCGGGCTCGCTCCCGGCGCCGGTCTCCGTGCTGGAAGAGCGCAGCGTCGGCCCCTCCCTCGGGCAGGAATCCATCGACAGCGGCGTGCGCGCGGCCCTCGTGGGCGCGGCGCTCGTCATCATCTTCATGGCCATCTATTATGGGGTGAGCGGCATCATAGCCGACCTCATGCTCTGCTTCACCATGCTCATCGTCATGGCGGGCATGGGTGCCTTCGGCGCCACCCTGACGCTGCCCGGCATCGCCGGTATCGTGCTGACCATCGGCATGGCCGTGGACGCCAATGTGCTCATTTACGAACGCATCCGAGAAGAACTGCGCCACGGGTTGACCCCGCTCGCCGCGGTGAAGGCCGGCTTTGACCGCGCGGCCATCTCCATCACCGACTCCAACCTGACGACCATCATCGCCACGGTGGTCCTCTACCAGTTCGGCACCGGCCCCATCCGCGGTTTTGCCGTGACGCTCTCGCTGGGCATCATCGCGTCCATGTTCACGGCCATCTTCGTTTCGCGGGCCATCTTCGAGGAGTGGGCCAGACATTGCGGCCCCAAGGGCATCAGCATCTAGCCGCCCCGGCAGGGCGGCATCGGGCATCACCTCCGGGGCGGAAAGCCCCGGGCGCACATGGAGAACCCCATGGGCTTTGCATTTATCAAGCATGACACCCATATCGACTTCATCGGCAAGAGGCACTGGGCCTATGGCCTCTCCATCCTCATCCTGCTGGCCGGGCTCGCTTCCGTGCTGTGGGGCAACGGGCTGAGGCTCGGCATCGACTTCGCGGGCGGCGTCATCGTGCAGGTGCAGTTCGCGCAGCCCGTGGAGGACGAGGCGCTCAAGAAGAGCCTCAATGTTCCCGAGCTCCCGGGCATCTCCACCCAGCGCTTCGGCGAGGGCGGCCGCGACTACCTGTTGCGATTCTCGAGCTCGGAGACCGGGGATGCCTCCCTTTTGCGCACCAATGTGCTCAAGGCGCTCGCCCAAGCCTTCCCGGACAATCCGGCCGAGATCCAGCGCCTCGAGGTGGTGGGCCCCAAGGTGGGCGACGACCTTACCAACAAGGCCCTGAGCGCCCTCTACTATGCGGTTTTGCTTATTGCGGTCTATATCTCCGGCCGCTTCGAGCAGCGCTGGATGGCGGCCGCCATCATGGCCGCGGCGCTGTGGGGCGGCATGTACCTCTTCAGCTTCACGCCCGTCAGCATGGGCTGGCAGGTGCTTATCGCGCTTGCCATCACCCTGATGGTCTGCTTCGTGCTCAAGCTGAACTTCGCCCTGGGGGCTGTTGTGGGCCTGTTGCATGACGTGTTCATCACCCTCGGCCTGCTCTCCATCCTCGATGTGGAGATCGACCTCAACGTCATGGCCGCCATCCTGACCATCGTGGGCTATTCGCTCAACGACACCATCATCGTGTATGACCGGCTGCGCGAAAATCTCCGGGCCCGGCCCGAGCTTGACCTAGCCTCGCTCATCAACCGCAGCGTCAACCAGACTCTCTCGCGCACCATCCTCACGAGCGGCACCACCTTTGTGGCCACGCTTTCGCTCTTCCTGCTCGGCGGCGGCGTCATCCACGATTTTGCCCTGACCATGCTCATCGGCGTGGTGGTGGGCACCGCGTCGTCCATTTATGTTTCTTCCGCCATCCTGCTGGCCTTGGGCGACACCGATTTTTACGTCCGCGCGCAGGAGAAGGAAAAGTACGAGCGCCCGGGAGAACACGGCATCGTCTAGCCGCTCGCGCACGCGTCTTTCAAGGCCGCCCCTGCGAAACTGCGGGGCGGCTTTGCGTTTAAAGGAACAGCCCTTGCAGGACAGGCATGGTAGAGGAAGATTTTTCCTGCCGCTAGGGTGATGCCATGCAGGTTTCAGGAAGCTACAGCCCCATAGGCGCGGTCAACGGCATAGACCGCACGCAGCGGACGCGCCGCGAGCCCCGCCGGAGCGAAGAGAGGTCCGGCGATACCGTTTCCATTTCCGACGAGGCCAAAGCGGCCTTCCGCATTGCCTTAGGGAAAAACGGGGATGATTTGGCATCCGAGGGCGCGGAGACGGCGGCGAAATTTCGCCAGGCGCTTGAAGATGCCTGGAACGAAAACGGTAGCGGTGCGTCCTCGCTAATGGGCCAATTACGGGGTCTTTGGAACAAGTTCCTTGACTAGTCTGTGACTAGTCTCTGCTCCAGAGCGCCAAGGCCTCATCGAAGCTCACTTTTCTCTCATTGCTGTTGCCTTCCACGAACAGATAGGGATAGCCGCCTTTCAGAAGTGGCGTCGGATAAATGATGCTGTTCCAGAGCATGAAAGGGGGAACTTCGTAACCACCCGGATCGAGGACAAGTATCCTGCACGGCTTGGGCATCTTTCCGGGCTTTTCGTCGCTTCCGGGGTCAGACCGTTCAAATTCAAGGCCACAAGCGAGAACCGCGTGATCAGCGCCGCCGGCGCGCGGATTCCGAGAAGTACCGGATGCCCCCCCATGAGGTGGCTTACCGTGAATCTGATGATACTCTTGTTGTTTCCTTCGTGGAATTCGGTCTTGATCTTGCGGCCATAGGCCTTGTCCACTATCTCCTTCAAATCCTCTATGTAGGAGCCACCGCTAAAAAGGGCCGGGTAGTCCTCAAAATGCTTGTAAAGCTTGCCCAGTTGGGTACGCCGGTCCGGTTCGTTGGCAAAGGAAGTGTCGCAGTCCACATAACCGCACAGATTGAGGCTCATCATGAGGGCATAGAGGCCACAGGCCCCGTCGAGGTCTCCCTGGCGGAACAGCGCGGGGTAGTCCCTAGCTTCCACAGCATCGGCAATGAGGATTTGGCGCATTGGCAAGCCTTGTTTTTCGGTCTGATGCGAATATGCGCACCAAGCCGCAAAAAAGTTGAAATATGCGGATGTGAAGTTGTTTCTTATGGCGGCATATCCGCGATATCCATCAGTTTTCTTCGCTGATGAAGGCGCAAATATCAAAGTTGCAGGGTTTCACGACAAAATCTCCACACTGACCATTCAGATGTTCGCAAAGTTCATTGATTTGCTCCTCGATGTCGCAATAGCCGGCTCTGCTCTGAAGCGGCTTCTTTTGCTTCGGCTCCCTGATGCCGCCATTGGCCTCCAGCACCTTCATCACGCGGCTGTCGAGAGGAATTACATATTGGCTGAGACCCAGCATCTGGATAATATTTCTCGACTGCTTGAGGCCAATTTGATTACCCTTAAACGTTTCTCTGAGGTAATCTGCAACTTCACGTTCTTTTTCCAAGCTCGTAGTGTTTAGCAAGGTTTCAAGATGTTTTTTAATTTCTTTCCACTTCTCCTGTAAAACTCTCATACTCCTTGCGATGCTTTCCGGCTTCTTAGTCGTATATCTGATACCTTTGAGTTGCCTGACTCGATTCGCTATATCCTTGCAGTTTTTCATTTTTTCATAATTGTCTGTCGCCAGTTCCGCACGATTCTTCCCAAATTCCTCAGTATTCCTCGATTGCGTACTCAGTATGGCAATGACAAGCGCCTTCCAGAAGGAATCTTCGGAAATGTAGATATTTTTTCGCAAAACATTATGTTGATTCCTCTTTTGAACCCGAGGATCGTCTTTGTACTCATCAATCAGTTTTTTATATCTGTTGAGAACAGCATTGGTGAACTGCACGGTATTTCCTCTCCCCCCCCCGAGTAATAAGATAGTGGAAAGAGTTTTCAGACCTTTTTTAAAATCACTTTGATAAAAGTAACCCTAACATCCTTATTCCACAAGGAAATTCTCGTATGTCCGCCGCAGGGCCGGGAGCGCCACCACGGAACCTCCCGGCGCTGCCGCAACTGCTAGCAAAGAGTACCGCGAGGAACCTTAGTCCTCGTCTTCCGCGTCATCGCCCAAGATTTCGATCGCCAGCCTGGCGCGGAGCTCCTTGTCGGCCACGTAGCGCAAGGCATCCGCATCGTTCTCCACCGCGAGCTCGCAAAGCTCCCGTGTCTGGCAGCGAACGAACCTCAGGGCGCTGGCATCCTTTTCAATGGCAAAGCGGCAGATTTTTTCCGTCTGGTGGCGGACATACTTCAGGGCTTCGGTGTCCTCCTCAATGGCCGCGCAGCAAAGGTCTTCCGGATGTCGTTCCGCATATTTCAGCATCTCCGGATCCCTGCGCACCGCGGCGCGGCAGACTTCCTCCGTCTGCTCGCGCACAAAGCGCAGGGACGCCGGCGTCCTACGTACGGCGGCGAGGCAGATGGCAGGGGTCTGTCCTTGCACATATTCCAGCGCCTCGCCGTTTTGCATAACAGCGGCGGTACTGATCTCTGCCGTCTCACGCTGCACATAGGCCATCGCCCTGCCGTCCTGCTCCACGGCGGCAACGCAGATATCTTCCGTCTGCTCATGCACATACTGGAGCGCCATGCCGTCATTCATAACGGCGGAGCGACAGAGTTCAGGCGTCTGATGACGGACATATTGAAGGGCCATGCCATCCTGTTGTACCGCCGCCCGGCAAATCTGCCGCGTCTGGCGATGTACATACTGGAGCGCCAAGCCGTCCACCTGCACGGCTGCCAGGCAGAGAGCATCCGTCTGGTCATGGATATACCGGAGCACATAGGCGGCCTCCCACACGGCGAGCAGACAGAGATCTTCGGGAGGATCTGGGTGTAGCCGAATATTGTCCGGATTTGAAATGATCAGGCTCCGCCAGAAATAATCGTCATCGCTGTGCATTGCTGCCTCCTCTGCGACTGAGTGAATCCCAACCCGCACAGGATAGGCCGCCCCCGTTCCATTTTTTGAAACGGGAGCGGAAAAATTTTTAAAAGAGAATTTTTTGGAACCAATTGGGGGAGTGGCTGGAAGCGTACGCGGGATATCAGCGGAACTCAGAAGGATGAGCGAAGCATGATGCCGAAACATCAGTCCTCGTGCAGCATGGCACGAACCTCGCTCCGCACTTTTTCGGCCAAGGCTGGGGGCTCTAGCACGCGCGCATGGCGTCCAAGACTCAGCGCCCAGGCCAAAAGTTCTTGGTCGCTGCGGGCGAGAAAGGTAAGGATGACGCCACCGTCCCCGGCCTCCTCAATCTGTTGTGCCGGCCCAAAGAGCCGCTCGCGCGCGTAGGTGGCGCGCTCCCGGGCGACGTGCAGCCGAACAGGAAAAACATGGCCGTCAGCCACCCCAAAGCCAGGTTCCTCATCCGGACTGCGCAGGTCATGGGTACGCCGGGTAAGGCGCACGTCAAGCAGACGGTGGACGGCAAAGAACAGCGGGGGCACGCCTCCACGCGGCCCTTGTCCGTCACTTTCCAGCCGTGGGCGTAAAGGGCGCCGTGGCCGCTCACGAGGCGCGTGACGGCCATTTCATAGGTACGGCCCGGTTTACGCGCATAGGTGATTTCGCAGACGAGCCGCTGCCGGATGGCGCGGAGCAGCGAGGTCAGGATGTGCGCAAAGGGCGCGTAGTCGATGTTGCCGAGCATGGCCGGCTGCACCAGCGGGACCGCAGTTTCCGCTTCGGGTACCGCATCGGCGGAGAGGGCGGCCGCGCGCCTGAGGTTGTCGTCCAGGGCCACCCCCATATCCTCGGAAAGAAAGGGCGCGGCCAGGTCGCGGGCAAAGGCCAGCAGGCGCATTGCGTCCGCGCTGAACCGGAGGCGCCCGCGCTCGGCCACGGTGGGGGCGCGATCCAGTTGATACCATTTTTGCCAGCGGCCTGCTTCCAGACGCAGTTCCGCTTTAAGAGCAACGCCTTCCAGGCGCTCGATGCGGGAAAGCAGCCGCAGGATGGTGGCTTGATGCAGTGGAAGTGCCGGGCCAATTCCGTGAGTGACCAGGCGCGCGGGCTCAACAGGAGCAGGGTATAGAGCCCGAGGATTTTTTCAGTGGCAGTTTTTTCCGGCAAGCGGATGCCTCTCTCGATAATCTTAGACTGCGAGATCGTCACGCGGGAAGGCCGCGCGTCAGGGTTTTTCCGAAAGTCCCGCCCGCTTTCGCAACGCGCGAACCTCGTCCCACTCAAGAAAGCGTGCCTCCCCCGGCTTGAGCGCGCCCAGGGAGAGCCCTCCTTCGGACACGCGCGTAAGCCGCAAGATAGTAAGGCCAAGGTCGTCACACATGCGGCGGATCTGGCGATTCACGCCCTGCCGCAGGACCAGCCGCAGCAGAGTGCTCCGCCTGTTCGGAGACGGCACGCGGCGTGCCTCCACCGGGAGGAGGGGAGTGCCGTCCGAGAGGCGCATCCCGCTGCGCATGATTTCCAGATGACAGTCCGGCACGGCGCCGCGCACCAATACCTCATAGATCTTGTCCACATGGTGCCGCGGGTGGAGGAAGCGATGGGCGAGTTCGCCGTCATTGGTGAGCAGGAGCAGCCCTTCCGAAAAATAGTCCAGTCGGCCCACGGGGAAAAGGCCCAGCTCCCGGGCCTTTTCCGGCAGCAGGTCCATGACGGTGGGGCGTCCCTCCGGGTCGCTCAGGGTGCAAACCGTGCGCACCGGCTTGTGAAGCAGCAGATAGGCGTTTTGCTGCCTTACGCGCAGCGGCTCACCGTCCACGGCTATTCTGTCGTCTGGCAGCACACGCCGCCCGGGATTGGTCTCGGGGATGCCGTTCACCGTGACGCGACCGGCAAAAACAAGCTCGTCGGCCTTGCGGCGGGCGCACAGGCCCGAGGCGGCAATGGCCTTATTCAGGCGCAGGCCGTCAGTGGCGCCCTCTGAACAGGAACCGCCACTGTTTATCTTGGTTGTGACGCGCCCGGACCTAGGCGGCCGCGTGACTTCTCCGGACAAGCCGGAACGCCTGGGTCGGCCGTTTGGGGTTTTGACTTCAGGCGGATTTTTGGGATTTTTCATGCAGCTTTCCGATGCGGTTATGACTGGCGCCATGCTGCGCGAAGCGCCGGCGCGCGTCAAGGGCTACGCCGGATAAAGGTTTTTCAGCATTATTAGTTTACATAATTATCATTATGGGACAATGAGAGGTGCGCCTGAAGAGGGTGCCCTGCTGCCCGCCAACAGCCGGTTCTCTTCGTCCGCTCCATGGGCGCCTGAACGCCCCTTGCCGTAAGCGAGCCTCTGACGTACAACAGGCGCACGGCTTGCCGCCCGCAAAGGATATTTTGAGGCTGCTCGCATGGCGCCGGAAGGCGCCGGGCCTGAGTACTTGCCTCGAGCCCGGCCGTGCACACCGCCATCCTGCCTCCTTTTTTAAGGAAGGCTCTTGAAAGGAAGACCCATGGGTTTTGCCAACGCCAGCGTAAGTTTCACCCGTTTTCGCATCCTTGACCCAGTCACGGACGAGCTCATCCGCGAAGTTCCCGACCGGCTGCGCAAACATGCCATCGTCGATATCGACGACCTGCCGGAAATGCACGCCCAAGGCTGGGTCAGCTTTGAGGATTTTCTCGATACCGAATGGAACGAAGCCCCCGCGCAAAAAGGCAACTATCTCGTCTTTTCCCTTCGTGTTGACAATCGCCGGATACCGGCTGCCGTCATCCGCAAATATGTGGCGCTTGCCTTGCGGCAGGAATTGGCTGAGCAGCGCGCCCGCGGCAAGAACTTCATTTCCGGCGACCGCAAAAAAGAAATCAAGGAACGGGTGCATCTCCGGCTCCGGCAGCGTTTTTTGCCGGTGCCGGGTGAATTCAATGTCATCTGGCTTTTGGAGAAAAACGAGGTCTGGTTCGCCTCCACCCAAAGCGGCATGATCGACCTCTTCATGGAGGAGTTCCTCCAGACCTTTGACCTGCGCCTTGACCAGCTGACGCCCTATACCCTGGCCGTCGGCATGCTCGACGAGGACGCCCTGCTCCGCCTTGACCGGCTGGAGGCCACGGAATTCGCGTCCCAGGACGCATAGGGAGGAGATGATGACCTTGCCGTCCTCCGATTCGACCGACGCCATCCTCGGGCAGGAATTTCTCACCTGGCTCTGGTACCAGAGCGACACCGCGCCCGGCGCCTTTACCGACATCCACGGCCAGCCCTTCGCCGTCTCCATGGAGCAGCGCATCGTGGTGGCCGGCGGCCAGGGCGACGCGCGCGAGACGGCCTCGGTCTCGGGCTCTCTCTCGCCCCTGCGCGAGGCGCGCTTCGGCCTCGGCACCGGCAAAAAGGTCACGCGGGCGCTCATCCGCCTTGAAAAAGATGACATGGCCTTCCAGTTCACCCTCCGGGCCGAGGATTTTTCCATCGCAAGCCTGCGCACCCCCAAGCTCGACAAGGGCGACGCCGATGACGATCCGGACGCCCTGCTCCTTGAAAAGATCTACCTCATGGAAACCTGCATGGCGCTCCTGGACGGCCTCTACGCGCGCTTCCTCAAGTTGCGGCTCTCGCCGCAATGGCCGAAGGAAGTGGCCGACATGGGCCAATGGATGACGCGCACCGCCTGAACGGGCGCCCGCGCTGCACGCGTGGTTGCCCCATGTTCGCCGCATGAACGGACCGCTCTCCCCTGCCCTCACCCCGGCGATGCTGCCCGGCACGCCGCTTTTTGCCGCCCTGCTGCGGCTCGGGAGAAAACTGCTCTGGATGCTCCTCGTGCTCTGGGGCATCACGCTCATTTCCTTCTGGGTCATCCACCTCGCGCCTGGCTCGCCCACGGATATGGAGACCACGCTCAACCCGCTCGCCGGCGCGGCGGCGCGCCAGCAGCTCGAGGCGCTCTACGGCCTCGACAAGCCCCTGCACGTCCAGTATTTCGACTGGCTCGGCCGGCTTCTGCACGGCGATTTCGGCAATTCCATGTCCGCGGACGCGCGGCCCGTGCTCGACAAGATTTTCGAGCGCCTGCCGCTGACCGTCTCCATGAACGCCATTTCGCTGGTGCTCACCCTGCTCATCGCCATTCCCGTGGGGATCCTCTCCGCATGCCGGCGCAATTCCCTGCTCGACCGGACGGTCACGGTGCTCGTCTTTCTGGGCTTCGCCATGCCCTCCTTCTGGCTGGCGCTCCTGCTCATGCTCTGGTTCGGCATCGACCTCCAGTGGCTCCCCATTTCCGGGCTCACTTCCATGGACTATGCGCGGTTGGGCCCCTGGGGCAAGTTTTGCGACCTCGCGCGCCATCTGGTGCTCCCCATCACGGTGTATACCGTGGGCTCGCTCGCCGGCATGTCCCGCTATATGCGCGCCTGCATGCTGGAGGTGCTGCGGCAGGACTATATCCTGACCGCCCGGGCCAAGGGACTCTCGCCGCGGCAGGTCATCCTGCGCCATGCCCTGCGCAACGCGCTTCTGCCCGTCATCACCCTCCTCGGGCTCTCCGTGCCCGGGCTCATCGGCGGCAGCGTCATCATCGAGTCCATCTTCGCCCTGCCCGGGCTCGGGCAGCTTTTTTACAGCGCGGTCATGGCGCGCGACTACACCATGATCATGGGCAACCTTGTGCTCGGCGCGGTGCTCACGCTGGCGGGCAACCTTCTGGCCGACCTCTTTTACGGCCTCGCCGACCCCCGCATCCGCAGCGGAGGCGGCCAATGATGTGCGCCTCCGTGCGCCGCTTTCTCGGGCGCAATGGCATGCTGGCCCTCGGGCTCGGCATCGTGATCTTCATGTCGCTGGCCGCGCTCGGGGCGCCATGGCTCGCGCCCTACCCGCCCGACGCCGAACATCTCGACCATGTGCTCGAGGCGCCTTCGGCGGAATTCTGGCTCGGCACCGACCGCCTTGGGCGTGACATTCTCTCGCGCCTGCTCTATGGCGGCCGCGTCTCGCTGTGGGTGGGCTTCGTGGCGGTGGGCATCTCCGTGAGCATCGGCACCACGCTCGGGCTCATCAGCGGCTATTTTCGCCGCTGGGTGGACGAAGCCGTCATGCGCCTCGTGGACATCATGCTCTGCTTCCCCTCCTTTTTTCTCATCCTGGCGGTCATTGCCTTTCTGGAGCCGAGCCTTACCAATATCATGATTGTCATCGGCCTGACCTCATGGATGGGCGTGTGCCGCCTGGTGCGCGCCGAGACCCTGAGCCTGCGCGAGCGCGAATTTGTGGCCGCGGCCCGGCTGGCCGGCACCTCCACGCCGCATATCCTGATGCGGCATATCCTGCCCAATGCGCTGGCGCCGGTGCTCATCACGGCGACCCTTGGCATCGCGGGCGCCATCCTCGTGGAGTCGAGCCTGAGCTTTCTCGGCCTGGGCGTGCAGCCGCCGATGCCCAGCTGGGGCAACATGCTCATGGAGGGCAAGGCCACCATCGAGACGGCGCCCTGGCTTTCCGTCTATCCGGGCCTCGCCATCCTGCTCACGGTGCTGGGCTACAACCTGGTGGGCGAAAGCCTGCGCGACCTGCTGGACCCGCGCCTCTCGCAATAGGCAGGGACGCGCCGGGCAGCCGTGCCGCCCCGGGCAACGTATTTTCGGGTGAACCTATGCTGGAATATCTGCGCATCCGCAACCTGGCCCTCATCGAGGACATGGAGCTGGAATTCGCCCGCGGCATCAATGTGCTCACGGGCGAGACCGGCGCCGGGAAAAGCTTTATCCTCAAGGCCCTGGGCTTTCTGCTGGGCGACAGGCTTGGCGCGGACATGGTGCGGCCGGGCGCCGAGCGGGCGCAAGTGGAGGCGCTCTTCGCGCTGGAAGACGGGGACTTGGTCTTGCGGCGCGAACTGGCGGCGGAAAGTGGCCGCAGCCGCCTCTATATCAACGATGCCCTGAGCTCGCAGGAGAGCCTGCGCGAGCTGCGCAGCCGCCTCGTGAGCCATACGAGCCAGCACGCGCAGCAGAAGCTCCTCCAGCCGGCCTTCCAGGCCCGGTTGTTTGATGATGCCTTCCCGGAGCCGGCCCTGCTCGAGGAACGGGACAGGCTCGTCGCGCAACTGCGCGCCCTTGCGGAAGAACGGGATACCCTGCGCGCCCGGCAGGAGGGCCTTGCCGAGCGCCGCGACCTTCTGGAAATGCAGCAGCAGGAGATCGACAAGGTGGCGCCGCAGGAGGGCGAGGAGGAGCGGCTTGAAGCCCAGCGCGCACAGGCGCGCGACGCGGAGGCAAGGCGCGAGGAGGGAGAACGCGCCCTGCTGCTCCTGCATGGCGAGGACGGCCCGGGCCTGCTTGACCTGCTGGCGGAATTCGAGCGCCTCGCCCAGCGCATGGGCCGCGAGGGCGATGACCGCTCCGTGGCCGCCGCCGAGGCTGCGGCCGCCTTGCGCCAGGAGCTTTCGCACCTCTCCGGGGAGCTGCGCCGCCAGCCCGCGGTCGACACTGACGTGGACCTCGACAAGGTGGAGGAACGCCTCTTCCTCCTGGCGCAGCTCAAGCGCAAGCTGAAGCGCACACTCCCCGAAATCCTCGCCATGCGCGAGGAGATTGTCGAAAACCTTTCCTTCCTCGATGTCTGCTCGCTCGATCTTTCGCGCCTGAACAAGGAGGAAGCCCGGCTTGTGCAAGAGCTTGGCGCCGTTGTGGCGCGTATCGTGCCCCTGCGCCGGGAGGCAGCCACCGGGCTTGCCAAAAATCTGGAGGAGCAGTTGCGCGGGCTCGGCTTTTCCGAAGGGGCGCGGGTCATCCCGGAATTCACCCCCCATGAGCTCTGGCCCGGCATCAACGACGAGCGCGGGCGCCTCCTCTGGGCGCCCAACCCGGGCCAGCCGGCGCAGCCGCTCGACCGAATCGCTTCGGGCGGCGAGCTCTCCCGCTTCCTGCTGGCCCTGGCGGGGCTGCGCACCGACCAGGGAGACGCCACCTATATTTTTGATGAGGTGGATGCGGGCGTGGGCGGCATGACCCTCAACAAGCTGGCGGACAGGCTGGTAGCCCTCGCGGACAGTCACCAGATGCTGCTCATCACCCACTGGCCGCAGCTCGCGGCCCGCGCTGAGCGGCACTTCCAGATCAGCAAGGTGGTGCGCGATGCGGCCACCTATACCCTCTGTGCCCCGCTGGATGCGGAAGGGCGCCGCCAGGAGCTCGCCCGCATGGCTGGCGGTGGCAGCCAGGGCGAGGCCGTGGCGCATTCCCTTCTTGAGTGAAACGTCCCCCTGCCGGCGACTGGAAATTTTTGCCTGCCAGAGGGAGCGGGCCGGCAAAATCCAGCTGTCCTCCCCGTCAAAAAGACGCCGAAGCCTAGCCTCTCCATCTCTCCCCGGGCGCTCGGGAACTTGATTTCAAGCACTTTCCTCCATTTTTTCACGATATTTTCTAGAAATTTTCTGCTAAGAGAGATCCAGACGCATTTTTGGCATTGCTTTTGCTTTCTCACGGGCGTTGCCACCCCGAGGAAAATTCGGCCGCCCCGCGCAAAAGCAGGGTTTCCGGGCTCCCGGAGGGCAAACCCCATGCGATACCTGCCCTGGAGGATGTTGTGAATAGCGAAAGCCGGAACCACCTTGCGGAGATGGTACACTTGAGGAACAGCGATACACCGCTCACCGCCCAAGCCCGCTCCGCCATCCCCGACTGCCTCCCCCCAGCCTCTCCAGATCCCGTCAAGGCCCGCCTGCGGGAATTCATGAACCAAAGCGCGGAACTTCTTCCGGAACTTGAAGAACAGCTCGACGGCCTGCAAGAGACCTTCGTTTCGCTGCTCGAGCGCCAGTTTGAAAAAGAAAAATTTACGCCGGACCACAGGCTGCACATCTTCCTCTCGCCGGAGGGCAAGCTCGTGGTGGAGGGCGAGGATGACGACGCGGACAAGGTCTGCGCCATCTTTTCCCGCCAGCCGCAGCTCCACCAGCGTTTTCGGGAGCTCGCGCGCCTCGCCCTGCTCACCCACGGCATCGCGGTGGCCCGGCGGGCGCATGCGGCCATGGAGGCCGGCGCCGACAGCGACGAGGAGCCCCTGCTCGGCCGCTACCACATGTGCCTCAAGGGGGCGCTCTCACATTTTTATGTCCGCTGAGCTTGCCAGGCGGGCATTAAGTCCCTATTGTGCACGGCACGGGGGCGCACTGGTTTCGACGTGGATATGGAAACCGGAGTTGCAGGCCGAGGCGCCGCTGGCCTCGTAAAAAGCGGCAAAACAGTAATTGCCAACAACGATTACGACTACGCCTACGCTGCCTAGTCAGCGCGGCAACCTGACCGCATAGCCGGTCACGTCCGGGGGGAGGACGCCTGATATTCCCTCCGGGCGACACTTATCAGGCTGGCGGAAACTGGTGTTCACCGGGGTTTTCCGCGAGATTGTCACCGGCGAGCCCGCCGTGCTGCGCCTGATCAGGGGCCACCAGCACGGTCAGATTCAAACCTGATCTATGCCTGTAGACGCTTCGCGCGGAGTGTTCGCGGACGGGGGTTCGACTCCCCCCGCCTCCACCAAGAAAGTTCTCAACACGGTTCAAGAAAGCCCGCAATGCCTTGAGCAGAGCGGGTTTTTCTGCTTTTGTCGCCCATTGGTTTGCGCTAAGAATCGTTGGCAGCCACTAAAAGGGGGCAACTTTGGGGGCAAGTTTTGTCTTGCATGTTACCCATATCGGCGTCGCCCACATCTTCGTCCGGCGAAGCTCGCAATCGCACCCCCGCCAGCCGGCGGACCGGCAAAATGACTAGCCAAGGCGCGCGACATGGTTTATTCTTCCCCGGTTGAGCGATATGCCGCCGCGCGCGGCAGTGCCAAGGGGGTGCCATGAAAACCAAGTTCATCTTCGTGACGGGCGGCGTGCTTTCCTCATTGGGCAAGGGGCTGGCGGCGGCCTCACTGGGCGCCCTGCTCAAGGCGCGCGGGCTGGATGTCACCATCCAGAAGCTCGACCCCTACATCAATGTGGACCCGGGCACCATGAATCCCTTTCAGCACGGCGAGGTCTTCGTCACCGACGACGGCGCGGAGACCGACCTCGACCTCGGCCACTACGAGCGTTATCTCGATGTGCCCATGTCGCGGAAGAACAACACCACCTCGGGCGCCATCTACAACCATGTCATCGCCAAGGAGCGGCGGGGCGACTATCTCGGCGCCACGGTGCAGGTCATCCCGCACATCACGGACGAGATCAAGCAGACGGTGCTCTCGCTCGCCGAGGGGCCCGACGCGCCGGACGTGGCCATCATCGAGATCGGCGGCACGGTGGGCGACATCGAGGGCCTGCCCTTCCTCGAGGCCATCCGCCAGCTGCGCTCCGAGCTCGGGCGCGACAACTGCCTCAACATCCACCTCACCCTCGTGCCCTACCTGCGCTGCGCGGGCGAGCACAAGACCAAGCCCACCCAGCACAGCGTCAAGGAGCTTTTGTCCATCGGCATCCAGCCGGACATCATCCTGTGCCGCTGCGAGCAGAGCATCCCGCAGGAAATGCGCAAAAAGATCGCCCTGTTCTGCAATGTGGACGAGGACGCCGTGTTTTCCTCGGTGGATGTGGACAATATTTACGAGGTGCCGCTCAAGTTCTACGAGGAGGGCTTTGACCAGAAGGTTGCCATCATGCTGCGCCTGCCCGCGCGCAACGCCCACCTTGAAGCATGGGAGCGCCTCATCCATGACAGCGCCAATCCCCGCGGCAAGGTGACCATCGCCATCGTGGGCAAGTATGTGGACCTGAAGGAAGCCTACAAGAGCCTGCACGAGGCGCTGATGCACGGCGGCGTCGCCAACCGCGTGGCCGTTGAGCTGCGCTATGTGAACAGCGAGAATGTCACCCCGGAAAACGCCGCCGAGGTCTTTGCCGGCTGTGACGGCATCCTGGTGCCGGGCGGCTTCGGCTATCGCGGCGTGGAGGGCAAGATCGCGGCCATCCAGTACGCGCGCGAAAACAAGGTGCCGTTTTTCGGCATCTGCCTCGGCATGCAATGCGCGGTCATCGAGTTTGCGCGCAATGTGGCCGGCCTCCCCGAAGCCAATTCCGAGGAGTTTAACCCCCTCTCGCCGCAAAAGGTCATCTACCTGATGAAGGAGTGGTTCGATTTCCGCACGCATAATGTGGAACGCCGGGATGACGGGAGCGACAAGGGCGGCACCATGCGCCTCGGCTCCTACCCGTGCAAGCTGCTGCCGGGCAGCCGGGCGCATGACGCCTACGGCACGGACATGGCAGACGAGCGCCACCGCCACCGCTATGAGTTCAACAATGACTTTAAGGATACGCTCGGCGAAAAGGGCATGATTTTCAGCGGCACCGCGCCCGATGACTCGCTGGTGGAAATCGTGGAGCTGCCCGATCATCCGTGGTTTCTGGGCTGCCAGTTCCATCCCGAGTTCAAGTCGCGCCCCATGCAGGCGCATCCCCTCTTCCGGGAATTCATCAAGGCCGCCAAGACCAGGGCCGAAGCCTGAAGCGCATAAGATATGAAGAAACGCCCCGCATGCGGGGCGCTTTCCTCGAGGAAACCACGAGCGCGCTCCCCTCAGGGAACGCGCTTTTCTTATGCAAATGCCAGCACAAGCAGGCTCGAGAAGACGAGCACGAGATTGGCCACCGCATAGGTGACGCTGTAGCCGATGGCCGGCAGGTTGCTGTCAAGGGCGTCCTGAATGGCGCCGATGGAGGCCACGCCGCAGCGGGCGCCGGCCACGCAGCCCAGTGTCTCCGGCGCGGTGAAGCGGAAAATCTTGCGGGCGATGAAGATGTTGATGGTCAGGGCCAGCAGGGTGCAGACGATGCCCGTGACGAAAAGGCCCACACCGAATTCCTTGAGCGCGTGGATGAAGGTCGCGCCGGACGTGAGCCCGATGACGGCAATGAACATGTTGAGCCCGAGCTTGTCAAACAGCCAGATGACCGGCGAAGGTATCCGGCCAAAGGACGGGCGCCGGTTGCGCAGCCAGCCCAGGAAAAGGCCCGAGAGCAAGGTGCCGCCGCTGGTACTGATGGAGACGGGCACCCCGCCGATCTTCACGCTTAGGGCGCCCACAAAACAGCCGAGCGCCACGCCGAAGCCCAAAAAGATCATGTCCGTGGCCTGGGTATGGCGGTCGGAATAGCCGATCTCCTGCACGGCCTCGGCCACATCCCCGGGCAGGCCCACGAGGGTCATGACATCCCCGCGCTGGAGCCGCGTCCGCGAGCGCCCGGGCAGCGACACGCCGTTGCGGGTCAGGCTGCGCACCACCACGCCCTTCATGAAGGGCTGCTGCCTGAGCTCGCCGAAAGTCATCTTCGCCACCTTGCCCTGCGCGATGGTGACGGGCAGGTTCTCCACGCCAAAGCTCAGGAGCTCATGATCGGCCACTTCGGGGCCGATAGCCTGACCGTCGTCAACGATGACCTCACGGCGCCCGCTGAGGACAACGATATCCCCCTTGCGCACACGGAGCGCAGGGGCGGGGTCGTGGATCTCCCCCCTGATGCGCAACCGATCCACAAAGAGGCGCAAGCCCCTGTCCGCAAATTCCTTCTCGATTTCGGCCACGGTGCGCGGGCGGTCAAAAAAGGCGCTCTCCGCGCGGTAGGCGCGGAAGGACACGGCCCGCTCGGCCAGCATGTAGCCGGGCTCGGCCTGGAATTCGCCGTCCTCCATGGCGGCCTCGATCTCCTCAATCTCCTTGCGCACCTTGGTCATGCCCCCAAGGAGCATGGGCCCGATATTGGAAAGGAACCACGCCGAGCCGATGGTGCCGAAAACATAGGTCACGGCATAACTCGCCGGGATCATTGACAGGAGAAAATCTTTTTTGTCAGCATCCATCATGAGGCCGCGGATGGTCTCGGTGGTGAGCCCGAGGGAGCCGGAGGCCGTCTGCGAGCCGGCGAAGAGGCCCGCCGCCACGCCCATGTCATAGCCCATGATACGCGCGGCCACGATGACCGTTGTGGCGCAGATGACAGCCTCCAAGAGCGCAAAGGCCACCTGCTTGAGGCCATGTCCCTTGAAGGCCATGAAAAACTGCGGCCCCACGCTGTAGCCGATGGAAAACAGGAACAGCATGAAGAAGATGGAACGCACGATCTCCGGGATCTGGATCTGCATCTGCCCGATGACCACGCCCACCAGCAGGGTGGCCGCCACCGGGCCAAGGGTGAACGACTTGTATTTGAGTTGTCCGAGCCAGAAGCCGATGCTGAGCGTCAAGAAAATGGGGATGACGGGGTTGGCCCTGAAGATGTGCACCAACCAATCCATGGCAGTTCTCCACGGGATACTGAAGTTGCGTTCGTTACAGGAAAAGCGCCGGCCCGCTGGGCGCCCATGCCCCGGTGGCGGCCTCTGCCGCGGCCATATGGGCAAAGCGGGCCACTAGTCCAGAGGGTTTTTTAATCAAATTTTGCAGGGGCATCAAGCGAGGAGAGGGGCGCGCCCACCGGGGAATGCCCCGGCGAACGCCATCCCTCATGTGACCGACCGGCCTGCGCCGGGCTCACTCAACGGTGATCAGTTCGTATTGCGGATTGCCCATCTTTTTTTCGCGCATGGCCGAAAGCTGCCGCAAGCCGTGGCGGCTCTCGATTCTTTCGATAACGTCCTTGCTGTCCGGCGCGGCAAAAACGAGGTCACACGCGGCCTGGTCAATGGCGAGCAGGTCATTGGAAGCCAGGATGCCGATATCCTTCATGGTGGGCGCGTGGGCGCGGGTGCCGGCGCAATCGCAATCCACGCTGATGTTGCGCAGGACGTTTATATAGGTGATATGCTTGCCGAAATGGTCGATTACGGCCTTGGCGGAATCGGCCATCAGCTCCATGAAGAGTTCTTTTTTGGCGGATGTGCTGAACTCGGGCTTGCCCTCGAGGTTGGTGCCGTGCACCTGGCGTTTGCCCAGCTGCCCGGAGGCGCAGCCGATGGCGATATTCTTCATGGAGCCGCCAAAGCCGCCGCTCGAATGGCCCTTGAAATGCGTGAGCACGAGCATGGAGTCATAGTCGGTGATGCCCTTGCCCATGGCCACCTCTTTCAGGTGGAAACCGTCCCGCACGGGCAGGCTGACATCGCCCTTTTCATCGAGAATATCCACGGGGCAGAAGGTCCAGCCATTGACCTCAAGCGTTTTCCTGTGGCCTTCGGTGGTGTAGCGGCCGCCCTCATAGAGGGTGTTGGTCTCCACGATGGCGCTGTCCGGGATGGTCTTTTGCAGGGCGGCCACGAGCTCGCGCGGCAGGATGTTGGGGCCGTTGGGCTCGCCCGTGTGCACCTTGATGGCGACCTTGCCGTAAATGCCCTCATTGACGAGATTATACAGCTTGATAAGGCTCGCTTCATCAATGACGGGCGAAAAATACACCTTGGCGACCGAGCCCGGCGCCTGCGCCGCAGTGACTTTCTTGGAGCCTGTGACCGGGGTCTTTTGCGGCGAAGCCGCGGCATCCTGCTTCTGCGCCCCAAGGCTGAGGCCCGGCGCAAGGGCGGCGGCGCCCAGGGAGAGGGCGGCGCCCTGAACGAAAGTTCTGCGGGAAAGGAGTTTCATCTACCTGTCCTCCACCTTTTTATGGTTGAAGCATCTTGGTTCTGTATGTCTGTCACTCGCGCGAAAAGGAAACCCCCCGGCGACGCGGCGAAGCTCAGGAAAAGACTTCCCGTGCGCGGGCCATCTGCTCGCGGATCTTTACCTCAAAGGGGCAGCGCGTTTCGCAAACGCCGCATTGGCTGCACGCATCGGCCCGGGCCGGCAATGCGCGGTAATGCTCGCGCACCGTTTCGGGCACCTCGTTTTGCGCACAGGCCAGGTTGAGGAGCTTGATGACCATGGCGATGTCGATGTATTCCGTGCACGGGGCGCAATGCCCGCAATACATGCAGTGCCCTTTCCAGCTGATGCGCGGGAAGCGGGCGAGGACATCGGCATAGTCACTCCCCCCGCTCCCGGGCGCGCCGTAACTGAGGCATTCCTCAAGCTCCCCGAGGCTGCGGGCCCCGGCGAGCACGCAGGCCACGGCCGGCCTGTCCAGGGCATAGGCGATGGCCTGGTGCGCGGTGAGCGCCACGCCGGCGAGGGAGCGCTCGGCATGCAAGAGGTCGCCGCCGCCAAAGGCCTTCATCACGGTGATGCCCACGCCGCGTTCCATGCAGGTTTCGTACAGCCGGGCGCGGTCGGCGTCCATGTTGGTGAGGGGCTGCTTGTACTTTTCCCGGTTCCAGAGCTGCTCCACGTCTTCGTCCGCCGGCTGGAGGTCATAACAGGGATTGACGGAAAACATGAGCACCTTGATGGCGCCCTCCTCCACCGCCTTGAGCGCCACCTTGGGATTATGGCTGGAAAGTCCCAGGGCGCGGATGACGCCCTGCTTTTTGAGCCCGAGCGCATAATCGAGGATGCCGCCCTCCTCCACCTTTTTCCAGTTGGCCAGCGAATCCACATAGTGGATCATGCCGATGTCGAGCCAGTCCGTGCCGAGCCTTTTAAGCTGGTCATCAAACGACGCCCGCACCTTTTGCAGGTCGCGCGTGCATTTGTACTGCCCGTCTTCCCAGACGGTGCACAAATGCCCTGCAGGATGAACTTTTCGCGGCGCCCGCGCATGGCGCGGCCGAGATTGGTGCGCAGGTCGGGGCTTGGCGAATAGAGGTCGATGCAGTTGGCGCCGGCGCCTTCCATGAGGTCGAGCGCCTTGGCATAGTAGTCCGGCGCCTTGTCCAGCAGCCCCTCGCAGCCAAGGCCCACCACGCCGACCGTAAGGCCGGAATTTCCCAGTTCCCGTGTCTCCATAGGCGCTCCTGCGGTTTTACCCACACTTATGCCTGTTTGGCGTGTCGCGCAAGCGTGGCCGGAGTTTTGAGCCCCGCCCTACTCCCAGCAGGCCTTGAAAATGGCCTCCACATCGGCCGGCGTGCATTTGCAATAGGTGCCCGGGACGGTCTGCACCGAGCGGGCTATCTTCGTGAGCTCGGCCATGTCCTTCACGCCAAGCTGCTGCATGGTCGTGGGCAGCCCGACAGAGCGGATGAAATCGGCAAGGGCCTCCACGCCGGCGGCGGCCAGCGCCCTGTCATCGCCCTGCGGCGCCAGCCCCCACACATTGACGGCAAAGCGCACGAAACGGTCCACCGCATGGGGCAGGAGCCAGCGATAATAGGGCGGCGTGATGACCGCGAGCCCTTCGCCGTGGACGCAGTCCGTGAAGGCGCCGATCTGGTGCTCGAGGTTGTGGCAGTCAAAATCCGGCTGCTTGCCAAGGCCCATGATGCCGCAGAGCGCGAGCGAGCTTATCCATTCGATGTTGGAACGGGCGTCATAGTCTTTCAGGTCCTTCATGGATGTGCGGAAATTGCGGATCTGCGCGCGCAGCAGGGCCTCGAGCAGGTCGTCGGAAACATTGTCTGTATCCGGCTTGCAGAAATAAAATTCCATCAGGTGCGACATGGTGTCGAATGCTGTCGCCCGCACCTGGCGTTCCGGCACGGTGAGCGTGTAGTCCGGGTCAAGCAGGGAGAAAATGGGCGAAAGCTCCGGGTAGATGCGGCCGGTCTTGATATTGGTTTCCGTATTGGTGATAACGCCGCCGCCGTCAAATTCGGAGCCGGCGCCGGAAATGGTCAGCACCACGCCGAGGGGAAGCTGCTCGAAATCGACGTTGCCCTGGTTCAGCCAAAAATCGTTCCACCAGTCGCCGGCATAGCGGCTGCCGATGGCCATGGCCTTGGCGCAGTCGATGGTCGAGCCGCCCCCCACGGCGAGAATGAAGTCGATGTCCTTTTCCTTGACGAGCCTGATGCCCTCATCGACCTTCGCCTTGGTGGGGTTGGCCATGATGCCCGGAAAGTCGAAAACGGTCTTGCCCGCCGCGCGCACAGCCGCCGTCACTGCGTCATAGACGCCGGTTTTTTTGATGGAGCCGCCGCCATAGGCGAGCAGCACATTCTTGCCATAGGGCTCGAGGAGCTTTGCAAGATACTTGCCCACGACGCCCTTGCCGAAATAAACGCGGGTATGGTTCTGGAAGACGAAGTTGTTCATGATTTTCTCCTGTGGATGTTGAGGGGATTTCGCGCCAGCTCTCATGCCACCGCGGTATTTGCCGTCATTTGCAGATATTGCGTCACGCGAGGATGTCCCGCGCCCATTTGCGTAAAAGCGCCTCTGCCTCATGCACCTTGTGGCCGATGATGGGCAAGCCTGCCCGGATGGTCGCGGCCGGGCACAGGGCGCTCAGGTCCTTTTCGCTGCGGCCCATGCCGCTGCCCTCATTGGTGCAAAACGGCGCTATGGCTTTGCCCGCTGTGGGGATGGCGTCCAGAAAGGTCCAGACAGGCATGGGCATGGTGCCCCACCAGTTGGGATAGCCCAAGAAAAGTACGTCCACGCCCGTCATATCGGGGACGGCGCTTTTCAATTCCGGCCTTGCACCGGCCCTGAGCTCCTTTTTGGCAACTTCCGTGAGCTCATGATAGTCCCCGGGATAGGTTTGCGCCTGTTCGATACGCACCAGCCGGGCGCCGGTGATTTCGGACAGTTTTTCTGCTGCTACCTCGGTATTCCCCACGGGAAGCTCGACGATTTTTCCATCAACATAGTTTTGCCCCGCATTAGAGAAGTAGGCGATGAGAACTGCTGGTGCGGCCATTATCCCTTCTCCTGCCCAAGGTCTCCATAAAAGAATGCCGCCGTGGCACCCCCGTCTACCAGAAAGTCCGCCCCGGTAATGAACGAACCCTGCGGTCCCAGCAGCAATTCGGCCACATTGGCGACCTCATCCGCCGTGCCGGGGCGTCCCGCCGGGCAGGAGGCGAACATCCGCTTGTAAAAGTCCCCGCGCGGGCCGTTGAATTCGTCAATGGCGAGCGGGGTCACGATGATGCCGGGCGAGATGGAATTGATCCTCGCTCCGCGTTTTCCCCACGTGACGGCCTCGGCCATGACGCGCTTGACATTGCAGCGCTTGGCAAGCTGGTAGGCGCGCAAGGTGTCCGCGATGTTCCCGGGCTGCAAAAAATCCAGCTCAAGCAGCTTTTCGGCAGGCGTTTCGGCGAGCAGGGCGTCCTTTTCCGCGCCCAGGGCCTCCAGCCGGTGCCCGGACTGGCTGGAGATGGTGACGCCAGTGCCCCCGGGCCTGATGACCTTGCCCACTTCTTCCAGAAGGACGGCAGTGCCGTACAGGTCCACCCGCAAAATCGCCTCGATGGATGCCTGGCTCGGGGAAAGGCCGGCCGCATTGACCAGCATGGCGATCTCTCCCTGAGCCTCGCCGGCGGCAATGAGGTTTTTGACCGACTCCCGCGAGGCGAGGTCCGCCTCAAGCGGGAGCGCTTCAAAGCCGGCGCCCGTGAGGATCTTTGCGATGGAGCGGGCGTTTTCCTCTCTTTTGTCGCCCACGATGATCGACTTTCCGGCGCCGACTCGGCGCACGGTGGCCATGCCTATCTGGCCGGCCCCCATGAGGAGCACCACGTCCTTTTTCATCAAGCCTCTCCTTTGCTCCTGAGCGTTTCCCCTCGCAAAAGGAGGGCGCCGACCTTCCCTTCCTTCTCGGTGTGGCGCATGTTGGCGATGACCTCCCAGCCCTTTTCCGCAAACAGCCGCGCCGCCGCCTTGCCAATGCCTGATGAAGCCCCCGTGATGAAGATGGTTGGCATTTTCCCTCCAAAATTTGACAATGTTCGGAAACATATGCTTCTTAACCCACAGGCTGTTTCGGCGACAACAACATGGGGGCGCAAACTGTTTCTTATGCGCCATTTTGGCGAAAACTGTTACGAAAAGGCGGCAGCGCGTGGACGGGAAGCCAAGGGATCTCCGGGTCACAAAAACGCTGGCGCGCATCAGGGCGGCCTTTCTCAAGCTGGTTTCTGAAAGCAGTTATGACCAGCTGACGGTCTCGGCGCTCTGCGCGCAGGCGCAGATCGGGCGCAAGACCTTTTATGTCTATTATTCCTCCCTCGACAGCCTTTTTGAAGAGATCCTTGAAGAAATCACCCGGGACTATCTGCATTCCATCGAGGAATATTCCGCCCCGGAGCATATCAGGGAGATAACCCGGAAATTCTACGAATTTTCCACGAGGCAGGGAAAATACTATGACAATCTCGTGTGCAGCGACAGTTACCAGCGCATCGGCACACGGCTCATGATGCGCCTTGTGCGCGGCACATGGTGCACTTCGCGCTGGTTCACCTCGCTTTCACGGGAAAGGCAGGACATCGTGCTGTGTTTTATCTATAATTCCGGGGCCGGCCTGTACCGGCAATGGATACTTTCCGGCAAGGCCATCCCCATGGAGGCCATGATCGACTATGCCGATTGCCTCATCGCAAAAGGCATCGAGGGTTTCAGGAACCTGGGCTAGCTGGTCAAAAGGAAGAGCACATGAACGGCGAAGCAGCGCAGGTTCCGGCCTGCATCAAGGTCCGCGGGGCGCGCGTCCATAACCTCAAAAACATCAGCGTGGATGTGCCGCTCAACCGCATCGTCGGCGTCGCGGGCGTTTCCGGCTCGGGCAAGTCCTCGCTGGCGCTGGGCGTGCTCTATGCGGAAGGGTCGCGCCGCTATCTGGAAGCACTCTCCACCTATACGCGCCGCCGCATGACGCAGGCGCCCCGCGCCCAGGTGGAGGAGATCTTTTACGTGCCCGCGGCGCTCGCCCTGCACCAGCGCCCGGGCGTGCCCGGCCTGCGCAGCACCTTCGGCACCGGCACTGAGCTCCTCAACAGCCTGCGTCTCATGTTCTCGCGGCTGGCAAGCCACCGCTGCCCTAACGGCCATTACCTCGAGCCCACACTGGACGTGGCAGCGGAGCGGCAGCTGGCCTGCCCGGAGTGCGGGGCCCGTTTTTTCGCGCCCTCCGCGGAGGAGCTTTCCTTCAACAGCCTGGGCGCCTGCCGCACCTGCGGGGGTACGGGCACCGTGCATACCGTGGACATGGCGAGCCTTGTGCCCGACGAGTCGCTCACCATCGACGAAGGCGCCGTCGCGCCGTGGAACAGCCTCATGTGGTCGCTGATGACGGATGTCTGCCGCGCCATGGGCGTGCGCACGGACGTGCCCTTCCGCGAGCTGACGCCCGAGGAGCGCGACATCGTGTTCCACGGGCCGGCGGTCAAGAAGCACATCTTCTACAAGCCGAAAAACAGCAACCAGGCCGGGGAGCTCGACTTCACCTATTACAATGCCGTGTACACGGTGGAAAACGCGCTTGCCAAGGTCAAGGACGAAAAAGGCATGAAGCGGGTGGGGCGCTTCCTCAAGCAGGAGGAATGCCCGGATTGCGGCGGCTCGCGCCTCTCCGACGCGGCGCGGGCGCCACGGCTGCGCGGGCTCGGGCTGGATGCCGTCTGCCGGCTGCCGCTGGACGAGCTCGCACCGTGGGTGGACGGTATCGCGCCGGGGCTCCCCGAGCCCCTGCGGCCCATGGCCCGCGACATCGCGGACGCCTTTGAGGGCGCGGCGAAACGACTGCTCGAGCTCGGCCTCGGCTACCTGGCGCTGGAGCGCAGCGCATCAAGCCTCTCCACGGGCGAGCGCCAGCGCATGCAGCTCGCCCGGGCGGTGCGCAACCGCACCACGGGCGTGCTCTATGTGCTCGACGAGCCCTCCATCGGGCTGCACCCCGCCAACCTCGCCGGCGTGGCCGGCATCATGCGCGACCTCGTGGCCGACGGCAATTCCGTGGTGCTTGTCGACCACGATGTCCAGCTGCTCGAGCGCGCGGACTGGGTCATCGAGCTCGGGCCCGGCGCGGGCGCGGCCGGCGGCAGGATCATCGCGCAGGGCACAGTGGCGCAAATCGAGCAGGACCCGGCCTCGCGCATCGGCCCCTTCCTCGCGGGCGAGCCCGTGGCGGAGCACGGGCCGCGCACAGACGCCCCTCTCTTCGCCGAGGGCGCCATCCACCTCGCCATCGGCGGCATCCATACCGTGCGCCCGCTGGAGGTGGACATCCCCAAGGGCAGGCTCACCGTGGTGACCGGGGTTTCCGGCTCGGGCAAGACAACCCTTGTGCTCGAAAGCCTTGCCCCGGCGCTGGAGGCCGTATGCGCTGGCAAGCCCCTGCCCGCGCATGTGCGCAAGCTGGACGCCGGCGGCATCACGCGCGTTCGCCTCATCGATGCCACGCCCATCGGCGTCAATGTGCGCTCGACCATCGCCACCTATGCCGATATTCACGACGCCCTGCGCAAGATTTTTGCGCGCACGCCCGGGGCGCGCGAGCACGGCTGGAAAGCCGGGGATTTTTCCTACAATACCGGCTCCCTGCGCTGCCCAACCTGCGACGGCACGGGCGTCATCAGCCTGGATGTGCAGTTCCTGCCGGATGTGGACATCCCCTGCCCGGAGTGCCGCGGCTCACGCTACGCGCGCGAAGCCGACCTTGCGCGGCACGCGCTCCCCTCGGGCGCGAGCGTGTCCCTGCCGGAACTCATGGCCATGGATGTGAACGCCGCCATCGAGGTGTGCGGCGCGTGGAAAGCGGTTGCCGAGCGCCTGCGCACCCTCCAGCGGCTCGGCATCGGCTACCTCACTCTCGGCGAGGGCACGCCGGAGCTCTCCGGCGGCGAGGCCCAGCGCCTTAAGCTGGCGAGCGAGATGGGCCGCGCCCAGGGGGACGCGCTCTTCATCTTCGACGAGCCCACCATCGGCCTGCATCCGCTGGATGTGCGCGGCCTGCTGGAGGTCTTCCGGGCGCTGCTCGCCCAAGGGGCCACCGTGGTCGTCATCGAGCACGACCGCGACATGATGCTCAACGCCGACTACATCATCGACATGGGCCCGGGCGGCGGCAAGGCCGGGGGCGCCGTGGTGGCGGCGGGGCAGCCGGAAAGCGTCGCCGCCAACGCGGAGAGCGTGACGGGCAAATTTATTAAGGAAGCGCTTGAAAAGCGGAAGCGCAATGCAAAAACCGCGGCCAGCCACTGAACGGCCTTCCCCGTCTCCCGCGCCTAGGGCGCCAGCGCATGCCGCTGGAGGGCCCTGGGCACCCACCACTTTTCAAAATTGTACATGATGCCAGCGAGCGCCGGTTCGATGCCCATGAAGCGCCGCTGCACCACGGGCAGCGCATAGGGCACGAACAGGAAGCAATAGGGCTGCTCGTCCGCGAGGATCTCCTGCACGCGGGCGTAGAGGGCGGCGCGTTTTGCCCTGTCGGGCGTGGTGCGCGCCTGCTCCAGCAGGCCGTCCACCTGCGGGTTCATGTAATGGATGAAGTTCAGGCCGCCGTCATGGGCTTGCGAGGAATGCCAGATCTGGAAAATATCCGGGTCCTGCGGGATGGTCCAGCCAAGGATGACGGCGTCGAAGCGGCCCTTGTTGACAAATTCGCGGATGAAGGCCGCCCACTCCACCGTGCGGATGCGCGCGTCCACCCCGATGGCGCGCAACTGGCTCTGGATGAGGGTGGCGGTGAGGATGCGCTGCTCATTGCCTTGGTTGGTGAGGATGCTGAAGGCAAAGGGCCTGCCGTCGCGCCTGAGCATCCCGTCCTTGCCGGGCGTGAAGCCCGCCTCGGCGAGCAGGCGCTTCGCCTCGGCCACATCCTGGACAACAGGCTTGAGCGTGGGGTGCGCCGCCCAGGAGCCGGGCTTGTAGGGGCCGAATGCGGCCACCCCCTGCCCCAGCAGGACGCCCTTGACGAGGGCGTGGCGGTCGATGGCGAGCGAGAGCGCCCGGCGCACGCGCACGTCCTTGAAAAAGGGATGCTCCAGGTTGAAGCCGAGAAAGACATATACCGAGGCGAGATAGCGGTATTTGTGGAATTCCCGCTCCCACACGGGCCCCGAGGTCTGGCGCAGGTACTGGAGCGGGCTCAGGTTCATCACGTCGAGCCGCCCGGCGCGCGTCTCCATGAACATGGTGGCGTCGTCCGGGATGATGCGGTACACGGCCTCGTCGATATGCGGGCGCCCGTCGAAATAGGTGGGCGACGCGGCGAGCGTGATGCTGCTGCCGGCGTCCCACGCTTTCAGCCGGTAGGGGCCGGCGCCCACGGGCCTGCGCGCAAAGGGCGTCGCGCGGATGTTCTGCCCCTCAAGGATGTGCTTCGGCAGGATGGGGCTCATCCACGAGGCCACGGCGCGCGCGAAAAACTCGTCATACACGGCCTCGAAGGTGTAGCGGTCGACCACGCGCAGTTCCCTGATGCGCGAAAAATCCTCGGCATAGGGGCTGGCCGTGGCCGGGTCCGTGATCACGCGCACGGTGAAAGCCACATCCTCGGCCGTGAGCTCGGTGCCGTCCTCCCACAGGATGCCCTTGCGCAGGGTGAAGCGCATGCGCTTGCCGCCGTCTTCCATGCTCCAGCGCTCCGCGGCCCAGGGCTCGGGCTCGAGATCCTTGTTGTAGCGCAGGGGCGCCACAAAGAGCAGTTCCGCCACTTCGTGCGAGGCGGAATCCGTGGTGAGGTAGGAAATGAGATTGGAGGCCTCGCCGATGGTGCCGAAAAAGATGCGGCCGCCGTCCACGGGCTTCTCCCCGCTGTCCTGCGGGGTGAGGTCGCCGGCCTCCACGGGGAGCTCTTCGGGCCCCCCGGAGGCGCCCAGCGCCTGTGAAAATTCGCACACGATGGGCCGCAAAAGGCCCGCCAGAAGGACTGCGAGGAGGAGCAGGGAAAATTTTTTCATGGTTCGCAAGGTGATAGTTGCATGTGCCGCGGAAGGTGTGCTAAAGAATCCCAATTCGTGAACTTCAGATGCCCGCGCATTCCCGAGTGGCGGAACGGCCCCCGTTCCGCAAGGGGGAGCGCCGCGTCCGCGAGGGGAAGATGAGCCGTTCAGAGCAGAATGTCGTCAGGGAAATGTGCCAGACCTTCCTGCATGACAGTGTCCCGGAATATATCCGCGATGCGGCGTACTATATCCTCTCCGAGGGCGGGGTGCAAAAAATTAATATCCAGGAAGGCGAGACCTGGGACGTGCAGGGCGTCATCCAGGGGGAGGATTTGCAGGTCTACACCCCCTCCCTGAGCTTCACCATCACCGACAGGAGCGCGCGCCAGCAGTGCAACTGCTCGGACGCCTTTTCCGGCGTGTGCCGCCATGTGGCCGCCCTCGGGCTGCGCCTTGTGGAGGAACTCTGCAAGGAGCAGGGCGAGGCCGAAGACCTGCCCGCGCCGCTCGCCGACTGGAAGCAGAGCTTCCGCAACTTCTTCTCCACCGAGATGGAGCCCGAGCCGGGGCGGCATTATCTCATCTTTCGTTTCGAGCCCGAGCCCGGGCGCCTGCTCGTGTCCTTCTTTCGCGGGCGGCAGAACAAGTCGGGCCTCTCCAGCGTCCACTCCGAGGTGACGCTCCAGCAGATCATCCAGAACCCGGACTGGAGCGAATTTTCCCCCCAGCTCCCGCATGTGGCGCGGCAGATAGGCCAGCATCTCGATTATTACGGCCATCGTGTGGAGATCCCCGACGGGCTCACCTCCTGGTTTTTCTGGGCCGTGCGCAAGGAATACTACCTGCTCTGGAAAGACACGGACAAGCCCTGCCGCATCGAGAGCGCGCCCTTTGCGCTCAAGCTCAAGCCCCGCCTGGACGACGCGGGCTTCCATTTCGAGGTGCTGCTCAAGCGCGAGGGCCGGGCGCCGCTCCCCATCCGCCCCGGCAAGGATGAAAACGAGGCCGGCGACGACTGCCCCATAACCTTCCACGGGCAAATGCCCCTCTGGGTGTGCTACCAGCACAATTTTTATCCCGTGCAGACGGGTCTGTACCCCTCCCTCGTGCATAACCTCATCCATGACCGGCCCGTGGTGCCGCACGAGGAGATCTCGGAATTTCTCGACCGCGTGTGGACGCGCCTGCCCTCGTCCGAGCTCTACGAGCCGCAGGAATTCCTCAAGCTCATGGAGCCCGTCTTCCAGCCGGCGACCTACAATCCCAAGCTCTTTCTCGATGAGGAAGGCAGCCTGCTCACGCTGGAGATCGACAATATCTACGAGACGCGCCACGGCGAGTTCACCCTGCCCGGCCCGAACCCCGACTTCCAGACCGGCAGCTACACCTACGAGGGCCAGACCTACCTCGTGCGCCGGCACCAGGACGAGGAAGCCCAGCTCATGAACGAGCTTGCGGGCATGGACTTTCAGGCGCGTTCCAACAAGCTCTGGTTTCTGGAGCCGGAAGAGGCCATCGCCTTCCTGCTCGACAGTTATCCGCGCCTTGTGGAAAATTACCGCGTTTACGGCGAGAAAGCGCTCTCGCGCTACAAGATGCGCACGGCCAAGTCCACCATCACGGCGCAGGTCACGAGCAACGAAAAGGAAAAGTGGTTCTCGCTCGACATTACCGTGGATTACGAGGGCCAGTCCCTGCCGCTGGAAAAGATCTGGAAGGCTTGGGCGCGCGGCAAGCGCTATGTGCAGTTGAAGGACGGCTCGTATACGAGTCTGCCCGAGGCGTGGCTCGAAAAGCTCTCGCACAAGCTCACGGCCCTCGGGCTCGACCCGAGCAAGCCGCCGCAGCAGAAGTTCAAGCAGTTCGAGGCCCCGGTGCTCGACAGCCTTTTGGAAGACCTGCCCGGCGCCACCACGGATTCGTTCTGGAACAAGCTGAGGGAGAAGATCCGCTCCTTCCGCGAGGTTCGGCCCATCGCGCCGCCCAAGGGGCTCAACGCTTCCCTGCGCGGCTACCAGACGCAGGGCCTCTCCTACTTGAACTTTCTGTCGGAATACGGCTTCGGCGGCATCCTCGCGGACGAGATGGGCCTCGGCAAGACGGTGCAGACGCTCGCTTTCATCCAATATATGGTGGAGAGCCATCCCAAAGGCCCCAACCTCATCGTTGTGCCCACCTCGGTGCTCCCCAACTGGGAGCGCGAGGCGGAAAAATTCGTGCCCAGGCTCAGGCGGCTCATCATCTACGGCACGCGCCGCGAGGGCATGTTCAAGCATATCGAGAGCTCCGACCTCATCATCACCACCTATGCCCTCCTGCGGCGCGACCTTGAGGAGATCGAGAAGCACGAGTTCAACACCGTCATCCTGGACGAGGCCCAGAACATCAAGAACCCCAACACCATCACGGCCCGCGCCGTGCGCCGCATCAACGCCCGCATGCGCCTCTGCCTCTCGGGCACGCCCATCGAGAACAACCTCTTTGAGCTCTGGTCGCTCTTCGAGTTCCTGATGCCGGGCTTTCTCGGCTCGCAGCATGCTTTCCAGCGGGGCATCGTCAAGCCCATCAAGGACGGCGACGCCGAGACCCTCGATTACCTGCGCACGCGCGTGCGCCCCTTCATTCTCCGGCGCACCAAGGCCGAAGTGGCCAAGGACCTGCCACCCAAGGTGGAGAGCGTCACCTGCTGCGCGCTGGAAGAGGCCCAGGCCGAGCTTTATTCCGCCCTCGCGCGCAAGCTGCGCGCGCAGGTGCTTGCCGACGTGGACGAAAAGGGCCTCGCCAAGAGCCAGATGTCCATCCTCGACGCCCTGCTCAAGCTCCGGCAGATCTGCTGCCACCCGCGGCTGCTCAAGATGGACCTGCCGGGCTTTTCCAACAACCTGCCCTCGGGCAAGTTCGACGCCTTCAAGGACATGGTGACGGAAATCGTGGAGGGCGGCCACAAAGTGCTCGTCTTTTCCCAGTTCGTGCAGATGCTGCACATCATCCGGCAATGGCTGGAATTTTCGCAGATGCCCTTCTGCTATCTCGATGGCGCAAGCAAGGACCGCTTCGAGCAGGTGGACAGGTTCAACAACAGCCCGGACATCCCCATTTTCCTCATCTCGCTCAAGGCGGGCGGCACTGGCCTCAACCTTACCTCGGCAGATTACGTCATCCACTACGACCCGTGGTGGAACCCGGCGGTGGAAAGCCAGGCCACGGACCGCACCCACCGCATCGGCCAGACGCGGCAGGTCTTTTCCTACAAGCTCATCTGCCAGAACACGGTGGAGGAAAAGATCCTCAAGCTGCAGGAGGCCAAGCGCGGCGTGGCCGAGGCCATCATCCCCGGGCAGGACACGTGGAAGTCCCTTACGCGTGAAGACCTCGAAATGCTCTTCGACGTGTAGAATCACGGAATTTTGGGAATTTCAAAAAGAAAGGGCGCGCCGGATGTTCGGCACGCCCCGGGCGCTGTGCGGGAAGCTTCGCAATCAGGAAAGCGCCTTCACGGCGTCGAGCACGGCGGCATAATCCGGCTCATGGGTCATTTCCGGCACCACCTGGCTATAGGTGAGCGTGCCGTCCGGGGCCACCACAAAGACGGCCCGCGCGAGCAGGCGCAACTCCTCGATAAGCACGCCATAGGCGAGGCCGAAGCCGCCCTCCTTGTAATCCGAAAGCGTCTCCACGGCCTTGGCATTGGCCGCGCCGCACCAGCGAGCCTGCGCAAAGGGCAGGTCGCGGCTCACGGCCACGATGCGCACCTTGTCGGAAAGTTTGGCCGCCGCGTTGTTAAAGTGCCGCATCTCGAGGTCGCAGACCGGGGTGTCAAGCGAGGGCACGCAGGCGAGCACGAGGATCTTGCCGGCAAAATCCTTGAGCGTGCGCGGCGTGAGGTCATTGGCCGTCAGGGTGAAGTCCGGCGCGGGTGCGCCAACCTTTGGCTGCTTGCCCATGAGGTGCAGGGGCGTGCCCTGAAAAGTCACGGTATCCATAGCTCTTCTCCTCCCTGAGGCTTAAAGTTCTTCTTGAAGTTTTGCGGGGTGGCACCTTGCCACCGCCTCTAAAAAGGCTGCACCAGCGGGCCGGCCATGTCAACTCACTCCCATACGAGCGCGCACCATTCGCCGTCGATGCTGCGCCGCGCCTTGGGCAGCCCCTGTTCACGATAGGCGGCTTCCACCGCATCGGCCTGGCTTTCCAGGAGCCCGGAGAGCACGAGACAGCCGCCGGGCGCCCGCGCAGCGGCAACGGCCGGCGCCATTTCCATGAGCGGCCGGGCGAGGATATTGGCGAGCACGAGGTCGAATGTGCGGCCGGCCACCGCGTCCACGCTGCCGGCGTCGATGACGAAGGCAGCGGGGGCGACGCCGTTGAGCGCCCGGTTTTCGCGCGCGTTGTCCACCGCCAGCGGATCAATGTCGAGCCCTGCGCCGCCAAGACCGCTCTTGGCGCAGCCGATGCCAAGGATGCCCGAGCCCGTGCCCAGATCGAGAAAGGTTTGGCCGGCCTTTACGCGCCCGGCGTCCAGCAATTCGGAAAGCACGCAGAGGCACAAGGCCGTGGTGGCGTGATGCCCGGTGCCGAAGGCGCTCTTGGGCTCGATGAGGATGGGGATGCGGCCCGGAAAGTCCTCCGTGCCGGCAAGCCACGGCGGGAGCACCACAAAGCGCGAGCCGCACAGCACAGGCGTGAAAAACAGCCGCCACGCCGCGAGCCAGTCCTGCTTCTCCACGCGGGTGAGGCTCGTCCCCGCCTGCGGCGCGGTGAGAACCACCTGCTCCCGCAGCCGACGGAGATGTTCTTTCGATTCGCAATGCACGGTGAAGCGCGTTTCGCCGCCGGGGAGGCTTTCCTCCTCCCAGCCGAAGGCCGCTTCGAGCGCGAGCACGCCGCTCACGCGGTCGAAATCCTCGTCTTCCGCAATGATCTCGAGCCGGAACAGGGCCGGCGTATCCGTTTCAGGCATGTGTGCCTCCTGGTTGCTGCCGGAAGCATGCGTCCTTGCGGCACCATTGGCAAGGCATTGATTTACGGCCCTGTCCGCTGTAGGCTCCTGCCCCGACGGCCCTGCGCGGGCCCAAAACCCCAAGGAAAGCCCATGCCCAGCGCTCCCCATACTGTCACCGCCCAAGAGACGGCGCCCTCCTCCGCTCCATCCTCGCAAAACGAGCTCGACGGCCTGCTCGCCGACATCCGCAAGACCTTTGACGCCGACTTTGAGCCCCTTGAGGTGGACGACGGCACGCTGGACGTGCTCACCGTACGCGACATGCCCCGGCATCTGGATAATCTGCTGCGGCGCGGCGCCATCCATGACCCCATGCGCGATTTGCCGCTCTGGGCCAAGGTGTGGCCCGGCTCCTTCGTGCTCGGACGCTTCCTCCGCACCCAGGAGCCGGAGGGCAAGCGCCTGCTGGAGATCGGCGCGGGCTGCGCCATTTGCAGCATGGTGGCCGCGCGCTACGGATTTTCGCATATCGTGGCCAGCGACAATGTGGCCGACGCCCTCGCCTTTGCCCGGGCCAACGTGCTGAAAAACCATCTGGAAGACCGCATCGAGGTGCGCCATCTGGATGTCACCACGCCAGGGCAGGATGCGCGCTTTCCCGGGGGCTTCGACATCATCGCCGCTTCCGAGCTGCTTTATCTTGATGACCTGCACCGGCCGCTCCTGAAATTTCTCGAGCGCCACCTGGCCGCCGGCGGCAAGGCCCTGTTCTGCACGGACCTCGCCCGCGCCAAGCCCCGTTTCGCCAAGCTGGCGGCCAAGTCATTCAACGTGCAGGAGGGCAAGATCGGTGTGAAAAGCCGTGACGAAGACGGCGTGGAGCAGCGGCGCATCTACACTATCTGCATCCTGGAGCGGCCATGAAGACGCCGGCCATCCTTCTCGCCGCCTGCCCCAAAGGGTATACGCGCGACCTCGACAAGGCCGTGAGCCCGGCTGTCACCGTGGAACGCGTGCGCGCGAGCCTCGCGCGGGCCGGGTTGGACGTGGTTGCGGGCGCGCGCCGGGTGGACGTGGGGCGCCTCGGCATCCCTGTCTACCTCGGCATTTGCGGCAGCGACGCGCGCGCGGTGATGCCCACCCGCAAGCAGATGGGCAAGGGCTCGTCGGAGGAGCAGGCGCTGGCCTCGGCGCTCATGGAAGTGATGGAGCGCTTTGCCTTTTTCAGCTTCTGGGAGCGCCCGCGCGAGACCTTCAGCGGCACATGGAGCGAGGCCGAGGCACGCTTCGGGGCCGCCCTGCTGCCGCTGGAGGAGGTGCTGCTTTCCGTGGGCGACAAAATGCCCGTCGAGCGCGCAAGGCGCATCATGGACCTCACTGCCTGGGAATTCCACCCGGCAACGCACCTCGCCAGCGGCCGCACGGTCTGGCTGCCGCTCGACTGGTTCCGCATGCTTGGGGAATTCAACGGCTCCTCCGCCGGCAACAGCGTGGAGGAATCCCTGCTCCAGGGCCTCTCCGAACTGGTGGAACGCCATGTGTGCTGCATTGCCGACCGTGAGCGCCCCACCCTGCCGACCATCGACCCCGCCAGCTGTGAAGACCCGACCCTGCGCGGCCTTCTGGACGCCTTCACCCGAGAGGGCATCCGGCTCGTGCTCAAGGATCTGTCGCTCGGCATGCCGCTCCCCACCGTGGGGGCGCTCGCGTGGGACCCTGCCACCTTTCCCGAACGCTCGGAAATCGTGTTCACGGCGGGCACGGCCTCCTCGCCGGCCAAGGCCACCATCCGCGCCGTCACCGAAGTGGCGCAGCTTGGGGGCGATTTCTGCACTGGCGCCTGTTACGAGGCTTCGGGCCTCCCCAAGTTCACGCAGCTTGCGCAGGCGGAATGGCTGCTCGCGGGGCCGGCCATCCCCCTGGAGAGCCTGCCCTCGGTGGAGGCGCCGGACATCCGCGACGAACTGCTCGCCGCCATTGACGGCCTCAAGCCCCTTGAGGTTTATGCGGTGGCGACCACGCATCCGGCCCTCGGCATCCCCGCGCATTATACCATCGTTCCCGGCCTCCAGTTCCGCGAGCGCGACACGAACCAGGGCCTCGGCCTTTTCGTGGGCCGCAAGCTCGCGGAGACCTGCGATGCGGAAACGGCTTCCCGCGGGCTCGTGGCCCTCGCCGAGCTCTCGCCGGGGGCGCACTACCTGCCCTTTTTTCAGGGCATGCTGGCCCTGCGCCGGGAAGAGCCGGAACAGGCGCGCGACCTTTTCCTCGCCGCGCTGCCTTTGCAGCCCGATGCCGAGGCAGCCGGGCTTGCCGCCTTCTATGCCGCCCATGCGGGAACCCTGCGCGGGCGCTGGGCCGAGGCGGTGCCCCTGCTCGAACAGGCGGTGAGCCTCTGCCCCGAGATGAAGGAATACGGCAACCTGCTCGGCGTAGCGCTCTACAAGACCGGGCGCTATGCGGAAGCGGCCGAAGCCTTCAAAGCCGTGCTCAAGCTGGACAAGGGCTCGGCCATGGACCGCGCCAATTTGGGCATTTGTTACAAGTTCCTGGGCAGGCCGCAGGACGCGCGGCGCGAACTCACTGCCGCGCTGGAACTCGACCCCACGCTGGACTTTGCCCGCGCCCACCTGTCGGAACTGGAGGCCGGGGCCGCTGGCGGAGAAGACGATGCCCTTTCGTAGTTATCAGGGCGTCCGCCAGCATCTGGACGCTCTCGGCATGTTCCATATGGAGCTCGGCCTTGAGCGCATGCGGCGCGTGCTCGCGGCGCTCGGGCTGGAGCGGCCGCCCTTCGCGGTCGTGCAGGTGCTGGGCACCAACGGCAAGGGTTCCACTTCCGCCTTTTTGGCCAGCCTCTGCGCCGCGCACGGCTGCCGCACCGGGCTCTATACCTCGCCGCATTTCGTTTTCCCGGAAGAGCGTATCCGCGTAGACGGGCGCCCCGTCCCCGGCAAGCTGTGGGCCGCACCGGCGAGTGCCGTCCTCGAAGCCTGCGGGGGGGAGCACCTCACCTATTTTGAATTTCTCACCGTGCTAGCGCTCCTCCTCTTCCGGGAGGCCGGGGTGGACGTGGCCACCATGGAGGCCGGCCTCGGCGGACGCAATGACGCCACCACCGCCATTGCCGCCGATGTGCTCTGCTTCACGCCCATCGCCATGGATCACGCGGCCGTGCTGGGGCCCACTCTTGCGCATATCGCCGGCGACAAGGCGGCGGCCGTGCGCAGCGCGGCCCCGGTGTGCACGGCGGAGCAGTTCCCGCTGGCGGCAGAAACCCTGCGGGCTGCCGCAAACGCCACGGATGCCCCCCTGACTGGAGCGTCACCCCTCCCCAAAGACTGGCTGCCGCGCCTCGGCCTCGCCGGCGCGCACCAGTTGGGCAACGCCGCGCTGGCGCTCACGGCCTGGGGGCGCGTCGCCCCGCTGCTCGGCTGTCGCTCGGACGATGCCGAAGCCCAGGCGCTGGGGCTGGCCCGCGCCTTCCTGCCCGGGCGGCTCCAGCTCCTCCCGCGCACGGCGGAGCATCCCGCGCTCCTGCTGGACGGCGCGCACAATCCGCACGGCATGCAGGCCCTGTTGCGGGCGCTTGATGGTGAAGGGGGCGCCCCGGGCCTCATGGCAACCCCGCCGGCGGCCATTATCTTTTCCTGCCTTGGCGACAAGGACTGGCGCAGCTCGGCCGGGATGCTTCGGCGCCGCTTCCCGCACGTGCCCGTCTTTATCCCGGCCCTGGAGAATCCGCGCGCCGCTGAGCCAGCCGAAGTGGCCGCCTTCCTTGCCGCCCTCTCCCCCGCGCCTGCCGTTGCGCTGGATGGCCCGGATGCGCTTGGGCGGGCGCTCGCCGCGGCAGGCGGTGCCGCTCCAGCGAGCGATGCCGTCACGCTCATGACCGGTTCGCTCTACCTGCTGGCCGAATTTTTTGGCCGCTATCCCGGCTATCTCGATCCACCTTCTTCCTCACGGGAGTCACAGCCATGAAAAACGAACTCGCCTACACCCCCCCCAACGCCTTGGAGCGTTATGCCGACGCCCGCAAGGACGTGCAGGCGCTCGCCGGGCGCTATCTCGACTTCATCAGCAATTGCAAGACCGAGCGCGAGACCGTCGCCTATGTGCAGAGGCGCCTTGCCGAAGCGGGCTATGGGGAGGATTTCGGCGCGGCCCGCGCCATGCGGCCCCTGCGGGGCAAGGCGCTCTTTGCGGCGCGGCGCGGAACAGCGCCCCTCAAGGACGGCCTCGCCCTCATCGCCGCCCATGCGGACAGCCCGCGGCTCGATTTCAAGCAGCACCCGCTGGTGGAGCAGCCGGGCGTGGTGCAGGCGAAAACGCACTATTACGGCGGCATCCGCAAATACCAGTGGCTCGCGAGGCCCCTGGCGCTCCACGGCGTCGTCATCCGGGAGAACGGCGAGCGCGTGGACGTGAGCATCGGCGAAAAGCCGGGGGAACCCGTCTTCTGCATCGCCGACCTCCTGCCCCACCTCGCGCAGAAACAGGCCGGGCAGAAGCTCAGCGAGGCTTTCGAGGCGGAAAAGCTGAACATCATCCTCGGCCATGCGCCGGACGGCCCCAAGCCCTCCCGCCGAGCCAAAAAGGATGACAAGGACGACAGCCTCAAGGACGCGCTCCTCAGGCTGCTGCACAAAAAATACGGCATCAGCGAAGAAGACCTCATCACGGCCGAACTTCAGGCCGTGCCCGCGGGGGCTGCCCGCTTCGTGGGCTTTGACCGGGCGCTGCTCGGGGGCTATGGGCAGGATGACCGGATCTGCGTGTTCGCGGCGCTCGAGGCCCTGCTCACCGCGGACGCGGCTGCCCCGGGGCCCATGGCGGTGATGTTCTGGGACAAGGAGGAGATCGGCTCGGACGGCGCCACGGGCGCGGCCTCCCGCTTTTTCCAGTATTGCGTGGAGGATCTCGCGGCGGCTTGGGCGCCCGGCACTTCGGCCTCGCATGTGCTGCTCAATAGCCGCGCGCTCTCGGCCGATGTGCAGGCCGCCCTCGACCCGGATTTTCAGGAGGTGCACGAAAAGCAGAACGCCGCGCTCATCGGGCACGGCCCCTGCTTTTCCAAGTTCACGGGTTCGCGGGGCAAGTATGGGGCGAGCGAGGCGGACGCCGAATTTTTCGGCGAGCTGCGCGGCATCCTCAATGGCCGCAACATCCCGTGGCAGGCGGCGGAGCTTGGCAAGGTGGATCTGGGCGGCGGCGGCACCGTGGCGCTTTTCCTGGCGGCCTACGGCATGCGCGTCATCGACCTTGGGCCCGCGCTCCTCTCCATGCACAGCCCCTTTGAGCTTGCGAGCGCCGCGGACCTTTACGCCACGGTGGAGGCCTACCGCGCCTTTTTTGAAGCCTGAGCGGGCAAGCCCCTGGCGGATGCGGCGAGGCCCGTGCGCCGCTTCCGCCCCCCAGGCGCGGCCGTGTGCGGGGCCGGCCTCGGCGCGCGCCGCTGGGCTTGCGTGCCCGGCTCCAGCCGGCGCGCAAGGTGGGGCGGCTCCGGGGCAAGCTCACCCTCCGTCCGCAGGTGGGCGTCCAGGCTGCGCATGACGGCGGCCGCGTCCGCATGCTGCTCCTCATGGCCCGGGCCGCTCAAAAGCCAGCGCGGGCGCCCGTGGAGCACTTTTTGCCGGGATTTTAGGCCAATCTCGCGCATGGCGAGCTCAAGCCGCCATGTCCCTTTCGGCGTGTGCAAAAGGATGGTCCGGCCGGCCGTTTCCATGCGGTAGCCCGGGGGCGAATCCGCCAGGCGCAACAGGTCTTCCACGGCCGCGCGCATGAGGGCCATGTGCTCGTCCGCCGCGACCTGCTTCTGCTCTTCCTCGAGCTTGTGTTCCCCGTCGCGGATACGCGCGAGAAACTTGCCCCGGTCATCGTCCAGGGTGCTCATGCCGCGCCGCATGATGCGGAAACAGAAAACGAGCCCCGCCAGCATCACGGCCCCGGCGATGACCCACCACATGAGACTCATGTGCCGGCTCCTGAAAGGCGACGCCCCCGGGCGGCAGCACTGCGCCCGGGGCCGCACAAATCATGGGCGCCTAGATGCCCTTTGACCGGGCATAGTGGTTGATGAGGCTGCCGTCGAGGAGTATCTGGCGCTCATTTTCCGTCAGGCCGCGCAGGGAAAGAGCCACCTGCTCTGCCCAAGGCTTCTTGCCGGCCTCCACCCCGGTATGCACCAGCGCCGCCAGGATGGTCGACCTGCCCGCCGCGATGGCGGCGCGCACATCGGGCACCATGAGCCAGTCGCCGGGCTTGAGGTCGCGCGCAAGCTCCTTTTCCACCAGGAAAGGCAGGATGCCCCAGTTGATGAGGTTGGAGCGGTAGCGCTTGGTGGCGTATTCCACGGCGAGGTTCGCCCAGCCGCCGAGCACCTTCTGCGAGGAGGCCGCCTGCTCGCGCGCCGACCCGTCGCCGGGCTTGAACGCGAAGACAAGTGAGCCGATGCCCACCTGCCTGAGCGGATGCGGGTCCGCCAGCATGGAGGCCACGGCGGGCTGCTCCGAGCAGATGTCAATCAGGCCGCGCACCTTGGCCAGCACCTCGGCGTCGTCGGGGTTGGCGAGCCGCTTCTTCTCCAGGGACTGCGCCGCCTTGGCGCGCCCCACATAGCCCGGATCCTTGCGGGAAAGCGTGAACTCCGCGAGCTTTTGCGGGTTGGAGCGCAGGGAGGACGTTTCACCCGAGGGGATAAGCTCGTCCGTGGTGGTCACGGGGTCGGTGATGACGCTCGCCACCTCGAGCACCAGATGTTCCGGCAGCGGCGTGAGCTCGGGCCAGTCGGCGATATTGGGGCCGAAGACGAGCTCCATCTGCGGGTCGGGATGGCCGAAACCGTTGTACACGCGACGCTGGTAGACCTCGGGGTTAAAGTGGTACTTGAGGTCTACCTTGAGGTCAGGCGAGCTCCAGTCGAGCGAGGTGGCCGGCGTGAGACGGCCGGCATTGGCCGCGGTGGCGGCGATGGAGCGCGCGTCCATGAGGGCAACGGCCGCGATCTGCCCTTCGCCCGGCTTGGAGCCTTCGCGGTTGGGGAAGTTGCGCGTGGTGTGGCGCAGCGAGAGGCCGCCGTGGGCCGGCGTGTCGCCCGCGCCGAAGCAGGGCCCGCAGAAGGCCGTCTTGACGTTGGCGCCGAGCGTCATGAGCCTTTCTGTCGCGCCGTTGTTCACCAGCGCCACGGCCTGCGGCACGCTCGCCGGATAGACGGAGAACGTGAAGTGCGGGTTGGGCTCCTTCCAGGTGCCGAGGATGGCTGAAGCGAGGCTGATATTTTCAAAGGTGCCCCCAGCGCAGCCGGCGATGATGCCTTGGTCGGCCACGATGGCCCCGGTGCGGATCTTGTCGCGCAGCTTGAGGCCCTTGCCCGCGTCCCCGAAGAGGCGCACGGCCTCCTCTTCCACGTCGCCCAAAAGCTCCTCGGCATGGGCGGTCACTTCGGCGATGGTGTGCACGTTGCTCGGGTGGAAGGGCAAGGCGATCATGGGCTCCACCGCCGCAAGGTCGATGCGCACGAGGCCGTCATAACAGGCCGGCCCTTCAAGGCGCAGCTCCTTGAAGTCGTTGGCGCGCCCGTGCAGGGTGAGCCAGTCGCGCACCTTGGCGTCCGTGGGCCAGATGGACGAGAGACAGGCCGTTTCCGTGGTCATCACGTCCACGCCGCAGCGGAAGTCGACGGAAAGAGCGCCCACGCCCGGGCCCATGAACTCGAGCACCTTGTTCTTGACGAAGCCGTCCTTGAACACGGCGCCGATGAGCGCGAGCGCCACGTCCTGCGGGCCCACGCCGGGGGCGGGCTCGCCCTCGAGCCACACGGCCACCACTTCGGGCTCGGCCACGTCCCACGTTTTGCCGAGTAGCTGTTTGACGAGCTCGGGCCCGCCCTCGCCCACGCCCATGACGCCGAGAGCGCCATAGCGGGTGTGGCTGTCCGAGCCAAGGATCATGCCGCCGCAGCTCGTCATCATCTCGCGCATGTACTGGTGGATGACCGCGAGATGCGGGGGCACGAAGATGCCGCCGTACTTCTTGGCGGCGGCAAGGCCGAAGAGATGGTCATCCTCATTGATGGTGCCGCCGACGGCACAGAGGCTGTTGTGGCAGTTGGTGAGCACATAGGGCAGCGGGAATTCCTTGAGGCCCGAGGCGCGGGCGGTCTGGATGATGCCCACATAGGTGATGTCGTGCGAGGCGAGCGCGTCAAAATGCACGTGCACCTGGCCGTCCTTTGGCGCGTCCTTGGCCTGGTGGGCGGCGAGGATGCGCGCGGCCAGCGTGTTGCGGGCGGCCTTGCCAAGGTCGACGCCCTTGGCCTGGGCCTCGGCGGCGCTTTGGAGCTGCCCCTCGTTGATGACGGTTTTTTCTGCGGAAAGGGTGATCATGATGGGCGCTCCTTTTCTTGGGGTGGAGATCGTTGGCTAGTCGTTCCCTGCAAGGGCCAGCCTGAGGCCGAAACCGAGAAAGATGGCGCCGGTCACGCGGTGGAGCCAGCGCTGGAAGCGCGGAGCAGCGAACACCCGGCGCACGCGGCCGAGGATTTGCGCGAGAAAGAGATACCAGACAAGGCACTCAACGGCGGTAATAACGCCCATCTCCAGCAGCTGCGGCTCTGCCGGCGCAACCGGGGAAATAAATTGCGGCAACAGAGTGAGAAAGTAGAGGATGGCCTTGGGATTGAGCGCATTGGTCAAAAAACCCTGTCGGAACGCGCGCCGCAACGGGGCCTGCTGCCCTCGCGCTACCACTGCCTCTTGCTCCCCTCTGGCTTCAATGGGCTGCGCCTTTTGCCGGAAGGACTGGACGCCCAGCCAGAAGAGGTAGGCCGCGCCGGCATACCTGAGCAGCTGAAACAGCGTGGCCGAGGCCGCGATGACGGCAGAGATGCCGGCAATGGCACACGCCGTGTGCACGGTGATGCCGAGCGCCACGCCGCAGGCCGCCGCCCTGCCCGGCCCCGCGCCCTCCAGCAGGGCCACGCGGCTCACGAGCGCGAAGTCCGGCCCGGGCAGCATGACGAGGAGCGCCATGGCCGGAACAAAGAGGAGCAGGTTTTCCAGCGGCAGCATAGCCTCCCCTTTGTGACAAACTTCAAGTGACGCTTAAAGATTCTCGCCGATGATCTCGCCGAATTCCTTGCAGCCCACCACGCGGCTCCCCGGAACCTGGGCCGCAAGATCCTCGGTGACGGCCTTGCCGGCGATGGCCTTGGCCACGGCCGAACGGATACGGTCCGCCGCGGCGGGCACGCCCAGATGCTCCATGAGCAGTGCCCCGCACAGGATGATGCTCCCGGGATTGGCCCTGTCCTTGCCGGCGATGGCCGGGGCGGTGCCGTGCGTGGCTTCGAAAAAGGCCAGCGAGTCTGACATGTTGACGCCCGGCGCGAGCCCGAGGCCGCCCACCTGCGCGGCCAGCGCGTCCGAAATATAGTCGCCGTTCAGGTTGGGCGTGGCGAGCACGCTGTAGGCCTCGGGCCGGAGCAGGGCCTCCTGGAACATGGCGTCGGCGATGCGGTCCTTGACCACCAGGCGCCCGGGGACCGGGTCTTTTTCGGTGCAGGTCTGGTTCCCAAACTCTTCCGCCGCCACATCATAGCCCCACTGGCGGAAGGCGCCTTCCGTGAACTTCATGATATTGCCCTTGTGGACGAGGGTCAGGCTCGGGCGCCCGTTCTCCAGCGCGTAGCGCAGGGCGCGGCGCACGAGGCGCTTGGAGCCGGACTCGGTCATGGGCTTGATGCCGATGGCCGCCACTTCGGCCACGCGCGTCACGCCGAGCTCGTCGCGCAAAAATTCCGCCAGCTTGCGCGCCTCGGGCGTGCCCGCGGCGAACTCAACGCCGGCATAGACATCTTCGGTGTTCTCCCGAAAGATGACCATGTCCACGCGCTCCGGGTGCTTGACCGGCGTTTCCAGCCCCGGGATATGGCGCACCGGGCGGATGCAGGCATAGAGGTCGAGCCCCTGCCGCAGGGCCACGTTGAGGCTGCGGATGCCCGTGCCCACGGGCGTGCCGAGAGGGCCCTTCATGGCGATGTCGGCCCCGCGCAGGGCAGTGAGCGTGGCCTCGGGGAGCGGCGTACCCTCCGCTTCGCGGGCCTTTTCGCCGGCGAGCAGTTCCTGCCAGTCGAGCCGCATATCCGATTCCGCGGCCAGCGCCTCGTCGATGACCGGCCGCGCCGCGCGCCAGATTTCCGGCCCGATGCCGTCGCCCTCGATCCAGTAGATGGTCTTGCGCATGAAAATCCTTCTCCGGGGCCCGCGGCCCATTGGGAATTATTCTGCGGCGTCCTCGCCGTCCTCGCCTTCAACCGCCTCGCGCCTGAGGGCGCGCGCCCGCTTGAGCAACTGCTCAAGCTGGATGTCGCCGCTCACCACGCCCACAATGCGGTCATTCTCGTCCGTCACCGCGCAGGAGACCGTGATGACGAGCTTCGACGTGAAGTGCGACTGGTACACGTCCATGATATGCAAATCGCCCGTCTGCATGGGCATCCTGAACCACTCGCGGCCGGAAAAGTCATAGCCCGGGTGGAGCGAGGCATAGTTGGCGGCGTATTCTGAATCCGCAATGGCCGAGCAGCACATGCGCCCCTCGTCGTCGGTGAGGCAGCAGAACTGGATGAAGGGATATTCGGCCACAAAGGCGTCCAGCGCGGCGCAGGCCTCGGCGTCCAGCCGGCAGAGCGCCGGGCTCGCCGCCAGCCGGAGGATGAGGTTGGCCGCGAGCTCGCCGGCGAGCTTCTTCATGCGGTCGAATTCGCTCGCAAAGAGCTCGGGCATGTGCTGCTGGACGAGCGATTCCATCTCCTCGTGCGAAAGGCTCGTGGTGCGGCCGCTGTCGGCATAGAGCGCCATGATGGCGTCGTAGATTTTGCCCACGGCCGGGTGCTTCTTGGAGACCTGCTGTTCCTTGGGGAGGCCAAGGCTTGTGTTGATCCAGTAGGCGACGCCCGCCCGGCCCGTCTTGTCGGTGACGATGATGGGCACCGGGCGCCCGAGCAGGCGCTTCGTATCGAAAATATTATAGATCTCCTCGTTCTTGGCGAGGCCGTCCGCATGCACGCCGGCGCTGGTGGCGTTGAAGTCGCGCCCCACAAAGGGATAGTTGGGCGGGATGCGGTAATCGAGCTCGCGCTCGAAAAATTCCGCCACTTCGCTGAGCACCGTGGTGTCCGCCGCGGCGTCGTCGCCCGTGAGGGAGATGTATTCCACAAGCAACGCCTCCAGCGGGGTGTTGCCCGTGCGCTCGCCGAAGCCGAAGAGCGTGCTGTTGACCGCGCCGCAGCCGTAGAGCCACGCGGTGACGCCATTGGCGAGCGCCATGTGGAAGTCGTTGTGGCCGTGCCACTCGAGCCACTCCCCGGGCACGCCGGCCTCGTCGGTGAAGGCGCGCACGATGCGCTGCACCGAGCGCGGGAGCGCCGCCCCCGGCCACGGCACGCCATAGCCCATGGTATCGCAGAGGCGGATCTTGACGGGCATGCCGCTTTGCCGCGAAAGCTCCATGAGGCGCTGCGCGAGCGGCAGGCAGAAGCCGTAAATGTCCGCGCGCGTCACGTCCTCGAAGTGGCAGCGCGGGATGATGCCCCAGTCCAGGGCCTGGGCGGCGAGGTCGGTATACATGTCCATGGCCTGCTGGCGCGTCTTCCCGAGCTTGAGGAAGATGTGGTAGTCCGAAACGCTGGTCAGCATGCCGGTTTCGTCAAATTCCATGTCGCGCGCGAGCTTGAGGTCTTCGCGGTTGGCGCGTATCCACGCCGTCACCCGCGGGAAGCGGTAGCCGCGCGCGCGGCACACCTCCACGCACTTGCGGTCGCGCGGGGAATAGAGAAAAAACTCCGAGGCCGCGATGAGGCCGGTCTTGCCGCCGAGGCGGTGGAGAAAATCGAACATCCGTGCCACCTGTCGCACCGTATAGGGGGGGCGCGCCTGCTGGCCGTCGCGGAAGGTGGTGTCGGTGATGCGCATCTGCGCGGCCGGGCGCGGCGAAAGCAGCACCTCGTCAAAGGAGGTCCGGCAGATGCTCGTGTAAGGGAAAAGTTCCCGGAAGAGGCGTGGCTCGGCCGTATCCTGGAGCGAAAGCGCCCGGTCGCCGCCCGTGTGGTGGATGATGCTCATGAAGGTTTCCTGCGCGTTGCCGCCTTATGGCGGTGCTGTTTCGGAAGCCCTGATTTATATCCCGTTCGGCCCGTGCCGTCCAGCGTTGCGTCCGCGGCATTTCCGCGTATCATGGCTGCTTGCCAGGGAGGATGCATTGCGCTATTTTTCACAAATACTGCGCGAGCGGGGGGCTCTTCCCTGCCCCAAACGCCGCCTCTTCCCTCGAGCCCAGGAGAACAGCCATGAAAGAAGCCACCAAGTGCCTCCATGCGGGCTACAGCCCGAAAAACGGCGAGCCCCGCGTGGTGCCCATCGTCCAGAGCACGACCTACGTCTACGATTCCACTGCCGAGGTGGCCCGGCTTTTCGACCTTGAGCAAGCGGGCTTCTTTTATTCCCGCATCGGCAACCCCACCGTTGACGCCGTGGAGCAGAAGATCGCCGCGCTCGAGGGCGGCGTTGGCGCGCTCTGCACCTCATCCGGGCAGGCGGCGGTCATGCTCGCGGCGCTCAATCTCGCGCGCGCGGGCGACCACATCGTCAGCGCGACCAATGTCTACGGCGGCACCTTCAACCTCTTTAACACCATCTTCCGGCGCTTCGGCATCGAAACCACCTTTGTGGACCAGGGCGCCACGGATGAGGAGCTTGCCGCCGCCTTCCGGCCCAACACGCGCTTCGTCTATGGCGAGACCATCGCCAACCCGGCCCTGAGCGTGCTGGATATCGAGCGCTTCGCGAGGCTCGCGCACGAACGCGGCCTGCCGCTTCTCGTGGACAATACCTTCGCGACGCCCATCCTCTGCCGCCCCTTCGAGTTCGGCGCGGATGTGGTCATCCACTCCACCACTAAGTACATGGACGGTCACGCCGTGCAGCTCGGCGGCGTTATCGTGGACAGCGGCAATTTTGACTGGCGAAACGGCAACTTCCCGGAATTTACCGAGCCGGACGCCTCCTACCACGGCCTCGTCTATGCCGATGCCTTCGGGCCGGCGGCCTACATCGCCAAGGCGCGCGTGCAGCTCATGCGTGACCTCGGCTGCTGCCAGAGCGCGCAGGGGGCCTTTTATACCAATCTCGGGCTTGAGACACTGCCCCTGCGCATGCAGAAGCACTCGGAAAACGCCGAGGCAGCCGCGCGCTGGCTGGAAGGCCAGGACAAGGTGGAATGGGTGCGCTATCCGGGCCTCACGTGGGACCCGTATGCCAAGCTCGCCGCCAGGTACCTCCCCCACGGATGCAGCGGCGTTGTCTCCTTCTCGTTCAGGGGTGGGCGGGAGGCCGGGGCGCGCTTCATCGACGCGCTCGAGCTCATCTCGCTGGAGACCCATGTGGCGGACATCCGCACGTCGGTGCTCCACCCGGCCACCTCCACGCACCGGCAGCTTTCGGACGAGCAACTGGCGGCCGCCGGCATCACGCCGGGCACGGTGCGCCTCTCGGTGGGCCTTGAAGCCTGGGACGACATCCGCACGGACCTTGAACGCGGCATGGACGCCGCCTGACATGCCTGGGCCGGCCGCGAACCCCCAGGGGCTCAACTCTCCCGCCATGACGGACATGCTTGCGCGCATGGCCGCCCTCGCCCGCGTGCCCGAGCATTCGCTGCCGCTCATGACGGCCCTTTCGCAAGGGCTGCCCTTCTGCATCGGGCCGTATCTCTTCCTCGCCGCGGAAGACTGGCTCATGGCCGTTGCCTACCCGCTTACGGGGCGCTACAGCCACGAGACCTTTAAAGCGACACTTGAAGAAGCGCTGGAGCGCACGGGCGCCACGGCCTGCTGGGCCATCGGGCCCGACCTTCCCCCTTCTCTCGCCGGGCACGTGACGGACAAGGACCGCTATTACGTCCTTTCCGCCCACGCCAGGCCTCCAGCGCGGCTGCGCGGTCCGCTCAAAAAGGCGGCGGAAGTGCTCACCGTGACCGAAGGCACGGTCTTTACGCCCGAGCACCGGCGCCTCTGGGCCGAATTTCTCGGCCGCATCCAGCGCGGCGAGGCCGCACCCATGGCGCCCCATGTGGCCGCGCTCTATGCGCGCACCCCCGAGGCCTTGGCCGAGGCCGGCGGCAGCCTGCGGCTGCTGGACGCCCGGGACGGCGAGGGCCGGCTCGCGGCCTCCCTGCTCCTCGACTATGCCCCTGAGAACTTCGTGAGCTATGTGCTCGGCGCGCACTCCCGCGCCCATCCCGTGCCTCACGCTTCCGACCTTTTGTTCGCCGCCATGCTCGAACGCGCGCAGGCCGAAGGCAAGCGTTTCATCCATCTCGGTCTCGGCGTCAATGAGGGCATCCTGCGCTTCAAGCGCAAATGGGGCGCCCGGGCGTCCTTTCCCTATGTCATGGCGGAATGGACCGAAGCGCCCAGCACCCCGGCAAAGACTGGCGCCACTGCCGGGCCGCCCCGGGGTAGCGTGCTCCAGGATGTGGCGCTCGCCTTTCTGCGCGCGCCGGCCGAGCGGCCAAAAATCATCGAGGACAGGCCGAGCCGCCGCCCCTTCGCCATGCTCTGGGAGGTGGAGAAGAACGGCCGCACCTCCTGGGTGGCGGGCACGGCGCACTTTTTCTGCCATTCCTTCGAGCCCTCGTTCCGCCGCCTCTTCCGCAAGGTGGACCATGTGCTCTTCGAGGGACCGCTGGACGAAGGCTTCATGGCCGACGTGGACCGCGCGGGCCGCACGCCGCTCCCGGGGGCAACGCCCATTCTTGATTTGCTGGAAGAGGCGGATGTGCGCCGCCTCGAACGCGTGGTGCACGGCCCGCAGGGGGCGCTCGCCCGAAGTTTCGGGCTGGTGCACGAGCGCAAGGTGGATGTGCGGTGGCTGCTCGCCCATGCGCGGCCCTGGTGCGCCTTTTTCAGCCTCTGGACCGCCTTTCTGGAGCGGCAGGGCTGGCGCGAATCCGTGGACATGGAGGCCTGGCGCGTGGCGCATGCCATGGGCAAGAACGTGGTGGGCATGGAGAGCCTTGAAGAGCAGCTGGACTCGCTGGGTTCGCTGCCGCCCGAGCGCGTGGTGCGCTTCTTCCGGGCCTGCGGCGGCTGGAAGGCGCTCTCGCGCAAAAACATGCGCGCCTATCTCGCCGGCGACCTCGAAGGCATGATGGGCTCGAGCGCGGAATTCCCCACGCGCACGGAATACGTCATCAGCCGCCGTGACCAGCGCTTCAGGGAGCGCATGCGCCCCTATCTTGAGGAAGGCAGGGCCGCGGTCTTTGTGGGCTCGGCGCACATGGTCAATTTGCGGCACATGCTGGTCGAAGACGGCTTCAACGTCCGGCAGGCGCCGTTCGGCCTTTTGCCGCGCCTCAAGCTCAGGCTGCGGCGCATGCGGCGCGGCGGGGAGGATGTGGCATGGTAGCCGGGGCTTCACATCTCGCACACATCACGGCGGCCGCGCTCACGCCCGACCAGTTGCTCCCCTATGTGCGCGCCGTTTCCGGGCTGGAGAGCAGCCTTTGTGGCGGCTGCGCGCTCCACCACGGGGGCGGACAGGCGGTATTGGTGGCCTATCCCGCCGGCAAGCCGGACGATGGCAGCGCCGTTGACGCCGCCGTGGCCGAGGCCCTGGCGCTCCCCGGGCTGGAGCGCCTGACCGTTATCGCGGCTGCCCGCCCCGGCGCGGCGCCCGCGCATGCGGAAAGCACGGAAGACGCGTACTGGTCTCTTCCCCTGCCCCTCGAGGTTCCACCGGGTCGCGCGGGCCAGAAGATCCGCAACCTTTTGCGTCGCGCCGCGCGGGAAACGACTATCGTGCAAAGCGGCGGCCCGGGCGCCTGGACGACAGAGCACGCAGCGCTCGCCGAAGCCTTCATGGTGAGGAAGGGCGCGGAGGTGGACGAGGGCAGCAGCTACATTTTCCGCAAGCTCGGTGACTATCTGGCCGCCGCGCCGGACGCGCGCCTTTTTTCCGCGCGGGATGCGGCCGGGCGCCTCCTCGCCTGCGCCATCGGGGATTATTCCTCCTTCTCGACGGCCTTTTACATGTTCGCCTTCCGTTCGCCGGACGCGCCCCCCGGCACGGCCGACGCCCTCCTCGCGGCTCTTGCCGCCGACGGCGCGGCCCGGGGGCACTGCCTGCTCAACCTCGGCCTCGGCATGGGCGCGGGCGTCAGCTTTTTCAAGAAAAAGTGGGGCGCCACGCCCTTTTTGCCCTGTGTGGAAACGAGCTGGAGCCCGCAACCGGAAAAGAAGCGCGGCTGGCTCGGCAGGATCTTCGGGCACTGATGGGAGGCGCCATGCGCGATACAAAAAACAAGGCTCCAAGCTCCACCCCTGCGCCCGGCCGCGACCCGCTGGCCGACCCGGCCTTCCGGGCGCCCGGCTTTCTCGAGCGGCTGCGCGAGGCCTTTCTGGGCGTGCAACGTCCGCTCGACTGCCTGCAGGTGGAAGTGACTTCGCGTTGCGCCGGGCGCTGTATTTATTGCCCACACACCACGGCCGGCCCCTCCTGGAAGAGCCGCCACATGCCCGACGAGGTCTTCGCGGCCCTCTGGCCCTTCCTGCGCGGCGCACAGCGGGCGCACCTGCAAGGCTGGGGCGAACCCTTCCTGCACCCGCGCTTCCTCGATTATGTGGCCCTCGCGCGCCGGGCCGGCTGCGCCGTGTCCAGCACCTCCTGCGGGCTCAGGATGGACGCGGAGCTCGCGCAAAAGCTCGCGCAAAGCGGCATGGATCTCCTGGCGTTTTCGCTGGTGGGCACGGACGAGGCCAGCAATGACGCGCGCGCCGGAGCGCCCTTTGCGCGCGTGTGCGAAAGCGTGCGCCAGCTCCGCGCCGCCATCAGGGAGGCAGGCCCCCCTGCCGACGGCGAGCCGCTGGAGATCCATTTTGCCTACCTGATGCTCGCCGACAGGATGGAGGCCGCCCGCGGGCTGCCCGCGCTCATGGATGAGCTGGATGTGGACATGGCCGTGGTGAGCACGCTGGATTACCTGGCGCTCCCCGGGCAAAGGGAGCTCGCCTTCGCCCCAGGGGAGGCGGAAAAGATCGCGCGGGCCCGCGTGATACTGGAACACATCGCCGCCGAGGCCGACTCGCGGGGCCGCATCATCCACTTCGCCCTGCCCGGCGCCGAGGCCGTGGCCGACGCCGGCGGCTGCCGCGAAAACGTGGCGCGGAGCTGCTATGTGGACGCGGACGGCAAGGTCTCGCCCTGCGTGTACCTCAATGTGCCGGACAACGCGCCGGATGTACGCCCGGGCGAGCGGGGCGGCGGCGACGGGCGCCGCAGGGTCTTTGGCGATGTGCGCGCCGAGGCGCCGTGGGATATCTGGAACAAGCCGGCATTTGCGGCCTTTCGGGAAGCCCTCGTCCGCAATGCGCCTGACACGGCCTGCCACGCCTGCCCCAAGCGCTTCGAGCGCTGAGCCTCACCGGCTGTTTTCCCTCAGGATAAGGCGCAGGGTGTCGGCCTCGGGCCCGCTCGCGCCGGCAACGCGCGCCCGCACGCGCTCCTGCACGGCCGCATGCCGTGGCGCCATGTCATAGAGCAGGGCAGCGGCGGCGGCGTTGCCCGCAAAACCCGCCTCTCCCTGCCTGCCGGCGGCATTGAGCCGGGCATAGCTGAGGGCCGCGTCAATGAGGCGGTCGAGCCATGCCGCGTCGCCCGAGGCCATGTAGGCGCCCCAGAACATGCGCGGAACCGCGGGCTCGCCCACCTGCCACGCGGCAAGCGGCGCCGGGCTGCGGCCGATATGCGCCCGCAGGGTGGCGTCGGCCGGCGTGAGCAGCCTGTCGAGCAGTTGCCGCTCCCGCGAAAGCCCCCCGAGATGCGCTGCCCAGGCCAGGGTGCGCCGGGCATCGGCCGCCGCTCCTCCCGGAAGGGACTGCGCGCCGTCCGCCAGCGCCTCCAGCGAGGCCTTGCGCTGCGCCGCGAGCTCACCCAGAAAGGCCGCCACCACGAGGCGCTTTTCGCCGTGCCCGAGCACTCCCTGGGTCGCCAGCGTGCGCACAAGTCCGGGCAAGACCTCGGGCCGGGGCTTCTGGTAATAGAATTCCATGTCCCGCGCGTAGTGTGTCATGCCCTTGGAAAGCTGCATCTCGGCTGCGCGGCCCGGTACCACCATGAGCAGCGCGAACGCGAGGGCGAGGGCAGCTGCGCCGCGCATCAGTCAAAATCCGCGAGCAGCGCCTCGAGCTGGAGCACGGGCTCGAGCCTGCTCTCGTTGAGCTTGCCCTTGAGGCGCGCCTCGGCCGCCACCAGATGCGGCGAGGAGACGCCGTTGCGGATGGAGCTATGCGCCTCGAGAAAGGCGGCCAGCCAGTCGCAGATCTTGAGGAGCTGCCCGTCCTTGGGGTCGTCCTCGTCGCGGTTGTAGCGGCGCTGGAGCTCGTCAAAGCCGTCCACGGCCACGACGGCCCCACCCTCGCGGCGGCACTCCTGGAATTCCGAGCCCACTTCGAGCCCGAGATAATAGGCGATGCGCGCCACGAGCTCCCCGAAGCCCTCCTTGCGCAAGGGCCCGAGGATGCGCCGCTCGAGCTCGTCCTCCTCATATTCCTTGATGAGCTGGGGCAGGCTTGAGATGGACTGCTTCACCGGGGAGATGATGTCGCGCGTCAAAAGCTCGGGCAGGTCGTGGAACAGGCCGCAGAAAAAGTTGTTGACCGAGCGCGCCGGGCAGGCTCCCACCCCGAGGCTGAAAAAGTAGCCCAGGGAAGCCACGATGAACATGTGCCCGAGCACGGACGTGGCGGGGATGCGCGGAGCCTGCGTCCAGCGGATCTGGAAGCGCAACTGGCCGCAGAGGTTGGCGAAGCGCGCGAGCGCCGTGCCAGGGATGAGCAGCGAATCCATGCCGCGCAGGCCGCGCAGGGTGTTGAGCCGCTCCACGAAGGACTGCCCGATGGAATCCATTTCATCGTCAAAGCCATTGAGCGGCCTGATGATCTGGAATTCCCACTGCGAGGCGTAGAGATGGGCCGCGGTGAGGATGCGGCGGGCAAGGCTGTCCTCGCCCGCGCCTTCGAGATGCCAGGCGCGCATGCGCTCCCAGAAGGGACCGAGCGGCGCCAGCACGGGCTCGAGGCGGCCGAGCACATATTCCGTGAGCTGGCGGTAATGTTCGGGATTTTCCTTGATCTTGTAGAAAACCGGCGGCTTGATGTCCGTGATGATGCAGCGGTAAAAATAGTCGAACAGGCCGCCCTCGATGATTTTCTGCCCGAGGGCCGTGCGTTCCGGCGCCGGCATGTCGCGCGAATTTTCCTGCCAGAGCGCGCAGGCGAGCAGCATTTTGTGCGCCTGCTTGTCGATCTCCTGCAATTCCACGGGGCGCAGCTTGTCGTTCCAGCGAAGGAGATAGGCGCCGGAAAAAAGCAGCTGCAGCAGGTTCTTGCGAATGGTCGGCATCTGTCCTCCGGTCGGAGTGCGGCGCCGTGGCGGCGCGGCCGCAAGCGTCGCCTATTCCGAAAATTCCAGCGGCCTGGTGGCCAGGGTGGCCACCATGACGGCCTTGATGGTGTGGAGGCGGTTTTCCGCCTCCTGAAAGACCACACTGCGGGGGGACTCGAACACCGCGTCGTCCACCTCCATGCACTCGATGCCGAAGCGGCGGTAAATCTGCTCGCCGATCTCGGTCTTGCGGTCATGGAAGGCCGGCAGGCAATGGAGGAAGCGGCAGCCGGGATTGCCCGTGAGCTGCATGACCCTTTCCGTGACGCGGTAGGGCGTGAGCAGGCGGATGCGCTCCTTCCAGGCCTCGTCGGGCTCGCCCATGGAGACCCACACATCCGTATAAAGAAAATCGCTGCCGCGCACGCCCTCCTCCACGCTTTCCGTGCGCGTGATGCGCGCGCCCGTCTTTTCGCCGATGTGGCGCGCCATCTGGTAGACCTCGTCCGAGGTCCAGAGCTCCCGGGGCGCCACCGAGCAAAAATCCACGCCCAGCATGGCCGAGCCCACCATGAGCGAATTGCCCATATTGTAGCGCGCGTCGCCCAGATAGGCGAGGCGCTGCTGGCCCAAGGGCTTCGGGCAGGTTTCGCGCATGGTGAGCATGTCGGCGAGCAACTGGGTGGGGTGCCACTCGTTGGTCAGGCCGTTCCACACCGGCACGCCGGCATATTCGGCGAGCGCCTCCACGCGCTCCTGCCCGAAGCCGCGGTATTCGATGCCGTCGAAAAAGCCTGAGAGCACGCGCGCTGTATCCGCCAGGGATTCCTTCTTGCCCATCTGCGAGCCCGTGGGGCCGAGATAGGTGACGTGCGCGCCCTGGTCATGGGCGCCGACCTCAAAGGCGCAACGGGTGCGCGTGGAGTCCTTCTCAAAGAGCAGCGCGATATTGCGCCCCTCGAGAAAGCGCGGCTCGCGCCCGGCCTTCTTGGCCGCTTTGAGCCGCGCCGCCAGGTCGAGAAGATAGACGAGGTCTTCGGGGGTGAAGTCGATCTCTTTAAGAAAATCCCTGCCTGCAAGCCTGTTCATAGAGGGCTCCGCTCGCCTTGGGCGGCTGTGATTTAATGGAAGTGATGTGCCGATGCCGCTGCCTTGGGCGCGTTCTCAGGCCGTGAGGGAGCGGATCATGCCGATTTCGTCACAGCGGTAGAACTTGGGGCACTTGCTGCACTCCACCCAGACGATGGGGGGCAGGTTCTCGCGCTCAAATTCCCTGAAGCCGCAATTGCGGAAAAACGAGGCCACCAGCGTGAACACGAAGACCCGCGGGATGCCAAGGTCGCGGCAGCGCTCCACCAGGGCGGCCACGAGGCTGCGCCCGAGGCCCCTGTCCTGGCAGGACTGGTGCACCGCGATGGAGCGAATCTCGGCGAGGTCCGCCCAGAGCACATGCAGGGCGCCGCAGGCGACCACCGTCTCGGCGCCGTTTTCCGCCGAGGGCGCCGTCACCACCATGTAGTCCTGGATATGCTGGTAGAGATACTGCGGGCCACGCGCCAGCATGACATTGGAGGACGCATACTGGTTGATGAGCGCCGACATGCCATGCACGTCGGACACACGCGCCGGGCGGATCTCGAGCTTCGTGTCCGCCGTGAGGCGCACTTCGGGAACAGTGGTGGGAACAGTGGAAGGAACGCTTCCAACCTCAAAGCGGGGGATGTCGACGGGCATGGCGCAGGACCTGCGAAAGAAAGAGTGAACGCCACGGCCAAAAAGGCCAATGCGCCCGCCAGCGCATGGCCGGCCCTTGCATGTAGCGGGGCCAGCCATGCGCGCCGGGCGCCGTAAAAAGCTGTTCCTACTGGAACGTGCGGCGAATGTCCACCATTGCGCGGGCCTTCGCCGGCCAGGGCTGCTGCCGGGACTACTGGTTGATCATCACCTTGGCGGCGCGGAGCAGCCGGTCATTGAGCTTGTAGCCGCGCTGCATGACACGCGTCACCGAGCCGGGGGCGAGATCCTGGTTGGGCTCAAAGCCAACGGCTTCATGGACTTCAGGGTTGAACTCCTCGCCCACCTCGCCAAGGGCCTTGAGGCCATTCTTTTCCAGCGCGTCCAGAAGGAGCTTGCGCGTCATGGAGACCCCCTGCAGCATGTCCTTGCAGGCCTCGTGCTGGCTGCCGTACTGCAGGGCGAGATCAAGGTTGTCGAGGCTCGGCAACAGGTCGCCGAGAACCCGCTCCGCCGCGAAGCGCATCTGCTCCTGATGCTCGCGGGTGAGCCGCTTCTTGAAATTTTCCATCTCGGCGGCGGTGCGCAGGCGCAGTTCTTCCATCTCAGACTTGCAGCGGGCCAGCGCCTCGTCGTCCGCGGGCGTGGCTTCAGGCGCCGGGGCGTCCTCTTTTTCGGCGCCCTCCGACACGTCGCGCACGGCGTCGGCCTTGGCGGCCAAATCGTCGCCCTGGGCATCGCCGGGCGCGCCGAAGGGGGCGTCCTCCATGGCGGCATCGGGGCGCTCCATCTCCCGCTCCGCCTCATGGCGCCGTGCCTCATGCGGGGAGTGTGCGCTATAATAAGGGTGCATCTTGTGACGCATCTTGGTTCCTCCTCATGGCTGGATGCGCCGGCCGGGGAAGCGCCCGGCCCGCGGCGCGTTGCCATTGTGGTACGTTTGAGCGGAGCCAGTGTCAAGATGGGGCCGCCCAAAGGCGGCGCGCGGCTCGACATTCGCCCGGCATTCCTGTACACCACTTGCACGATGCGAGGAGACCATCCATGACATGCCGCCTGCTCCACATCCAGAATGAAAAAGACTGGGCCCAGGCCTCCGCGTGGCTCGCCGGCCGCACCACGCCCGACGCTGGCGTGGAGACCGCCGTGCGCGAGATCATCGCCACTGTACGCGAGCACGGCGACGCCGCCCTTGTGGACTACACCCGAAAGTTCGACTCCCCGGAATTCACCCTGCCCGTCCGGGTGAGCCAGCAGGAGATCGCGCGGGCCGCGGCCTCCGTCCCGGTGGAAAGCCGGGAATATATTTACGGCGCCGCGGCCAATATCCGCACCTTCCATGAAGCGCAGATGGACCGCTCGTGGTTCGTGACGCGCCCGGACGGCACCATCTTAGGCCAGCGCGTGCTCCCGGTGGACGCGGTGGGCCTCTATGTGCCCGGGGGCAAGGGTGGCAATACGCCGCTCATCTCGAGCCTGCTCATGAACGCCATCCCCGCACAGGTGGCCGGGGTGCCGCGGCTCGCCATCTGCACCCCCCCGCGCGCCGACGGCAGCGTGGACCCTCACCTGCTTGCCGCGGCGCACCTCCTCGACATCGAGGAGGTCTACCGCGTGGGCGGCGCATGGAGCATCGCGGCGCTGGCCTTCGGCACGGAAAGCGTGGCCCGCGTGGATGTTATCGCGGGCCCGGGCAACATCTATGTCACCACGGCCAAGCGCCTCTTGCAGGGCATGGTGGGCATCGACATGATCGCGGGCCCGAGCGAGGTGCTCATCCTCGCCGATGACAGTGCCAATGCCGCCTGGGTGGCGGCCGACATGCTCTCCCAGGCGGAGCACGACACCCTCGCCTGCGCCATCTGCGTTACCGATTCGCCGCGCCTCGCCGAGCGCCTGCCGCAGGAGCTGGAACGGCAGTGCGTCGAGCTCCCGCGCGCCGGGATCGCCTCGCGCTCCCTCACGGACTGGGGCTGCATCGCCGTGGTGCCCGACCTCTCCACCGCAGTGGCCATCGCCAACCACGTGGCGCCGGAGCATCTGGAGATTTGCACGCGTGACCCGTGGGCCATGCTGCCGCACATCCGGCACGCGGGCGCGGCCTTCCTTGGGCAGCACAGCCCTGAGCCCGTGGGGGACTATTACGCGGGGCCCAACCATGTGCTGCCCACCCTTGGGACGGCGCGTTTTTCCTCCGCGCTCTCCGTGCAGACATTTTGCAAAAAAACGAGCATCATCGCGGCGTCGCCGGCGTTTCTTGAAAAAAATGCCGAGGCCATCACGGGCCTCGCGCGCCTGGAGGGGCTCGAAGCGCATGCCCGCTCCGTGGAGGCGCGGCGCAAGCGCGGGGGCGCCCTGTTGAAATAAGGCGCTTGCCCCATCGCGGCACACAAGGAAGGAGCAGTCATGAAAGTTGTCACAAAAACGGACATCACCGCCTATCCCCTGCGTTCGCGGGGCAAGGTGCGGGACATCTATGAAATTGACGCCGACACCCTGCTCATCGTGACCACTGACCGCATGTCCGCCTTTGATGTCATCATGGCCGAGCCCATTCCTTACAAGGGCGTGATCCTCAACAAGCTCACCCTCTACTGGATGCGCAAGTTTGAGGACATCGTCCCCAACCACATCCTTGAAAGCGACGTGGACCGCTTCCCCGCGGCGCTCGCCCCGTGGAAGGACGAGCTCGAGGGCCGGGCCGTCATCGTGCGCAAGGCCGAGCCGCTGCCCGTGGAGTGCATCGTCCGCGGCTATATCACCGGCTCGGGCCTCAAAAATTATGAAGCCACGGGCATGATTTGCGGGCACAAGCTCCCGGCCGGGCTGCGCGAGGCGGACAAGCTTGAACCGGCCATCTTTACGCCGTCCACCAAGGCTGAGCTCGGCCAGCACGATGAAAACATCACCCTGGCCCAGGCGGCGGCGCTGCTTGGCGACGAGACCGCAAGGAAAGTTTCGTCCCTGGCGCTCGAGCTCTACAATGCGGGGAGCGCCCATGCGGCGAGGCGCGGCATCATCATGGCTGACACGAAGTTCGAGTTCGGCTTCATCAACGGCACCCTGCACCTTATCGACGAGGTGCTCACGCCGGATTCCTCGCGTTTCTGGCCGGCGGCCAGCTACGCGCCGGGCAAGGTGCAACCCAGTTTTGACAAGCAATACCTGCGCAACTGGCTCAGCGCCCAGCCCTGGAACAAGGAGCCGCCGCCCCCCACCTTGCCCCAGGATGTCATCGACGCCACCGCAAAACGCTACCAGGAAGCCTACGACATACTGACGAAGTGACGCCGGCGCCCCGCCGGAGCCTTCTGCCAAGCGCCAAAGGAGGAACTATGCTGCTCGAAGGAAAGAAAGCCCTGATCATGGGCCTCGCGAACAACAGAAGCATTGCCTGGGGCATCGCCTCCAGCCTCAAGGCCCACGGCGCGCGCCTGGCCTTCAACTATGTGGGCGACGCCATCAAGAAGCGCGTGGAGCCCCTGAGCGCCGAACTGGGCGGCGAATTCACCTTCCAGTGCGACGTGACCGACGACGCGCAGATCGCCCATGCGGCGGAGCTCGTCAAGGAGCACTGGGGGGGCCTCGACATTCTCGTGCATTCGCTCGCCTTCGCCAACCGCGAGGATCTCGTGGGCCGTTTCATCGACACCTCGCGGGACGGCTTCAAGCTGGCCCTCGACATTTCGGCCTATTCCCTCACCGGGCTTTGCCGGGCCTTTGAGCCGCTCTTTTCCGAAAACGCCTCGGTCATCTCCATGACCTATCTGGGCTCCACGCGCATCATCCCGGGCTACAATGTCATGGGCGTGGCCAAGGCCGCGCTCGAAGCCTCGGTACGCTATCTCGCCTATGACCTCGGGCCCAAGGGCGTACGCGTGAACGCCATCAGCGCGGGCCCCATCAAGACGCTGGCCGCTTCGGCCGTGTCCAGCCTGAAGGACATCTTCACCCATGTGGAGGCCAATTCGCCCCTGCGCCGCAATGTCAGCACCATGGACGTGGGGGGCGCCGCCGTCTTCCTCGCCTCGGAGCTGTCGCGCGGCGTCACCGGTGCCACCATCTATGTGGACAGCGGCTTCAACCAGATCGGGGCCGCCTAGGGCGCGAACCCGGCCCATGGCCCGTCAAGTGGAGCGGGAGCGGCATCAGCCCGTCAAGACGCTCGTGGGGGCGCCCACCTGACCGGGATGAGGGGAACGCCATGGACTATATTAACGCCATCGGCATCGCCCTGTTCGCCCTCTTCGGCCTTTGGGCCTTCCAAAAAGGTGCCGAGGCGCGCAAGAACGGCCGTCGCCCTGAGGAACGGCCGGGGCGCCGTGAGGACGACGGGGAATAGCCGGCACGAACTGGCCCCGCTGCCGGGTTCGCAGTCAGGAAATAGTGCGGAGGCATCCATGTTCTGGAGCATTCTTGTCATTGTGCTGGTGGCGGCCCTCGCGTGGCTCATCAGAAAGGGCACCAAGGGGACGCCCTTCGCGCACCGTTGCCCCTGTACGCCCTACGTGGCGCACCTGAAATGGCGCGAAAACGGCGATACGCCCCCGGAAGGGAAAAAGCCCGAACAATTGTGGTGAGGGGGGCACATGCCCCGCCGCTGCGGGAGTGGTCCCCCGCCAGCCATATTTTTTGAAGCCGCCGCAAGGCTTGCGTTCCTGCGTGAACTGGTGTAAATAACAGCGTTCCTGCTGCCGGGAACAGTTCACGGAGAGGTGTCCGAGCTGGTCTAAGGAGCACGATTGGAAATCGTGTGTGGGTAACACCACCGGGAGTTCGAATCTCCCCCTCTCCGCCACACGAGTGTCTTAAGGGGCTGCCGTTGCCGGCAGCCCCTTTTCTCTGCAGAAAACCTCCCGCTGGCGGGAGGTTTTCTGGTTAAACCGGGAGCGTCGTCAAGGCGCCCCATGCACGCAAGCCTAGGCCGGCTTGTGGGCGAGCAGGCCAGCCAGCCACGCGGGCAGGCCGAACCAGTGACAATACAGGGCGAAGGTGCCGATGGCGAGCGCCAGGATAAAGAGGAACCAGAACCAGAACTTTATCCTGTTGCGCGTCTTGCGCATGCGGGCGGTCAGCTTGTAGGGGTCGTCCATGTTCCTTCTGGCATGCGGTGGCATCTTGCCGACGCTGGTCAGGGTCTGGCCCATGACAAGGTTGATGGGCGCGCCCTGGTTGACGGCCCAGCCGGAAGCGTCCAGCAGGGGCCCGAGGCTCCGGCGCCTGAGCTTGAACCAGGCGATGATCACCGAGGGCCCGGAAATGCAGATGAACACCCCGACCAGGGCCAGCGGCCACCACCAGCCGAGTGAGGCCAGCGAATTGGCGATATAGGCAAAGGCCGCGCTGAGCACGCTGAGGGCCACACTGACGGCTGCGAAGATGCCGGCGCCCTTGGCGAAATCGAAGGGCGGCTTGGCTTCCGCCGGTTTTGCCGCCGCCGAGGCCACGGCCTCGGCGCTGGCCTTGCTGACGCTTTCCTCCTTGGCGGCGAGGAACTTGTGTACCTGCTCGCTGATGAGGTTGGAGATGCGGATATAGGGCGCCCACATTGCCTCACGCAGGCTGATGGGATTGTGCACCACCTTGGTGATGACCGAATCCCATTCCTTGCCATGATTGTCGATGAACAGGCCGTGGCGGCCGTCGATGAGCGCGGCGAGGTCGCCCGCCGTGAGCGCGGCCGAGATGGACCCGGTGGACACGGCGCCGTCCTGCTCGGTGCGTTGGATGTCGCAATAAATCAGGCACAGGTGGCTTTGCGCGGCAAGGCGCACATGGGTCTCAAGGTCGCCCACGGGCACGCACAGGCGGCACTCCCGGCTGTCGAGATAGAGGGTGCCGGACTGGAAAATGGCACGCTTGCTGGGCTCGTAAAAGTCGATGAACGAAACGAAGTTCATCAGCAGTGTATAGAGATGCGCATGGAAGAGGGCCAGCTTGTCCAGGTCTTGGATGGCGGCCATTTTCGGGGCAGCCAGGTCTTTTTGCGCCAGGTCCGCGAAGGCCTTGCGCGTGGCGGCATCCAGGAAGCGGGCGATCTGGGCGTCATCCAGCTTGTCCAGGTTCTCGTTGGGCGTGACAGGCATCCAAACCCGCTTGAGCGGGTCATCGGCGGGCGCGAAGGCCAGCGGCGCAAGGTCGGGCAGCTCCAGCCGGCTGGCGTCAGCCGGCGGCAGGTCATAGACCGGCTTGCTTTCCAGCGCGCCGGCATAGGAGGCAAAGCCGGCCTTGATCTTTGCCCATTCCTCCTCGGTCAGGTCTTGGGTCTGGGCGCCCTTGGAGAGGAGCGGCGCGAGCAGGCTGCAAAATTCCTTTACGTCGGCGAGCCACGCCGGGTTGAGGCCCTGGTTGAGCGGCAGCGGCTTGCGCGCCTCCACGCGGGCCAGCGGCATGCGCACGAGCGTGGCCGCAAGGTTCTCCTTGATGAGCTCCCCATTCTGGTCGGGGCTGATGCCGTCCGGGCCCAGCCCCGCGTTGGCGAGGGCCGTGTCCTCATTGAGCGCGGCGAGGGTGCCGGGCGCGAAATCGGCCATGCGGCAGCGGTTGAAATAGTCGTCGATCTTGGGCCCGAGGCGCGTGAGCAACGTCCATGCCGCCGCCGTCGCCTCGCCGAGGGGGAGTGCCGCCCCGGCCACCCGCGCGCGGAAGTCACGCGTGGCCTCAAGCCGTTTTGCAAATTCGTCCGCGAGTTCCGCATCGAGCCCCGGCTTGCCCGAGGCGTCCTTCCTGGCGCCGACCACGGCGAGGGCCGCGCGCACATACTCGGCGAGGTCCTCGTCGGCCTCAGGCACGGAAGAGACGGGCACGATGCCATCGCCATTGAACGCATAGCCCTCGGCTTCGGCAAGCACGGCCTCGATCTGCGCCGGGGTGACCTCCTGCGCGTCCGCGGCGCCACTTTTTTCAAGGGTGAGCTTGGCGGCGGCGAGCAATTCCTTGCCGGCGTCCGTGTCATCGCGCAGGTTGTCGAGGGGCATCGCCTCTCCGCCTTCCCTGAGCTTTGCCGGATGCTTCACCCTGTCACACACCCAGGCAACGGCCGCCAGGATGTCGGCAGAGCGGATGCGGCCATCCTTGTCCGGGTCGAGCAGCTCGAGCGTCCTTGTGTCGAACTCCAGCCCGTGCGTGGGGCAGCTCATGGCCATCCACAGTTTCTGGTCGAGGCTCGCGAGGTTGCGCCACTCCCAGTCGGTTTGCAGGATGGCCTGGTCAAGGCCGCTCATGCGGCGAAAGGTGAAGACATCCTCGGTTTTTTGGGCCGCGGCTGTTTCGCCGCCCTCGGGGGCTGGCTGCGCGCTGCTGCTCTGTTCTTCTTCCATGGTGGTGTCGTTTTCCGGCATGGTTTCTCCAGAGGGACGACATCGACGCCCCGGTGTATGTGGTGGGAATTTTTCTTCGGGAATCCGCAGGATTGCGGTGAACCGCCTGACAAATCCATGCCACAAATGCCGCGGGGCGTCAAAGGGGCAACAGGGGTGGGAGGCGCCCCCTGCAAGCTAGCGCCCCGTGGAGTAGACTCCCGTGCCGTGCCGGTGAATGGTTCCGGCACGGAAAAACCTTGATTGTTCAAGGAAGTTCCGGCTATACTCGTTTCAGGAGCGCGCGCTCCCGCCGCCGGCAGCCGCTGTGCGGCCGTCGAGATAACGCAAAGGAGCCTCGTGTGAAAAAATCGCTTTTGCGCCTTGGTCTGGCACTGGTTCTCGCCCTGACATGCGCCGCCGCGCAGGCCGCGGCCCCGGCCCCGGCCGATAGCAGCGCGGCTGCCCCAGCCATGAACGCCGCCGGCAACCCCGTCGACCAGTTCACCGGGGAAATCTGGGTCAATACCTCCGAGTCCGACAAGAAAGCCTATCTGTTCGGCATCGACTCGGCCGTGACGGTGGAATATTTCGTCAACGCCAAGATGGCGGAAAATGCCACCAAGGCCGGCAAAAAGCCCGTCTACACCCTCTCGCCCTTTGAAAAGGGCTGGATGGAGGCCTTTGCCAACGTTTCGCGCGCCGACGCCATCAAGATGATCGACGAATGGTATGCGGCCCATCCCAAGGATCTGCAGCGGCCGGTCATGAGCGTCATCTGGTATGAGCTCATCGCGCCGCGCCTTGCCGCCAAGAAGTAAACACCCCCTTCATGCGGCCGGCCCGGGCCGGCCCATCAGGAGCCAGATATGAAAAAAGCACTGATCATTGGCATCATGGCCGTGGTTTTCGCCTCCGGCATTGGCTGCACCAATATGAGCCGCACCCAGCAGGGTGTTGCCAGCGGCGCGGCGCTGGGCGCCCTCGGCGGAGCGGGCATCGCCGCCATTTCAGGCGGCATGGCCGGCTGGGGCGCCCTGGCGGGCGCCGGTGTGGGCGCGCTGGCCGGCGGCATCGTCGGCCATGAGCAGAGCCGCCGCTGGTAGCAACCGGAACGTCGCGGGCCTTGCCCGCCATGGATATGCGAGAGGGCCGGAATTCCGGCCCTCTTTGCGTCTGGCGAGAGAGAAAAGCGGTTCAGGAAAGCAGCAGCTTCAGGTGCCGGTAGGCGCGCGCCGTGGCCATGCGCCCGCGCTGGGTGCGCTTGAGGAAGCCGCACTGAATGAGATAGGGCTCGTAGATGTCCTCGATGGTGCGCACCTCCTCCGAACAGGCGGCGGCCAGCGTTTTTACGCCCACGGGGCCGCCGTCATAATGGGTGATGATGACCTCAAGGAGCTTGCGGTCCATCTGGTCGAGGCCCAGCTCGTCCACATCCATGCGCGCAAGCGCCTCCCCTGCTTCGGCCGCGGTGATCCTGCCGCTGCCATGCACCAAGGCGAAGTCGCGCACGCGGCGCAGGAGGCGATTGGCGATGCGCGGCGTCCCGCGGGAGCGGCGACCGATCTCTTCCGCGCCGTCGGGCGTGATGGGCACGCCGAGGATGCGGGCCGAGCGGCTGACGATGCGCGCAAGGTCCGCCGGCTGGTAGTATTCGAGCCGCGCCACGATACCGAACCTGTCGCGCAGCGGGGAAGAAATGAGCCCCATGCGCGTGGTGGCCCCGGCCAGGGTAAAGGGCTCGAGGTCAATCTTGACCGTGCGGGCCGCTGGCCCCTGGCCGATGACAAGATCGAGCTTGAAATCCTCCATGGCCGGGTACAACACCTCTTCCACCGCCACGGGCATGCGGTGGATCTCGTCCACAAAGAGGATGTCGTGCCGCGAGAGATTAGTGAGGATGGCCGCAAGGTCTCCGCTGCGCTCCAGCACGGGGCCGGAGGTGCAGACAAGGTTGACCCCGAGTTCGGAGGCCATGATCTGCGCGAGGGTCGTCTTGCCGAGCCCCGGATTGCCATAAAAGAGGGTATGGTCCAGCGCCTTGCCGCGCTCGCGGGCGGCATCGATGAACACGCGCAGGTTGGCGCGCAGTTCATCCTGGCCGATGAAGTCGTCCAGGCTGCGCGGCCGCACGCTGTCGTCGGCGCTGGCGGCGGGCATGCCGCCCCTCATTTCGCCGAAAGCCTCCATCATGCCTTCCCCTTCGCCAGGGCCTTGAGGGCCGCGCGCAACGCGCCCGTCACATCGAGGTCGGGCTCGTCATGGAGTATCTCCCGGAGCAGCGGGCCGCACTCCCCTTCCGAATAGCCCAGGTTCGCGAGCCCGGCGAGGGCATCGCGAAACACGGAGCCTGGCCTGCCGTCCGGCGCCAGTATGACCGCCTGCGGCGCAGCGTCGGTCTTGAGCTTGTACTTGAGCTCCAGAAAAATATGCTGCGCCGTTTTTTTGCCGATGCCCGTGACCTGCGTGAGCGCGAGCACATCATCTTCCTGTACCAGCCGGCGCAACTCGGCCGGCCGGAAGGTGGAGAGGATGCCCAAGGCCGTGCGCGCGCCCACCTTGGAGATGGAGAGCAGGGTCTCGAAGGTCTGGCGCTCCTCAAAGGTAGCGAAGCCAAAAAGCTCCAGCGCATCTTCGCGCACGCAGAGAAAAGTATAGAAGGCCACCTGGCCGCCCGCAGCCGGCAATGCGGCGAAGGTGTGCGCCGGGAGGGCCAGGGCATAGCCGACGCCTGCCTCGGTGATGACGAGGCAGGCATTCCCCCAGGCTTCGCCGAGCCGGCCTTCAAGATAGGCGATCATGTTGCTCCTGCAAAGGGGTGACGCCCCCGGACCGGGCGCGCCGCCCTTTTGTGACCGGCCAGCCGCACACGCGCCGGGCATATTGCCAAGACGGCAAAATGGATTTACACCACGCGGTATGAACCATTTCTTCCCAGTGGTGCTGCTCGTGGGCTGCCTGCTCCTGCCGCAGGCGGCCGCCGCGTGGGACGGCTTTGACGCCGACAGCACCGACCTCGTTGAACTGACGCCCGATAGGCTGCCCAGTGCCGGGGAAACCGTGGATGTGCGCTCTTATGATTCGGACACCACGCAGACCTGCCTTGTGGAAAGCGTGGCCCGCAATTCACGCACCATCGAAGTGGTGGTGCGGGCGCCTGACGGAACGCGGCGCACCCTGGTCATGGAAGGCCGCTGAGCGCAGCCCGGCGCACTCCTCAAAAATGCGGCGTCCCCGGGACGGCACCGCAGCTCTTTCTGCATCCGCGTGGCCCCGGCACGGCTTCAGGCGCTGTCCCCGTTGCGCTCATAGCCCGGCAGGACGACGGTGGCATTTTCGCCCCGCCCCTGCCCCTTGGGGCACTGCGGCCGCATGTAACACACCTCGCAGCCGCCCTTGAACGGATAATAGGTGAGCACCGCATAGCGGCGCCCGAGCGCGCTGGAATCCTCGTCCTTATAGGGCAGGCCCAGCCCGGCGAGGGCGGTTCGCAGCTCCGGGGAAGGCTTCGGCGAGGGCGCGCACCCGCCGGCAGCCACCTGGGGCAACACATCCTGGATGGCGCTCATGCAGAGATATTGGGCAAGCGCGTTGAGCTGGAAGCCCTCCGAAGCCGATTGCGCCCATGTCTCGTCCACGGCGGTCTCCACCTCTTCAGGCAGCCACACGGCGAGCCACGAGGATGAGCCCGACTTCACCTGAGCGGCCTTGAGCAAGGGCTGCCATGCCTCCCACTTGCCGAGGAGCCGTTCCAGCACAGCGCCGCCGAGGCGCTTTTCCTGGCACAGGCCCATGAATTCTTCGATGTCAAAATACGGTTGCAGCCGATGCTCGGTAATGGTCGTTTCGCTCACGCGCGCTCCTTTGGCTTGCCCGGGCCGCCTGATGGCCTCCCCCCCAGGCATTGTAGCCACGCATTGGGGGGCGTCAAGAGCAATCCGCGCACGGCCGCGGCGAAAGGCCGCGCACGCTGGAAGCGCTGCCATCACCAGCGGCGCCCGGGCTTGCCGCCGGGCCAGCCCTGCGGTAGCATCCGTTGCCCGTAGAGCCCCATGAGGGCGCGTCGCCACAAACCTTTTCTTTATAAAAAGGATGTCATAATGCCCATCGCCACCTTCCCTCTCGGCCCGCTCGGCACCAACAGCTATATCCTGAACGTGGGGCCGAACGCGGTCGCCATCGACGTGGGGGGTGACCCCGCGCCCATCCTTGAATATCTCGCGGCCCACAAGCTCTCGCTGGAGGCCATCTGCCTCACGCACCGGCATTTTGACCATGTGTACGGCGTGGCCGCCCTCGCCGCGGCAACGGGCGCCACGGTCTATTCACCGGCTGGGGATGACGTGATCGCCAACACCGAGTCCGGCATGGGGGGCATCTGGGGCATGCCGCCGGTAACACCCTTTGCCAGTGTGCCCATGCCCCTTGGCAAGACGCAGTTCGGCGGCATGAAGTGCCTCGTCCTCGAAACGCCGGGCCACACGCCGGGCGGCGTTTCCCTCTACTTTCCGGCGGAAAAGGCGGTTTTCACCGGGGATGCGCTGTTTTACCGCTCCATGGGCAGGACGGACTTCCCGGGCGGCAGCCAGGACCAGTTGCTGCGCTCCATCCGGGATACCCTGTTCCGCCTGCCCGATGACGTGACCGTGTATCCGGGCCACGGCCCGGCCACCACCATCGGCGATGAACGGCGCCACAACCCTTTCTGCGGCGAGTTCGAGGAGTGAGAGCGGCGCTCGTCCTCATGTGCAGTCCGCATGCGGACGGGGTTTCGGACCTGCTGGCCGAGACGTTTGCCGCCGGCCTCGAGGAGGGCGGCTGCCCGGCTTCCCGCGTGCCGTTGCGCGCGCATCCCGTCGAGCCGTGCACAGGATGCGCCGCTTGCGCCCAGCCGCCGCACGCCTGTGCCCTCGCCGGGAGGGACGAAGCGGAGTGGCTGTTCGCGCGTTTTGCGGAAGCGCCGCTGGTGCTCTTGGCTTCGCCCATCTATTTTTATGCCCTGCCAGCCCCGTTCAAGGCATGGATTGACAGGGGCCAGCGCTTTTGGGCTGCCCGAGCCGCAGGAATCCGGGCAGCCGATTCCCCCACTCCGCCCCACGCTGGGGAGAAGCCCGTGCTTGCGGCACTTGCCGCTGCGCGCCCGCGCGGCGAGGAGCTCTTTTCCGGCGCGTTGCGCACGCTTGCCTGGTTCGCGGGCGCCTTGGGCGCGCATCTGGCAGAAAATCGCGTTTTCCGCGGGCTCGACCGACGTGAAGACATCTGTGGCCGCCCACAGGACTTGTCTGGCCTGCGCGAGTGGGGACGCAGCTGGGGGCGCTGCCTGGCGGACGCTGAAAAAAAGCAGCATCACGTCCCTCCGCAATGAGCTTCGGGAGCCTTCGCCGCTGGCTTGGTGCCCTGGGGCTGGACGAGATCCGCTGTTGCGTCTGCCAGCAGCCCTTTTCGCGCTCTTCAGCAGAAGCATTCCAGAATCCCCTGCCCCTCTGTCCAGAATGCCGGCCGCTTCTGGCTCCCTACACCGGCGCCCGCTGTCCGCACTGCGGTTTTCCCTATCCGGGAGCGGCGACAGACACTGGCGGAACAGCCAGCACGCCTTGCGGCGCGTGCCTCACCGCGCGGCCGCCATGGCACGCATTGGCCTATCATGGGCTATACAAGGGCGCCCTCAGGGAGCTTATCCTGCGGTTCAAGTTCGGCGGTGACCTGGCACTCGCGCGGCTGCTCGCCGCGTGGCTTGAAAACGCCGCCGCGTGCTTGCCGGCCCCCGACGTTCTCGTGGGGATGCCCCAGCATCCGGCCCACCTGCTCAGGCGAGGTTTCAACCAGGCGCATGAAATTGCCCGTGCGCTCCACGCGGCCACACGCATCCCGTTAAGAACGGATCTTCTTTTCCGCAAACAGGACAGCGCGCCGCAGGCATCCCTCAATGCCGCGGAGCGACCCGTCAATGTGCGCGGCGTCTTCGGCGCCGACGCGTCCGTGGCCGGGCTGCGCCTCTGGCTTATTGACGATGTGATGACAACGGGGAGCACCTTGCGCGAGGCGACGCGAACGCTGCTCGAGGCCGGGGCTGCAGAGGTATGCGTCCTTGCCGTTGCGCGGACGCCGAAGATGGCTGCCTGAAGAAGCCGTGGGTGCTGACAGGGACGCTTCGCAGCGAAAGCCGCTGTTTACGAAAAATTTCGGCGAGCCGGCGGACGCGCCACATGACAGGAGAAAGGCTTTTTGATAGCGTCTTTTCCCGTAGATGGGCCGACAGTGGCGGCCAAGGCGTAGCAAAGAGGGCACACAACATGCGCGCCATCCTAGTTTTCTTGTGGTTGAGGCACGGGCGCCGGGCGGCACTGGCGGCGCTGTGCGCGCTGTTTTCTCTGGCAGGCGTCCCTGCATGGGCGGACGCGCCGCTCACCCTGCTGGTGCCGAGCCGTCCTGTCGTGAGCAAGCGCGCCACCCCGGCGCCCAACACTGCTACGGCCAAGGGCGGCGGGTCGACTGCTGAAAAAAATACTGCCCCAGCCAAGGCATCAGGTGACTCCACTGCCGCGGCCGCCGAGCCGGAAGAGGTCGATATTCTTCTTTCCATGATGCGTCCTTTCCTCCATGCCGGTGTTGAGGTGGACATGCCGCAGCTTTTTGCTGTGCTGCGGCATGATGCCGACCCCGCGGCAGAGCACGGTGGCGCGCAGCCCGAGCGGCGCGACCTGCTGGGGGACGTGGAAGAAATCCGCTATCTCGACCAAAAGGCCTGGGGTGCCAATGTGGCACTCGACAAGCCGGGCCTGTACCAGTTCATCGTGGAGGGGCGCCCCTGGTGGGACGAAGAGCGGCAAACATTTTTGCGCCATCAGGCCACCATGGTGCTCCCGGTGCATGGCGTGGACCGGGGCTGGAATGAACCGGCCGGCCAAGGCTTCGAAATCCTGCCCCTCACGCGTCCCTTTGGCCTGCATGCCCCGGCGCTCTTTTCAGGGCGCATCCTTCTGGACGGCAAACCGCTTGCAGACGCCAAGGTGAGGATGGTCCGCATCAATGCGGACGGAGCCGTGACGCCTACTCCCTGGCATGAAGACCTGGCCGCGGTGAGCAATACAGCCGGCGAATTTTCCTTCCTGCTCGCCCAGCCCGGCTGGTGGGGCTGCGAGGCTCTGACCGACGGCCCCCCGCTCAAGGGGCCGGGTGGCGAGCTCAAGCCCGTGGAACGTGCCGCCCTCTTCTGGCTTTTTGTCGATGGCGCACCGGCCGCCCATGACGCCGAAGTCCGCAAGCGCTGACGGCACCGGCCCCATACAACAAGAAAATAATCCACCTGATGGCCTCCTAAAAATATCTCTTGACGAATCCTGCCTCAACCGATAGAAATAAAGCGCTGTCACCATCGTCTATCCGGTTAGGACGGCGGCCTCTCAAGCCGCTAAGACGGGTTCAAATCCCGTTGGTGACGCCAAAGAATTTCAAAGGGTTACACCGACTCTTTGGTTACAGAACCGAGGTGGTTACACGGTTCTGGTTACAAATGCCTCATGGCGACCCTCGCCGTGGGGCATTTTCTTTTCCAGCAGCATACTTGCCGCCTGCCCAATACCACTTTCGCCAAGGGCGCTCAGGATCGCGTCCGGGTCGCTATAAAGCCCGGCGCTACGTGTCGCTGCACACGCAAGTTGGCACTGTTTTGCGGATAGAATGGCACAAGTTGAGCTGCAAAAAACCGCCGGGCGGAAAAATGGCCTGGCGGTTTTTTTTGTTTTTTTAGACCTCCTGCTTTTCTCCTAGGTAGCGGAAGCCCTGGATGGCGCGGAAGTGGCCGCCATAGCCCCAGCCTTTGCCAAGCGTTGCAATGCTGCCCGAGCGCTTCCGTGAATTGGTAATGGACCGTGCGCTGCGCGCTTTGTTGCTCCCGTGCAGGAGGGCCGACACTTGTGTCCAGAGCGCCGAGCGGCGCAAGGCGCGGCACAGCCCGGGGTGTGAAGTGTTGAAAAGCGTGGGCATGGGCTTGCCAAAGCGGTTTTCTCCCGCGCGCCACATGCGGCACACCTCGTTGAGAAATGCCGTCCCGATGCCTATGCCCTGCCAGTCCGGGAGCACGACGAGCCGCGCAGCCCGGGCCTCGATGTCCCCTTGGCAGGTGCTTACGGCAAGATGCGCCACAGGGACGCCTCCGATAAAAGCCACATAGCAGGTCGCCGCGACCATGTGGGTTGGCCTTAGATAGTGATGCGGCTCAAACAGGGGCCAGAAGTTCCAGCCTGTCTGGCATATTTCGAGTCCGATGGCAGGCCGTCGAAGGGCCCCCGCCTCTGCCAAAGGTTCCTTAAAGCCCTCTGCGATTGTCAAATAGCAAAATCAGCGGCGTGTAAATCCGCAGCACGGGCAGACCAGCATGAGGCGCCAGCAATCAGTACAAAGCGCAAGGAATGCCCGCAAACGGGGCACTCGGCCCCCCAAAACGGCAGGCCACGGGGGATCATTGGGACTCCTGCATTTTCGTCACCGCAGGCTCTTCCGGCCACGGCGTGGCCTCGCCCCCGCCGTCCCAGGGCGCGCCCGGCTGGTGATTCAGTTCCCGGATGGCCTTGCGGTAGGCGTTCACTTCGGCCCGCGTCTCATCTGAAATGGGATAGTCCGGCAGGGTCAGCTTGTCGGTCTCCGCAAGTTTGGCCGCGCATGCCTGTTGAAGCAGGCTGAAGCGCTCGGCCTCGGTGCCTGGGCTGGCGAGCCACGCCGCATAATCCTCGGCGCCGTTTTGGGCGCAGATTGCCTGCCACGCGTCCTCGGTGATCAGGCCCTCGGCGAGTTTGGCCGGGGCATCCTCCTCACGCCACACCGAGCGTTGCCCGGTTGCGGGGTCATACAGGTTGACGGTGACAGGCGCGCTACTGGCCCGCGGCGCCATGCGCGGGGCCGAGAGCAGCGCGGGCGCGGGCTGGGGGCCTGCGGCTTTCGTCGGGTCATGCCAGCGCATAAGGACAACGCCCTGCTTGCCCGCGCCCACAGCGTATTGCTTGAGGTAGCTCAAGGTCGCGCCACCGCCCCCGCCAAAAAAGAAGGCATCATTCTTGGCATTTATCGTTTGCTGCGTATCATCCGATTGCCATTGCGAGGGGCCACCTCCGCCGGGACCACCGCCCACGGCATAGATGTAATTAAAACCCGACGGCAGGTTGGCGCCGTAAGACGGCGTATGGTGAGCGGGGATACTTCCCCGTATGCAGGCAAGCCCGAAGTCGCCAAATTTCGTCTTGCCGCCGTTTATGAGTCCGTAGCCCTGGGAAGTTGTGGCGCCCAGGCCTCCCGCACCGACAGTGATTTCGACGCTCTCCCCCTTCTTGAGATACACCATGCCGGAGTACACGGCGCCCGAATTGCCGCCAGCCAGCCCACTAAAGGGAATGTTGTACAAGCCGCCGCTGCCGCCGTCGATGCACAAGACCGCATACCAGCCCTCCATCGGCGCCTTGAAGGTGCCGCTTTCGGTGATCCACTGCTCGCTGTTGAGCAGCAGGTTGCCGCCGAGGGCCGAGAGCAGGCCCGCCTCGTCCACCGTTGTGGTCTTGCCGTCCGGCTGCATGAGGCCCGCCCGGAGGAGCGTTGCCAAGGGGGCGCGAAGGTCGAGGATTTTGTGCAGGGCTTGCAGGAGTTGGGTATTGTTTGCCTTGTCCAGCGAGAGTTCCGCGCCGGCAATGACCGCGCAAAGCTCCTCCTGCACGGCGTTGAGCCAGTCGGCCGTGACGGTTGTGGCGGCGACGGGGATGGTGGGGTCGCCTTCGGTGAATTTGTTGTCGGGCGTGGCCGTGGGGCAGTCTATGCGGTGCATGGGGCCTCCGTAGCGTAAGAAATGATGGCAATGGCGTGGGCTGGCTTGCGCCAGGCGATGACGCACTCGAGGATGGGGTCGCCCCAGTGGCGCAGGGCGTCGCCGGCCGGGCTTTGGCCGCCCTTGAACACGCGCGCCACGTCGCCCCGGGCTGTCACCTGAAAGGCGAAAATCCAGAGGCCGTTGGTGAGCGGGTCGCCCGCTTGCGAGTGGCCGGCCCTGAAAGGACGGAAGCCCGCAATATCCACCTCATAGCCCGCCAGAAGCGCATAGCGCTTGAGCCAGCGGCGCGAGATGCCGCCGCGCTCCTGAAAGGCCAGGGCCAGGAGCGCCATGCGCACCTGCAAGAGCTGGCCGCCACGGGTACAGGGGCCGGGCAGCCCGTAAACGCGCTCCCAGTCCGGGAGCCATTGCTGCCAGACAAAGGGCCTCAAGGCGCCGAGGACGCGCGCGCCGTCCTCGCCCGTAGCCGGGGTGAGCGGCACCCTGTAGCGCGTGGCGAGGCAGCTGTCCGCCTCGCGGCTCGCGCGGCGGAGCGCCCGGAGCAGGAGGGCCTCGTCCAGTTCCTCTTCTTGACCTTCCTCCAGCTCCGGGCCTTCTCCGCCCTGGGCCGGGGCGAGCTGGAGGAGCTCGTCCCGGCCGAAGTGCGCGAGCAGGGTCGCCACGCTGCCATAGGGCGGCGACTCGGGAAGCACGGCCACCGGCGGCAGGGCGTCAGGCATGGGCGTCATTTATGCCGCCTCACCTTCGGGGTCGGGCTGGGCCTCGGGGGCCTCGAGCACCGTCACCACGAGCTTGGGGTCGGCCGTAAGCGCGGCCAGTTCCCGCTCCGAGACCACCAGCTCCTGCCCTTCGGCATCGAAGCAGTAGCCGCAGCGGCAGCGCCGCGCCAACGGGGGACGGGCCTTGACATGGATACGCATCACACACTCCTCCTACAGCCACGCGCAGTTGACGATGGTGGCCATGTTGTAGCAGGGGTTGCTCTCGCCGCCGTTGATGAGCTGGAGATCCACCAGCTTGATGGCGTCGGCCTCGAGCGACGCGGGCACCACGAGCAGGGTGCCGGCCTTGCCGCCACGGCCGAGGCCCAGGGGGCGGCCGCCGTCGGCCCGGAAGGACTGCATGAGGGTGCGGGCCTTGAGGAAGTTGGCCTGGTTCAGGCTGTCGCGCACGCAGATGGCCTGCTGCCAGAAGCCAAAGCCCGCGTTGCAGCGGTAGCGCACGCCGTAGCGGTATTCGTCGGCCATGAAGACGTTGTCGGTGCGCGCGTCCGTCTGGCTGGTCATTTCCGGGGCCGTGCGCTCCTGGAAGATGAGCGGCTTGAGCGGGCGCGAAACGTCCAGCAGATACCAGGGCGTGAGCGGCGTGGCGCTTTCGCCCTCCTTGGCCGGGGCCGGGTCGATGAGGTTGCTCACGGTTTCGGGCGTGCCCGTGGTGCCGTCCACATCGGGATAAACCGGGTGGTCGGTGTCAAAGAAATTCTGCCCGTCGTAGCACTCCGTGGAGACGCCCTTGCCGAGCAGCGCGAACACGAGCTCGTCCGGGTGTGTGGCCGTGGCGTAGCCCATTTCCTCAAAGAGGGGCGTGTAGATGCCGAGGTTGTCGTCCTCGATGTCCGTGCGCTTCACGCCCACGGTGCCCTCGTAGAGATTGTTCACGATGCTGTAGCCGTGCTCGGCCATGTTCTTGACCGAGCGGCTTCCCACCCATTCGGAGAGCTTGGGGAACTGCCCCAGCCAGCCGTAAGTGGTGCTCTTGTTGGCGCTCGCCATCCTGGTGGCGATAAGCTGCCACTGGCTGGGGGCCTTGGCCTTGCCGCGCGCGAAGGCGGCGGAAAAGCCCGGGCGCAGGGCGGAAACGAGCGCGTTGTTGACGATAGCCATTTACTTCTCCTCCGTGGCCTTGGCGTTGATGTATTCCTCGTGCGTCATGCCGAGCTGGGCGCAGACGTAAGCCTCCTCGGCCTCGAGGGCGCCCCCGGGCGTATCCTTGGGAGCGTTGCCCCCCGATTGTGTGCCCGCCAGCGCGGCCACGGGCGGCGCGGCCTTGAGGAAGGCGCGCAGGGCCTCGGGATTGCTGCGGGAAAGGTCGCGCGCCCAGGTCTCGGCGGCGGCGGCGAGGCGCCCGTCCTTGAGGGCCGCCGCTATCTCCTCCTCAAGGCCGGCGGCCGCCTTTTCGGCCTCAAGCCTCGAAACGGCGGCGCGCAGGTTTGCTGCCTCGGCCTGTACGGCCTGGAAGGTGGAAAGCGTCACATAGAGCGCCGGGTCCGGCGGGGCGGCCTTGGCCTCGGCAAGCTCTCCCTGCGCGGCCGTGAGGGCATCGTCCTTGCTCTGGAGCAGGGCCACGAGGTTGGCTTGCGGCAGGTGCTTTGCGAGCGCCTCGGCGGCCTGTTCGGGGCTGTTCAGGTCCGGCAGGCCCAGGAGCACGCGCAGGGCGGCGAGCAGTTTGTCCATCGTTGCATCCTCATTGGTAGAAGTTGCGGTAGCCGTTGGCAGGCTCTGCCTGCTTACGGATACCGACAGTGGTTCCTCTGACTCCCCTTCGCAGTAACCAGTTGCTGTCTCCATGCGTAACTTCCTGCGTCGTAACGCCTGGAGCCTGGCGCTGGCGGCGTCCATGCCGTCGAGGGCCGGGGTATTGGTGAGGGCCGCGCTGTGGAGTTCCAGCACGGCCCCGGTTTTGCGGTCAAAGCTGAAGGTGGGCGAGATGTAGCGGTATTCGCCCGCGCGGATGTGCTCGCGGGCGCGGGCCGTCCATTCCACGGTGGCGTAGAGGCCGGAGCCAGCGGCCTCAAGCTGCGTGATCCAGCCGGCGGCGGGCGCGGGCTGGCCGTTTTCGGCGCTGTGCTGCGTCTGGTGCTCGTAGTCCACCACCAGCGGCGTGGCGCGAATCTTCCAGCGGGTGATGACCGCCACCATATCCTCCGGCCCGAGCCGGAAGCTGGTGGCGGAAACGCCCTTGAGACATCCCGGCCGGCCATCGCGCGCGACAAAATGGCCGGCCGGGAAGAGCTGGATGCGCCCAGGTTGCGCGGCGGGGGGGACGCCGGAAGCTCCGGGGGCCTCGGGCGGGAGGGGCGCCAAGTGCGCCGCCTTGACGAGAAGGGAGTCAACGGTGGTGGAGGTTGCCATGCCCTGCTTGTAGCAGGGCCTTCGCCACAAAAAAGGCTGGCCGGTGCCAGCGCTGCTTTTACTTTTTGGGGGGTGGCCTTGCGAGGAGCTTTGAGGGAAAAGGCGGAACACCCGCGAGAAGGCCGTTAGAGGGGCGTTAGATTTTGCGGAAGGGCGCGGGCGCGGAGCCAAGGCCAGGCGAGGGCCAAAACGCGGCGCAGGGGCGATTTTATTTCTTTGCGGAAAACGCCTCCCGCAGGTAGTCCACGATGATCTCTTTCATGTCCTGTCGGTCTTGCGGGCCAATGCCCAGGAAGCGGCGGCGCGGTATCTCGCTGCCGGGGTGGCAGACCTTGCCCCGCAGGTAGAGTTTGCCATTCCGCCGGAAGGCCAGCGCCCTCTTGTCTTTGGGGCGAATGATATGCGGGCGCGTGATGCCCCCGAATTGATGGATGGCCGCGTAGAGCAGGTTGCTCCCGATGCGGGCGTAGAGGTGGCCGGCCTCGAGCCGGATGCTGCTCTTGAGGTGGCCGTGCCGCTGGAGCATGGTGCCAGTGAACCCGCGCGGGGAAAGCTGCGCCTCATAGTCCGGGTTGAGCTTCACCCATTTTGCGCCAGTGACGGGGTCGGTTTCGCTTTCAAAGGCGCGGTCCGTGGCCTCGGCCATAACCTGCGCCAGGTCCCGCGTGAGGGGCGTGGTATCCTGCATGGCATCGACCACACGCCCCAGGGCGTCCCGCAGTTCCCGGGTATCCAGATTGACTTTGATAGTGACCATGCTTATTCTCTTTTTTAAAGAAGGCTGACGTGTGCGCGAAAGCAGATGCCTGACGGGGCCATATCTGCCTGAAAGACTGGAGCAATGCCGTCAAGTTGGCTCTGGTGACTGACCGCACGTCAGCTTTTCTTTTTAAAAACCAGCCAGCCGCACCTCATGCTGTCCAGCCCCTTGATGTCCCGCTGCATCATATTCCACAGCAGCGAGCCATCACGATTTATGCGTATCACCACAAGAAAGGCATTTTTCCCCGTTTGGAAAAGCCCCACATAGTTTTCCCTCAACTTGCCGTCCTCATGCTCCTTTAACCAAATTTCATAGGGGGAGTGGAGTGTGGGGAGCACAAAGTTGGCATACCGTTCCCTCGCATCCGCCTCCTTCATCACTATATGAGCAAGTTTATCGCGCCATAGTGTGCGCTTGCCCAGGGGCGTCGTAACTGTGAGCAAGCGCGCGGCCCCCGTAAAGCCCAGGGCAGTTGCCAGAATTTGCTCTGCCCCCTCTCTGGTGGCGGCTTTAGGAAGGAGCGCGGGCATGGGCAGGCGTTCTTCGACGGGCACGTCCCGCAGGCGGGGAAGCCCGAGCGCCTTCCAGTTCGTTGCCTGCGTCTGGGGCGGCTCCGGCATATTGGCCTTCAGGTCCCGCAAAAAGGTCTGGCCTGGATTGTAGTCAAAGCCGGCGTCCGGAAAAAAGACATTTCCGTCACCCACCTTGCAGCCCTTGACGGGCCGCATTTCCGGCGTGCCTGTCAGCGGGTTGCGGATGGGCACACCTTTCTCGACCTCTTCCCCCTCCCCGCTTTCCAGCGTGTAGCCGCCGCGCCGGAAGGCACGCTCGGAAAGCGTCTCCACGCGGCAACGGCAATTCCAGCCGTTGGGCGGGTAGAGCGTGCCCCAGATTGGATCGTCCCACCGATAGACGCGGCCGTGCATGGCCGCGTGGCTTGGCCGCGTGCGCGCGTCCATGACCGCCATATAGCGCCAGTAGGGCGCGGCCCGGGAAAATTCCTCCTGCTGCTGGTAACGGCCCGCGTTGTAGGCGCCCTGGAGATTTTGCCGGTAAATGAGGTTGAGGCGCGCCGGAGAGCCGCGCTCGCCGATGCGCACCTCCCCGGTCTCGGGGTTCTTGATCTCGCCCTTGCCCCACCAGCCCTTGCGCTTGAGCGTGGCCGTGAGCGCCTTGCGGAACTGCGCGGCCGTCTGCCCCTCGGCAATGGCGTCCGCCGTGGCGCGCTGGATGTCGGCCAGAAGGTCCAGGCGGGTGACGCCCGCCACGGTAAAGCTGCGGGCGTGGGCCTCGCGCCAGACTTCCTGCCAGCGGAAAGAAATCTTGAGGCCCTTGCTCTCGAAATAGTGGATGGCCTCGCGCGGAGGCAGGCCCATGGCCACGGAGAGGTCCACGCCCGGGCGGGCTCCGGGCTTATTGAGCATGGATGCGGCCCCAGACTTCCGCCACAAACAGGGCGCGCGCCAGAATGTCGGCAAGCTGGCTTGCGTCCATCTGCGGATAGAGTTCGCCCAGGCGCGCCTCAAGGGCCTCCGGGGAAAGACCGGCCTCCAGTTCGGCCATGAGCGGGGCGAGGAGGCCTCGGCCGCTTCCGTCAGCGCGTTGTCGGCCTGCGCCCTGTCCAGCGCTTCCTGGGCGGCGTCATTCGTAGACGGCTCGGCCGTACAGCACTGCTGTTGTGACTTTTATCCCAGCAGCACGTGAAAGAGCCCATATCAAACTGGGATATTACCCCAGCCCCAGAGTAACATCACGCATTTTTTCGAGATTTACCCCAATTTGTTAAGAGCATTCCCACAATTATAACCAGCATTGCTACAGCCTGCGCCCAACGTAAGTGATCGACCCCCATCCAGATTGCCGCAAGAGCAGCCACAACAGGTGTCAGATACTGGTAAAGTGCCACAAGAACAGATCCGATTGCCTTGCTGGCAGGTTGCACAAGAAGATATGCGAAAAAGGTGGGGCACAGAACAATAAACGCGATTTCAAGCCAAGGAACCACCATATCGGATTTCCAAATGGCCATTTCAGGTAGGGCCGGCACTAGAAAAAGGCCGGGGAGCGCCGCGAATAAAAATACCCAGCGCAAGAGAGATATGGGCTTATACTTTTGAGTAGGCTTTTGCAAAATTACCAGATAAATAGCAAAGCACACACCAGCACAGACGGCAAAAAAATCTCCAAGCAAAAGGTTATTCGCATGGACTGTTGCAGTATGATCTGTCAAAATCACAAGGGCCGCCCCCACAAAAGAAATGGCAAGCCCAGCATACTCTGGTAAGTCAGGCCTGCGATGTAAAAAAATAACCTCTATGAGCATGACAAATGCCGGCTGTAAGGTCATTATTATCGCTATATCGATAGCACTCCCATAATTTAGGGCGATTACAAAAAGATAAATACAGCCAAAGAGCCCAAATGCGCCCCCGATAATAATTTTTATAAAATCTCTTTTTTCAATTTTATCATTCTTGATGAATAAAGAGCTGAGCCAGAACAACAGGCAGGCGCCCAGAACTCTGAATGCGGCTACTCCTTCCGAACTCATAAAGTCAGGAATTAATGCCTTTGTAAAAGGATAATTGACCCCCCAAAAAATAGTGGCAGCCAAAATGCAGGCATTGCCATAGAGTATCTTTTCAAGCGTATTTTTAGCCATTACGTCACCTGATTTGTTCCACTGTTTTAGCCTATCTCGCAAGAGACAGATGATGGAGAGTTCTCACCTTTTTGCATGAGCATACAATTTATTATACACAGTGAAATCCCTTAAAATATTAATGCCAATCGCTTTACTGTCTAAGAAAGCTTGATAAGTGTTTACACTATTCACGTAGTATCGTTCACATATATTAATATGTTTTGGGCACCTTGGCAATGGTCCTCATGCTGCCACCTTGTCGCAGGGGCTGGCATAATGCGGCAATGACAGGCTAGTGATGATAGCCTCGCGACACATTTTGGGCGTCGTTTGCACTCTCCCCCTCCGCCCACGGGCGTGCGCAAAATAGTCAGGTGGCACCTATTGAACCATGCGGTGGTAGCTTGTGCTGGAGGACTCGGCGAGTACCCAAGATTTCGTTGTACACCAAATTTCCGGGTACCGTACAGTTGGGTGGGGGCTTAAATCTTCTGCCGCCAATGGAGTTCAAGGTGACGGATTTTTCGAGCCTCATGTCGTCCATGTCGGCACATACCGTTCCCAATACCCTTATTTTTGTTTGCTCCCGTTCTCTCGCGCCAGCCGGCTTACCCTACCGTTGCCCCAAACGCTAAGTCCCGTAAGGCTTTTTAGACCCTTCGGAACTTTTGGCACTATCTAGTGGTGCGAAGGGGAGACTCTTTTATTTTTGTATCTATTTGATATAATTGATGTAAAAAATATTAAAAATTTTTCATACCAGTTTCCGTACCATCAAACTTAAAGTATTATAGTACTTATTATCTATACCTGTCAACCATATTTATATTTTAAAATCCACTTTTGTCCATCTACGTCTACAGTATTTCACCTTTAAATCTACTGCGCAAGAGTAATCCACACTCCCCTCCGTTGCTGACCATACACCGGAGAACCGGCAACCACCGTGACGCGCATTTTGATGCTCGTGGTCATTGTCAGGGGCTGGACATACTCTGACATATGCTGCGGATTTTTAGGCTTGACCAAATGGATGTTTTTGGATGATTTATTGGATATGCTTACTGCTGATAATCTACACATCACCTCGGAGATGCTCAGGCTCATCGCCCAAATTGACGAATTCAAGGGCGCATGGAGGGCATTGGGCACTCTGGCGCCGGAGCGCCTTACTGCCCTACGCAAGGTGGCCACCATCGAAAGCGTCGGCTCCTCCACGCGCATTGAAGGAGGGAAACTTTCTGATCGGGAAGTCGAAAACCTTCTGGCCAACCTTTCCATTCAGACCTTTGCCACGCGCGATGAACAAGAGGTGGCAGGGTATGCGGAAACCATGGAACAGGTTTTTCAATCGTGGGAATTTATTCCCCTGACAGAAAACCACATCCGCCAGCTTCACCGAGATTTGCTGCGACACAGTTATAAGGACGAGCGCCACAGGGGCCAATATAAAAATGCTCCCAACAGTGTTGCCGCTTTTGATGCCCAAGGGCGACAGATTGGCATTATCGTAGAAACGGCAACGCCTTTTGAGACGCCACGGCTCATGCAGGAGCTTGTGGAGTGGGCTAATGCCGCGCTGGAGGTGCGCGACCTTCATCCTCTCCTCGTCATAGGGATTTTTATCGTATCGTTTTTGGCAATTCATCCTTTCCAGGACGGTAACGGCAGACTCTCGCGCATTCTGACCACACTTTTGTTACTAAGGTGCGGATACACCTATATCCCCTACAGTTCACTGGAAAGTGTTATCGAGAATAGCAAAGATGGGTATTACCTGGCTTTGCGGCAAACTCAATCAAGCATCCGGACGGATTCACCGAACTGGGAGCCGTGGCTGTTATTTTTTCTCAGGGCCTTGCACCAACAGATGAAGCGCCTCGAAAGAAAAATGGAGCAGGAGCATATTTCTCTGGCTGCTCTGCCCGAGCTTTCACTCAAAATTCTGGACTATTCTCGTGAGCATGGACGTGTGACATTGAAGGATGTGGTCGCTCTGACGGGCGTAAGCCGCAATACTCTCAAAGAGCATTTTCGAAAGCTGGTAGCCGCCGGCCAACTTGCCATGCACGGCAAGGGCCGTGGGGTTTGGTACACCCGAAAGGGGGATTAGGATTCTATCAGCTTTATTTCGTATAACCGGAATTTAGCACGTAAGAGCCATGCCTCCCGTCTGCTCACCCTTGCTGGCTCAAGTTCCCCCTGATATGATTTAGGACAAGCGCCAAGGAGCATAAGGATGCCCTACATGCCCATCCCCATAGATCGCGAAGCCCTGACCATTATGGATGTGCCCTTCCCCTCTCTGGAAGCCTGGGAAAGCGCGGCATCTGCCATCGGGTCAAATATGTTCGAGGGCTACGAGCCAACTAGGCGAGGCATTGAAATCATTCGCGACTATACGACGGGTAAAATCAGCTTTGATATGTTTATTCGTGCGGCGCGAGATAAAGCATATGCAAAATAGGCAATTGTCAACAGCTGAACTAGGAATTCCTTGAGGAACACACTTTTGTTAGTGTCGCACAGGCGTAGTTTCAAATGTAGACTCACGAATAATGCTTGTCCGTGAACCAGCTGACCGGCGACGTAGAGAAAAAGCTTCTGGCCTCCTTCGCGAAGAAGGTGCAATTTGCGGTCGAATTATACGGGTGAGGAGATCACCAGCAAAGAATATTAGAACTTTTATTGGAGGAATTGACCAGAGTCTGCGTAACTTCGCAGAATACCTATTAGTAATTATGGATACAAGTTTTCAGTAGTAAAAAATTTTGAGTGGATATAGATTATAACTAGGGAAAAGCTTACTATGTACATCTTTGTTTCACTGCGTAGACAATAGTACGTCCCCTGCTAATAGTTAATTTAATAAGCTCGCCAAGATGTATTGATAGCTTAGGATCACTCCCAACCCATCCTTTTGCAACAAGTACTGCGAATTCTGTATTGGAAAGATATCTACCAACATTATCAAAGCTGACTCTTTTACCGCCATGTGTGCCGACTATTTGTTTGGATGAATCAAGAATTTTCCAATATTCCAAAGGCAGATACATTCCCTGACTAAGAGATAGGGACTCAGGAGCGAAGTCCACACGCGGACAAAGTTTTAAGAAAAATGGATTGCTGTGTAGTCTAAAGTCAGCACAAGAGCTTGGGCCGGTTTGGTCCCACCCAGCTATTAACTCCTCCATTCGGCTAATCTCGGTATATAAATTTTTATCAGGTCTGTAATACTTACCGTCTAGCATTTTATACTGAACAAAAACAAAACTATTATATGTTTCATTATAGTATATTAAGTCAGCTCCTGTAAGCTGCTCTAAGGGTAATTTATCAGCATAAATAACTGTCATCTTTTCAGATGGTGATAAAAATATTGCAGTCCCTTTGAATTTTCCAGAAAGCGCGCTAAATCCTGGTAATTTTTGAAAATCATTCATAATGACTTGACTTTCTTCACTCCTTTGCACTTCTAATCCATCAAGAAAGCAAGATGGTTTTTGTGAGGGTACCCATTGCTGGATTATCGTTTTATCAAAATCTTGTCCTGCTAATAAAAAAGCCGTTAGTAAAGCTTCTTTCTGTAACGCAAGGTTCATCTTCACCTGCTTAGAAAATTTATTAATTAATGATTCAAAAGATTCAGTAAAGCGAAAAAGGAGTTGATAAGTATCTGAATCTATTTCTAATAAAATTTGTATAATATGGTTAAGACTCGCTTTTGTCAGAATTCCACCTTCTTTCAGGGTTCACACAAATAGTTTTTGGTAGTTCTCTTAACTCCTTCGATAATTTTATCAATACTTATAGGGTGATTGAGTTTTACAACGTGATATAGATTTACCCTTCTAAGGTTTGTCCCCGCCATTTTACCTGCATTGCCCAAAGAAATGTGCGTCATATAGTCTGAATCAAATACAAAACACAAAAGAGGTGTTTTGTTTCCATGTGTAAACCATGGAACAGGCTCTGAGAAAATAAGATTATCAGAAGATAGGTCATTTAATAGTTTTATACGCGACTTTTGGAGCTTAATAACTAACCCATTGACCCGTTCCATAGCAATTCCCACCGACAGTTAATCTGAAACTAAAGATTTAGACAAGCCCTATATACTTCTCAAAAAATGCCTTCAACCGCTCAATACTTCCCTTCTTCTTTTCGCTGCTCGACTTATCAAAAGGATTTGTCGGAGGCATGATTTTCTGGATACCTTCGCCCAAGGTTTTCAACTCCCCACTCTGGAAGGCGCTCTCCAGGAATTTTCGGGTTTCCTCCGGCTTCAGGTGGTCTTGTGTGATGAGCGCGTCCAAGTCAGCTTCCTTCCGTTCGCGGACATAGCGCTGCCATTCCTCGGCAACGGTAGCGGCCACATTGATATTTTCAATGAAGCCCTCAATCAGTTCCTTCTTGCTGCGAAGCTCAATGCTCGAATTGACCGCCGAGTTAATGGAGGCCAGAATAGTCTTGTCCTTGCAATGCGTTTCCCGATATTTTTCAACCAGCATGAGGATATAGTCAATATTGATTTCCACCTGCCGCACGAGTTCCATTTCAAAAATAATATCGGAATTGATGTCTTCCTTCTCGACCTTGCCCTGCCGGTGTTTCTGGTACAGGTCGAGGTAGATGCTCTGGTAATCCTGAAGTTGGCGCGGCGTCAGGATTTCATTGCCCTTGAAGTCATCAAACGCCGTCAGGATATTCCGCAGCCGCAGAATATGGCCGAACAGGACGATGAACTCCTTTTCCAACTGTTCGCCAACGATGGCCCCTTCATCGGGAAAGGCCGCCAGCAGCTTGGCTATCAGCTCGCTGTAGCCCTCCGAGTGCTTCACGCTGCCATCCGGCTTTTCCTCGTCAAAGCCGTTGTAATAGTCGGCATAGGTCTTGAGCAGGACAACGCCGCCCGCGTCCTTGTCGCCAAACAGGGCGATGGCTTCGTCCGTCTCCTGCTGCAAGTCGCGGAAGCAAACGATATTGCCGAAGGTCTTGACCGAATTGAGGATGCGGTTGGTGCGCGAATACGCCTGAATCAGGCTGTGATGCCGCAGATTCTTGTCCACCCACAGGGTATTGAGCGTGGTGGCGTCAAAGCCTGTGAGGAACATGTTGACCACCACCAGCAGGTCGATCTCCCGTTTCTTCATCCGCAGCGACAAGTCCTTGTAGTAATTTTGGAACTTGTCTCCCGAAGTGTCATAATTGGTGTTGAAGGTCTTGTTATAGTCGTCAATGGCCGCGTCCAGAAAATCGCGCGAAGTCGAGTCCAGGCTCTCGGTATCGAAGCTCGTGTCCTCCGGGTCCGCCTCATTGGGGTTATAGCTGAAAATAGTGGCTATATTCAGGTTTTTCCGCCGCTCGGCCAGTTGCTTCTTGAGTTCCTTGTAATACGCCATGGCCATGGGAATGGAACTCACCGCCAGAATGGAGTTGAAGCCGGCCAGCCGCTTCCCTTCGAGCGAGTAAAAGCTGTTGCGCTTGGTCTTTTGGTCAAAATGCTCGATGATATAATCCACCACTCCTGCCACGCGCTCCGGCGCGACCAGCGCCTTTTCGCTGTCAATGGCCTGTACCTTGTAATCTTTCACGCCGTCGGCCATTTTCACCGTGTTGATATAATCAATACGGAAGGGCAGCACGTTGCCGTCATTGATGGCGTTGACGATGGTGTAGGTGTGGAGCTTGTCGCCGAAGGCCTGTTCCGTGGTTTTCAGCAGCGGATTGCCGCCCTGCCCCGAATTGACCGCAAAAATGGGCGTGCCCGTGAAGCCGAACAAGTGATAGTTCTTGAACGCCTTTACGATGGCCATGTGCAGGTCGCCGAACTGGGAGCGGTGGCACTCGTCAAACACCAGCACCACGCGCTTCTGGAAAATGGGGTGTCCCGGATTGCGGCTAATGAAGATGCCGAGCTTCTGGATGGTGGTGATAATGATGCGGCTGTCCGGGTCGCTCAGTTGCTTTGTCAGCACCGTTACCGAATTATTGCCGTTGGCCGCGCCCTTTTCAAAGCGGTCATATTCCTTGATGGTCTGGTAATCGAGGTCGCGCCTGTCCACCACGAACAGCACCTTGTCCACATAGGGGAGTTTCGTGGCAAGCTGCGCCGTCTTGAACGAGGTCAAGGTCTTGCCGGAGCCCGTGGTGTGCCAGATATAGCCGCCGCCTTCGAGCGTCCCGGACTTTTTGTAGTTGTTAGCGATCTCGATGCGCTGGAGAATGCGCTCCGTGGCCGTGATCTGGTACGGCCGCATGACGAGCAGCAATTCCTCGGTGGTGAATACGCAGAAGCGAGTGAGGATATTGAGCAGGGTATGCTTGGCAAAAAAAGTCTTGGTGAAGTCAACAAGGTCGGAAATAATGGTATTGTTGCCGTCCGCCCAGTAGGACGTGAACTCAAAGGAGTTGCTGGTCTTCTTGCTCCTGCGCCTGCCCCCGGCGGCCTGCTCCTTCAGGTGCGCCTCGCGCGTCGTATTGGAGTAATACTTGGTGTGCGTGCCGTTGGAGATGACGAAGACCTGCACATATTCAAACAGGCCCGAGGCCGCCCAAAAGCTGTCGCGCTGGTAACGCTTGATCTGGTTGAAGGCCTCGCGGATGGCCACGCCCCGGCGCTTGAGCTCCACATGCACCATGGGAAAGCCGTTGACCAGGATGGTCACGTCATAGCGGGCCGCGTGCGCCCCCTCCCCCTCCTCATACTGGTTGATGACCTGAAGCCGGTTGTTGTGGATATTTTTCTTGTCCAGCAGGGTGATGTTCTTGGTGCTTCCGTCATCCCGCGTGAGGTTGATGACGCCCTCCACCTGGAGGCGGCGCGTTTTTTCCACAATGCCTTCATTGGCATTGGCGAGATGCTGGCGGAAAAACGTCTTCCACTCGCTGTCCGTGAAGTGGTAGTCGTTGACTAGCTCCAACTGGCGCCGCAAATTGGCGATGAGGTCGGCTTCCTTATGGATGGGCAGGTATTCGTAGCCTTGGGATTCCAACTGGCGGATGAAGCACTTTTCCAGCTCGGCCTCGCTCTGGTACGAATCCGAGCGCACCTCGGACGGCGTATATTCCGCCACCACGGTGGATTCCGGGCATTGGGCCACCATGTTGAACTTGGTCATTGCGCGGCTTCCTTGAAGGTCAGGAGCTTGTCCCGGTAGTATTCATACTGCTTTTTGCGAGCCTCGATTTCCGCCGGGAGGCCGCTGGTGAGGTCGTTGCACAGCGTGTCAAAGCGGTCGAGGATGGCGACGATGCGGGCCTGTTCTTCGAGCGGAGGAATAGGAACAGGAAAATTATCGAGCATATGACGGCGTATTGATGTCACTGATGCGTGAACCGCATTTTTAGTAATATATGTAAGAAAATTACATTTCATATAGTAATAAAAGAACTTCGGCAGGAGCGCTTTGTCAGTAATGTGGATACGGTAGGCGCGTTGGTGAAGCGCATATTTCCCTTCCGCGAAATGAAATACTTTTCCCACTCCCACGCCATCTCCTGCTGTGATAATCGCAGTTTCATCATATTCCCAATTATTTTTTCTACGAACCTCTTGGGAGCGAACATAAAAAGGGTAAGTCCCATCATCTAATTCTTCATTGGTATTACTATTTCCAGTTCCTATATCTGCTAAATCTCTAAGGAATCGCCATTGTGCACATTTACTATTTTCACGTGATACTTTATCTGGTAAGCCAAAATCCAAAAGAGATTCATTGTAATATTGACATTGCTCCTTTCTCTTGGTAAGCTCTGCCGTAAGCTCTGCCGTAAGCTCTGAAAATGTATTAAGTATCCGGACGATTTCTTCTTGTATTGGCAAAGGGGGAACTGGAATCATCACTTTATTTAGGACTGATTGAGTCAAGCTTGGCACACCACCACCTGTATTCAATTTTTCAATATGTTGGACTTGTAGTGCATAAAAGACATATTTTTCTATTACAATATTTCTATTTATTACTGTATAAAATATAGTATCCACTGTCCAGAAAGGAATATCAACATAGTATAATTTTTCAATGGAACCTTTTCTTGGGAGTAAGACTGAGGGTTTGTCGTAAACAAAGGTATCAATATATGCTATAATTCCTCCAGATCCATAAACAGGAAATGGGCCTCTATTAAATTCCTTATAATCTTTACCATTTTTGATGGTTAATATCTCTGAAAGACACTTGTAAGGCACCCCATCCGGGCATAGCTCCGCCATCAACTCCTCAAGCCGGCTCATTTCTTGTACCCTTCATAAAAATATGATTGTTCAATACCCTTGAAAATCACTTCGCGGTCGTTGATTTTGTCCGTCAACTGGGGCTCCAGCAGCGCGCGCAATTCCAGGTCATTGACCGGGCTGCGCTCCATGGCCTGCAAGTACGCCTCCCGGCTTATGTGCTGCCAGTCCACCACGCGCCGGAGGCTCCGTTTGAGCATCATGTCCAGCCAGATGCGGGTGGCGCGGCCGTTCCCTTCCCTGAAGGGATGGGCGATGTTCATCTCCACATACTTGGCGATGATCTCCTCGAAGGTCGATTCCGGCATTTTCTCGATGACGGGCAGGATTTCTTTCAGGTACAGGCAGTTGGCAAAGCGGAAATTGCCCTTGGAGAGGTTGACCTCGCGCAGTTGCCCGGCGAAGTCGTAGAGCCCGTCGAACAGATAGGCGTGGATCTGTTGCAGCCCCCTGGTTGTGCCCACTTCCATGCGGTCGATGTCGCCGCTTTCAAAAAGGCGCAGGGCGTTTTCCAAGCTGGCCGCGTCAATATCCATGCCCCGCTCCCCTAGCCCTCGATTTCGGCCACGATTTTGTCGATTTCAGCGCGGAGCACCTGCTGCCGGGCCACGATTTCCGCAATTTCCGCGTTCAGGCGGCGGATGTCGATGGCCTCGCGCGTGTCCTCCTGCTCCACATAGGCGCTGACCGAGAGATTATAGCCCTGCTCCTCGATTTCGCGGCTCTTGACCACGCGGGCGAAGTGCGGCACGTCCTGCCGCTTGACGTAGGCGTCGAGAATTTTTTCCGTATTGGCTTCGGTCAGCTTGTTGGAGTTGGTCACCTTGACGCATTCGGCGGATGCGTCGATGAACAGCACGGTATTGTCCCGCTTGGATTTTTTCAGCACCATGATGCAGGTGGCGATGGTGGTGCCGAAAAAGAGGTTGGCGGGCAACTGGATGACGCAATCCACATAGTTGTTGTCTATGAGGTATTTGCGGATCTTGCCTTCCTTGCCGCCCCGGTACATGACGCCGGGGAAGCAGACAATGGCCGCCGTGCCGTCCGTGGAGAGCCACGAAAGCGCGTGCATGATGAAGGCGAGGTCGGCCTTGGACTTTGGGGCGAGCACTCCGGCCTGGGCGTAGCGCGGGTCATTGATGAGCACGGGATTGTCCTCCCCGGCCCACTTGATGGAATAGGGGGGATTGGAAACGATGGCCTCAAAGGGCTCGTCGTTCCAGTGCTGCGGCTCGGTGAGGGTGTCGCCCAGGGCGATGTCAAACTTGTCGTAGCCCACATCATGCAGGAACATGTTGATGCGGCAAAGGTTGTAGGTGGTGATGTTCACCTCCTGCCCGAAGAAGCCGTCGCGCACGTTCTCCACGCCGAGGATTTTGGCGAACTTGAGCAGGAGCGAGCCGGAGCCGCAGGCCGGATCATAGACCTTGTTGACCGAGGTCTTGCCGGCGGTGGCGATGCGGGCCAGCAGCTCGGAGACCTCCTGCGGCGTGTAGTATTCGCCGCCGCTCTTGCCCGCGTTGGAGGCGTACATGCCCATAAGAAATTCATAGGCGTCGCCAAAGGCGTCGATGGTGTTGTCCTGATAGTTGCCGAGCTTCATGTCCTGAACGCCGTGGAGCAGGCGCACCAGCTTTTCGTTGCGCTTGGCCACCGTGTCGCCGAGCTTCTTGCTGTTCACGTCCATGTCGTCGAACAGGCCGCGAAAATTGTCCTCGCTTTCGGAGCCCACGGCGGATTGCTCGATATGGCGGAAGGTCTTTTCCAGCGTTTCGTTGAGATTGTCGTCCTGGGCCGCGTTGCGGCAGACATTGACGAAAAGCTCGCTCGGCAGGATGAAAAAACCCTTGGTGCCGACCATCTCCTCGCGGGCGGCTTCGGCCTCGGCGTCCGACATGTTGGCGTAGTCGAAATCTTTGTGACCAAGCTCGGCCATGCGGGCGTTGAGATAGGCGGTCAGGTTTTCGGAGATATAGCGGTAAAAGAGCATCCCCAGGACATATTGCTTGAAATCCCAGCCATCCACGCTGCCGCGCAGGTCGTTGGCGATATTCCAGATGACGCGGTGCAGCTCCGCGCGCTCCTGCTCTTTTTTGTTGTCGGGCATGGGGGGAAACTCCTGGGGAGAAAGGCTGTTGCGAGTTCTTGAAAATATCAAGAAAATTTCCGGGTTTCAACTTCTTGTCCCATGGGATGGTGGCAGAATTTTGCTCCATTCTTGTTGGATTGGTTGGGTTACTCCATGGCAATTGCCATTTTTTGTTCTCCCATGATAACCGGCTTCACATGGCACCAAATCTGTGTGAGGAATCTGTCACCTTTTTCCTCGCTTTCTTTGCTTCCCACGGAAGTGGATAGCGGGCTCTTTCTTCGCGTTTTTCCTTTTTGAGTTCACCGATTAGTATGTATTCCCAATACCGTATCGGTTCAGTTTTCGACCCGGCTGCCACCTCATTTTCAGCTGAGGGTGTGATGCCTCTTGCCGCCGTGGTATTCGCCGTTTGCCGATGGGGGGCAGGATAATTTCTCACGTCCGGCCCAAGTATTCTCTCAGGGACAAAAACCCTGTTTTCCTATTCTCCTCTACGAGTTCCTGATAGCGGGCAATCAGTGGTTCCGGGATGATTATGGCCGCCTTTTTCAAAAGGACACATAGCTCTTTTGGAGTGTAGCCTTTCCTGAAAGCCCGCTTGAGATCCTTCTCAAGAAATGCTGCAGCCTCCTCGCGGAAGCAGCGAGTATCCTTCACCGGTAATTCCCTTAAAAGCCTCCGGGCAGACCTCAGTTGCTCTGGTCTGATCCTTCCGATTTTTCCCACAGCTACGTCCCCTTTTTCAAAGATTGAGGGCGAGCATAACCAAAAAATTCCCACCCCTGTCAAACTACCACTGCACGTCGGGGGTTCTTCGTGGCAAGATGACACCAGTGCTACGCCCTGGTGTCATCTTGCAAAAGGGGCACGCCCCTCTTGACTCCCCAAGGGCGCTCGGCGCTCCGCTTCTCGCACCCGAAAGGCGAAAGGCAAAAGGCATGGTGAGGTCGGCCAGAAGGTTATGGGTAATCCGTGAAGAACGAGGTCTGCTGTTCAATGATAGTCAAGAAAATTAAGTACACAAAAAACACCAAGCCCAAGGAATGGCAGATCGCCGACTTGGTGGACTATATCCGTAATCCCTCGGTGAGAAATCGAGGCGAAAAAATCGAACATGCGGGAGGCCGTAATTTTATAACCGACACCCATACGGCGCAAAAACTTGAGATGATCGCTCTGGCAAGAGAGACCGTCAGGAGCAAAATGCCGGTCAATCACTGGGTATTTTCCTGGCCAGAAGGTGAGCAGCCCACGCGCACTCAGGTTGATAAATTGGTGGATATTTTCTTGGAAAAAATGGGGTTGAAAGACCATCAGGCCATCTATGGGCTCCATTGCGATACGAGGAATTATCATGTGCATATTGCCGTTAATCGGGTACATCCTGAAACCTTAAAAGTGGTGCGCACCAACAACGGTTTTGACATCAGAGAGGCCCACAAAATCAAGGCGTACATCGAGAAGAAGCAGGGATGGTCGGAGCTGGCGAACGCACCATATGTGTACACGGAAGACGGTGAGTTGGCCGAAAGAAAAATCCTTGGCCCCAGCGTAAAGCCAACCTCGAAAGCCCAAGATTTTGAGCGGGCGACCGGCGAAAAATCCGCCCAAAGGATTGCCCAGAAACGCGCCCACAAACTCATCAAGAACGCAGAGTCATGGGCCGAACTACACGCCGCTTTGAAACAGGCAGGGCTGCGTTTTGAGAAGAAAGGTTCAGGCGCAATCATTTGGGTCGGAGAACAAGCGGTCAAGGCATCTTCGATTGATCGCGCGTTCAGCATGGGAAAGCTATGCAAACGGCTGGGCGAATTTGTGGCCGGAGCGTACGAGGACGGAGCCCCCAGTCCCGCGCCTGAGCCGCTCTATCCGGCCTTGCGGCCCGCATGGGAGATGTACCGAAGCGCGTTAAAGGCCGAGAGGGAAGCCAAGAAGGAACTTGAGGAAAAAGTCAGAGATGAAGTGAACCGCCTCAAAGAACAACAGGCCAAGGAACGCCAGGAAAAGCTGGCCAGGATTGCCAAATATGGAGTACCTTTTTTAAATATCGGTCGCCATTGCCTGAAACTCGAACATGTCCAGCAGTTGAGAGAGCTACGGGCCAGCTTGAGAGCAGAGTTGCCGAGCAGAAGGATAAAACGGTTTTCTGACTGGCTGAAAACCCATGGCAGACCGTTCCATCCACTTCATGCTGTTGCCTATGAGGCCACAGGAAAGGGCAGACACACCCCCGTCCCCCTATCCACGGAAGCCGCGTCATTGCCACAGGCCAAACTGTTCATGGAGTATGCGAAAGCCGTCAATGCTGAGTGCTACCGGGTAACGGCCATTAAAATGGGCGCAAACGGTGAGAAGAAGGTGATGATCCTGGACAAGCTGAACGGGGAGAGCCGTGGTTTCACTGCAGAAGAATTACTCAGGCGGATGCCAGAAATCGTGAAACTGGCTAGACGTGGGGAAAATATCTACTATACCCCCTTGTCCGAGCAGAAGCACCATATCCTCATTGACGATGTGGGCCCCAAAAAGGTCTTGCAGCTCCAGAAAGACGGCTTCAAGCCCGCGGTGTTTCTGGAAAGTTCGCCCGGCAATTGCCAGTGCATCCTCACGTTTCCCAAGTTTCAAGGGGTTTTTGACCGTGACATCAGTAATAGGCTGACCGTCATTCTGAATAAGCGCTATGGCGACCCGAAACTTTCGGGGGCCGTTCATCCGCACCGTGCCCCAGGCTTTGAGAACCGCAAGCCAAAGCATAAGCGAGAGGACGGAACTTTCCCTCGCGTCAGCTTGAGTTATGCCGTCCGGCAGGAGTGCCAAAAAGCCTTGATAGAAGCGCGAAAGATTGAGCAGGCATTCACCACAGCCCAGCAGCAGAGGGAACGACAGGCAAACCTCTTGCCCAGCCTAGCCGCTCAAGGGACGGCCAGTCTTCAGCAAGCCTATTTCAAGCATTGGGAGGACATCAGGGAACATATCACCATCGAGGACTTCTCACGGGTGGACGCCATGATTGCCCTACGCCTCCGCTCTAACGGCCACACTCAGCCTGAGGTGGAAGAAACCATCCGCGCCTGCGCCCCGGCAATCCGTGAAAGACGAGCGGGCCGTAACTGGCAACGCTACGCCGAGCGGACAGCAGCATATGCTTTTGGCTATGCCGGTGATAGGGAGATGGAACGAAATACGCGGTATCGGGAACTTTGGCGGCGCGTTGAGGGAGAGGATGGCGCTGAACAAAAAACACGGATGAGGTTTTGAGCCGCAAGCATTGCGCCGGGGTTAGTCATTTATGCCGCAGCAGGGCTGGAGGTCGTCAGCCAGAACGGCCTCGACCTCCACACCCGCTGTGCATAGGCGCTCGGCAAGTCACGCAGAATTACCGCGTCCACGCTTACGCATGGCGGCACGGGCTACTTGCCACTGCATTCGCCTTTACCCAAACGTTCAATAAGTTCTTTAATGTCTTCTACCCTCCAGGCCGTGGTACGGGGGCCGAGCTTCACGGGCTTGGGATAGCGGCCGGTGCGGCAGCCCTCCCACCATGCGCTTTCACAGACAGGGATATATGCCAGAATCTGGGGCAGCCGGACAAAGCCGAATTCGGGGAGCGACAGTTTGCGTTGAGCCATGGGAAACCTCCTCAAGGTTGTTGGGTTTCAGGAGGTTCTGGCACACCCTGCAAGATTTCCGTGAGGGAATTTGGCGGGAAATAGACGGGAAAATGGGAAAATGCGGGAAAATGGAGCGCAAAAATCATCCTTCGATGATGGTGTAGGTATCAGCTTCTTCAAGGAGTACATTAAATAAATTTCGGTACGACTTAGGATCGCTGTATTCTTTTTGGGTGAACAGACGGCCGAGCCGCGTTTTTCTGCCCGCCCTGGTCTTGTGCCCGGCTTCGGGTTTTGGGGCGCACCAGTAGAACAGCACATGCGCGATCACAGGAGGGGGATAGGTGTCTTTCATGGCAGCGTGGACAGCGTGATCCGGCTTGCCCTTCCAGACAGCCGCCGGAATCCGAAAGATGAGCCTGCCGTCCTCCACCTCCTCCACCACACAGGAGTCCGCCTGTGATTTAGGGACTTCAGGAACGGGGATTTCTGGCGTGGTTTTCGTGAGAATGGACTCCACAAGCGCACGGGTGATGCCTTTTACTTCCACGCGCAAGGGATAGCTGCGGAGAAATCTGATGGCCTCTTCCCGATTGACCAAAATCGTATCACCAAAAATTTGTGAAATAAAATGATACCTTGATGTGGGTATGGCAAATAGTGCTTTTTCACGCAGTGGCGAGTCTGCTTCGTATTGACGCGCGAAGTCTTCTGTATCCAGCCTTCTCAATGAGTCGAACATACTCTGCCGTTCCTCTGGAAATATCGTGTCGATTTCCTCATATGTTTCTTCAAGGATATATTTTAGCCCTTGATACAATGGATTGACGGGAAGATTCATCGAAAGTTTCCGAAAAAAAATTCATAATATCACATCCCAATAAATAGGTATGGAGACGTTTGTCTAACAGACATTGCTGCGGAAGAATGGGGATTCCTATATTATATATGGTCTGATTGCTGTCAGCGAAGTCTTTCCAGTAGGCTTCATGCGCTCTGTGCCATAACTCCACGGGAAAAACGGCATGAGGCCACAGTGCCTGAATGATGGTTTCAACCTCATTCGAGGTCAGTCCGTACGCTTGGCGCACCCTGCCGAGGGATATTTTTTGCTGGTCCAACATGGAGGGAAAAATAGCGCAAACACCATGTTCGGACAATCTAAAAACAGGCAGCGTGAATTTTTAAGAGTATGGGCAAAATGCTGGCTGCAAAAAAGGTCTCCGGCAGAGGATTCAGGAGGCCGTGCATAAGCAGATAGTTTTTGGGTTCAACGTTTGGTGACGCAGGTGCGCAGATCCCGCACCATGGTCTCAAATCGTCCGTCTTTTTCTTCAAGCCAATGCAAAATTCTGTCGTACAGCCATTGGGTATCAGCATCCATGCGGTACCCGTTGATGTCCAGAAAGACGTGACAGATGGCAAAGGCTGCCCGCTTGTTGCCGTCAACAAACGGATGATTGATGAGCAGGCTTTCCATAAGCGCGGCGGCTTCTTCGATGATGTCCGCATAATAGCCGCTTTGCGGCCGAAACAGCGCCGCTTCAATGGCTCCGGGGTCGCGCACGCCAGTGGAGCCGCCGTATGCCCTGATGACTTCGGCGTGGATAGCCAGAACTTCGTGCAGGGTCGGGTACTCCCTCATTTGGCCAGCTCTCGATACAGGCTGTCGTATTGCTCCATACTGTGCCTGAGCGCGTCCATCACATGCCTGCGGGGAGCAGTCCCGGTTTTGCGCTCGATATAGTCGCGCAAGGCCTCATCCACCAAGGCCTGAATCTGGCGACCTTCGCTCGCCGCGATGCTTTTCAGGGTTTGCAGCACGACCGGGTCGGCCTGCGTGGCGAATTTGACCTTTGCCGTTTTTTCTTTCTGAGCCTGTTCCATGTTGATCTCCTGTATCCAGACGATGGCAGGGTATCATGAAATGTCAAGATATATCTTGACGGCTTTCATGAAGAAAGCGTTGAAAGAAGCTCGCTAACGCCGGTTTCCGACAACACGGATACAGGCCATGCGGATATTTGCGGGCAGACACCCGGCAAGAATACCTGCCCGCAAATATCACTCCCCTACTTTCTGATTTGCGTTAGCCCTTGGCGGAGCGAAGCTCGTCCAGATAGTCAGACCAGCGCTGCATGAGCTGCCGACGTTCATCCATATACTCCGCGCGGTTATAGGCCAGGCGCACGGTATCGGGCTCCTTGTGGGCAAGCTGTGCTTCAATCACATCCGAGCGGAAGCCAAGCTCGTTGAGGCGCGTGCTTGCCATCGCCCTGAAGCCATGCAGGGTCATGGTGTCCTTGCCGTAGCCCATGCGCCGCAGAGCCGCCAAAGGTGCGGCATCGCTGATGGGCGCGACCCGCGCGCGGGCGCTGGGAAAAACCAAGTCGCCATTGCCCGTAAAGGCGTGAAGCTCGTTCAACAGGGCCAGCACCTGCCTGGAGAGCGGCACAACATGCTCGCGCCGCATCTTCATGCGCGAAGCAGGAATGACCCATGTGGCTTTTTTAACGTCAAATTCATTCCAGTGGGCAAGCCGCAATTCCGAAGGCCGCGTGAACACATATGGCAGGATTTTCAGGCAATAGACAACCGAGGTATAGCCCACATAGGCGTCAATATCCCGTAAAAGCTGCCCGATGTCGTCCGGGAGGATAACGGCGGCGAAATGCGTCCGCTTCACAGGGGTCAGGGCTTCGGTGAGCCCTGCGGCCACATCGTATTTGACGCGGCCAGTGATGCGGGCATAGCGCGTCACCTGCCCGCACAGGCGCATGAGCTTATGGGCGGTTTCATTGTGGCCGAGGCGCTCCGAAGGTTCAACAACCCGCAGAAAGTCCGCTGGCTCAAGTTGCGTGACGGGCTTGGCCCCAATGGCCGGGAAAAGAATATTTTCCAAGTAGCGCTGCAACTTCTGCGCGTGTTTTTCGGAAAGCGTCGGCCCGTGCTTGGCGAACCATTCCCGCGCCACATGCTCGAAGGTATCCCGCTCCTCCCGCTCTTGAGCGGGCTTGGCTTCCCTGGCCTGCTTTTTCTCCTCACCCGGGTCAATGCCCTTGGCGAGCAACTCTCTGGCGGCGTCGCGCCGTTGGCGCGCATCCTTCAGCGAGACGGCCGGATACGCCCCGAAGCTCAATAATTTCTGCTTGCCCTCAAAGCGGTAGGCCATGCGCCATAATTTGCTGCCTTTCTCCGTGACATGCAGCTAGAGGCCGCCGCCGTCAGAGAGTTTTTGCACCTTGCCGTTGGCCTTGGCGGTGCGCACAGAGGCATCCGAAAGCTTCATGTTGGTACCCTCCAAAATAGTCCAGAAGTGTGCGGCGAAAACCAGAAAAATTCACCTCCATCCTTTTGAATTCAAAGAAGATTTTTATGAAGCTGGTATTTCGCCCTACCGAAATGGCGTGGTGGTATTGGTACCCGTAGATTTACCAACGATTTTTGAGGGTGTCCACGTGGGTACTTGGATTTTGCTGGACAAAAAGAGAAGGCCGAAACCACGTTTTTCCAGTGATTTCGGCCTTCTATGGACTATTTTGGACGTCTTTCTGGTGCGAAGGGGAGACCAAATCGCAAGACCTATCGCACTGGAATCAAAACTAAACCATGTGGAGGGCGTTTGTAAATACCGTTCCGAGTACCGTCAACTGTTTTTTATGGATAGCCTGCTGGACTTATTGAAAAAATTTCTTTGAGTTTGCAGTCTGTAAATGGGAACTCAAGACTAATAAATTCAAATGGTTATTGAGGTTAAAATTGATGTTGGGATGATATGTTATCAGTTCAATTCTCATATCAAGAACCTAAATGAAATATTTTTCACTAAATATTCAACATGGTTATCAAATAGTTAATTCTCAGAATCATAAATCCGTCTTACCATACTGGCAGGTAGCCACGGCTCAAAATGAGACCCTAATTGGAAGCTCCTCCGAAACCAAGCTTGCGATGTTTAAGCTGCGGTGCCTCGGCAAAGCCGGGGCATCGACACTAAAAGGATGGAAAACTCTCCCCTCCTATCTGCAGAAGGACTATGCCCTCCAAATTATTTTTCTTCTTTTTGTCTGGCACGGGGACAGTTTCAATCACAGTCGTCCCCGGCCTTTTTTTAGCTTCTTTGAGGGGTATAAACTGTCCATTCCCAGCATCCCTACCAACCTTTCTTGTCTTTCCATTAGCCATGACTATCCTCCTGAATTTAGAAGAGGTACACCATAAAACGATTGACACATTCCTCTCTAATAAATTTTAGATAATCATCCAGAAATGGAAGACAAGACCCAAAGTAGCATTCCGTTCAAGTTAAAATAGAATGCCAAGAAATTTATTGCCATCTCACATATTTTATATTTGATTCATACCCTCCGCCATCAACTCGGCCTGCTTCATCACCGTTTCGGTAGCCAGCTCCTGCATATCCGGCGGGTAGCCATATTTCCGCAAGGTGCGCCTGATGATGACCCGCAAATGCGCCTGCACATCCTCCTTGATGTTCCAATCAAGAGAGGCGTTGGCGCGCACTTTATCAGTTAGCACCACGGCAAGCTCGCGCAATTTGTCCTTGCCCATGAGTTCGCGGGCGGAGTCATTGTCGGCCACGGCCATGTAAAAGGCGTACTCATAATCGGTGAGGCCCAGCTCCCCGGCCTCCTTGTCGGACTCGCGCACCTGCTTGCCGATGTTGATGATTTCGTCAATGACCTCGGCGGCGGTGATGATCCTGTTGTGATAGCGCTTGAGCGCCCCGTCCAGCAATTCCAGGAGCTTCTTGCTTTGCAGCAGGTTCTTCCGCGAGCGCGCCCGCAATTCGTCATTGAGGAGCTTCTTGAGCACCTCCAGCGCGATGTTCCTGTGCGGCATGTTCTTCATTTCCAGCAGGAACTCGTCGGAAAGGATGGAAATATCTGGCTTCTTGATGCCCGCCGCGTCAAAGACATCAATCACCTGGTCGGAAACCAGCGCCTTGTCGATGACCTGCTTGATGGCGCTTTCCATCTCCGCGCTGCTTCGGGCACCGTCGCCCCCGCCGTCAAACTTGGCGAGCCGCGCCTTCACATCCTTAAAAAAGGAAACCTCCCTCGCACGCGCCATCGCCTGCGGGTGAGGCACCGCCAAAGCATAGGCCGCGTCAAGGGCCGTCACCGCGTCCATAAACCGCTTTTTCCCGTTCTCCAGCCCGAGAATAAACTCCTCGGTCTCAAGAATGATTGCCAGCTTGCGGGACGTATCGGCCGTGAAATATTCCTGATACGGAAAACCATGCAGCAGCGCCGCCGTGACCTCCAGCTTCTCCAGCATGATGTCCACGGCCTGCTCCTGCGTCTGGGCCGGATCTCCCTGGCCCCCGGCCTCACCATAAAAGGCGAGCGCCCTTTTCAGGTCAGCGGCGATGCCCAGGTAGTCCACCACGAGGCCGCCGGGCTTGTCCCCAAAGACGCGGTTGACGCGCGCAATGGCCTGCATGAGCGTATGCCCCTTCATGGGCTTGTCCAGATACATGGTGTGCAGGCAGGGCACATCAAAGCCGGTGAGCCACATGTCGCAGACAATGACCAGCCGCAGCGGGTCGTCCGGGTCTTTCATCCGCGCGGCCAGTTTCTGGCGTTCCCCCTTGGTGGTGTGAAACTTCGCCAGCTCCGGCCCGTCGGCGGAACTGGCCGTCATCACCACCTTGATCGCGCCCTTTTTCAGGTCGTCATCGTGCCAATCGGGCCGCAGGGCAATGATTTGCCCATAGAGAGCGGCGGCGATGGGCCGCGACATGCACACGATAAGCCCCTTGCCGGAGAGGACGGCCTGCCGCGCCTCGAAATGCTCCACAATATCCCGCGCAATGGTGGCCAGGCGTTTCTCGCTGCCGATGAGCGCCTCCAGCCGCGCGCGCCTGCTGCGGGCCTTGTCCGCCTGTTCCGCGTCCCCCTCCTCCAATTCCTCGTCCAGCTCACTAATGAGCCGCCTGCCCTCCTCCGGCAGTTCTATCTTCGCCATGCGGCTTTCGTAATAAATGGGCACCGTGGCCTTGTCTTCCACGGCGCGGGCAATGTCGTAAATATCTATGTAGTCGCCGAAAACCGCGCGGGTATTGGCATCCTTCTTTTCAATGGGCGTGCCGGTAAAGCCGAGATAGGTGGCGTTGGGCAGGGCGTCGCGCAGATATTTGGCAAGGCCATAGACGGTTTTCTTGCCGATGACCTTTCCCTCGCTGTCGCGCACATTGGCCTCGCGCGCCTTGAAGCCGTATTGGGTGCGGTGCGCCTCGTCCGTGATGACCACGATATTGCGCCGGTCGGACAGCAGCTCATGCGTATTTCCGTCTTCGGGCAGGAATTTCTGCATGGTGGAAAACACGATGCCGCCGGAGGCCACCTTGAGCAGCGTCTTGAGGTCTTCCCTGCTTTCCGCCTGTTTCGGCTCCTGCCCCAAAAGCTGGGCCGATGCGGCGAAAGTGTCGAAAAGCTGGTCGTCAAGGTCGTTCCTGTCCGTCAGCACCACAATCGTGGGATTATTCAGCAGTGAAACGATCTTGCCGGAAAAGAACACCATGGAAAGCGACTTGCCGCTCCCCTGCGTGTGCCAGACAACGCCGCCCTTGCCGCGCCCCGCGTCGTTGCGCCGCGCCGCCTCCAGCGTTGAGGCCACAGCCTTGTTCACCGCATAGTACTGGTGATAGGCGGCGATCTTTTTCACGGTCTCCACGCTGGCCAGCCCCTGCGCATCCTCCGTTTTCATCTTTTCAAACACCGTGAAAAAGCGGATGAGGTCCAGCAGGGTCGCCTTGTTCAACATACCGTTGATGAGCACCTCAAGCTGGCTTTTCAGGCGCGGCGCTTCTTTGGAGCCGTCCTCGCTTTTCCATGCGGAAAAGCGCGAATACCCGGCGGAAAGCGAACCGGCCCTGGCCTCCAGCCCGTCCGAAATGACCAGCAGCCCGTTGTAGGCAAGGAGCGACGGGATGACCTGCTTGTAGGTCTGCAACTGCTGATAGGCGCTCGTGAGGGTGGCGGATTCGCTCGCCGGATTCTTCAGCTCAATGACTACCAGCGGCAGCCCGTTGACAAACAGCACCACGTCCGGCCGCTTGTTCACATTCCCTTCAACAAAGGTGAACTGGTTGACCGCCGTGAACTCGTTGTTCTCCGGCGTGTTGAAATCCACCAGCCACACCTTGTCGCCGCGCTCCGCGCCGTCTTTCTGGTAGCTGACGGTCACGTCCCGCGTGAGAAGCTGGTGAAACGCCTCGTTGGTGGAGATGAGGTCCGGGCCGGACACGCGGAGCACCCGGCGCACGGCTTCCTGCCGGGCTGCGGCGGGAATATGCGGGTTGAGCCGGTCCACGGCCTCCTGCAGCACGCCTTCCAGAATGGGGCTTGCCAGGGAGGCGCGCAAGGGCGTTGTCCCGTCCGGCGCAATATCCGGCCCGAAATAGCGGGCATAGCCAAGCGCCTCCAGGCGCTCCAGCGCGAGTTCCTCGATATCCGCTTCGTGCATCGGGCTCACGGTCGTTTTCTCCCCGCTGGTGACTATTCCGTAGCTGCCTTTGCCTCATGCTCCGCCGCCCAGGCCATGGCTGAGGCGTTGAGCCTTTCCAGCCCCTCATCGTCAAAACGGGTGCGCTGCCACTCTGTATAATCAAACCGCTCCCGCAGCACGGCCGCGATAAACTTTTCCGCGTCAACGGTGCCCAGCTTTTCCACAAGATACCGCATGCCCCTGTCCATCAGTTCTTCAGTGCTCATGCTCATTGCTTGTCGGCCTCCATGCGGATGAAGTCCATGGGATTCAGCAGGAGGAGGTGCTCGTGCCTGTAGCGCAGCAAACGGTCATCCGTAGAGAGGAAGTAGGCGCACCCGGCATCGAGCGCGCAGGCCACATGCAGGGCATCCTTGGCCTTGAGACCGCTGCGCATGATGTCTTGGGCCAGCTCCTGCACGATTGGCCCGCGCTCGCTGGAAACATACACGCTGCCATACTGGCGCAAAAACGCGCTGATGGCCGTTTTTCGCATAATAAAGGGATTCTGGCTGTTTTCATACCCTAAAATATACGATGTCGCCAGGCGGAGATGGCCCGACCTGATGCGCGACTGGATGTGGAGCTTCGCCTGCGCCTCAAGGGAATTGCGTATGGGGGACTGGTCGTCATAGGGCCGGTTGAAGCAGCAGGTATCCATATATATCAGCATGATGCTCCCGTAGCGGTCAGTCCAGGGATACGCGCACTTCCCCGCTCATGAGCTTGGGGAGCAGCGTGTCGCGGAGTTTTTCCAAGGTGCGGATTTGCGTTTGGTTGGAACGTATCCTTTCAAAAAATGGTTTGGTACGATGGGTATATTGGGATATAAGACTACTCGGATATCTATAAAAATCTAATTTTTTAAGGTTCCCTTGGGAAATTTTGGGTTGAACAGCGCCAGTTACTATTTTATCTATATTTTTCTTGAGTAAATAAATGTATATAAAATCATTAGTGTACGGTTTTTTGGCCTGTATGATGTGTGTATGGTTGTTAACCCAGAATTTCCCGGAGGTTCTCTGGATAATAGGATATCCTTCATCTGTTCGTACAGTTCCATCTTCAGCAATCAATAAATAATCACCATCGAAAATATATTCATTGATATAATCCATAATTTGTGCTGCACCATAGTACGGATACAAAATACCCGATTTTCTTTTATCTCTTTCTATTTGGGAAAGAGGAATCCGGCGTTTATCATAAAAAGTAATAGCCTCCTCTATCGTTGTTTCCTCCCATTCTTCTTTAGCATCCAACACAAACCACTGCTTGAACAACGCCTCGGCCATAGCCTCCAGCGTGGCATTTTGACGCCGGAGCAGGTCGATTTTGTCGTCTAGATTGCTGAGGACGGTGGCAATGGCGCGTTGTTCGGCAAGACTGGGAATTGGGAGAATAATTTTTTTAAGTGAAGTTAAGGGGTTGCTTATAGCAGGGACTCCAACCTGAGACTCATATTGCAATAATTGATTTTGACCCAGCTCGGATTTAAAAAAATAAAATGCAAAAAGCGGATTAATTATTTCTTTATTAACAGAAAGCTTCATTCCCGATTGTGAAACTAAATATTTCGCATACTTATTAGATGGTATAAGTCCAACTTGGCCGAGTGTACCCCTATGAGTAAAAATTAAATCATCTGGTACACAAAGACTTGCTTTTAATTCATTTGCTTTTTGCTCTGACACAAATACAAACATTCCATCTGGATATTTATAATAATTCAAATTCGTTCCACGAATAACGGGAACTCCTGAAGAAACATAGTTCTCAGTTTTTATATTGGATCCAAAAGGTCCCATTGCTATAGCATGTTTACAATTACTCTTAATTTCATCGACAGTTTTGAATTGCCATTCACTCGGAAATTTTCCCAAGTCTTGGTTCATATCTTCACCTTCCCCAAGCTCTCCAGAATCGCCGCGTTCAGCTTTTTCTCCTCCTCAAGCTGCGCCGCAAACTCTTTTTCCAGGCTGGCGAAGCGCTCGGCAAAATCAAAGTCATCCTCCTCATCCGGCAGGCCCACATAGCGGCCCGGGGTGAGCACATAGTCCTTCGCCGCCACTTCTGAGAGCGGCACCGAGGCGCAAAAACCCTTCACATCCTCATACTCGCCGTCCACATTGCGCCAGTTGTGGTAGGTGTCACTGATGGTCTGGATGTCTTCCGGCGTCAGGACGCGGGTGCGCCGGTTGATGAGCGTCCCCATGTTACGCGCGTCAATGAACAATATCTCGCCGCTGCGGTTGCGGAAGCGGTGGTTCGTGCGGTCGCGCGCCAGAAACCACAGTGCCGCCGGAATCTGGGTATTCAGGAAGAGCTTGGCGGGCAGGTTGACGATGCAGTCGATGAGGTTGCCGTCCTCTATCATCCGGCGGCGTATCTCGCCCTCGCCGTTGGTCTTGCTGGTCAGCGCGCCCTTGGCGAGCACGATCCCGGCCTGCCCGGCCGGGGCAAGGTGGAAGGCGAAATGCTGGAGCCATGCGAAATTGGCGCTCCCCGCAGGGGGTGTGCCATATTGCCAGCGGGCGTCCTTGCGGAGCTGGTCGCCGCTCCAGTCGCTGTCATTGAAGGGCGGATTGGCGAGGATGTAGTCGGCCCGCACATCCTTGAGCGCGTCCTTGAGGAAGGAGCCCTCGTTGTTCCACTTGACCTGCGAGCTCTCGATGCCGCGAATGGCAAGGTTCATCTTGGCCAGCCGCCATGTGGTCTGGTTGCTCTCCTGCCCGTAGATGCTGATGTCCCGGATGCGGCCCCGATGTTCGCGCACAAATTTCTCGCTTTGCACGAACATGCCGCCACTGCCGCAGCAGGGGTCCATGACGCGGCCCTTGAACGGCTCCAGCATGGCCACCAGCAACTCGACGATGGAGCGCGGCGTATAGAACTGGCCGCCCTTCTTGCCCTCGGCCAGCGCGAACTCGCCAAGGAAATACTCAAAAACATGGCCCAGCACGTCGGCGCTGCGCGCCTTGGCGTCCCCCAGGGCGATGCCGGAAACCAGGTCGATGAGCGCGCCGAGCGTGGCCGGGTCCAGATTGTCGCGGGCGTACACCTTGGGCAGAACGCCCTTGAGCGCGGGGTTGTCCTTCTCAATGGCGTCCATGGCGGCGTCAACGAGGACGCCGATGTCCGGCTTCTTGGCATTGTCGCGCAGCCAGTTCCAGCGCGCGGGCTGGGGCACGAAAAAGACATTCTTGGCCTTGTACTCGTCCCTGTCCTCCGGGTCGGCGCCCTCAAATTCGCCCTTGCCTTCCAGAAGCTGCGCCCGCAGGCTCTCAAAGGAATCCGAAATATATTTAAGGAAAATGAGCCCGAGCACCACATGCTTGTAGTCAGCGGCGTCCAGGTTTTTGCGCAGCTTGTCCGCCGCGCTCCAGAGCTGCTTTTCCAGCGGCTCCTGCGGCGTTTCCTTCTTGGGGCGTGCCATGTGCCGTCCTTGGTCAGAGGGAGTATCAGCTAGGGAGTATAGAGGCAGGCAACGGGGGATGACAAGAGGCGGCTGGCTGCTAACGGGGAGAGCGAGCTCCAGCGTTCGTCTCTAATCCATTCAACGCATATTAGCGTGATGGAAAAAGTTTCGGAAGACATCTCACCATTATTCGCCGGAATATGCTCACAGATAATTTATAATGACAATTTTGGAGATTCACCCTTTAGGAGTTCATCTGGATTAATATAATGATAATTTTGAGGTGGAATAAATCCAGGCTTACGCTTGCGTAGAGTACACAAGGAAATAGGTTTTTTAAGAGAAACAAACTCTTGGAAAAAGATTGCATACCCCGTTGTTTTTTTAGAATAGTACGAAAAAAAATCATTTTCATTCATACAGGCCACTGCCCGGACACGGAGCCACAAATCTTCAATGGGAAGATATTCAACAGCTTTTACTTCAAAAAAACCGATAATTTTTGCATCTGGACGCGTAGAGTAAATATATACCATCCTCCCAATTAAATTGGCTGGGATTTTTTTTCGCAGTTCAACAGTCTTTTTTCCATCAGCAATTAACTGTGAAAAGTGTGGTTTAACCGATATTAATACTGGACTATCAAATCTATTCATTATTATATCCTTGTTTATAAATCTCAAAAAAAGCTCCTTGAGATATAGTGACGGCAGAAATGGCAGTAAGCCCCTTCCCCATATGTCGTTTTATTACATCTTTCATAAATTCATAAGAAACCTTGTTGGGAAATATTTCAGTTCTGGAAAACAGGAGTGCCTTACAGGTGGTGAAGCTATTTTTATTAATATCCTTCCATTTATATACACCAATCTTCCAAAATTTCTTAAAAATATCTCCTTTTGAACCAGTGTACACTTCGTCTAAATAAGAAGATGCTATGATATATTTTGTTTCTCGATATTTATTATTACAATTCGTTATATACCATAAAATTCGGCTAGGTGCTGAAATTCGTGTTTTTGTACCAGTAAAATATACATTCAGCTCATGCATTAAAACATTAGATGTCGAGGAGGCAAAGAGTTCATGCTGATCAATAACAGCGGGGGATATTAAATCTTTGGCCCATTGTACTCGTATCGGTATAATATATGCAGGGATATCAATATCAGTAAATTTTGCTGGTGAAAAATTTCGTTCCAACCTTACTTGTGAATAAATGTCTTTAGCCTCAGATACAGGTTGAACATGTTCTTTTAACTCAGAAAAGGCCCAATCAGGTAATTTATCTTCAACAAAATCTAGATACTTACTGGCTTTACCAATATACCTCAGGGATATCTTTTTATTATTAAAAAAACCTAATCCTTTACTTATTTCACCAATATCCAAATTAGCATAGACATCTTCGATAATAATTAACGAAACATATTTTTGTGTTGCGATTTGTATTAATTGTTCAAGGATAAAAAATGTAGCACTTTTAGCAAAACTTTCGCAGCCTATATTTGTACGTAGTAGGTGTACTCTTAGAATATTGCATTCTATGCTATAATATATAATTCCAAAATCCCTATTTGAAATTATTATTGATTTCAATTTGGCATTTTTTACATTATTTTTAATTTTTTCAATAAATAAATATTTTCGTTCTCCTTTGGATGTATTTAAAAATTTGTCACAAAGTTCGGCCTCATCAAGAAAAATATCAACTAATTTTCCAAGGGTCGTTGGAAGCAAGCTGGTTTTAATAGCCTCCCGGTTAAGTATAAAATCAATATTATGTAAAAATTCTGCTGGAGAATAAATCATAATATTATAATCGTCAGCAAATCTTTGGACAACCTTTTCATTAAGTAATTGACCATCACGCGTAATGAAAAAATTTACTTTATTTGTAATCGCACATGCAAGTTGGTCTCTATCACTTTCTTTAATAGCAGGAAATTCACTCTGAATAGAACTACGTGCAGCATCCATTTTTTCAGTAGAGAAAGGTAGTGTCTTAAAGTAATTAGCTTTATCTATAGAACTTGTCTTAATATATTCATTTCTCTGTCGTTCTATATATTTATAAATAACAGGTGCTACGAAAAATACGACATCATTAAAATACATAAGAAGAGAATTACTCTCTGTAAAGCCTTCTACTTCTCGATTCATTTCAAGTACAATAGAAGCATCAAGTAAAACCTTTGGTCTATTTTCTAAATCTTCAATAATATTTATGAGATTTTTCTGAATTTGATATCTATACAGATGTAATATTGATAGTTCATTTGTAGCACGACCTTCGCATGCCTTTATTATATTGAAACCAAGATGATGCCAAAATCTATCCATGTGATAATCTTCTCTACAATATAACTCAATAAAATATGCGTTCTGGATATTTTTCAAGAAATTTTTAAAAATTAATTTTGCTAAACCATTATTCCTTTTATCTTTTTCTATGCATAAGTGATGTATCCTTATAACATGATTCCTCTTAGAATGTGAAAATAAAATATAACCAATAAGCTCATTTTGTATCAAGCAAACAAATACCTCTCCTTTTTCACACCTCTCCCTGATGGCACTCTCTGGAAGAAATCCAAGTGTTTTTTTATTAGAATCAGCAAGGCTGACAACCTGATCGATGATGGTATCGTCACCAAATTTTGTCCGCCGATATGAATAATTCATGACAACCACTTAGTCCTATTGCATAGGAGAAAAATTCATTTAAGCATAAAATTTTATGGTACTCAATCATTTTCTTTCCATAGCCTTATATAAACCGTCTATCAAAATTGAAAGGTTCCACCAAACATGCTACTTCTAGCCACGATGTGGGAATAGGACATCGGGTCGTACTTTTCCCACTCTTCTTTCAGAATATTTATAAAAAATTGGCTATCATGCCTTTGTTTCAAAGAGTTTCCTCCATCTAGATTGCTATGTCCGTCAAGATACTCATTCATGCTTGAATACTCATTCATGCTTTTATGAAGATTTAATCTACACTTCGAATAAGCTTTTTTGCTCCTGTGGAATCTTCGTACCCATTTCCCTCCACCGTAATCCCTTCTTATCTAAGGCCTAAAGGATCTGCTATCTAGTTAGCTGGTTCAGGGCTCACATCTAATTTTCTGCACTTCTTTTGGTCCTTCAATTCTACCCCACAATTTCCTATACCGCGAATGTCTTTCCATATCCCTATCACCGGCATAGCCAAAAGCATATGCCGCCGTGCGCTCGGCGTAGCGTTGCCAGTTACGGCCCGCGCGTCTTTCACGGATAGCCGGGGCACAGGCACGGAGAGTTTCTTCCACTTCTTTCTGGCTATGGCCATTGGAGCGAAGGCGCAGGGCAATCATGGCGTCCACCCGTGAGAAGTCCTTGATGTTGATATGCGCGCTTATGTCCTCCCAATGCTTGAAATAGGCTAAATGCAGGCTAGCTGCCCCTTGAGTGGCTAAGAGGGTCGAGCGATTTGCCTGCTGTTCCCTCTGGTGCTTCGCCGTGGCGAATGCCTGCTCAATTTTTCGTGCTTCAATCAAGGCTTTTTGGCACTCCTGTCGGACGGCATAACTCAAGCTGACGCGAGGAAAAGTGCCGTCCTTTCGCTGATGCTTTGGCTTACGGTTCTCAAAGCCTGGGGCGCGGTGCGGATGAACGGCACCTGAAAGTTTCGGGTCGCCATAGCGCTTATTCAGAATCATGGCCAGGTGATTGCCAATTTCACGGTCAAAATCCCCTTGAAACTTGGGAAAGGTAAGGATGCACTGATAATTATTCGGTGAACTTTCCAGAAACACCGCAGGTTTGAAGCCGTCTTTCTGGAGCTGCATGACCTTTTCCGGGCTCATGTCGTCTAGGAGGATATGGTGCTTCTGCTCGGAAAGAGGCGTGTAGTAGATATTTTCCCCACGTCTAGCCAGTTTCACGATTTCCGGCATTCGCCTGAGCAATTCTTCAGGAGTGAAACCCCGGCTTTCCCCGTTCCGTTTGTCGAGGATCATCACCTTCTTTTCACCTTTTGCGCCCATTTTAATGGCTGTCACCCGGTAGCGATCAGCATTGACGGCTTTCACATACTCAAGAAACAGCTTTGCTTGGGGCAATGACGCGGCTTCCGAGGATATGGGGGCGGGGGTATGTCTGGTTTTATCTGTAGCCTCATAGGTAACGGTATGAAGGTGATGGAACGGTAGGCCTTGGGTTTTCAGCCAGTCAGAAAACCGTTTTACCCTTCGGTGCGATAACGACGCTTTCAACCTATCCCGCAGACGCCGCAACTGCTCAACATGTTCGAGTTTCAGGCAATGACGGCCAATATTTAAAAAAGGCACTCCATATTTCGCAATTCGGGCCAGCTTTTCCCGGCGCTCCTTAGCCTGGTGTTCCTTGAGGCGGTTCACTTCATCCCTGACTTTTTCCTCAAGCTCTTTCTTGGCTTCCCTTTCGGCCCTTACTGCACCTCGGTACATCTCCCATGCGGGCCGTAGGGCCGGATAGAGGGGCTCAGGCGCGGGACTTGGGGCTACGTCCTCGTAATCCCCTCCCACAAAATCCCCCAGTCGCTTGCACAGCTTCCCCATGCTGAACGCGCGATCAACCGAAGATGCCTTGACCGCTTGCTCCCCGACCCAAATGATTGCGCCTGAACCTTTCTTTTCAAAACGCAGCCCCGCCCCCTTCAGGCCGGCATGTAATTCGGCCCATGACTGTGCGTTTTTGATGAGGTCATGGCCGCGCTCCTGGGCAATTCTCTGGGCTGATTTCTCACCTGTTGCCCGCTCAAAATCCTGAGCTCTCGAGGTCGGTTTCACGCTGGAGTCGAGGAGCTTTCTCTCGGCCAACTCGCCATCTTCCGTGTACACAAATGGGGCGTTTGCCAGCTCCGACCATCCCTGTTTCTTCTCGATGAACGCCTTGATTTTGTGGGCCTCCCAGATGTCAAAACCGTTGTTGGTGCGAACCACTCTTAAGGTTTCAGGATGTACCCGGTTCACGGCGATATGCACATGATAATTTCTCGTGTCGCAATGCAGCCCGTAGATGGCCTGATGCTCTTTGAGGCCCATCTTTTCCAAGAATATATCGACCAATTCATCAACCTGAGCTCGCGTGGGCTGCTCGCCTTCGGGCCAGGAAAATACCCAGTGATTGACTGGCATCTTGCTCCTCACTGTCTCCCTTGCCAGAGCAATCATTTCCAGTTTTTGCGCGGAATGGGTATCGGTTAAAAAATTACGGCTTCCCGCATGTTCGATTTTTTCGCCGCGATTTCTCACTGAGGGATTGCGAATATAGTCCACAAGGTCGCCGATCTGCCACTCCTTGGGCTTGGTGTTTTTTGTGTACTTAATTTTCTTGACTATCATGGAACACCTGCCCTGTTTTTCAAAGCCTCAAGGGCCACGTCTCGCCCGGACGACTACTCAGCTTTCTGGCCGAGCCCGCTGCCCTTTTGCCTTTCATATCTTTCGCCTTTCGGGTGCGAGAAGCACAGCGCCGAGCGCCCTTGGGGAGTCAAGAGGGGCGCGCCCCTTTTGCAAGATGACACCAGTGAGTAGCACTGGTGTCATCTTGCCACGAAGAACCCCCAACGTGCAGTGGCTTTTTTGCAGGGGTGAAAAAATTTTCGTTATACTGGCCTCAATCTTTGAAAAAGGAGGCGCAGTCGTGGGGAAAACCGGAAAAATCACGCGCGAACAACTGAGGTCGGCCCGCAGGATTTTAAGAGACTTGCCGGTGAAGGATACTCGCTGCTCCCGCGAGGGGGCGGCGGTATTTCTTGAAAAGGATTTCAAGCGGGCGTTCACGAAAGGCTACACACCAAAAGAGCTATGTGCCCTCTTGAAAAAAGCGCGGATCATCATCCCGGAACGCCTGATTGCCCGCTATCAGGAACCCGTAGAGGAGGCTGGTGAAAACGGGGATTTCAAGCCCGAGGAACAGGGTGGCCGTGACGAGAGAAGCAGCATCGTTCCTTCCCAGAAAATAGAGGGCGCCGAGATGGCAAAAGACACCACTCCTTCATCGGAGAATGAGGCAAAGCCCACGCCGAAACCTGAGCCGATTCGGTATGGGACTTTCATGATAGTCCCAGACACTCCCATAGGTGATCTGTAAATAAAGGCCCCCGCGTTCTTCTATCGGAGGTAGTACGGGCGGCGTGGGAAAAGGCAAAAAATCCTTGGCCTTGATTGGCCATTGTCTGAACCGGAAAAAGGGGATTCTATTTTTTAAAGTAATACCTCAAGTTCAAACGAATATAAGGCTCAGAAGCCTTCATTTGAGCCAGTTCCCATCTGGCTGTTCATACGATTTGCCCAAAGAAAAAGGCAGGGCAATGCAGCCATAGCCACAGCGCCCTGCCTCCAAAAAACGAGGTGTTTTGTTTTCAGAAGTATCTCAGTTTTTCTTCACACTCTGGCTCCGGAGTTCGTCAAGATGGTCGGCCCACCTCTGAAGCATTTCACGGCGTTTATCCAGATAGGAGGCATGGTTATAGGCATCCCGAACGGTATTCTGCTCCTTGTGGGCAAGCTGGGCTTCGATGATGTCGCCGTCAAAGCCCCATTCCAGCTTTTTCTCGTTCAGGATGGTGGAGAACATGGCGCGGAAACCGTGGATGGTCATCTCCTCCTTGCTGAAACCCATCCTGCGGATACCGTTCAAAAGCGCCATATCCGAAATACATTGCGTGGCTGAATGGCGTCCCGGAAAACAGAGTTCGCCGGTACCTGTGAGCAGGTGCAGTTCGCGGAAAAGTTTGACCGCCTGGGTGGGCAACGGCACGGCATGGGCGATTCGCATCTTCATACCGCCGCCGTCCTTGGCATTTTCCCGTCTGGCTGCGGGCACAATCCAGAGCGCCTTGTCCAGATCAATTTCCGACCACCTGCAGCCGCGAAGCTCGGCGCTGCGCAGCGCCAGATAGGGCAATATCTTGAGCGCGTAGCCGACAACGCCCCCACCCTGGTATTCATCTATGCAGCGCAGGAGGTGCCCCACAGCGGTCGGGTCTGTCATGGTGGCGTAGTGTTTTGTCCTGATGGGCTTGAGTACTTCCTTGAGGCCGTCCGCCGGGTTGTAAACGATATAGCCACATGTTCTGGCGAAGCGGCAGACCTGCCCTGCGGTTTCGGCCAGCTTGTGTGCGGTTACTGAATGGCCCGCGGCTTCCACCGGTCGTATCGCTCCAAGAATATCCCCGGGGGTGAGCTTTGTGATGGGCATTTCGCCGATGCGCTCATTGAGAAGGGAAATGAGCCACTGTTTTTTCTTGATATGTGCGGCCGCGTAGGAGTCCTGCTTTGTGGCGAACCATTCCTTGGCCACAACCGCGAACGTGAGCGCCTGCTCCCGCGCGGCAGCTGCCGCTTCTTCCTTGGCGGCCTTTTTCTGCGCGCCGGGGTCGATGTCGTTGGCGAGCAGTTCCTTGGCCTTGTCACGCTTGCGCCGGGCTTCTCTCAGGGGAACTGCGGGGTACGCGCCGAAACTGAGCGTCTTTCGCTTTCCCCCAAAACGGTAGTCCATCCGCCAGAGTTTTCCCCCGGAAGCGGAGAGATAGAGATACAAGCCTTCGGAGTCGGCGAGCTTGGCCGGAGTACCGTCGGACTTCAAATTCCTGAGCATGGTGTCGTTCAGTGGCATGGCGCAAATCCTTTGCTGGCAATGGGTTTGGGGCTGACGGTATTTTTCTGGACGCCTTTCCTCCTTTTCGGCTCGTACCGTTCCTAATACCGTCTTTTTTGCGATTTGTCCCTGGTTTTCACCACACCCTGTTGGACAACCCATTGCCCAAAAAGCTAAGTCCCGCAAGGCTTTTTAGACCTTGCGGGACTTTTTTGGACTCTCTGGTGGTGCCGAAGGGGAGACTCGAACTCCCACTCCCGAACGGGAACTAGACCCTGAACCTAGCGTGTCTACCAATTCCACCACTTCGGCTCGGAATGGAGTTATAGAGGGTTTCGTCCAGCTTGGCAAGCATTTTCTCCACACAGGTCAACGCAGGTTCTGCGGCAGGGGCAATCTGCACTGGCTGGACGCGAATATGAGGCCCCGGATCAGCACGCTTCTCCCACGCGCTGGCGCCCTGCCGGTTGCGTTCTTTTTTTAAGTGTGGCACAGTTATTGAAACGCGGCACCAAAACCACGCGTGGCTGCGGCTTTGGCCACAGTTGCGCCACGTGCAACTCACGGCAACGACGGACATAACTCGCAATGGCCCTGGAACTGCGCCAACAAATGAAGCTTGCGCAGCAACTGGTGATGACACCCCAGTTGCAGCAGGCCATCAAGCTGCTCCAGCTTTCGCGCGTGGAGCTTCTCGAGACCGTCCAGCAGGAGATGCTGGAAAATCCTTTTCTTGAAGAATTTTCGGGTGATGACGCAAGCGACCAGGCGCCGGCGGAGCAGCGCGAGGGCATTGAGGAAGACGCCTATGACCGGGAGCTCGCCAAGGACGCCTCCTGGGAAGATTACATGGGCGAGTTCGCCAGCACGCCGCGCGATTCACAGTCCCGCGAATTCGAGTCCGCGGAGGAGATTTCGCCCCTCGAGGCCCGTTATGCCGCCAAGCCCACACTTGAGGGGCACCTGCTGTGGCAGTTGAGGCTTTCCCCACTCACGGACGATCAGAAGGCCATCGGCGAAGTCATCATCGGCAACCTGTCCTCCTCCGGCTATCTGGCGGCCACCGATGAGGAGATTGCGGAGCTCGCGCACTGCGACCCGGCTGCCGTGCGCCCGGTGGTTGAGCGCATCCAGCAGTTCGACCCCGTGGGCGTGGCCGCGCGGGACGCCAGCGAGTGCCTGCTCATCCAGCTGAAAAATCTCGGCTATGACCGCGACCCCATCCTCCGCGAGCTCGTGGAATCGCACCTGGAAGACCTGGAGGCCAAGCGCTACAAGCCGCTCTTGAAGAAATTTCACCTCGACATGGAGGAACTGCGCGAATACCTGGACATCATCCAGAGCCTCGACCCACTCCCCGGCGCCGGTTTCGGCGGGGGCGAGCCCACCTATGTGAGCCCGGATGTGTTCGTCTACAAGATGGGTGACGACTTCGTCATCCTGCTCAACGAGGACGGGCTGCCGCAGCTCCAGCTCTCATCGCTCGCGCAGATGGACATGGAGGGCGCCTCGGAAAAGGAAAAGGAATATTGCGCCGAAAAAGTCCGCTCCGCGTCCTGGCTCATCAAGAGCCTCTACCAGCGGCAGCGCACCCTGTACAAGGTCATGGAGAGCATCGTCCGCCACCAGCGGCCTTTCTTTGAAGACGGCGTCACCAAGCTCGCGCCGCTCATCCTCAAGGACATCGCCGACGACATCGGCATGCACGAATCCACGGTGAGCCGCATCACCACCAACAAGTACGTGGCCACGCCGCACGGCATCTTCGAGTTAAAGTTTTTCTTTAATAGTGGCCTCGCGCTGGACAACGGCACCCAGGTGGGCTCCGAGAGCGTCAAGGCGCTTATCAAGAAGTTCATCGCTGAAGAGGATCCCAAGAATCCCCTCAGCGACGAGCGCATCGGCGAAATGCTCAAGGAACGCCTGAAGGTGAATATCGCCCGCCGCACAGTGGCCAAGTACCGCACCGCGCTGGACATCCCCTCGTCCTCGCGGCGCAAGGAGCATTTCTGAAAATCGGGCGTTGCGTCCGGGCCTGCCATCAGGAGCACCCCAAGGAGGAACCATGAATATCACTTTCGCCTTCAAGAATTTCGAGGCGTCCGATCACCTCAAGAAATATGCGCGCCGCCGCATGGAAAAACTTGGCCGCTTTTTCGGCAAGGCTGCCGGGCTGGAGGTAAATGTCATCCTCACGGTGGACAAGTTCCGGCACCGTTGCGAAGTGAACGTCAGCGGCGAGGGTCTGCATATCAACGCCACGGAGCAGGCGCCGGACATGTATGCCGCCATCGACCTCGTGACGGACAAGGTCGAATCGCAGATCAAGCGCAAGGTCTCGCGCGTCAAGGAGCAGCGCCGCAAGGCCCGCAACGCCGAGATCGACGTGTTCACCTACAACCTCGACAGCGAGGCCACGGACGTGGCCGAGGCGGCGGACGACGCGGCCGTGGTCGGCACCGACCGCTTCGCGCCCAAGCCGCTGCATCTGGACGAGGCCCTCATGCAGCTCGACTCCATCGGCAGCGAGTTTTTGGTGTTCCTCAATGCGGAAAACGGGCGGGTCAACGTCATCTACCGCCGCCGGACGAGCGGTTACGCGCTGATCGACCCCATCCTCTAGCCATGGTGCCCGCCGGCCCGCAGTTCGCCCGCGGGCCGGCATAACGGGGAGGACTGCCATGCCCCGTTCCGTTCCTGAAGACGCGGCCAAGGCCACGGCCTCGGCGCCCGCACCGGGCCCCTCCGTACCCTGCGGGGAGAGCCCCCGGGTCAGCATCGTGACGGGCCTTTCCGGCGCCGGTAAAAGCACCGCCCTGCGCGTTTTTGAAGACCTGCGGTACCTTGCCGTGGACGGCCTCCCTGCCAGCCTGGCTCCGGAAATGGCGGCCATGATGCAACGCGACTCCATGCGGCATTTCAAGGGGATCGCCCTCGGCATGGACATCCGCCAGGGCAATTTTCCCGAAGAACTCCATGCCGCGCTTAGCGAGCTCGCGCGCATGGGCATCCGCCCGCAGTTGCTTTTTCTCGAGGCGGACGACAAGACGCTCATGCGCCGCTATGCAGCCACGCGCCGGCCGCATCCGCTGGAACGCGAGGGCATGGGGCTCGAGGCGGCGCTCCGTGCGGAACGCGAGCGCCTGGAGCCTCTGCGCGGCATGGCGGACCTCGTTCTCGACACCTCGCGCTTTTCCATCCACGACCTCAGGCGCGCCATCCAGAAGCGCTGGAGCAGCGAGTCCGGCTCGGGGCGCTCCCTGCGCGTCAACATCATGTCTTTCGGCTTCAAGTACGGCATCCCGCATGAAGCGGACATGGTCTTCGACCTCCGCTTCCTGCCCAATCCCTATTTTGTGGAAGACCTGCGCCCCCTGAGCGGCAAGGACAAGCCGGTGGCCGACTATGTTTTCTCCTCGCCGGAGGCAAGGGAGTACGGGGCCAAGCTGCTGGACCTGCTGCTCTTTCTCCTGCCGCTCATGGAGGGCGAGGGGCGCTACCGGGTGACCATCGCGCTTGGTTGCACCGGCGGCCGGCACCGTTCCGTCGCCATGGCGGAACACCTGGCGCAGGGTGTGCGCCAGGCGGGCTATCCCGTTTCGCTTGAGCACCGACATCTTGAACTCGGCTGAGAGCAAAAGGCCGACGCCATTCGAGGCTTGATATGCCAGAGCAAGACTCCTCCCCGCAGGTGGGGATCATCATCGTTTCACACGGGGATTACGGTTCGGCGATTTTGCGCACGGCGGAGTTCATCCTCGGGCCCGTCAGCGATTGCAGTTCCATCAGTGTTGATGCGGCACATGAAGTTTCCGAGACCGTACGCCGCCTTGAGGACGCCGCGCAAAGGCTGGACAAGGGCGCCGGGGTCATCATCCTCACCGACATGTTCGGCGGCACGCCCGCCAATCTCGCGCTCTCGCTGCTCGGCAACCACAGGGTTGAGGTGGTGACGGGCGTCAACATGCCCATGTTGCTCAAGGTCTGCACCTCGCGCGACACGCCACTGGAAGAGCTGGCCCGGCAGGCGGGCGACGCGGGCATGCGGGGCATCGTGGTGGCGGGCGACATGCTGCGCAACAAGAACCGGGAAAAGCCAGAAAGCCCGGGCGCAGCCGAGGAGAAGGCCTGACCGGCAAAAAAGTTCAAGCACAACTTGAAGCCCGTGTGACGGCTGGTGAAGAAGCCGCCCGGTCATGGCGCCCCGTCAGGGGCGCGTCGGCGCCCTGCGGGGCCGCCGCCCTCTTTCAGCCCCAGCGGGCCACAGTGTTTCGCACTTTTTCCACATCCAGCACGCCATGGGCAAAGCCCTTGCACACCAGCTCCGGCGGCAGGAATTCGTCATATTTGTCAAACAGCGGCAACTCGTTGGGATAGACGAGTTCCATGGGCTCGATGTCCTTGGCGAGTTCCGCCTTCAGGATTTCAAAAAAGCCATTCTCATCGGCATCCATGTTGAACTGCATATAAAAGGGGCGGGCGGTGTCCAGGTTCCTGAGGCCCAGGCTCTCGGCGCACTTGAGGCGCAGGATGCGCTCCAGCGTGATGAAGGGATAGGTGCCGAGCCATGGTGTGAGGCACCACATGTTGCCCCCGAGATTCACGAGGGGGTTCACGTCCATGCCGCCGTTGCGGGCGGCTATGCGCGCGGTTTCGAGCCTTTTCACCGCGTTTTTCATCAAATAGGGATAGCTGCCGTCCTCCTGAAGCACCCCGCGCATGCGCTGCACGATGCGGGTATGCAGGTCGCCGGCGCAGAGGCCGAAATACGCGGGGATCTTGCCCTTCACCTGCTCGCAATACACGAGGTGCCGCTTGTGGTCCACATCGAGCACCGTCCACACATGGCCGGCGATGGCGATCTTTTCGCCGATGGGCGGCGGCGAGACGATGGTGCCCAGCTCCTGCGTTTCGCAGCGCACGGTGTATTCCTCATTTTCCTTGAATACCCCGTAAAACTTGTAGGAATTGATGATCTTCTCGCCGTTGAGGCCGATGATGAGGCCGCCCTGCTCGGTTTTTTGCAGGTGCTCATGCTTCAGCAGGTGCTTGAGCAGCACTTTGTAGTCGTCCTGGCTCACGCGGTGAAAATAGCTCAGCGAAAGCACCTTTTCCGCCAGGTTCTTGGGCGCCATTTCGCCGGTGGAGGCCAAGGTCGCCATGGTCTGGTGGTAGAGCAGGCTGTAGGGGAGCCTGTCGAGCCGGGGGGGCTCAACCCAGCGCTCTTCCATGTAGAGCTGGACGATGGCGATGCCCTGCAGCAATTTCCACGGGATGGTCGCGGGCAGCAGGGCGCGGGCGTCCGGCTCGTCCTCGCGCATGACGAACCACATTTCCGGCGGCAGCTCCCGGCGCCCGGTGCGCCCCATGCGCTGCAGGAAGGAGGAGACTGTCCACGGGGCATCGATCTGGAAGGCCCGTTCCAGCCGCCCGATGTCGATGCCGAGCTCCAGCGTGGATGTGGTGACGGTGGTCATGCACTGGGCGTCGTCCTTCATCACCTCCTCGGCGGTCTCGCGGTAGGAGGAGGAAAGATTGCCATGATGGATGAGGAAGCGGTCAGGCTCGTTCCTCAGCTCGCAATACTGGCGCAGGGTGGAGGTCACGGCCTCGCACTCCTCACGCGAGTTGGAAAACACGAGGCACTTTTTCCCGGCGGTATGCTCGAATATATAGCCGAGGCCCGGGTCCGCGCTGGGCGGGGCGGTATCCGTCTTTTCCTCCAGCACAGGCAGGGCGTCGATATCGGCGGCTTCGCTCTCGGAACTTTCCTCCTTCATGTAAAAATGTTCCATGCTCAGGCGCCATTTCATGCCCTTGGCATCGATTTTTGGGATGATGGTGCGCCTTCCCGTGCCGGACGACAAAAGCTCGCCCGTCCGCGCCGGCTCGCCGATGGTGGCGGACAGGCCGATGCGCCGCGGGTTGACGCCGGCGAGACGCCCCAGCCTTTCGATGAGGCAAAGGGTCTGGCCGCCGCGGTCGCCCCGCAGCAGGGAGTGGATCTCGTCGATGACCACGAAGCGCAGGTCGCCAAATAGTTTCGGGATGGCGGCATGTTTGTGCAGGAGGAGGGCTTCAAGGGATTCCGGGGTGATCTGGAGGATGCCCGAAGGCCGCTTCATGAGCCGGCTTTTGTGGGTCTGGGCCACATCGCCATGCCAGTGCCACACCGGGATGCCGGCCTGGTCGCACAAGTCCGTCAGGCGCATGAACTGGTCGTTTATCAGCGCCTTGAGCGGCCCGATATAGAGGCAGCCAACGGAGGTGGGAGGATTTTCGGCAAACAGCGTGATGATGGGGAAGAACGCGGCTTCCGTCTTGCCGGAGGCCGTGGAGGCCGAAAGCAGCACATTGTCGTCGGTATTGAAAATGGCATTGGCGGAAGCCACCTGGATGGCGCGCAGGTTCTCCCAGCGGTTCCTGTAGATGTAGTCCTGCACGAACGGCGCGTAGCGCTCAAAAATTCCCATCGTGCGGCCTCCTACACCTCAAATTCGGCGAACTGCTCGGCCGTCGGGGCTTCTTCCACGGCATTCTTGGCAAAGATGAAGGCGTCGCTGCCCAAAAGTTCCCGCACGTCGGTCTTCGGGTTCTGGTAGAGGATGTCCAGCACCTCGATGAAATCGCGGATGATCTCGCGCGGCGTGATGTGCTCGTCGGCGCCGATGCGCCCGTATTCGATTTCAATAAATGTCACGAGGTCTTCCTGGCTGATGCCGCGCGTGTAGCCGTAGAGGCCCGCATGGATGTCGGCGAGCTTTTCCACGAGGACGAGCATTTCTTCCTGCGTCAGCGCCTGCAGGCGGATGACCGGGGAGAGCAGGTCCTTGTGGCCGCCGGCAAAGCGCCCCTCGGCCAGCCGGGAACGCAGGGCCTCGTAACTGTAGACCCCGCGCCGGGGGTCCTCCAGCGCCTGCGGCGTGGTGCAGAGGATGATGCCCATATGGCTCGCGCGGCCCTGCATGGTATCGTTGTACATGGTCAGGATCTTTTCATAGTTGTATTGGCGCGTGATGGCATTGGGCACCTTGAAGATGTTGACGAGCTCGTCGATGAGCACCAGCATGCCCGCATACCCGGCCTGCCTGAGGAAGGAGGCAAAGAGCTTCAGGTAGTCGTACCAGTCGTCATCGGTGATGATGATGTTCACGCCGAGGTCCTGGCGCGCCTCCGTCTTGGTGGCGTATTCGCCGCGAAACCACTTCAGCACCCGGGCCTTCGTCACCTCGTCGCCGCTGATATGGGCCTGGTAATAGAGGGTCAGCAGCCGCGCGAAGTCAAAACCGTGCACCATTTCATTGAGCGAGGCCATGATGGACGCGATCTTCTTTTCCACCAGCGGCCCCACGCCCGGGTCGGTGACGCTGAGCCCGGCCTCCATGGCCGCTTCCTGCTGGACATTGTTTATCCAGCGGTCGAGCACCAGCGAGAGCGCGCCGCCCTCGGGCCGCGTCTTGGTGGACATGTTGGCGATGAGCTCCTTGTAGGTGGCGAGCCCCTGCCCGCGCGTGCCCTGCAGGCGCCGCTCCGGCGAGAGGTCGGCATCCAGCACCACGAAATTCTTGGCGAGCACATGGTTGCGGATGGTCTGGAGCAAGAAGCTCTTGCCGCTCCCGTACTTGCCGCAAATGAAGCGGAACGCGGCGCCGCCCTCGGCGATGATGTCCACATCGCGCAAGAGTGCCTCAATCTCTTCCTTGCGGCCCACCGTCACATACGGCAGCCCCACGCGGGGCACAACGCCGCCTTTCAGCGAATTGACAAGGGTCTGGGCGATACGCCGGGGTATTGTCATATAGACAGCATCTCCTTCAGCTCATCCACATAGTCGGCCACGGGGCGCCCATCCGCGTCCAGGACCGTGTCGCCAAAAAGGTCATAGAGCTTTTCATTGATGGCGTCTGCGAGCACCGAGGGCATCAGCCCCTCCACCCTGAGCCAGCCGGTATCGCCCCCCTGAAGCTGGCAGGCGAGGAAGCGCGCCTCGGGCCCGCTAAGCTGGGGAAGGCCCGCGGGCGCTGCCGCCGGCGGGGTTGCGGCTTCCGGCGGCGGAGCCATGGCGGGCGCGTCCGGCTCCACATCATCCTCTGTGACCAGTTTTTCGCGGATGATGTCCGCATCCGAGCGGATCTTGTTCAACAGGCTGAAATCTATGCGGATGCGATTCTTTTCCGCCTCCGCCTTTTTGGCAAGCAGGGCCTGCGTGGTCTCGGTGATGAGCTTGAGTATCCAGCGGTGGGAAATATCGCCCTTGATGGGATGGCCGAAGGCGTATTCCTCGCGCATCATCTGGTCGATGGTCTTGAGCACGGCCTCCAGCTTGCGGCCCGAACGGGAGGTGACAGGGCGCCACTTCGAGGTCCAGATGCCATTCTCGCAACTGTAGACGCACATCCCGTCAACGGTATATTGGTAATTTTTCCGACCGAGGGGATTGCAAAAGATGGCCTGGCTGAAGATGTGCATATGCCCGGGCAGCCGCGCGCCGAAAAGCTGGTCAACAAGGCTGCGCTTGCAGCCTGCCGCATAATGCGCGGCCATGCCTTTCAAGACCGTATATATCACCTCGTCCATGTCTTCAAAATGCGCGGCGTAAAAGCGGGAGCGGCCGAGCCATTTGGGCGCGATCTGCTTTACCGCGTCGAGTACGCTCTCGCGCGGCTCCTGATCCATGTTCTCCAGGACATGGATGCACCGATTATACACTTTTTCCGTAGAGTCCGCGAGCAGCGCGGGGGCAAGATCATAGTAAACGACAAAATCCGGGATCCACCTGTCAAGATAGGCGCTGACGGCCCAGCCGAAGGTGGAATAGCTGCGCTTCAGGAAGAGAAGCTGCTCATAGGCTTCTTCCGCGCTTTCAACGCCGATGCAGTTGATGAGTTCATAAATGTAGAGAAAAATGAAGGTCAGTGGCGCGTATTCCACCTGCCTCGCGCGCACCTTCGGGCGCCAGCTGAAATAGCCGCGCAGCTCTTCATCCGTGAGCGACTGGTAGGTGGGATAGTAGCGGACAGGGTCGCCCGTGTAGCGGTAATCGTCCGCATAGTCGGCGAGCAGGCGCCCCTGCCTGAGGAAGATCTCCTGCCGCGATGCCGGGAAATCCCCTTCCGCCAGAGCCCGCGCGCTGGCGAGCAGGGGGGGCAGCGCCGCGGCCTCCTTGCGGCGCTGCGGGAGGATGGCCTCGTCTTCATACTCGGTGTCATCGAGGATGACTGAGGGATAGCGGGCTTCTTCCATGGGCTCTTCCCCTGGGCGGAGCTCCGGGGTCTATGCGCGCCCCTTTTTCAGCACCCGGGCCCAGTCCACCAGCGCCTGGAGGAGTTCCCCCAGCCTTTTCGTGAGTTCCGCGTCCACAAGGTTCCCGGCGGCGTCAAAGGCCGGCGAGAACGCGTTGGAAAAGAATTCCGGCTTGTTGATGAGGTGCAGGTCAAGATAGACGCAGACCTGGCGCAGGTGCGCCTGGCTGCGGCAGGTGCCCATGCCGCCGCCGGCGCCCACGATGGCGGCCGGCTTGCCGGCGAAAGGCTTGAGGCCCGGCTCGCGCGAGAGCCAGTCCAGCGCGTTCTTGAGGGCCGGCGCGAGCGAATAGTTGTACTCGGGCGAGGCGAAGAGAAAGCCGTCGGCCTTTTCGGCCTCGTCCACAAGGCGCCGCACGCTCTCGGGCTTGGCGATGTCCTCGTTGTAGAACGGCAGGTCGTGAATATCCGCGACCTCGAGCCGGCTGCCAGCGGGCATCAGCTCCTGCGCCTTGCGCAAGAGCCCCATGTTGCGCGAGGCGCGCCTGAGGCTGCCGCAAATGCCAAGAAAGACCAGTTCATCCATTGCTTGCTCCTCCCTTTTTCAGGGCACCGGGGCCGCTCCGGCGGCTTCGCCCAGCAGGGTGACATATTTGCGCACATAGGCGCCGAGTTCCTTGCTCTTGTACTGCATGACGTAACGGGGGTGCTCCAGCGGAACCACGCGCCCGAAGAAGCCGTGCTCCGCGTTCAGGCGCTCGATGAAGGCCGCGTTCTTGCCCGTGCCGAGGCAATAGCACACATCCCTGCGGATGCCGCAGGCGAGCTGGCGCCGCAGGCATTCCACCATGAAGGGCGTGGCGGCCTCTTCAAGGCGCCGGTCATCGTAATAGTTGTAATTCTTCTTCCGGCCCCTGGCGTCCACGCGCACGAAGCCCAGGGGACAGATGGAGTTGATATACCAGTCGCGGTAAAAAGCCTCCGGGCCGCCCATGGCGTCGATGACTTCATAAACGAACACGCTTGACGGCTCGTGCGCCGGCGCGCAGGCGGCGATATGGATGCCACACGCGCTGGCAAGCCGCTTGGGGTCGGTGAAGGGCACGCCCGTGAGGCCCGCGCCGAAGCGGCCGGGATTGATGCCGAGGATGATGTGCCGCTCCCGGTGGTCGGCATAATACTTGCGGTAAAATGCCGCCGAGGCTGCAAGCGCGCAGGGGCTGCCCTGAAACGGGTTCATCACCTCGATGCCCGGGGGCAGCGGCGCGTCGAAAGAAAGCCCCGCGTTGAAGGCCAGCACCTGTTCCCCGAAGGTGGGGCCGGCACCGGCGCGGGGCTTAGCGCTGCCCATCGCCCTGCAGGTCAAAGGTGTCTTCCATGGAGTAGAGCCTGCCCGGCTTGCGGCCCGAGAGCCAGCGGGCCGCGCGCAGGGCGCCGCCGGCGAAATTCTCGCGGGAGTGGGCCTCATGCGTTACCTCGATGCGCTCGCCGGGCCCGAGAAAATACACGGTGTGGACGCCCACCACATCCCCGCCGCGCATGGCCTGGATGCCGATCTCCTTTTGCGGGCGCGCGCCGATGATGCCGTCACGGGCGGAGCAGCGCACCTCAGGGAGCTCCCAGCCGCGGGCCTCCGCAAGCTTTTCGCCGAGCGCCAGGGCCGTGCCGCTGGGGGCGTCCTTCTTGCGCCCATGGTGGATCTCCACCATTTCCATGTCATAGGCCGGCCCGAGGGCGCGCGCGAGCTCGGGCAAAAGCCGCATGAGCACATTGATGCCCACGCTCATGTTGGCCGACCAGAAGAGCGGCGTTTTTTGGGCGAGCTCCCGCAACTGCGCCTTTTGCGCCCCGCTGAAGCCGGTGGTGCCGATGACGAGCGGCACGCCGAGAACGGCCGCCATGGCCGCCGTCGCCATGCTCGCGTCCGGCGCGGTGAAGTCGATGGCAACGGCCTCGGCAGCCTGCGCGCCAAGAGCCTCGAGGCTTGCGCTCACGGGCACGCCGCCCGCCTCAAGGCCGGCGAGGCTTTCCTCCCGGTCCACAAGGCCCGCGATGACGAAATCCCCTGCATCCTCCGCAAGGCGGCGGATGGTCCTGCCCATGCGGCCGGCAGCCCCCACAATGATGATGCACGTCTTTTCCTGCATATCTCAGCGGACTCCTTGAGTAAATTTCCACTATTTCATGTTATTCTTTAAGTTCTTCCTCGGGAATTTTTATCCCTGATTCGGCCAAAAGCCGCCGAAAAGCCTCGCCGTCGAGCACGGTGATGCCGAGGGACTCGGCCTTGGCGAGCTTGCTGCCCGGCTTTTCGCCGGCAACGAGATAGTCGAGCTTTTTGCTCACCGAGCTTACGGGGATGGCGCCGGCGGCCTCGGCCAGCGCCTGCGCGCGGCCCCGCGGCAGGAAGATGGTGCCGGTGAACAGGATGGTCTTGCCGGAAAGTGGCGTTTCCTTTTTCGCGGCTGGCTCAGCGAGGGCAGCCCCGGCCGACACCGGCCACAGGCCGAGCTCGCGCAGGCGCTCGATCACGATGCGGTTGGCCGGGGTCTCAAAAAAATACCTGATGGACGCCGCCACTTCCGGCCCCACATCGGGGAGCTCCAGGAGGGTGTCGGTGGAAGCGGCCGCAAGTTCGTCCAAATCGCGGAAGCGCGTTGCAAGCATGCGCGCGGTCTGCTCGCCCACATGGCGGATGCCAAGCGCGCAAATGAGGCGCGCAAGACTGGCCGTTGTCCGCGCCGTGTCCAGCGCGGCGAGGAATTTTCGCGCAAGGGTCTCGCCCATGCGGTCAAACCCGAGGAGGGCGGCCTCGTTCAGGGTGAAGAGATCCGCCGGGGACTGCACCCGCCCGGCCTGTACCAGTTGTTCCACCCACTTTTGGCCCACGCCCTGGATGTCAAGCCCTGCCTTGGAGACAAAGTGCGTGATGGCGCGCAGGCGCCTGGCCGGGCAGGCGAGGTTGTCACAGCGCCACGCCGCCTCGTCGGGCTCGCGGTGCACGGGCTGCCCGCAGGCAGGGCACTTGTGCGGAAAATGGAAGGGCTCCGTGCCGGGCGGCCGCTTGGCGGGCACAGAGCCCACAACTTCCGGGATGACATCGCCGGCGCGCTGCACGATGACCGTGTCCCCCACGCGCACGTCACGGGCATGGATCTCGTCCTCATTGTGCAGGGTCGCGCGGGAAACCATCACCCCGCCCACGGCTACGGGCTCCAATATGGCCACAGGGGTGAGCGCGCCCGTCCTGCCCACCTGAATCTCGATGGCGAGCAACTTGGTCTCGGCCTGGATGGCCGGGAACTTGAAGGCCACGGCAAAGCGCGGCGCCCGGGCCGTGAAGCCGAGCACCCGCTGGCCCTCCAAAAGGTCGAGCTTGGCCACGGCGCCGTCGATCTCCATGGGGAAGTCCGTGCGATGGGCGCGCACCCATTCCGCATAGTCCACCACCTGTTCGAGGCCGGCGCAAAGGCGCCCGTCGGGCGGCGTGAGGAAACCCCAGGCCGTGAGCCGGGCCATGAGCTCGCTCTGCGTGCGGCAGGGGGCACACGCGCCCCACTCCGTCGAGCCCAAGCTGTAGGCGAGAAAGCGCAGGGGCCGGGATTCGGTGACGGAAAGATCGAGCTGCCGCAGGCTGCCCGCTGCGACGTTGCGCGGGTTGGCGAAGGTCTTGAGGCCGAGCGCTTCCTGCCTTGCGTTGAGCCGGTCAAAATCCTCGCGGAACATGACGGCCTCGCCCCGCACTTCCAGAAGCGCTGGTGCCACGCCCTCCCCGGCCAGCGCCTGCGGCACGCTCGCCATGGTACGTACTGCCTCGGTGACGACCTCGCCCGTCTCGCCGTCGCCCCGGGTCAGGGCGCGCACGAGGCGCCCGTTTTCATAGACGAGCTCCACGGCGAGGCCATCGAGCTTGGGGTCGCACCAGAAGTCCAGCGGCAGCGGGCCGTTGAGGGCCTCGTCCCAGGCGCGGCGCATGCGCTCGGCGAAGTCGCGCCATTCCTCGGCGGAAAACACATTGTCGAGCCCGTACATGCGCTGGCGGTGGCGCTCCTTGGCAAGGCCGTCCAGCAACTTGCCGCCCACCTTGGCCGTGGGCGAATCTGCGCCGGTAATCCCGGGCCAGCGACGCTCCAGCTCCGCGAGCTCGTTATAGAGCGCGTCATAGGCGTCGTCGCTGATTTCCGGCGCGTCCAGCGTATGGTACAGATGGTTGTGGCGCGCGAGCTCGGAGGCGAGAAAGCGCGCGCGCCGGAGCACGGGTTCCGGCGGGGCGGCGTCCCCCTTTTCGGGCTGCCGGGGTTCGTTAGCGGGGGGCCGGGTGTCGTCCGTCATGGGTACCTTTTCACTCCGGGAGGGCGATAAGCCGGGTGCGCAGTGCGCGGATGCGGTCCCGCAACTGGGCGGCCTGCTCAAATTCGAGATCCTTGGCGGCCTGGCGCATTTCCTTTTCCAGCTTCTGCACGAGCGCGGCCACGGCCTCGGCGGTCAGCGGCACCTCGTCCTCGGCGGCCTTGGCCTTGCCGCGCCCGCGGCTCCTGGGCTTGCCGGGCTCGTTCTCCACATACAGCGAGTCCAGCGGCGATTCAAGGCTTTTCGTGGTGCTGCGCGGGGTGATGCCATGCTCCTCGTTGAAGGCGATCTGCTTGGTTCTGCGCCGCTCCGTCTCGTCCATGGCGGCGCGCATGGAGGCCGTCACCGTGTCCGCATAGAGGATGACCTTGCCCTTGGCGTTGCGGGCCGCGCGGCCAAAGGTCTGGATGAGCGAGCCCGTGGAGCGGAGAAAGCCCTCCTTGTCCGCATCGAGGATGCAGACCAGCGAAACTTCGGGGATATCCAGTCCCTCGCGCAGGAGGTTGATGCCCACGAGCACGTCGAATTCACCCATGCGCAGGGCCTTGATGATCTGCAGGCGCTCCAGCGTGTCGATGTCCGAATGCAGGTAGCGCGCGCGGACGCCCATGTTGCAGCAGTATTCCGTAAGGTCCTCGGCCATGCGCTTGGTGAGCGTGGTCACGAGCACGCGCTCCCCGGCCGAGACGCGGGCGCGGCACTCTGCGAGCAGGTCTTCCATCTGGCCCTTGACCGGGCGCACCTCCACCTCCGGGTCCACAAGGCCCGTGGGCCGGATGATTTGCTCGGCCACCACGCCCTGTGCCTGGTCGAGCTCATAGCGTCCCGGTGTTGCCGACACATAGACCACCTGGTTGAGGAGGCCGGTGAACTCGTTGAACTGGAGCGGCCGGTTGTCCAGCGCCGAGGGCAGGCGGAAGCCGTAGTCCACGAGGGTCTGCTTGCGCGAGCGGTCGCCCTTGAACATCCCCCCTACCTGCGGGACCGTGATGTGCGACTCGTCCACAAACAGGAGAAAATCCTTGGGAAAATAGTTGAGCAGGCAGGAGGGCGCCTCGCCGGGCCGGCGGCCGTCAAGGTGGCGCGTGTAGTTTTCGATGCCGTTGCAGTAGCCGAGCTCCTCCAGCATCTCGAGGTCGAGCTGGGTGCGCTGCTCGAGGCGCTGCGCCTCCACGAGCTTGCCCTGGGACTTGAACCACGCGAGGCGCTCCGCGAGCTCCGTGCGGATGTCGTTGGCCGCGCGGTGAAGATTGTCCTGCGCGGAAACGAAGTGGCTCGCGGGGTAGAGCACTGTCTTGCCGATCTCGGCCAGCGTCTCGCCGGTGAGCGGGTCGATCTCGCGCAGGGACTCGATCTCGTCCCCGAAATATTCCAGCCTGAGCGCCCGCTCGTGGTGATAGGCCGGGATGATCTCCAGCGCGTCGCCGCGCACGCGGAAGGTGCCGCGGTGGAAGTCCACGTCATTGCGCTCGTAGTGCACCTCCACAAGGCGGCTGATGAGCTCGTCCATGGGAAAGTGCTGGCCCACTTCCACGGGCACCACCATCTTGGCGTAATATTCCGGCGAGCCCAGGCCGTAGATGCAGGAGACCGAGGCCACGATGATGACATCGCGCCGCGTGAGCAGGGCATGCGTGGCCGCGTGGCGCAGCTTGTCGATATTGTCGTTGATGGAAGAATCTTTCTCGATATAGGTGTCAGACGCCGGCACATAGGCTTCGGGCTGGTAATAGTCGTAATAGCTGACGAAATATTCCACCGCATTGTGCGGGAAGAGCTCGCGGAATTCGTTGTAGAGCTGGGCCGCCAGCGTCTTGTTGGGCGCGAGCACGAGCGAGGGCCGGTGGCAGGCGGCGATGACATTGGCCATGCTGAAGGTCTTGCCGGAGCCCGTGACGCCGAGCAATACCTGCGCCGGCACGCCGGCGCGGATATTGGCGGCGAGCTCGGCGATGGCCTGCGGCTGGTCGCCCATGGGGGCATAATTGGTTTGCAGCTTGAAGGGCGCTGGCGCCCCCGCTTCCAAAACCGGGATATTTAGATTACCGTCATTGAGGTGCATGTGAGCCCTCCGGCTGTGCCCAACTCATCCGAATCTCGGCCGCAAGGCCGCAAACCGCGGGGACGCTATGGAAATTTTGCGCCTAGACGCGCCGGGAAAGCCCCTTTGCGACAGGATCTATGTGCTCGGCGCCACGCTGAAGGCCTTTCGCGGCAAGCGCCATGTGGAAACGCACATCATCCGCCACGGCGCCACCGAAGAGGAGCTCGCCGCCCTGCGCGGCAAGGGCCTCGTGGCCGCGCCAGACCCGGCCATGCCGGCGGCGCTCCTCGAAGGCGCCACCGAGGACCGTGCCCTCGCCTGCCTGCTCGAGGCCTTCACCGCCGAAGAAAGCGAGGCCCTGGCCGCATGGCTGCAAAAGCGCTACGCCGACAGGATCGAAAAGCTCGTCATCTGCCCGCTGGACCTTCCCGTGCCCTTGGGCGTGGGGCCGCTCGGCGAAATACCCGAGGGCGGCGAGACCGGCTTCATCCACTTTGACGCGGCCCCGGGCTATGACCTGCCCTTTGCCGCGCGCGCCTTTTATGACCTCTCTTTCCAGACCGAGGGCGAGGTGTCCCCGCAGGGGCCCACGAACACATAGCGCTCGCGCCAGGGCTCCCACGGGCAGAAGCGGGGCTCACTGTCATCCTGCGGCGGGGCTGGCGCCCCGTTTTCGGACGCCAGCGCGGCCGAAAGCTGCCGCAAAAATTCGTTGCGCGGCAGGAGCTTGGCACCCATGCGCACCATATGCGGCGTGGCCTGCTGGCAGTCCAGCAGGGTGGCGCCGCGCCGCCTGAGGAGCGCCACGAGGCCGGCCAGCGCCGCGCGCGAGGCCTCCGGCTCCGTATGGAACATGGACTCGCCGAAAAAGGCCCGCCCCAGGGCCACGCCGTAGAGCCCGCCCACCAGCCTGCCGTCGCGCCACGCCTCCACCGAATGGGCATAGCCGTAGGAATGCAGCCGCTCATAGGCGGTCAGCATCTCGGGCGTGATCCACGTGCCCGGCGGCTCCGGGCCTGAACGGGGAGCGGCGCAGGCGCTGATGACCCGGCCGAAGGCCGCGTCGAGCGTGAGCGTGAAGGGCGAGGCCCGCATGGTGCGGGCGCTGCGCCTCGGCAGGTGGAAGTCCTCCAGCGGCAGCACGCAGCGCGGGTCCGGCGACCACCAGAGCAGCGGCAGCCCCGGCCCGTACCAGGGAAAGATCCCAAGGCTGTAGGCCGCAAGCAAACGCACCGGCCCGAGATCGCCCCCCATGCAGAGGGGCGCGTCGGCCGGTGCGTTTGCCGGGTCGGGAAAGCGGGCTGCCAGCCGGGAAAACATGGCCAACATGGCAGCCTCTCCCGTCAGGATCTAGACAGCCGGGGCGGCCGTGGCCGGGGCCTTCTCGCGGCGCTTGCCGGCGGGCGCGCGGGGAGCCAGCGTGAGCGCGTCGTCCTTGAGGCCGAGCTTGACCACGCCGCCCTTCTTCAGGAAGCCGAAGAGCAGTTCCGTCGCCAGCTTGTCCTCCAGCTGGTTGCGCAAGAGGCGCCGCAGCGGCCGCGCGCCCATGGCCGGGTCAAAGCCGTGCTCCGCCAGCCACTGGCGCGCCGGCTCGGAAACGCGCAGCTCCACCTTGCGCTCGGTGAGCGTTGCCCGGATCTCGTCCAGGAACTTGTCCACGATGCGGAGCATCATGGGCTGGGTCAGGCTGTGGAAGGGCACCATGGCGTCGAGCCGGTTGCGGAATTCCGGCGCGAAGAGGCGCTCCACGGCCTTGAGGCCCTTGCGCGCCGCGTCCGTGGGCGCGGCCTCGCCAAAGCCGATGGGCGATCCGGACATCTCGAAGGCCCCGGCATTGGAGGTCATGATGATGATGGCGTTGGAGAAATCCGTCTTGCGGCCGGAATTGTCAGTCAGCGTGCCATAATCCATGACTTGAAGTAACACATTAAAGATGTCCGGGTGCGCCTTTTCCACCTCGTCCAGCAGGATGACGGAATACGGCGCCTTGCGCACGGCCTCGGTGAGCTGGCCGCCCTCGTCATAGCCCACATAGCCCGGAGGCGAGCCGATGAGCCGCGAGACCGAGTGCTTTTCCATGTATTCGCTCATGTCGAAGCGCAGGAACTCCACCCCGAGGATCTCGGCGAGGCTGCGGGCCACCTCCGTCTTGCCCACGCCCGTGGGCCCGTAGAAGAGGAAGGAGCCCGAGGGGCGCCGCTCGCGGCTCAGGCCCGCGCGGGCGCGCAGGATGGCGCGTACCGTGAGCTCGATGGCCTCGTCCTGCCCGAAGACACGGCGCTTGAGGTCGCGCTCGAGGTGGGCGAGGCGCCCGCGTTCGCTGCCCGAGACCGTGCGTGGCGGCACCCCGGCCATGCGGGCCACGATGCGCTCCACGTCGGCGACGGTCACGGCCGGGCGCGGATTTTCCCCCACTTCAGCCTCGCGGCGCAGGCGCACGGCGGCGCCGCATTCGTCCATCACGTCGATGGCCTTGTCCGGCAGCAGGCGGTCACGCACATGGCGCGCTGAAAGGTCGGCCATGGCCCGGAGCACGGTGGGCGTGTAGCGGACGCCGTGATGCTCGGCGTAGCGGCCCTCCAGCCCCTGCAGGATGGCGAAGCATTCCTCCACGCTGGGCTCGCGCAGGTCGATGCGCTGGAAGCGGCGGGCGAGCGCGCGGTCCTTCTCGAAATGCTTGCGGTATTCCTCGTAGGTGGTGGAGCCGATGCAGCGGATCTCGCCGTTGGCGAGCGCGGGCTTGAGCATGTTGGCCGCGTCCAGCGAGCCGCCCGAGGTCTCGCCGGCGCCCACGAGGGTGTGGATCTCGTCGATGAACAGGATGGCGTCGGGCATGTTCTTGAAGGCTTCCACGATGCCCTTGATGCGCGCCTCGAAATCGCCGCGGTAGCGCGTGCCCGCCACGAGCAGGCCCATGTTGAGGGCGAAGATGCGCGTTTTTGCGAAGAGCTCCGGCACCTTGCCCTCGGCGATACGCAGGGCGAGGCCTTCGGCCATGGCGGTCTTGCCCACGCCGGCCTCGCCCACGAAGAGAGGATTGTTCTTGCGGCGCCGGCAAAGGATCTCGATGGCGCGGTCAAGCTCCTGGGCGCGGCCCACCAGCGGGTCGATCTTGCCTTCGCGGGCCTTGGCCGTGAGGTCGACGGTAAATTCGGCGAGCGGGTCCTTTTCGCCCTTGGCGCCTTCCTCGCACTTGCGCTCCCCGCCTTCGCGCTCCATGCCGTGCGAGATGAAGGTCAGCACGTCGAGGCGGTTCACGCCCTGCTTGCGCAAGAAATAGCGGGCATAGCTCTCCTCCTCGTCCATGATGGCGATGAGCAGGTCGCCCATTTCCACGGCGGCGCGCCCCGAGGAACGCACATGCCCGAGCGCGCGCTCGAGCACCCGCTGCACGCCCTCGGTCTGGGCGATGCGGTAATCCCCGGCCTGCGGGGCGGATTCCATTTCGGAGCGGAAAAAGCCCTCCAGCTGCTCACGGAGCAGGCCCACGCCCGCGCCGCTGCCCTCGAGGATGATCCGGCCCTTGGTGTTCTTGGTCAGCGAGAAAAGAAGGTGCTCCACGGTCAGCATGTCGTGGCCGCGGCGCTGCACTTCCATGACGGCGTCCCGAAGGACCTCCTGCACGCTTTTGCTCAGCATAGACACTCCACGGGGGCGGCTGGCCCCCACTACCCGCCGCGCCTGCGGCGGTCCGTCACAACTTTTCGAGGCTGCACCTGAGCGGAAAGCCAGCCTGGCGCGCAGCCTTGTGCACCTGGCTCACCTTGGTTTCCGCCACTTCGCGCGTATAGACACCGCATTGGCCGACGCCATGCTGGTGCACATCGAGCATGATGGCTGTGGCGTCCTCCAGCGTCCTGCGAAAGATGCTGCGCAGGATGCCCACCACGAAGTCCATGCTCGTGTAATCGTCGTTATGCAGGAGCACGCGGTAACGCGCGGGCTCCCGCACTTCTTTTTCCAGCCGTGTGGGGCGCTCGGTATCCACCCCTGCTGATGCGTAGGACGGCATGCGCGATTTCTCCCGGAGAGCCGCAAGATTTCAGGAACAGGCGACCGCCCCGTCGGGGAGGCCCAGTTGCCGCCGCAAACGGCGCCGTTCTTCGGGCCCGAACACAAAGGAGCGTTCCGGCGGCAAGCCCTGCGCGCTCCGCCATTCCTGATGGAGCGCATGATAACTTTTGGTGCTGATTTCGTGTTTGTCAAGGCCGAGGCGGCGCGCAACGGCCTCAAGAGCCTCCGGCGAACCCTCCACTTCAACGACACGGCAAAAGGGGAGCTCGTCCAGCTCGACGAGGACGGCGCCCCCATCTTTCGCGGCCAGGCGCCAGACGGAACGCACTTTTTCATACCGGGCGCTTTCCGTGAAGCCGAGGCCCGCAAGCACCCCCTGCATGACCGCGGCGCTCTCCACCTCAAGCTCGCGCTCCTCGCGAGCCTTGAAGCCTTTGGCGGGGTTGGCGATCGGGAGCTTGAGGGTGAGCACATGGCGCGTCCGCTCCGGCCATTCCTGGCTGCGCACGCGCAAAAGGCGCCGCGAGGTCCAGAGGCTCAGGTCCGGCGTGTCCATGACCACGTTGGCCTCGAAATGCGCGCCCAGGTCTTCCGCGCCCGCTTCGGCAAGGGCGCGCCGAAGCTCGTCAAAATCCACGCCAAGATATTTGCGTTCGATCTCAAGAGCCATCATGCCCGCCTTTCAGGAACGGTTGAAGAGCCGACGCTGCAACTCGGCAATGGTGCGCACGCAGCCGGGCGCCTTGTCCTCCCGGCCGTCGTCACCGGAAGGCGGGCGCACGATGGGCGAAAAGCCCAGCCTCTTGGCCTGGGCGACGCGGATGGCCTGCGCGGCCACCGGGCGGACCTGGCCATTCAGATCCACCTCGCCCCAAAAGATGCTGCGCTCGGGCAGCGGCACATCATAATAGGAGGACAGCACGGCCGCCACGAGGGCGACGTCGAGCCCCGGTTCCTGCAGGCGCATGCCCCCGCCCACCTTGGCGTAAATATCCACCTGGCCGAAATTGAGCTTGAGCCGCTTTTCCAGCACGGCGAGCAAAAGGTGGAGGCGGTTGGCGTCAAAGCCGAGCGCCGCGCGGCGCGGGATGCTGAGGAAGGTGCGCGCGACGAGCGCCTGAACCTCCACGGCCAGCGGGCGCTGCCCATCCACGGCCATGACCACTGCCGTGCCGGAAAGCGCAGGGTCGCGCGCGCCGAGGAAAAAGGTGGAAGGATCGTCCACGAGCTCCATGCCGCCGCCGCCCATGCGGAAGACCAAAAGCTCCTCGTTGGGGCCAAAGCGGTTCTTGAACACGCGCAGGAGGCGGAACATCTGGCGCCGGTCGCCCTCGAGGGAGATGACCGTATCCACCATGTGCTCGAGCAGGCGAGGGCCCGCGAGCACGCCGTCCTTGGTCACGTGCCCCACGAGGATGAGCGCCACGCCGAGGCGGCGGCAGGCCTCCTGCAGGGTCGTCGCCACGGCGCGTACCTGGCCCACGTTGCCGGGCAGGCCTTCGGCCTCGAGGCTCGTGAGGGTCTGGACGGAATCCACCACCGCGAGGGCCGGGCGCTCCGCTTCCGGGGCGCTTTCCAGCGCGTCCACCACGTCCTCCACCCGCGAAGTCGCCATGGCGAGGAGCCGCGGGCCGAGCAGGCCCAGGCGCTCCCCCCGGGCCTTGATCTGCGGGAGGGATTCCTCGCCGCTCGCGTAGAGCACCGGGCGCCCCTGCGCCGCCACGGCCCCGGCCACCTGAAGCAAAAGGGTCGACTTGCCGATGCCGGGCTCGCCGCCCACGAGGATGGACGCCCCCGGCACGAGCCCCCTGCCGAGCACCCTGTCCAGCGCGTCGAGCCCGCTCGGGAAGGGCCGGTGATCGCCGTCGGCCACGTCGCGCAGGACGCGCGGGCGCGTCGTCGAGCCGGCGCCCCCGCGGGGGGCCGCTCCGCCCTTGGGGGCTGCGGGCCGCGCTTCGGCCACAAGGGTGTTCCAGGCCTGGCAGCCGGGGCACTGTCCCCGCCAGTGCGGGCTCTGGGCGCCGCATTCCGTACAGCGGTAAATCTCTCGGGTTTTTGCCATGCCAAAATTTAGGAAAAAGCGTTGCCCGAGGCAAGCGCCGCCCAAGGCAGGCCCCCGCCGGCGGCAACGCGCGACCCGCCCGCCCGAACGCGAAAACCCCTTGACGAATGCCGGCAAAACTCGCAAAAATTTTCTCAAAGACAATGGCTGACCATATGCGGCTGCCGCCCGCCTGCGGGGGCGAGCGGCAGGCGCGGCGCATTTTGTGAAACCTCACAGGAGGCTCCATGCTGGAGACCACGGTTGTCGTCATTGGCGGCGGCGCTACCGGCATGGGCACGCTGCGCGACCTGAGCATGCGCGGCGTCCCAGCCATTCTGCTGGAACAGGGCGGCATCGCCCACGGCACGAGCTCCCGCTTTCACGGCCTGCTCCACAGCGGGTGCCGCTACGTCGTCAATGACCCTGAATCGGCCCACGAGTGTATCGAGGAAAACATGATCCTCCGCCGCATCGGCAAGGGATGCGTGGAGGTCACCGAGGGCTTTTTCGTCCTCACCCCTAAGGATGACTCCAACTTTGTGGAGCCCTGGCTCAAGGGCTGCGATGCCGCGGGCATCAAGGTCAAGGAGATCACGCCCGCCGAGGCCCTCAAGCTCGAGCCCAACCTCGCCCCCGACATCCAGCGGGTCTTCCGCGTGCCGGATTCCTGCGTGGACGGCTTCCGGCTGGTGCTCCACAACCGCATGTCGGCCGAGCGCTACGGCGGCCGCGCCTACCTCTATCACAAGGTCGAGGAGATCAAGCAGCGCAATGGCGCAATCTGTGGCGTGACGGCCCGTAACCTCATGACCGGGGAGCTCATGGAGATCGCCTGCCGCGTGGTGGTCAACGCCGCGGGCTCGTGGTCGGGCGAAGTGGCGGCCATGGCCGGGCTTGAAGCGGCCATCACGCCGGACCGCGGCACCCTCGTCGTCTTCAACCACCGCTTCACCTCGCGCGTCATCAACCGGCTGCACCCGAGCTCCGACGGCGACATCTTCGTGCCGCACGGCTCCGTGACCATCCTCGGCACCACCTCCATGCCCACGGACCGCCCCGACGACACCACACCCACCTATCCCGAGGTGACGCGCCTGCTCGAGATCGGCGAGCCGCTCTTCCCCAAGGTGCATGAATACCGCATCCTGCGCGCCTTCGCGGGCACGCGGCCCCTCTATACGCCCGGCGGCGCCTCCGGCCGCAAGGCGAGCCGCAATTTCAACGTGGTGGACCACGCGGCCGACGGCCTGGATGGCATGGTCTCCATCTTCGGCGGCAAGCTCACCACCTACCGCCTCATGGCCGAGCGCGTCACGGACGATGTCTGCCGGCGCCTCAAGGTGACGACCCCCTGCCGCACGGCCGAGGAACCGCTCATCGAGACGCCGGACCCGGCCGTGCTCGCGCGGGCGGCCAAGCTCTTCCCGGTGCGCGCCCTGAACCTCATGGCCGACCGCCTGGGCGACGACCTCACGAAAACCTTGCAGATCGCCGAAGTGGCGGCCGTGGCGGCAAAGAACACCAAGAACACGCATATCACCGATTTCGGCGGTGGCAATCCGTTGCTCTGCGAGTGCGAGATGGTGTGCCTCGCCGAGGTGGAATGCGTGGCCCGCGACCCCTCCACCCATTCGCTCACCGACATCCGCCTGCGCACCCGGCTCGGCATGGGCACCTGCCAGGGCACCTTCTGTTCCCTGCGCTCGGTGGCCTCGCTCGTGGAGCACGGCATCCCGCTGGAATTCGCCCCGGCGGACAGCATGTGCCGCTTCCTCCAGGAGCGCTGGAAGGGTCTCCGGCCCGTGCTCTGGGGCCAGCAGGCCCGCGAAATGGAGTTCAGCCGGGCCGTTTATGCCGGAATCCTCAATCTTGACGGAGCCATGCATGAGCAGAACAACTGACGTTATCGTGGTGGGCTCCGGGCTCGGGGGCCTCATGGCCGCGCTGGCCGCGGCCCGCCAGGGGCGTGAAGTGCGCATCATCAGCGAAGGGACGGGCTGCCTCGCCATCGGCACCGGCTGCGTGGACCTGCTCGGCTACGCGCCCGACGGGGCCAGCGTGGAAGACCCGTGGGCGGCCATGGCTGAGCTTGCGCCCGCGCATCCGTATTCCCTGCTCGGGGCGGAGAAAGTCCGCGAAGGGCTTGACGCGCTCACGGAGACGACGGCCAGGCACGGCCTCGTGCTCCGGCCGGCGAGCCGCGACGGCAAGCCCCGCAATACGCGCGTTCCCACCATCATGGGCACCTTGAAGCCCACCTACCTCATGCCGGACACCTTTGAGCCGGATGACCTTGGGAAGGCGAAACGCGTGCTGGTGGCGAGCGTGATGGGCTTCCGCGACTGCCGCCCGGCCCTCGTCATCGACCAGTTGCGCCGCTATCCCGACTGGGCGAACAAGGAGTATTTCCCCTGCCTCATCCCCACGCCGTTCGACGACGCGCACCGGGCGCTCAACGCCCTTGACCTCGCCCGTGCCGCCGAACGGCCCGGCGGCAGCGAATGGCTCATCGGCTCGCTGAAAGAGCGGGCCGAGGGCTGTGACCTCGTGCTCATGCCGCCCATTTGCGGCCGCCATGCGGGAAGCCCCCTTGCGCGCGAGCTGCGCGAGGCTCTTGGCTGCCCGGTGGTCGAGATGCTCTCCATCCCGCCGGGTGTGGGCGGCCTGCGCATCCGTGACGCGCTCATGCGCGAGCTCGCCGCCCTTGGCGTGGAACTGGTGGAAAACGCCAATGTCATCGGCGCGGGTGTTGCCGAGGGCAAGTGTCTTTCCCTCGATATTTCCAGCACCGGCCGCAACTATGCCACCAAGGCGCGGGCCTATGTGCTCGCCACGGGCGGCATCCTCGGCGGCGGCGTCCTGCTCGAGCCGGGGCGCGCCATCGAGCGCGTCTTCGGGCTCGACCTTGCGCTGCCCGCGGACGTGGCCGAGTGGACAGAGCCCGAGATCTTCGGCAGCCAGGCCGTTTCCAAGGTCGGCGTGCGCGTGGATGACAAGCTGCGCCCGCTGGATGCCAACGGCGCGCTCGCGCTGGAAAATGTCTTCTTTGCCGGCCGCAGCCTGGGCGCCCATGACCCCGCCGTTGAGAAAAGCGGCTACGGCGTGGCCCTGGCCACCGGCTGGCAGGCCGGCCTCGCCGCCGCGGAACTAGCGGCCGCCGCCCATAACACCGGGGAAGCCGCCACTGGAGGGGAGCAATGAGCGTTCGCGTCAGTCCTGACAAGTGCATCGCATGCACCACCTGCGTGGTGCATTGCCCGGTGGCCCGGGTGACGCCCAAATTCCTCGGGCCGCGCATGATAGGCCCCGCCTATGAGCGCTTCCGCCTGCTGGGCCTCGCGGAAGACGAATCCCTCACCTATTGCGCCAACTGCAAGAATTGCGACATCACCTGCCCGCAGGGCGTGCCGGTCTCGAGCATCAACATGCTGGCCCGCGCGGAGCACTGCAAGAAACACGGCACCAGCATGCGCGACTGGGTGCTCGCCCACGGCGAGCTGCAGGCGAAGCTGCTCCAGCTTATCCCGGCGGCGCTCAAGAACTTCGGCATGCTCAACCCGGTGACGCGCAAGGTGCTCGACATGTTCGGCATCGACAAGCGCGCCCCGCTGCCCGCGTTCGCCCCCAAGACCTTCCGCCAGATGGCCCGCAAGGTGGAGCAGCCCTCCCTGCCGCGCAAGGTGGTCTTCTTCCCCGGCTGTTTTGTGGATGTCTATGACCCGCAGACCGGCCTTGACATGATCTGGGCCTTCAACCGCGCGGGCTATGAGGTCATCACGCCGGAGAAGTTCGGCTGCTGCGGCCTGCCCATGATCGCCAACGGCTTCTGGCAGGACAGCCGCCGCCAGGCCAAGCGCAACCTTGCCGAAATAGCCCGCTGGCGCGACCAGGGCATCCCGGTGGTCACGGGCTGCCCGAGCTGCGCCCTCACCTTCCGCCAGGACCTGCCGGAATTCTTCCCCGACCTCGTGGAGAAGCACGGCGCGGGCGTGCTGGAAGACGCGCAGGACTTCCTCCTCGATTGCGTGGATCGCGGCGAGCTCGAGCTGGAGGACAAGGCCCCCGGAGACCTCTCCCTCATCTACCATGCCCCGTGCCACCTGCGCGCGCAGGGTAACGGGCTCCCGGGCCTCAAGCTGCTCCAGCGGCTCAAGGGCGTGAGCGCCCGCAATGCGGATGCCGGCTGCTGCGGCATTTCCGGCAGCTACGGCTTCAAGAAGGAAAAGTACGACATCGCCCAGGAGGTTGGCTCCGAGCTCTTCCATGTGGTGCGTGAAAGCGGCGCGGACTTCGCCACCAGCGAATGCGGCACCTGCCGCGTGCAGATCCAGCACGGCAGCGGCAAGAAGGCCCTGCATCCTGTGAGCATCCTGCGCGCGCGCCTCGAAGGGCGCCGCCCGGCATAATCGCTGAAAACTCCAGATACACTCCGGCCCGGGGCTGGCGCGCTTTTCGGCGCACCAATCCCGGGCCGCTGTTTTTCCCGTGCATGCTACGCGGCGGATGCGCCGCCGGCTTCCCCTACCGGCTTTCGCCCTGCGTCGCGCGCATCGACCGCTCCACCCCGGCTTTCGACCCATTGGCGTAACAATAGACGCAAAAATGCGGGCAGGTATTGTAGCGTCCGATATCCTTGCTGGGCGCGCAGCCGCAGGCCGCCCTCTGGCCCCTGTCCTTCAGCGGGCGCTGGGACGCGCTCGGGGGGAGCGCCACAAGGCTTGCCTGCTCCTTGCGCGCCGTGGCGCCGCAGATGCGCGCAAGTTCCGCGTTTTCGGGGCAAAGCCGCAGCAGGAGCGCGGGGTCGATACACCTGTTGTGCTCGATTCCGAGATGATGCAGGTCCACCGTTTCAGCACACGTGGCGAGGTGGAGCGGCGTTTGCAGGCTGGCATTCATCCGCGCGATGCCCTCGGCAAGCTCGATCATCTCCCCCGCATCGGGCGCCCGAAAGCCCGGGGCATGTGTCACAAGACGCAGCGCTGTCTTCCTGTACATGTCAAGAAAACTGAAGACGAGCTTTTCCGTGTACGGCGCGAGCTGTTCGGCTACGCGGTGCAACCGTTCAAGAATGGCCGTGATGCCCAGGCCATTGCCAAGGATGACGGGGTCATGCCGCCAGATCACGCGGTGTCGCCCGTACCGCGCGGCGAGTTCCTGAAACGTTGCGATGCGCCGGTCGAGTGACGGCACATTCGGTTCCAGCCCCTCCCGCTCATAGTCATTCAAGGTATACTGAAAATAAAATGCGTAGCCGCGGTCTTCAATTTCGGCAAGATACGGCAGAAGAGGAGACGGATCCTTGCTCCAGAAAACGATGGCCGCGCATTTTTCAAAAGAAATATAGTGCCGCTGGCGCGCATTGAAGGGGTTTTGCCACAGGCAGGAGCCGGCCCGCAGCCGCTCCATGAACCATTGGGCGTGGAAGGCGGGGATGTCGGTGGCGCGGCTCGCCGAGATGACAAGGGGCGCAATGGCTGCCTTGGGCCCCTCCGGCGTCGTGATGCTGGCTTCAGGCCACTTCATGCGTTGGCCGGAAGCTTGGCACTTGAGCCCATGCCCGCTCCGCTTCAGCGGCTTGCGGGCCCAAAGGCACCGCCCCGCTCGGGCGCGATGCCATGGCGCGCCAGCTTGGTATAGAGCGTGCCCCGCGCGATGCCGAGGGTGCGCGCAGTGGCCGAGACATTGCCGCCATGCGCGGCGAGCGCCTGGCGGATGGCCACGGCCTCGGCGTCGGCCATGATGCCGTGGAGCTCGCTGTCCGCGCCGCTGCTGGCGCCCCTCTCCTGATGCGGGCTCACGGCAGGGTTTTGGCCGGCCATGCGCGGGGGCGCCGCTGCCATGCCCGGCAGGGTCTCGGGCGGGAAGTCCTCCACCTCGATGGCCTCCCCCTGGCGCATGGTGGCCGCATGCACCACGGCATTGTGCAGCTGGCGCACATTGCCCGGCCAGGAGAAGGCCAGCATGGCCTCTTCGGCGCGCGGCGAGAAGCGCACCTGCTCGAGCCCCATGCGCGCCAGAGTGTGCCGGGCGATGAGCGGGATGTCTTCCGCGCGGTCGCACAGCGGCGGTATCTCGAGCACGAAGGTATTGATGCGGTAGTAGAGATCCTCCCGGAAAGAGCCCGCGTGGAGCATGGCCGCCATGTGGCGGTTGGTCGCCGCCACCAGCCGGAAGTCCACGGTATGCGCGGTGACGGAGCCCACGCGGCAGACGCTGCGGCTCTCCAGCACGCGCAGGAGCTTGGCCTGTATCTCGGGCGGCATCTCGCCGATCTCGTCCAGGAAGAGCGTGCCCTTGTCCGCCAGCTCGATCTGGCCGATCTTGCCGTCCTGCCGCGCCCCGGAAAAGGCCCCCCGCGCATAGCCGAAAAGCTCGGATTCAAAGAGATCCTTGGGGATGGCCGCGCAATTGATGCACACGAAGGGCCCTTCGGCCCGAGGGCTCTCCGCGTGGAGCGCATGGGCGAAAAGCTCCTTGCCGGCCCCGGTGGCGCCGAGGATGAGCACCGGCTCGTCAAGGCGGGCATAGCTTTGCGCCTGCCGCTTGAGGCGACGCATGACGGCGCTTTCGCCGAGGATGCTCGCAAGGCTGTGCTGCGGCGCGAGGCTTGCCTGGATGCGCCGCTTGTAGTGGCTGATCTTGCGGTCGAGCCGCTCGATTTTGGCGGAAAGCCGCTGGAGCTCCTGCGGGTCGTTGAACAGCGCCTGCGAGACCATGCCCGCCACCTGTCCCGCGCTGTCCCGCACGGGGATGCGGTTGACCACCACGGGCTGGGCGCTGCCCGGCCCGAGCTGGCAAAGCTCGCCCATTTCGGGCCTGTCCTCGCGCATGACCACCTGCGCCCGCGAATGGGGGATGACCTCGGTGATGTCTCGCCCCAGCAGCGCGTCCGGCGCCTCTCCAAGAAGGGCCGCATAGGCCTTGTTGACAAAGCGGATGACGCCCTCGCGGTCGCAAAAGAGCACGCCCATGGGCAGGCTGTCGAGGATAAGGCGGGTGCTTTCGCTGCTGGTGGCAAAGGGCGGCATGGAAACCTCGGGCGGATACGGAGGGCGCGCTCGCGATGACCGCAGTTTACCGTCGGGCGCCCCTGGTGGCAAGGTTTCGCTCTCATCAACGGGGCGCAGTGTCCGCGTAGGCGCCCCTGTCCTCCTTCTCTGGGGCTTCCGGCGGCTGGAAGACGACAAAATGCGGCGTTTCCTCCACCACGCGCCAGTGGCGGCGCACGCGCTGCGGCACGCCATAGCCCGCGCGGTCATAGGCGTCCGCGCGCTCGGCCTCCAGCTGGTCGCGCTCCATGAAGACCGTGAGTTTTTTCTTCAGCAATTCCTCATAAAGGCGGTCGACCTCGCCATTGATCTCCCAGTCGATGAGCCAGTCTGAGCTGTAGGCCGGCCTGTCGCCGTTGAGATAGTAGGCGAAGGAAAAGCCGGGGAGGGTCTTGTAGCCAGGGCCGTATTTTTCGCGCAGCTCCTTGAGCTCGGCGAGGCGCGCCAGCATGTCCGCGTCCACCATGACGCCCGAGGCGCGCGGATAGACGCTCCCCGCGTCATGCGCCAGGGCCGCGCGGGGCATGGGCCGCTCGGGGAAGACATATGGATATTGGTAGCCCATGCCGAACATGACAAGGCCCGCGGCCAGCGCCCCCCAGGCGAGTGACCGCACGCGGCCGCCGAGGCGCGCATGCACGGCAAAGAGGGAGAACAGCAATGGCACCGCGAAAAAGGCCGGGATCTTGTACCCGCCGCTGATGGCCACCGACCACGCTGCCACGAGCGGCGCGCCAAGGCCCACGGCCGCGCGCAGCCGTGGCAGGCGCCCATCGGCGCAGTACAGCCAACGCACGAGAAAGACCTGCGGGAAGAGCACGCACAGGCCCCCGAGCAGCACAAAGAGCGTGGGCCAGGAGGTGCCGTAGCCGATCCACCCCTGCTTCAGGAGCACGTCTCGCACATACCAGGCCGTGAGCAGCGCGAGATATACATAGGAGGGCAAGAGCCACGCCGGCAGCCTTTTGCGGGCCAGGCGGGCGAGCAGCCACGGCGCCACTGCCAGCAGCGGCAGGAGCCAGTTCTGGCGCAGGTAGATGAGAATGCCGGCGTCCAGCGCCTCGCGGACATCGAGCTGGCCCGTGGTCATGCGCGAAAAAGCCTCCCACGCGCCCACAGACCTCAGGAAGAACCAGACGGCGCATAACGCCCCCAGCCAGCCAAGCAGGCAGCGCACGGCCTCGCGCCACGAGGCGCTCTCCACCCATACGAGCAGCGCCACCGCCGGGGGCACGAGCAGGAAGGACTGCTTGCAGAGCATGGCGCAGCCCGCGAGCAGGCCCGCCAGAAGCGGCCACGACGAGACCGCGGCCAGCAAGGCCCCCCCGGCGAAAAGCACGCCGTCCGCCGTGTGCCACGGCATATGCGGAAAGGAATGCACGCCCCAGACAAAGCCGCAGGTGGCGAGCAGCGGAAGCGGAAGGCCCATGGCCTCAAGGCGGAAAATGCGCCCGAGGCAGCCAGCGGCGCACCAGGACGCCGCCAGCATGGTGGCCAGAAAGCCGGCCTTGCCGGCCAGGACGCCCCAGTTCTCGGGCGTGAGCCAGAGCCAGAAGGCATGCCAGTAGAGCGGGAGCGCCGGCTTGATGTAGGAAAAGTCGCGGTACGGCACCTGGCCTTCGAGGATGCGCCAGGCATAGCCGTAAAAATAGCCGAAATCCGTGGTGTCCATGCCGTAGGGCGTATAAAGCACGAGATACGCGAGCGGCACCAGCGCGGCCGCCGCCCATGCGAGGAACTTGGTAGAAGGGTGCGGTGACGCGGGCATGGTGCCTCCGGGACATCAGGCAAACTGCCGGGGAAGCCGGAAGCATACGCGCAAGCGGGCCATACGCCAAGCCCCGCCTGGTAACGCGGTGGGGGAGCTCGCTGGCCCGGCGTCAATGCCTGCGCCACAAGACAGGATCTCCGCATCCGCACACAGGCAACCCGCTCCCGGCTTGCCACTGCGGCACATCAAGGATAGAGTCGCGCGCATGCAGCCATCCGACCAGTCTTGCGAAGCTGACGTTCATCCCTATTCGCGCCTGCCCGAACTCCCCGATCTCGCCGAGTGCGCCGAGGCGCGCCTCCCGGCGCCACCTGACGACGCGGCCTGTTACGCGCTCTGGCGCAAGTATGGCATGCTCCCCAATGTGGAGCGGCATTCGCGCATGGTGGCGCAGGTCGCTACGGCACTCGCAACGCGCGCGGCCGAGCTTGGGCTGCCCGTGCGCGTCGATACCGTGCGCGCCTCGGCCCTTTTGCACGACCTTGCCAAGACCTATTGCCTGCTCCATGGCGGCAGCCACGCGCAGCTCGGCGCATCGTGGGTGCTCGCCGAAACACGGCACTATGCCATCGCCCGGGGGGTGCTTCTCCACGTGCACTGGCCCTGGGCTGTTCCTGACGGCCCGGGCATCTGCGCGCTCCCCTTCTTCGTCATCTATGCCGACAAGCGCGTGCGCCACGACGCCTGCGTGACCCTTGAGGAACGGTTCGAGGACCTGCTCGCCCGCTACGGGCGCGACGAGCGAGCACGGGCCGGCATCCGCGCGGCCCACGAGCAGGCTCTCGCCATTGAACGCGCCCTTGCGGCGCAACTGGGACGGGATCTCCATGAAGATACTTTTGATTGCCGGCGGCTGGTCCAGTGAGCGCGAGGTCTCGCTGAACAGTTCCCGCATCGTCGAGGGCGTGCTGCGCGAGGCCGGTCACGATATCACCTTTTTTGACCTCCTCACCGGCTTTGACCGCCTTATGGAAGAGGCCCGCAGGCACGATTTCGCCTTCATCGGCCTCCACGGCGCCCCCGGCGAGGACGGCCTGGTGCAGGCGCTCCTCGATGCCGCCTCCTGCCCCTATCAGGGCTCGGGGCCGGCGGGTTCGTTCCTCGCGCTGAACAAGGCCGCGGCCAAGCAGGTCTTCCGCCAGGCGGGCCTCCCCACCGCGGACTGGGAATTTTTGCCCCAGCCGCCGCCCGCGGGCTGGGAGCCGCGCCTCCCCTATCCGCTCTTTGTGAAGAGCAATACCGGCGGCTCCTCGCTCCGGCTCGGCCGGGCCGAAAACCGGGTCGAGCTCGATGCCGCGCTTTCCGCCATCTTCGCCGCCGGGGACGAGGCCCTGCTGGAGACGGAACTCCCGGGCCGCGAGCTCACCTGCGCGGTGCTTGGCGAGGAAGCGCTGCCGCCGCTGCTCATCGAGCCTTTGGCCGGCAACTTCTTCGACTACAAAAGCAAGTATGCCAAGGGCGGCGCGCGCGAGCTCTGCCCGGCCCCCATCAGCGCAAAAGCCACGGCCCGCGCGCGGGAGCTGGCGCTCTCCGCGCACCGGGCCCTCGGGCTTTCCGGCTATAGCCGCACGGACTTCATCCTCGACGACGCCGACGGCCTTACCTTGCTGGAGGTCAACACCCTCCCGGGCATGACCGCCACGAGCCTCGTGCCGCAGGAGGCGTCCGCCGCGGGCATTTCCTTCGCGCACCTGCTGGAACGGCTCATGGAGCTTGGCCGCAGCCGCCGGCGCTCCTGAAGCGGGCGTCCCCCGGGGCCGCAATATGGTACAAGACAGGCCGCGGCAAGGCAGGCAAGGTGGCCGCAACAGGGAGTGGACCATGCCTGCGGAAACGACTGTTCTGGCCCATGACGTGGATATGGGGGCGGATGCGTTCAGCTTCAGCCTCACGGGGCGCGCCTTTGCGCCGCATTTTCACCCGGCCTGGGTGCTCGGCTGCGTGCTTTCCGGGCGGCGCACGCTCATGGTGCAGGGGCGACCCTATCACGCCGGCCCCGGCGATGTGGTCATCTTCAGGCCCGGCGAGGTGCACGCCTGCGCCCCGGCCGGGAGCGCGCCCTTTGTCTGGCGGGGTTTCCATTTCCGCCCGGGAAGCGCCGGGGCGGAACAGGTGCGCCTCCTCACCGAAGCGCGGGACGCAGGGCCCGTCTTCCCCGCCGGTGACTTGCTTGACGAATTGCTGGCGGCGCACGCGCTCATGGGCGGCCGCGCCTCACCCTCCCAAAAAGAGGCGCGGCTCAGCCAGGCGCTCCACCGCCTCGGTGCCGGCTTAACGCCCCGGAAGAGGCATAGTCCTCCCCAGCCGCCCCGGCCGGCAGAACCGGGGCTGGAGGCGCTGCGCGTCCATCTCGAAAGCCACGCCCCGGAACGTTTCAGCCTCGAAGACATGGCCGGCATGGCGCGGATGGGCAAGTTTCGCCTGCTGCGCGCCTTTGCGCGCCTGACGGGCGCCACGCCCTACCGCTATCTGGAGAGCGCGCGCGTCAACCGCGCGCAGGAGCTGCTTGAGCGCGGGCTCGCCCCGGCCGAGGCGGCGCTCGCCGCGGGCTTCAGCGACCAGTCCCACCTTGCCCGCGCCTTCCGGGCGCGCCTCGGCGTCACGCCCGGCGCCTGCCGGAGGCGCCCGTGAGCACGGCCCTTGCCCGCGCGCCCGGACAGCTCCCCGGCCATCTCGTGGCCCTGGGCACGGTCATCATCTGGGGCGTGACCTTCATCTCCACCAAGATGCTCCTCGAGGACTTCACGCCCGTGGAGATTCTGCTCTTGCGCTTCTTGATCGGCTGGTTGGCGCTCTGGGCGGTGTGCCCGCATGCGCTGGCGGTCAAGAGCCGCAAGGACGAGCTGCTTTTCGCCGTGGCGGGGCTTTCGGGCGTGAGCCTGTACTTCCTTATGGAAAATGTGGCCCTGACCCTGACCTTCGCCTCCAACGTGGGCGTCATCGTGGCCGTGGCCCCGTTTTTCACCGCCCTGCTCGCCTGGCGCTATCTCGGCGGCGCGCGCCCGGGAGCTTTCTTCATGGCCGGCTTTGCCGCGGCCATCACCGGCATCGCCTGCATCAGCCTTGGCACAAGCGAACTTTCCCTCAAGCCGGCCGGGGACGGCCTCGCCCTCCTGGCGGCGCTTGCCTGGGCCGTCTATTCCATCGTGGTGCGCCTGTTGGCGGCGCGGGGCTATGGCAGCCTTACCGCGACGCGGCGCATCTTTTTTTACGGGCTTGTCTGCATGCTGCCTATCCTGCCGTTTTCGGGCATTTCCTTCCGGGCGGAGGCCCTGCTGCGCCCGCTCAACTGGGCGAACCTGCTGTTTCTCGGGCTCGGCGCCTCGGCGCTCTGCTTCGTCACATGGACCTTCTGCGTGCGCCGGCTCGGCGCGGTGAAGGCCTCGCTCTACATCTATCTGGTGCCCGTAGTGACGGTGCTCGCGTCCATCATGGTGCTCCACGAGCGCCTGACATGGCTCTCGGGCGTGGGCATGGCGCTGACCATCGCCGGCCTGCTGATCTCGGAAAGGGGAACGGGAAAATCCGGGGAGCGGCTTCAGGAACGCGCGGAAGCGACCCCGGGCGAAGGCCACGCATAGGGGATGGCCGGGTCGTCCGGCGCAAGGCGTTCGCCCTCCGCCGGGTCGTGGGGCATGTCCGCGCAGTTGCAGATGAGCGCGGGGGCGCTTCCCTCGGCGGTGAAGCCGTACCACACGAGGGGCGGGATGCGCAGAAGCCCGTACTCGCCGGGGCGCCCGAGGCGGCGCTCCACAAGGGCGCCCCGCGTGGGCGAGGCCGCCCTGTCGTCATAGAGGACGATGCGCAGAAGGCCCATGGGCACGGCGAACAGCTGGGTCTGGCGGGTGTGCCGCTTCCATGCCTTGACCGCGCCGGGGAACACCTCGGAAAAATAGATCTCCCCGAAGCCGCCGGCAAAATCGGGCATAAGCGGCGAACCGGGGCGCAGCATATGCAGCACCGGCCCCCCGGGCGTGGGAATGACCTTGAGCGGCTGGTACAGCGCGCCCTCGATGCCCGTGGTGATGACATCGCCTTCCATGGCGGCCTCAGTGCGCCCAGGCGAGGCCGCGATGCGCCGCCTTGCCGCCATAGGCCGTGATCTGCCCTTGCGTGTAGTCCCACATGGCGCCCTTGCCCGCGCCGCCCTCATAATAGCGGGCGTACCACTCCGCCGTGTAACGGATGGTCTCTTCAAAATCGAGGGTCGCTTTCCATGCAAGCTCGGCCAGCGCCTTGTCGCAGCAGAGCTTGAGCAGGGTGGACTCCTTCTTGCCCGCGTGGCCGGCGGCGTCCATCTCGCTCTTGAAGCCGGGCCAGTGCACGGCGAGCGCTTCCACCACCTCGGCGACGGTATTGTTCACGTCGGCGGCGGGCCCGAAATTGTAGGCCTGCCCGCGCGGGTCGAAGGGCGCCTCGGCCCCGGCGCGGAGGCCGGCATTGTTGTCGAGCAGGCGCGCCCCGAGCCAGAGATAGCCGGAGAGCGGTTCGAGCACATGCTGCCACGGCCGCGTGGCCCAGGGGCTGCGGATGGCGACAGGCCTGTGCTCAGCCCAGGCGCGGGCGCAGTCGGGCACGATGCGGTCGGCCGCCCAGTCGCCGCCGCCGATGACATTGCCGGCGCGCACGGTGGCGCAGCCCGGGCCCGCCGCAAAAAAGCTCTGGAAATACGAGTGGGCGATGATCTCCGCGCAGCCCTTGGAGGCCGAATAGGGGTCGGCGCCGCCCAGGTGGTCGGTCTCACGGTAACCCCAGACCCACTCCTCGTTGCGGTAGCACTTGTCCGAGGTGATGACCACCACGGCCTTCACCGAGGGGCAGGCGCGCACGGCCTCGAGCACGTTCATGGTGCCGAGCGCATTGGCCTCGATGGTGCCGGCCGGGTCTTCATAGGAGCGGCGCACCAGCGCCTGCGCCGCAAGGTGGAAGACCACCTCGGGCGCAAAGCCCTGCATGGCGCGGGTGACTGCCGCCCGGTCGCGGATGTCGCCGCGCAGGTCTTCCATGCGCCGGGCGAGGTCCAGCGCCTCGAAATGCGAGGGCGTTGTCGGCACGCCGAGAGAAAAGCCGGCCGCGCGCGCGCCGAGCGCCAGCAGCCATGCCGAGAGCCAGGAACCCTTGAAGCCCGTGTGCCCGGTGACGAAGACCCGGCGCCCGCCGTAGAGGTCAGCGAACATGCTCTTTCCTTGTGGAGATTGCTGCAGATTGCTTCGTGCGCCCGGCCTCAGGCCCAGAAGGCCCGGCCGCTGTCCCAGAGCTTATTAAGGTGGATGGCATCGCGCAGGGTGTCCATGCACTGCCATTCGCCGGGGTGCGGATACATGGAAAGCTGCCCCTCGGCCGCCAGTTGCTGGAGAGGCTCTTTCTCAAGGTCGCAGCCCTCGTCTTCGCTCAGGTAGTCAAGGAAGGCGCGCTCGAAAACGAAGAAGCCGCAATTGATATATTCGTTGAGCACCGGCTTTTCTTCCCAAGAGATGATCTTGCCGTCCTCGCCGGTGCGCACGGTGCCGAAGCGCGAGGGCATGCGCACGCCGGTGAAGGTGCCGATGGTGCCCGCTTTCTTGTGGAATTCCAGCAGGCGGTCGATGTCGATGTCCGCCACGCCGTCGCCATAGGTGACCATGAATCGGTCGCCCTCAATATAGCGGGCCACGCGCTTGAGGCGGCCGCCCTTGAGGGTCTCCTGCCCGGTGTCGCAGAGGGTGACGCGCCAGTCCTCAATAAAGGTGGGGTGCACGGTGATGTTGCCTGTCTTGAGGTCCACCGTGAAGTCCGCGTTGCGGCTGCGGTAGTCGTGGAAATACTGCTTGATGACCTCGCCCTTGTAGCCCAGGGGCAGCACAAAATCCCTGAAGCCGAAGCGCGCATAGATGGACATGATGTGCCAGAGCACGGGGCGCCCACCGATCTCCACCATGGGCTTGGGCTTGATGGCCGTCTCCTCGCGCAGGCGCGTGCCCTTGCCGCCGCACATGATGATGGTCTGCATGCCGCCTCCCGGCTTGGCCCCCGTGAGGGCAGTTCACACGCCGGCGAGTGTAGCAGAAGGCCGGCCGGAATAAAAGCCCCGCCCGGAGCAAGGCCCTGGCGTGGGGCGCGGGGCGGTTTACAGCGCGGCGCTTTTGCTGTAGGCGGTGCATGGAGGCGAGCTTGCATATCCGGAATCTTTCCACCCCCGCTCTCCTGCTGGACGAAGCCCGCATGGAGCGCAATATCCGGCGCCTCGCTGAACGCCTCGACGCGCTGGGCGTGGGCTTTCGCCTGCACGGCAAGACCCTCAAGTGCGCGGAGGCCGCGCGCCGGGGCATGGCCACTCCCGAAGGCCCGCTCGCCGTCTCCACCCTCGCCGAGGCGGAATGGTTTGCGGAGCGGGGCGTTGCCGATATATGCTATGCCGTGGGCATCGCCCCGGGCAAGTTCGGGCGCGCCCTGGCGCTGCGCCAACGCGGGACGGCGCTCACCCTGCTGCTCGACAGCGTGGAGGCGGCGCGGGCGCTGGCGGCTTTCGGGGAGGCCCGGGGCCATGCCTTCGACGTACTGCTGGAGGTGGATTGCGACGGCCACCGCGCGGGATTCGCGCCACAGGACGCCGCCCTTGTGGAAGCGGCGGCCATTTTGACGGCCCATGGCCAGCGCGTGGCCGGCGTGCTCACCCACGCCGGTTCGGCCTATGACCTTGCGGCGCCCTCGGCCCGGGCTTTCGCGGCGCTGGCGGAGCAGGAACGCGCCGCGGCCGTGGCTGCTGCCGAGGCCCTGCGCGCTGCAGGGCACGCCTGCCCGGTGGTAAGCGTTGGCTCCACGCCCACGGCACTCTTTGGAGAAGATTTTTCAGGCGTCACGGAAGTGCGCGCCGGCGTCCACATGGTGCAGGATCTCGTCATGGCCGGCCTTGGCGTCTGCGCCGTGGAGGACATCGCCCTCTCGGTGCTCTGCACGGTCATCGGGCGGCGCGGGCGCGACGGGGCCCTCGTGACGGACGCGGGCTGGACGGCCCTTTCCCGCGATACGGGCCTTCCCGGCCGCTTCGCCCAGTTCGGCTACGGGCTCGTCATGGACGGGGACGGCGTCCTCCTGCCCGGCCTTATGGTGACGGAGACCAACCAGGAGCACGGCATCGTCAGCGCGGCGCCGGGCACGCCCGTCCCCGCGCTCCCCGTGGGGACGCTGTTGCGCATCCTGCCCGTCCACGCCTGCGCCACAGCTTCGGGTTTTGATGCCGTCCACCTCTGCCGCGGGGCGGAGGCGGAAGCAAGGTGGCCGCGCTGCCGGGGCTGGTAGCGGCGGCCGCAGATGGTTTGACTCAAACAGCTTCAGGAGGAAGTCATGGCATCCACGGTTTACTTTACCGGCATGCACAGCCGCTCGCTGGACAACAACAAGTGCGCCAAGGTGGCGCGGCTCTGCGACGCGCTCCAGCTGAAAAAAGTCCTCAAGCGCAATGACCTCGCCGCGGTCAAGATCCACTTCGGCGAATACGGCAACGACACCCACATCAAGCCCATGTTCGCGCGCGTCGCCGTGGACAAGATGAAGGCCGCGGGCGTAAAGCCCTTCCTCACCGACACCACCACCCTCTATTCCGGCACGCGGCACAATGCCGTGGACCATCTCCACACCGCCTACCTGCACGGCTTCACGCCCGAGACCGTGGGCGCGCCGGTCATCATCGCCGACGGCCTCTACGGCGAGGAGGACGTGCCCGTGCGCATCAACTGCAAGCACTTCAAGGAAGTGCGCATCGCCGCCGCCATCCGCCGCGCGCCCTCCATGGTGGTGCTTTCGCACTTCAAGGGGCACGAGATGGCCGGCTTCGGCGGGGCCATCAAGAACCTCGCCATGGGCGGCGCCTCGGTGGCCGGCAAGCGCGACCAGCACGGCGTGCATGTGCAGATCGACGAGTCCCTCTGCGTGGGCTGCGGCCGCTGCGTCAAGGTGTGCCCGCAAAAGGCGCTCTCGCTCGTCAACGGCAAGAGCCATGTGGACGTGAGCCGCTGCATCGGCTGTTTCGAGTGCATCACCGTCTGTCCGGTGCGCCCGAACAAGGCCATCAGCATCGACTGGAGCGCCGAGATGGTGCCCTTTGTGGAGCGCCTCACCGAATACGCGTACGGCGTGGTCAAAGGCAAGCAGAAGCACATCTGCTATATCAATTTCGTCCTCAATGTCACGCCGGACTGTGACTGCGTGGGCTGGAGCGACATGCCCCTCGTGCCGGACCTCGGCATCCTCGCCTCCATGGACCCGGTGGCGCTGGACCAGGCCTGCTACGACCTCGTGAACAAGGCCCCGGCCTTTGACCCCAAGATCGCCGACGCCAAGACGGACAAGTTCACCGCCCGCTGGCCGCACACGAGGGGCGAGGTGCAGCTGAGCTACGGCGAGGCCATCGGCCTCGGCAGCCGCGAATACAAACTGGAAAAGATCTAGCCCCCGGGGCCTGCCCTGCGTCGTGCACACGACGCGCGGCGGGCCCCTGATAATTTTTCCGCCAGAGCCGGGCGGGGGCGCCCCACAACCCCGAGGAGCAGACCATGCTTGACCCGAAAGGCCACGCCGACTGGGAAATCGCCCAGGAAGCCGAAAAGACCATGAAGACCATCTCCCAGATCGGGCGCGACCTGGGCCTCGAGGAAAGCGAGCTTCTGCCCTACGGGCACTACATGGGCAAGGTGGACTTCCGCAAGGTGCTCGACCGCTTGGACGACCGGCCCAACGGCAAATACATCGATGTCACGGCCATCACGCCCACGCCCCTCGGCGAGGGCAAGTCCACCACCACCATCGGCCTCGTGCAGGGGCTGGGCCGGCGAGGCAAGCGCGCCTCCGCGGCCATCCGCCAGCCTTCCGGCGGCCCCACCATGGGCGTCAAGGGCTCGGCGGCGGGTGGGGGCCTTTCGCAGTGCATCCCGCTGACACAATATTCCCTCGGCTTCACGGGCGACATCAACGCCGTCATGAACGCCCACAATCTCGCCATGGTGGCGCTCACCTCGCGCATGCAGCACGAGCGCAACTACGATGACGAGAAGCTGCTCTCGCTCTCGAAGATGCCACGGCTCAACATCGACCCCACCAATGTGAACATGGGCTGGGTCATGGATTTCTGTTGCCAGGAGCTGCGCAACATCATCACCGGCATCGACGGGGTGAACGGCAAGTCGGACGGCTTCATGATGCGCTCGCGCTTCGACATCGCGGTCTCGAGCGAGGTCATGGCCATCCTCGCCATCTCGCGCGACCTCGCGGACATGCGGCGGCGCATGGGCAAGATCATCGTGGCCTATGACCGCGCGGGCAAGCCCGTCACCACCGCCGACCTTGAGGTGGACGGCGCCATGACCGCCTGGATGGTGGAGGCCATCAACCCCAACCTCATCCAGACCATCGAGGGCCAGCCCGTCTTCGTGCATGCCGGGCCTTTCGCCAATATCGCCATTGGCCAGAGCTCGGTCATCGCCGACCGCGTGGGCCTCAAGCTCAGCGACTACCACGTCACGGAGTCCGGCTTCGGCGCGGACATCGGCTATGAGAAGTTCTGGAACCTCAAGTGCCATTACAGCGGCCTTTCGCCGGACGCGGCCGTCATCGTGGCCACGGTGCGCGCGCTCAAGAGCCACGGCGGGGCGCCCGTGCCCGTGCCGGGCCGGCCGCTGCCCCGCGAATATTCCGAAGAAAACGTGGGCTATGTGGAAGCTGGCAGCTGCAACCTTTTGCACCACATCGAGAGCGTCAAGAAGTCCGGCGTGTCGCCGGTGGTCTGCATCAACGCCTTCGTCACCGACACCCCGGCCGAGATCGCCAGGGTGCGCGAGCTCTGCGAGGCCGCCGGCGCGCGCGTGGCACTTTCGCGCCACTGGGAACTTGGCGGCGAGGGCGCGCTGGAGCTGGCCGACGCCGTCATGGACGCCTGCAACGAAAAGACCGACTTCAAGCCACTCTACAGCTGGGACATGCCCTTCAGGGAACGCATCGAGCTCGTGGCGCGCGAGATCTACGGCGCGGACGGCGTGGACTTTTCCGGCGAGGCCGAGGCCAAGCTCCAAAAGATCCAGGAGCGCGAGGACGCCGACGAGTTCGGCCTGTGCATGGTGAAGACGCACCTTTCGCTCTCGGACGACCCCACCCTCAAGGGCGCGCCCAAGGGCTGGCGCCTCAAGATCCGCGACGTGCTCATCTATGGCGGCGCGGGCTTCGTGGTGCCCGTTTCGGGCAAGATCACCCTCATGCCCGGCACAGGCTCCAACCCGGCCTTCCGGCGCGTGGACGTGGACACCGAGACCGGCCGCGTCAAGGGCATTTTCTAGGGGCCGCTTGAGCGGCCCGCACCAGCGTCGACCCACAGGAGACACATGCCAGCCCAGATCCTCGACGGCGTGGCCATGAGCCGCGACATCCTCGCCAGCCTCGGCGCCGAAGCAGCGGAACTCAGGCAAAAACACGGCAAGGCGCCGGGCCTCGTCACCATCCTCGTGGGCGAGGACCCGGCCTCGGTGAGCTACGTCACGCGCAAGGCGCGCACGGCGCATGCGCTCGGCTTTCACGAAGTGCAGGAGAATTGCCCGGAGAGCATCAGCGAAGCCGAGCTTCTGGCGCTCATCGAGCGCTACAACGCGGACCCGGACATCCACGGCATCCTCGTGCAACTGCCGTTGCCCGCGCACATCGACGAGACCCGCGTGCTCCACGCCCTCGACCCGAAGAAGGATGTGGACGGCTTCCACCCGGTGAACCTCGGCAACCTGCTCATCGGCGGCGAGGCCGTGACCTTCCGCCCGTGCACGCCGGCCGGCATCCAGGAAATGCTCGTGCGCTCCGGGGTGGAGACGGCGGGCGCCGAAGTGGTCATCGTGGGCCGCTCCAACATCGTGGGCAAGCCGCTCTCCGTGATGCTCGGCCAGAAAGGCCCTGGCGCCAACGCCACGGTGACGCTCACGCATACCGCCACGCGTGAGCTCGCCGCCCATTGCCGCCGCGCGGACGTGCTCATCGTGGCCGCGGGCGTGCCCGGCCTCGTCAAGGCGGACTGGATCAAGCCCGGCGCCACGGTCATCGACGTGGGCGTGAACCGCGTGGGCTTCAATGAAACAACGGGCAAGGCCATCCTCGCCGGCGACGTGGACTTCGCCGCCGCCCGCGAGGTGGCGGGCATGATCACGCCCGTGCCCGGCGGCGTGGGCCCCATGACCATCGCCATGCTCATGCAGAACACCGTGCGCTCGGCCAGGCGCCACCTGGGCGCGGCGACGGGGAAGGCATAGCGGCGCCGCCCCGTAAGCCTGTACGGCGCAGGGGCGTATCACCGCGCGGAGGGGAACATGTCCGGCACAGTCATCCTTCTGGTGCTTGGCGCGGCCTTTCTCCACGCCACCTGGAACATCATCGTCAAGGGCGGCGAGAACAAGCTCTACGAGACGGCCATGAACGCCCTTGGCGGGGGCCTCGGGGCTCTCGTCATCCTGCCCTTTTTCCCCTTTCCCGACCGGGCGGCATGGGGATTCCTGGCGCTCTCCTGCTGCTGCCACCTCACCTATTATCTCTGCGTCGCCGCCGCCTACCGCGTGGCCGACCTCACCCTCGGCTACACCATCATGCGCGGCACCGCGCCCATGCTCACGGCGCTGGCGCTCTGTCTTATCGGGGTGCCGCTCGGGCTTGCCGGCTGGGGGGGCGTCATCCTGCTCTGCTCCGGCATCCTCACGCTGGCGCTGGAGCAGAAGCTGGCCCACAAGGGGAGCCTCAAGGGGGTGCTCTATTCCCTGCGCACGTCCTTCGTGATCATGGGCTACACGCTGGCCGACGGCTACGGCGCGCGGCTTGCCGGCGACAGCGTGAGCTACACCTGCTGGATCTTCTTCCTCAATATCTTTCCGCTCCATATCTACATCCTCGCGCGCTACGGGCGCGACTACCTGCGCTACCTGAAGCGACGGGCGGTGCCCGGCATTTCCGGCGGCCTGTGCGGGCTCGGCTCTTACGGCATCGCCATCTGGGCCATGACACTCGCTCCCATCGCCCTTGTGGCCGCCCTGCGCGAGACCTCGGTCATCTTCGGCATGATCATGGCCGTCATCTTTTTGGGCGAGCGGCTCACCCTGCTCCGGCTGACGGCCATCCTGCTCGTCATGGCCGGCGCCATGATCATCCGCCTCGGCTGAGGCCGGCGGGGAGACAGCAGGCCCTTACGAAAAAACACACGATGCCGGCGCTCCCTTGTTCCCAAAAACGCATGAGTCATTTTTGCGCAATAAGTCAAAAACGCCTCGAATTTTTTGGGCGTTTTCGCCCTGTACAAGTCTAATCTGACTTGGAAGCGGGCGCTTTCTGTGGCCTTTCTTGAGGCCACGGCACCGACAGGCCCAAAAATCAAGGCCCGGCGCGCCATGTGCCTTATGGCACAAGGATTGCTTTTGCGGGATGGCGCCGCTTGGGCGCACACGCCGGATCCAGGAGGGAGCATGGGGGAAACGCCGCAGCATGCAATCAAGGGCCACGAACGCGAAGAGCTGGAAAAAACCCTCAACCCCATCGAAGTGCTCGCTCTCGCGCTCGGCGCCATCGTGGGCTGGGGCTGCTTCATCCTGCCCGCCATCCGCTTCCTGCCGGATGCGGGCCCCATGGGCACCATCATTGCCTTCTTTGTGGGCGCGCTGTTCCAGTGCATCGTTGCCCTGAGCTACAGCTTCCTCGTGAAACCCTACCCCGTGGCGGGCGGCGCCTTCGCCTACGCCTACGCGGGCTTCGGCACGCGGGGGGCCTTCGTGTGCGGCTGGGCGCTGGTGCTCAGCTATATATGCGTCATCGCGGCCAATGCTATGGCGCTCATCCTGCTCACGCGCTATCTCTTGCCCGGCGTCTTTGACGTGGGCTATCTCTATTCCATCGCCGGCTGGGACATCAACGGGGGCGAGCTGGCCTTCGTCTCCACCATTCTCCTGCTCTTCGGCTGGATGAACTACCGCGGCATGAACGCGGCGAGCACCATCCAGGTCATTCTCGCCCTGGCGCTCACGGCCGGCGTGCTCGTGCTCGCCACCGGCACCTTCCTCACCGACTCGGCGAGCATGGAGAACTTCCAGCCGCTCTTTGCTGAAGACCGCTCGCCGCTCGCCTGCGTCCTCGTGGTGCTGGCGCTCACGCCGTGGCTCTATGTGGGCTTTGACACCATCCCGCAGACCGCGGAGGAATTCAAGTTCTCGCCGGCCAAGGCACGCGACCTGATGCTGCTGTCCATCATTTGCGGCGCCATCCTTTACGCTCTGGTGACGCTGTGCGTGGCCGGCTACATCCCCTACAAGGATCTGCTCAGCCAGAACCACGCCTGGGCCACCGGCTGGGTGGCGGACCAGGTTTTCGGCCGCTTTGGCGGCGTGGCGCTCACCGTGCCGGTGCTCGCCGGCATCCTCACGGGCATGAACGGCTTTTTCATGGCCACCACGCGCCTGCTCTTCAGCATGGGGCGCAGCAAGTTTTTGCCGGAGTTTTTCGCCTCCGTGCATCCGCGCTACAACACGCCGTGGAAGAGCGTGCTCTTCACGTTGGCGCTCTGCCTCGTGGTGCCGTGGTTCGGGCGCGCGGCCTTGGGCTGGATCGTGGACATGTCGGCCATCGGCACGGCCATGGCCTATCTCTTCACCAGCATGACCGCCTACAAATACCTGACCCGGCATCCGCGCATCCCCGAAGCCGCCTGGGGCAAGCCCATCTGCCTCATCGGCTCGGCCACGTCCATCGTCTGCTTCTTCCTGCTCATTTTCCCGAGCTCCCCGGCCGCCATCAGCGTGCCCTCGTGGATCATGCTCTTTATCTGGGTGGGGCTCGGCGGCATCTTCTTCGCCAACCGGCGCGGCGAGCTCTTGCACATCCCGCATTCGCGCCTGCGCTATCTTCTTTTCGGCAGGAGCAACTGCCCTGTTCTCTTCGATCCCGAGGAAGACGAGGAAGAAGCCCCCAAGGAAAAGACGGCCAACGCCGCCGACCGCTGAACGCGCCGCGAACGCGGCGCCCGCACGTGGCGCCGGCAAGCGCAGGAATTTTGTGGAGAATACATGCGACAGTTGCTGCTACTTTGCCTCGGCCTTACGATCATCGGCATCCAGGTGCTGCTCGGCGTGCAGACCTTTTACCCGCAGGCCTGCGCCAGCCGGGAGGATACACTGGGTGAGCTCCTTGAAGAGAAAACTTCCGTGCTCGACAAGATCGCCCCGGAAGACCTCGCGTGGCTTGCGGCGAACCCGATTGTCACCGTGGGCGTTGACCCCAACTTCTATCCTCTGGAAATGTTTGACGAACGCGGCCGCTATACCGGCCTCGGCGGCGATTATCTGCGCCTGCTCTCCAAGATGACGGGCCTTGACTTCCGGCCGCTGGCGACGAGCGACTGGGCCGCCACGGAGGAACTGGCGCGGCAAGGCAAGGTCGACCTCTTCATGGCCGCCGCCAAGACCGGGCGGCGCAGCGAGTACATGCTGTTCACCGCGCCCTATATCACCGAGCCGGGCATCATCATGACCCGGCGCGGCAGCGGCCTCGACAAGGCCGACATGAGCTCGCTCGCCGGCAAGAAGGTCGCCGTGGTGCAGGATTATTCCTGGCACGACTTCCTCAAGGAGTTCCACCCGGAGGTCATCGCCGTGCCCTCGGCCACCACGCTCGAGGCCCTGCAGAAAGTGGCCGCGGGCGAGGCCGACGCCGTTCTCGACTATGAATTCAACCTGCTGGAAAAGATCCAGACCGGCGGCATCCTCCAGATGCAGACCGCGGGCAAGGTGGATTCCTCCTACGGGCACGCCGTGGCCGTGCGCCGCGACCGGCCCGAGCTCTTCAACGTCATCACCACGGCCCTCGCGCAGGTGACCCCGCAGGAGCGCGAGGCCCTGGCGCAGAAATGGCTGCACCAAGAGCGCCCGGCCGGCCAGGAACGGCACTGGCAGTGGATCTTCTTCTTTTTCGTGGAGGCCTCACTACTCATCTTCGGGCTGCTCTGGCTCTACCATGCGGGCGTAAGAAAGCACACGCGCGAGCTGCGCGCCAGGGTGGCCTCGCTGGAAAAGCGCCTCGCCAAGGAAGAAAAGGCCCGCGTGGAAACACCGGCCGGCGCCTGAGCTGGGCTTTGACGGTTTTGCACAGGGCGTTTTCCCGCACGGGCCGGGCGAACGCCCTGTTGCGTTTTGGCGCGCCGGGCGTGCCTGTGCCTGACGCCTCTCCCGACTATCTTCAAGGCAGGCTTGCATGGACGACCGTGACTACTCCCCATCCCTTTCCGCTGAGGAATATTGCCGCTTGCGCAAGGCCGTGGGCTGGCCTGAACTGCCGCTGGAGGAGGCGGCCGCCGGCTTGCGCCATTCGGCGTACATAGCCTCCTGCCGGCGGGACGGCGAGGTCATTGGCGCGGTGCGCATCGTGTGGGACCACGGGTATATCGCCTATTTCTCCGACCTCATGGTGCTCCCCGCATGGCAACGGCGCGGCATCGGCAAAAAGCTCACCCAACTGGCGCTGAGCTGGGTGGAGGGGCAGCGCCGCCCGGGGTGGAAGATAAAGGTCGTGCTTATTTCCACGGCCGGCAACGAGGGCTTTTACAAGAAGTTCGGCTTTACCGATCGCCCCGAGGGCAGCATGGGCGCCGGCATGGACTTGTGGCTCACCTAAACGGCGCCCCAAAAATAGAGCGGCCCGGGCGCCGCATGAGACGCACGGGCCGCTCCCGAAACCTGTTTCCGGGTGCAAAGGGCCGGGGCTTCAGGGGCGCCCGGCTGCAAAAACCGCTATTGCCCGAGCTGCTCCTTCAGCCACGCCTTGATGGCCGGCGTCGGCGCGCTCACGCCGCGCAGGTCGCCATTGGCCTCGCGCCAGCCGGGCAGAAGCTCGTCCGGCAGGGGCACGGTGACAAGGTCTTCCGCGGCCTCTGAATTGCGGCGCACGAGGCGGATGACCGGCGGGTCCTGCCAGCTGTCCACCACGAAATAATGCGAAACGTCCTCCTTGGAGCGGACTGGCGGGTATTCGTCCTGCCAGTCGTTGTTGCCCCACTCCAGGTACATGGTGACGGCGTGTTCGGGCGTCAGGTTCCAGTCGATGGGATAGAGCGCAAAATCCTTGAGTGTCGGCATGGAGGGTTCCTTCCTTGGGGCGGCGCGCTCCCGGGCGCCGGCTGTCAGCCTTGCATGCGCGCCTTGAGCTGGCGGCGGTTTTCCAGTTGCTGCGCGGCCTCCTGCTGGCGGCGCAGTTTTTTCGCCTCGGCGAGGCGCTGCTTGCGGATGCTGTCGATGCGCGTCTGCTGCGCCTTCTGGCGCTGCTCCCTTGCCTGCTCCAGCAGTTTCTCGCGCTTGCGGTCAAAGACCAGGGTGGTGCGCAGGGCCCCCACGCCCACGGCGACGATGGTCACGATGATGACGAGCACCTTCTGTATCGACCACTGGTTTTCCCCGAGCAGGTACTTGAGCCAGCCAAGGCCCATTTTTTCGCCCCAGAACACGATGACAGGCACGCCCACGAAGCAGAGCACGAGGCCCACGATCTCCACCCATATGAAGGTGCGCAACATGGTAAGGCCGAAAAGGGTGCCGTCGCGCACGGTGCGCAGGAACTTGAGCCGGGTCTTCAGGTTCTGGAGCAGCTCGTCGAGGCGGGGGATGGCGTTCTGCGCGCGCTTGAAGGTCTCGGCCTCGTTGAAATTGCTCGCAAAGGCCCAGTTGATGATGCCCGCGCTCGAGTTGAAATCCGCGCTGAAGTCCCGCAGGGCCGAGGGGAAGGGAAACCACGAGGCTTCGTCGCGGATCTCCTCCAGCACGTCGAGGTAGGACTTGTAGCGGTTGCGCAGTTCCTCCACCTCGCGCTGGATGCTCTCCTCCAGTTCCTTTTCCAGTTGCGGGCGCTGGCGCACCATGCGGAAAAAGGCCATGTAGTTGTCGACCCTGCCGAGGGCGTCGAGCGCATGCACCTTCTGCCCGAGGCGCCCCTGCACGGGATGGTCTTCGGGAAACCAGGCCATGAGCCGTTCCTGCATGGCGTGGACGGCGCTTTTTTCGTTTTCCGCGTTCTTCCGGGCCTCTTCCCAGAGGTCGAACAGCGCGGAGAGCACGAGCAGGCGCCCGCGCTCGAGGGCCGGGTCGATGAGGAAGCGGTTGAAATATTCCGGCTCGGCGCGCACGAGCTCCACCACCTGATCGAGCACCTGCTCGGCAAAGCCCATCTTCACGCGGCAGATGATGCCCCGGTACATGACCTCGCGCCATTGCGGCATGACGCGCAGAACCTGCGTGTACAGGGTGCTCGCCTGGGCGAGCTGGCCCTGTTCCTCCAGAAGGCGCCCCTGCAGATACTCGTTCCAGGCCTGGAGCGAGGGCCACGGCGTCATGCCCGCTGCCTCGCGGAAAGAGTTGAGCGCCTGCGTGGTGTCGCCGCGCTCGATCTGGAGAAAGGCACGCACCATGCGCAGCCGCGGGTCGCGCTGGTGGCGCGCGATGGTCTGGACGATCTCCTTGTCGAGCTCCGAAAGTTCTTCCGGGGCGCTGCGCGAGAGCTTTTCCAGAAGGTCCCAGGCCGGGCTCTCGTCACGCGCGGGCTTGTCCTCGTCCGGGTCGGGCTCGCGCATGCGGTAGAGCCAGTTGCGCGGCACGTTGCGGAGCTGGCAGGGCCCGTTGAGGTCGAAGATGGCCTGGAGGAGCACGGCCGTCGGTTCTTCGCCCTCGAGCAGCTCGTCAAAGCCCTCCACGCCCTTCTCGCTCAGCACCGTCTCGATGCGCCGAAAGGCCTCGTTGATGACCTCGAGGTCCATGCCCTCCACCTGCTGCCAGGTCTCGGCGCGGGAGGGGAAATAGGTGCGCGTGGGGCATTCCGCGGCCGAGTGGTTGGGCAGGCCGCAATAAAAGCACGAGCCCCCCGCGGCGCCCGCGGCCAGCTGGCCGGACATGATGAGCGGGATGGAACGGCTGCTGATGCGGTTTTCATCCAGAAGGACATTGCACCAGCTGTCCATGCTGGTCTGGCCGCCGGTATAGCGCAGGTCGCGCACGGAAAAACCCTCGCCCAGAAGATAGGCGTTGCGGTAGCTCAGGTAGGGGAAATCCGGCATGAGATTGTCCCACTTGAGGCCGATCTTCTTGGGGAGGTCACTGTTGAAATTGAGGTTGTTGCGGTCGGCGACAACGCAGACGCAGGGCCAGTATTCGCCCTCGTCGAGCTTTTCCTTGTCGAAGGTCTCAAGATACTTGCGCATGAAGGTGCGAAACATGAGCAAATTGTCCATGGCAAGCATGACAAAGCCTTCCTGCACGATGGACTTGATCTTGAGCTCCTGGAGCAGGCCCTCCAGCTTGATGAACATGTTGCTCCACCCGGCCTGGAAGGCCTTGTCCAGCGGGCTGCCCAGCGGGTGCAGCACGGCGAACCACGCCTGGGTGGAGGAATAGGGCATGCGCACGTCCACCTCGGGCTCGGCCCAGGCCACGGAGGCCATGCCCTGCTGGCCGGTGGCGTTGGCGAAGGTGATGCCCGGCAGGACGTTGCGGCCCTCGCGGCTCTTGGGGTGGATCCAGATATCCAGCGTCTCGCGGGGGTGGATCTCCTGGGCGGAGAGGACACCGTCCACGAGCAGGCTGGCCTCGCGCTTGCTGCTCAGCTGGAGGCGCCCGGGGAAGAGCTCAATGCTCACGGGGAGCTCGTTGAAATTGCCCCAGATGCGCAGGCGCGCCAGCGCCAGAAAAACGTCGTCGGTAAAGAAGAACCAGATGGCCTGCCCGTGCTCCTCGCCCACGAGCATGCCGCCATAATTGAGCAGCGTCTGGTTCACCGCCTGCGGGAGATTTCCCTGCCAGCACACCCAGAGCACATGGCCCATGGTGCTCATATGGACATCCTTGCCCTCGGGCAAGCGCGCCAGAAGTTGCGATAATTGCGACATGGAACATCCTTTCCCGGCGGAAGGTGCCGGACTCTCCGGCGTGGGTGCGCCCTTCCGAAGGAAGCACTCTCAAGACTTCTACCAGAATCCGCCGCGGAACACAAAAACTCCGGCGGGGGCAGATCCGGCGGACATGCGTTCCTGAACTGTATCGGCAGTTTTCCATGGAATTTTATGCAAGAAAAATGCCTTTGTGAAATGAAGCTGGCGCGCCCGGGCGAGCGGCACTTCCGCCTCCCCGCAGACATGCTCTTTCCGCCGGCCCGCTTGCAGGAGCGCGCGGCAGGGCATACAAAGGGGGCATGGAGACGCTTCTTGTTGACCTGCATACCCATTCCACCGCCTCGGACGGGACGGACAGCCCGGCCGGCCTGATGGCTCGGGCGCATGCCCTGGGCCTCGCCGCCATCGCCCTGACGGACCACGACACGCTGGGCGGCCTCGACGAGGCCGAAAGCGCGGCCCGCGACCTCGGGCTCCCCTTCATCCGCGGCTGCGAGATCTCGACGCGTTCCGAAGCCGGCGAGCACCATATCGTCGGCCTCTGGGTGCCCCGACAGGCCGACGCGCTGGAAAACTGGCTTGCCGCGGTGCTTCGGCGCCGCAACGAACGCAATGCGGAAATGGTGGCGCGCCTGCGCGCGCTCGGCTTCGGCATCACGATGGAAGACCTCCGCGCCCGCGCCTCGGGGAGCGTGGGGCGCCCGCACATGGCCGCGGCGCTGGTGGACAAGGGCTATGTGCCCGACACGGGCACGGCCTTCCGCGAGTATCTCGGCTCAGGCGGCAAGGCCTATGTGCCCAAGCGGGTGCCGGCACCGGAAGAGGCCGTTCGCATCCTCACCGAAGTGGGCGCCACCGCCGTGCTCGCCCATCCCTGCCTCAATTCGCCACCCGAGGAGGCAGTCGATGCCCTGACAGAGCGCCTCGCCGCCAGCGGCCTCGACGCCCTGGAAGCGTGGCACACCAGCCATTCGGACGCAGCCACCCGGCACTGCGTGGAGCTCGCCGCGCGCTACGGCCTGGGGCTATCCGGCGGCTCGGACTACCACGGCGCCAACAAGCCCGGGCTTGAGCTCGGCACGGGCTACGGAGCCCTGCGCGTGCCCGCGACCGCGCTGGAAGCGCTCAAGGCGCGCCGCCGCGCCCGGGGGCTTGCGTGCTGAGGCGCGCTTTTCAGCAGATCTCCGCCCTCTTCCTTCTCCTCGGGGCATGCTCGGGGGGTGTGGCGCTCGCTCAGGGTGCCAGCGAGGTGCCCGCAGAGCCGCCCCTTGAGCGCATGCTCGGGGCCATGCTCATGTGCGGCTTCCGCGGGGCGCAGCTCGGCCCGGACGATCCCTTTCTTGCGGCCGTGAAGGCTGGCCGCGTGGGCAATGTCATCCTGTTTGACCGCGACGTGACCACCGGCGGCGAGCGCAACATCCGCTCGCCCGGGCAGGTGCGCCGCCTGACAGAAACCTTGCGCGCGGCCGCGCCCGGCCCCATGTTCATCGCCGTGGACCAGGAGGGCGGCCAGGTGCGCCGCCTCAAGCCGCAAAAGGGCTTTCTCGACCTGCCGGCCGCCCAGCGCCTCGGGCAGGGCAGCATCCCCGAAACGCGGGAGACCGCCGAACGCCTCGGCGAGGAGCTGACCGGCCTCGGCATCAATGTGGACATGGCGCCGGTGGCCGATGTGGACAGCAACCCGCACAACCCGGTCATCGGGCGCCTCGGGCGCGCCTTCAGTTCCGACCCGGCCATCGTTGCGACACACGCGCTGGCCTTCGGCCAGGGGCTGGCCGCGCGCGGCGTGGCGCCGGTGCTCAAGCATTTTCCCGGGCAGGGGTGCGCGAAAGAGGATTCGCACCTCGGCCTTACGGACATCACCCAATGCTGGGACGGCGCCACCGACCTCTTCCCCTATGCCGAGATCTTCCGCGCCGGCTGGCCGGGCATGGTCATGCCCGGGCACCTGTTCCACGCCCGGCTCGACCCGCAGCTCCCGGCCACGCTCTCGCCCATGGTGGTGACCGGGCTCTTGCGCCAGGGCCTTGGCTGGCAGGGGGTGGTCATCAGTGACGACATGCAGATGAAGGCCATCAGCGGGCGCTACGGGCTTCGGGAGAGCATCCTCCTGGCCGTGCGCGCCGGGGTCGATATCCTGCTCTATGGCAATAATCTTGAATGGGAAGAGGGCCTTCCCGAAAAAGTCTTTGAAACCTTGCGCGGCCTTGTGGAAGATGGCAGCATACCGAAGGAGCGGGTCAGGAAGTCGTGGGAGCGCATTGCCGCGCTCCACGCCCGCTACCAAAAACCTGCACCCCAACCGGAGACGCCATGAACGAAACGCATTTTGTCTATATCGCCGATGTCTACTGCCCCTGGTGCTATGCCTTTGCGCCCATCATGCAAAGGCTCACTGCGGAGCATCCCGACATCCCCGTGCATGTGCTCGGCGGCAACCTCATCAGCGAGGCCATCACCCTTGAGGAAGACGCGGCCAATTCCCCGGGCCTCACCGACTTCTGGCGCGAGGTGGAGCACACCTCGGGCCGCTCCCTCGCCGGCGCCATCGCGGCCGTGGAGCAAGGGCGAGACATCCGCATGTCCTCCCCCGGGGCCGACCTCGTGCTCACGGCCCTCAAGACGCTGGCGCCCGGCCACGAGCTCGACCAGATGGTGGCGCTGGAGGATGTCTTCTACGGCCAGGGGCAGGATCTCTTCACGGACGAGACGATCACCGCCCTCGCGCGCCGCTGGGGCATCGCGCCCGACGCGCTTATGGACGCGGTGCAATCCCAGCCCGTCGAAGAAGCCGCCCAGCAGGCGCACGCGAGGGCCGCGGCCCTCATGGGCGAGATCGGCGCCTACCCGAGCGTCTTCCTCGTGCGCGGCAACAAGCGCGACGCGGTTTCGCGCGGCTATGTGCACTATGAGACCGTGGCCGCCCGCCTTGAGGACGCCATGCGCGACCTTGGCGTGGACATGGAGCCTGGCGAGTCCTGCTCTTGGCACGGCGGCTGCACCGTGGGGCGCCACCGCCGCTGAGGCCCCCTTTCACCAGTGACGAAAAACCCCGGAGCCGAAACGCCCCGGGGTTTTCTTCTTTCTCCTTGCGCCCTCGCGCTGCACTGGCCTTATTGTCCCCTTCCGCAGCACTTCTTGTATTTCTTGCCGCTGCCGCAGGGGCAGGGGTCGTTGCGGCCCACACGCGGGGCCGCGCGCACGGGCTTGCGCGCCGGGGCCTCGCCCACGGTCTCCCCGCCGCCGGAATAGGAAAGCTCGGCCGGCTCCTCCCGGTGGCGGAATTCCCGGGCCATGTCCTCGCGCTCGGCCTGGGCCCTCGCCTCCTCTTCCTCCGGCCTCACCAGCTGCACGCGCACCCGGGTGAGCGCGCGGAACACGCTCTCGCGGATCTGGAAGAGCATGTCCTGGAACATTTCAAAGCCCTCGCGCTTGTATTCCAGCTTGGGGTCGCGCTGGCCGTAGCCGCGCAGGCCGATGCCGTCGCGCAGGGCGTCCATGTTGCGCAGATGCTCCTTCCAGCAGCGGTCCAGCTCCTCCAGCAGGAAGTAGCGCTCGATGTCCTTGTAGCTTTCGCCGGCGGCCGCCTTGAGCTCGTCGAGCATGCCGTGGACGAGCGCCTCGGTCTGCTCCCGTTCGGGCAGGGGCGCGTCCGGCGCAAGCACGCGGTCGAGGTTGAAGATGTCGCGCAGGCGCGCCATGACCGCCGCCTGGGTCTCGGCCAGGGTGTCGGGCGTGGCCGCATCCAGCGGCGCATAGACCACGTCGAGCACGTCACCCAGGAACTCCTCGAGCACGGGCGAGAGGTCGTCCTCCACCATGAGCTCGCGGCGCAGGGCGTAGATGACCTCGCGCTGCTGGTTCATCACGTTGTCGTAGTCGAGCAGGGTCTTGCGGATCTCGAAGTGGTGAGCCTCCACCCGCTTCTGCGCGCCCTCCACGGCCCGCGTGACCATCTTGTTCTCGATGGCCTCGCCGTCGCGCAGGCCCAGGCGCTCCATGAGGCCCTTGATGCGGTCCGAGCCGAAGAGCCGCATGAGGTCGTCCTCAAGCGAGAGGTAAAAACGCGAGGAGCCCGGGTCGCCCTGGCGGCCGGAGCGGCCGCGCAACTGGTTGTCGATGCGGCGGCTCTCGTGGCGCTCGGTGCCCAGGATGTGCAAGCCGCCGAGCTCCACCACGCCCTCGCCGAGCACGATGTCCGTGCCGCGGCCGGCCATGTTGGTGGCGATGGTCACCCTGCCCTTCTGGCCCGCCTGGGCGACGATCTCGGCCTCCTTGGCGTGCTGCTTGGCGTTGAGCACATTGTGCGGGATGCCGAGCTTGGTGAGCCTTTTGGAAAGCATCTCCGAGGTCTCGATGGAGATGGTGCCCACGAGCACCGGCTGCTGGCGCTGGTAAAGGTCGGCTATGGCCTCCACGATGGCGTCGAACTTTTCCTTGCGGCTGCGGTAGATGAGGTCCGGCATGTCCTTGCGGATCATGGGCTTGTTGGGCGGGATGCTGACCACTTCCAGCCCGTAGATCTGCTGGAATTCCACGGCTTCGGTATCGGCCGTGCCGGTCATGCCCGAGAGCTTGTCATAGAGGCGAAAATAGTTCTGGAAGGTGATGGAGGCGAGCGTCTGGTTTTCGGCCGCGATGGTCACATGCTCCTTGGCCTCCAGCGCCTGATGCAGCCCGTCGGAATAGCGGCGCCCGGCCATGAGGCGCCCCGTGAACTCGTCCACGATGACCACCTGGTCGTCCTGCACGATGTAGTCCACGTCGCGCTTGAACACCTGGTGCGCCTTGAGCGACTGCAACACATGGTGCTGGGCCGTTATGTTGGCCGGGTCAAAGAGGTTTTCGATGCCAAGAAGCTCCTCGCAGCGGGCCACGCCCTCGTCTGTGAGCATGGCCGTCTTGGCCTTTTCATCGACGGTATAGTGCTCGGGCCCGAGCTTGCGCACGATGTCGTCCACAGTGCGGTAAAAGCCCACGGATTCTTCAGACGCGCCGGAAATGATGAGCGGCGTGCGCGCCTCGTCGATGAGGATGGAGTCCACCTCGTCCACGATGGCGAAGTTGTGCCCGCGCTGGACAAGCTGGTTGGCATAGAACTTCATGTTGTCGCGCAGGTAGTCGAAGCCGAACTCGTTGTTGGTGCCGTAGGTGATGTCCGCATTATAGGCGGCCTTGCGCTCCTCGTCCTCGAGGCCATGCACGATGACGCCCGTGGTGAGCCCGAGGAAGCTGTAGAGCCTGCCCATCCACTCGGCGTCGCGCGTGGCGAGGTAGTCGTTGACCGTCACCACATGCACGCCCTTGCCCGAGAGCGCGTTGAGCACCACCGCGAGGGTGGCGACGAGGGTCTTGCCCTCGCCGGTCTTCATTTCGGCGATCTTGCCCTTGTGGAGCACGATGCCGCCCACGAGCTGCACATCATAATGGCGCATGCCGAGCACCCGGCGCGAGGCCTCGCGCACCAGCGCGAACACCTCGGGCAGCAGCTCGTCCAGGCTCTTGCCGTTCTCCTGCACCTCGACCTTATATTGCGCGATGCGCGCGGCGAAGTCCTCGTCGGCAAGCGCCTGCATCTCGGGCTCGAGGGCGTTGATCTTCGCCACGAGCGGCCGCAGGCGCTTGAGATAGCGCTCGTTCTTGCTGCCGAATATTTTTCTGAACAGGAAACCGACCATGGAAACTCCTCAGGAGGTAATCGGCGTGGAGTCAGCGGAAAAATACCTTTTCCGCAACAGGCTATGCTAGGGCTTTTTGTCCTCTTTGGCAAATCACGGCCCGGGCCGGCCCTGTGCAGCCGCACTTTCTTGACGAAAATGCCACATTCCTCTAGCCTCGAAAGCCTGCGCCCCCCATGAAAGCCCCCTCACCCTCACCCGGACCGCACCATGAGCACCGCCACGGAAGACCGCGAGACCGCCCCCATCATCACCATCAGCCATGTCTGGAAATACTTCGGGCAGCTTCCCGCGCTCCAGGACGTGAGCCTCAACGTGACCCCCGGCGAGCGCGTGGTCATCATCGGGCCTTCGGGCTCGGGCAAGTCCACCCTGCTGCGCTCCATCAACCGGCTGGAAGAAATCGACAAGGGCGAGATCTGCGTCCAGGGCGAGAACATCAACGACCCGAAGAACAATATCAACCAGGTGCGCCGCAACCTCGGCATGGTCTTCCAGCAATTCAACCTCTTCCCGCACAAGACCGTGCTCCAGAACCTGACCATGGCGCCCATCAAGCTCCTCGGCCTGCACGCCGAGGAGGCCGAGGCCCGCGCCCTCACCCTGCTCAAGAAGGTGGGCATCAGCGACAAGGCCAATGTGTACCCGGCCATGCTTTCGGGCGGCCAGCAGCAGCGCGTGGCCATCGCCCGCGCCCTCGCCATGCAGCCGGCCATCATGCTCTTTGACGAGCCCACTTCCGCGCTGGACCCGGAAATGGTGGGCGAAGTGCTGGATGTCATGGTGACGCTCGCCGAGGAAGGCATGACCATGATCTGCGTGACCCACGAAATGGGCTTCGCGCGCACCGTGGCCGACCGCTGCATCTTCATGGACCACGGGCAAATCGTGGAGGCCGGCAAGCCCGAGACGCTGTTCACCGCGCCGCGCCATCCGCGCCTGCGCCAGTTCCTCAACCAGATCCTCTAGGTTCCGCCCCGCCGCCCATGCGCATCGCCGTAGCCGTCAGCGGCGGCGTGGACAGCCTCTGCGCCCTGCTCCTCCTGCGGCGCGCCGGGCATGATGTGCTCGCCCTGCATGCGCTCCTGGCCGAGCCTTGGGGAGGCGCGCCCCCGCCCCTTGAAGGGCTTGCCGCCGCCTGCCGCAGCCTTGGCGTGCGGCTCCATGTGGCGGACCTGCGCGGCCGCTTCGCCAGCGAGGTCATCGCCCCCTTCGCGGCGGCCTATGCCGAGGGGCGCACCCCCAACCCCTGCGCCCTGTGCAACCGGCACATCAAGTTCGGCGCCCTGCTGGATGTGGCGCTGGGGCTCGGCGCCGAAGCGCTGGCCACCGGCCATTATGCGCGCCTTGCGCCGCATTCGCTACGCGGGGCACCCGGGCCGCTGCTGGCCATGGCCGCCCATGCGCCCAAGGACCAAAGCTATTTTCTCTCCCTCGTGCCGCAGGAAAGGCTCACGCGTGTGCTCTTCCCCCTCGCGGAGTTCACCAAGAAACGCTGCGCGGCCCTGGTGGCCGAAGCCGGCCTCGCGGTGCCTGTGCCCGTCGAGAGCCATGACATCTGCTTCGCGCCCGGCGGCGTGGATGCCTACCGCGATTTTCTTGAGCGGAAATGGGAGGAACTGGGGCTCACGCCCGCGGGGCCCGGGCCGGTGCTGCTCTGCGGGGGGGCCGCGTCCGCAGGAGAGCCCGCGGAAGAGCCGCGGAGTTTACGACAAACTCCTGAAGCAGCGCGCCCGCACCGGCGCATCGGCACCCATGCCGGGCTGTGGCGTTATACCGAGGGCCAGCGCCGCGGCCTCGGCATCGCCCATGCCGAGGCGCTGCATGTGCTGCGTAAGGATACAGCGGCAAACGCGCTTCTGGTGGGGCCGCGCTCCCTGCTCGGCATGCGCGGCTGCGTGGCGGGAGAGGTAAACGTGCTGGCCGGGGCCCATTTCTGGCCCGAGCGCCCCCTTGTCCGCTGCCGCTATGGCGGGGGCGTCGTGCCGGCAGAGGTGCGCCTTGAGGAGGGGACGAGCGGACAGAAACTGCATGTCCGCTTCGGCGAAACCTGCTTCCCCACGGCGCCGGGCCAGGTGCTGGCGCTCTACGATGAAGACGGCGCCGTGCTCGCCGGCGCTCTCGTGGAGGAAGTCCAGCCGTAAAAAGACGCCGCGCCCCGCGTGCCAACCTCGCTAGTGTGGCCGCAGGGCGCGGCGCAAGGTTACTTGGAGGCCGTTTTGCAAAAAGCGTCGTAGGCCGCGGCGTCCATGAGGTCCTTGGGGGCCTCGGCCACCTTGATGCGCAGGACCCAGCCCTTGCCGTAGGGGTCCTTGTTGCAGAGCTCGGGCGTGGAGTCGAGGGCCACGTTGGCTTCCACAACCTCGCCCTTCACCGGGCAAATAAGGTCTTTGGTGGGCTTGGAGGATTCCACCATGCCGCAGACCTCGCCGGCGGCAAGATGGGAGCCGGCGGAGGGGATGCGCATATAGGTGATGCCGTCCATCTGGGCCTGGGCGTAGTCGGTGACGCCGATGACGGCCTCGCCGTCCTTCAGGCGAACCCACATATGATTCTTACTGTAGCGCAGATTTTCAGGAATGAGAGCCATGGGGAGATCCTTCTCGCGCTGGGGCGCGTTTACGGGTTTTCGCCGCGGCCCCGAAGCCCGGGGCGCCGATATCCGGCCACGCACACGACTGACCGGCTGTTCCGCATACTAGCACAGGCACCGGGGCCGCGCAAGGCTGCGCGCCCGGGGACACGGTCTTCCCGGAGAAGAAATGCCCTTTCCACCTTCTTGAAATACCAGGATTTTTTTCGGCACGCCCGCTTCCGGCGCGCAGGCTTGGCCGCCTGTGCCCTTGTGCGGCAGGCCCAAACTTGCTAGAATGCCTCCATGAAGGAACTCGACCCGCACGCCATCCGCCCCTGCCTTGCCTGCGGCGGCACGGACGCCCATCTCGAATCCATGCTGCCCCCCGGGCGCCGCCAAGAAGTCTGGCGCGTCGTCTGCGCCTGCGGCCAGACGCTCCAGCAATGGTCCGTGACCCAGGGCGCCGCCATCCGCGCCTGGAACCGCAACCTCGCCCTGGAGACGGACAACCTCACCCCTTCACGGGAAAGCACGAGAACAAGCTCCAAGAGCTGAGGGTGCGAGCCGGCCCGCGCCCCACTACACATTCAGTATCGCAAAACGCTCCCGTGGCGAATTCCGCCCCGGGAGCGTTTTTTGCGCGTCAGCAAAGGAATGCCGCCCTTTTTCGGGCGCGTCTTTTAGAAGGCCTCGTTCCCCGTGATCCTGTCCCAAAGCGAGGGCTCGCCCTGCAACTGGACGGCCGTGGGATCCACCCAGCCAAGGATAAGCCGCCCCATGTCCCACGCGAGGCTGCGCGTGATAAGGCCCGAGGGATCGGCCGGATTGCGCTCGGTGATGGAAAAGAGATAGAAATCGTGCACCTTGCGGGCCTCCATGCTGCCGCCCTCGGCGAGCGACCACAAGAGGGTGCCGGTCTTCACGTCATAGACCTCCATGGAGAGCGAGACCGAGCTTTCGCCGCCCGAGCCGCCATCCATGAAATGATTGATGTAGCCGCCGACGAGCAACTCCGCCCCCTGCTGGCGCGCGATGGCGAGCGCGCGCTCCCGCTCGAAGGGGCCGGCCCAGGGCGCGTATTCAAGCGTCTTGAAGGCGCCGAGCGAAAGCCAGACCTGCCATATCTGCCGTGAGAGCAGGTCGCTGAAGGTCACGGCATTGGTGGTCTGCTGCACCATGCGCAGGGGCACGAAGAGGGCCGTGGGCTTGTGCCCCAGCGGGGCCGTGGGCGAAACATAGGCCACGGGCGGCTGGCGGCGCACGAAATTGTCCGTCTGGATCTGGATGGGCGTGCTCAAGTCGCCCGTGAGGGTGACCGCCGAGCGGCTGTCGTCCGGGGATTTGGCGCAACCCGCGGCGGCGAGGGCCACGAGGATGGCAAGCAACGGGGCGGCGATGGCCCGCGCAAGGAAATTGCCGCAGGTTTTTGCGCAGGCGCAAGCGTTTGGCGTCGAAGTCATGACAGTATCTCCCTCAGGCGTGGGCGCCCGGCTTCAGTCGATTTCGCGCAGTGGAGGGGCTGGCCATGCGGCGGCTCCCACCATCAGGTGGAAAGGCTGCGAAATCCATGCCAGCAGCGCCCATGGCGCGCCGCGGGTTTCAGCCCTGAAGCGCCGTCATGGCCTGGAGCACGATCGGCCCGAAGACGAGCGCAAGGGGCACGAAGCCGAAGAGCGTCTGCGCCCAGTTGAGCCTCAAGGCCGCGCGGCAGCCCACGGCCAGGCAGGCGAGCCCCCAGACCATGCCGGCCAGCGAGCCCAGCGCGGGAACGATGCAGAGCAGTGCCGGCGCCGAGCTGTAGGCCATGATCTGGAAGATGAGCGAAAAACTCGTGCGCTCGCGCGCCACGATGCGGTAGGCGAGGAACATGAGCGCCGAGAACACATAGAGCTGGAGCACGAGGAGGCCGCAGCGCAACAGCAGGCTCAGGGCCAGGTCGGTCTTGGGGGCGAGCAGCGTGAGCAGGTTTTCGAGCTGCGGGTCCGTGGCGGCCGCCGGGCTGAGCGCGGAAACGAGCATCGAGCCCCAGAAGCGCTCCACCACGGTCTGGATGACGCAGATGACGAGATAGAAGCCGAGGGGCCGCAGCTGGCGCGCATGCGGCCTCAAGCCCGCAAAAAAGCGCGGCGCGGCGAACATGACCCGCAGGACGGTCTGGTAAAAGGCCTGGAGCCAGCCGCCATTGGCCGGGGCGGCGTCCCAGGGGTTCACGTCCAGCAGGACGGTATCGCCCGGGGCGCGGGCCTCCTCGTCACCCTGCGCGAACCGGGCAGCCTCGCGGGCATAGGCGCGCCGGGCCGTCTCGCGGATGTCTTCCTCTTCCTCGGTTTCAGGCCCCGCGTCGCGCGCAGGCTGCTCCTCGTGCGGCTCACTGGTGGCACCGGGGATAACGGCGCCCGGCGGCAAGTCGGAGGGAGCACCATGGGCGGAGGCGCCGCCCTGCCGCAGGGGAACAACGCGGGGCCCGGCCTCTTCCCTCGGCGGCAGCACGCCGAGCACCCCGTCGCGGACGGAGAAACGGAAACGGCAGGCGCATTGGGGGCAGGTGGCGATGACCACCTCGCCGGGCAGGCGGTCCTCCGGCAGACGACGGCTGAAACCGCACTGCGGGCACACGATATTCACGCGCTTCTCCTCTCGCTTGGGCACTCGCCTTGCGTCATTCTCGCCCCTTCATAGCCGCTGGCGCCAGCGCTGGCAAGCCTCAGGCGCGCCCCGGGCGCGTGCCGGGCTCCCCTCTCCGCGCCCTGGCCCGGGCCTCCCGGTAGGCGGTAAGCGCGTCGGGAAAGGGCGCCAGCGCGCGCTCGAGCACGCCCTGCCCAAGCGAGAGGGCCACGCCGTAATTGGTCATGGGGAGGCCCATGCCTCGGGCGGCGGCCATGCGCCCGAGCATCTGGCGCCGCGTGATGACGCAGCCGCCGCAATGGATGACGGCCCGGGCGCCTTCTGGGTAGGCGAAAAATTCCGTGCCCGCGGCGACCACCGCCTTCACGTCCCCGCCGGCCAGCGCGCGCAACAGCCGCGGCAGCTTGACACGGCCGATATCGTCCGCCTGCGGGTGGTGCGAGCAGCCCTCCTGGATGACGACCGTATCACCGGGCGCAAGCCCCTCCAGGGCGGCCGCCCCGGCGGCGAGCTCGGCGAGGTCGCCCTTGAGGCGCGCCATGAGGATGGAAAAGGTCGTCAGGGGCACATCCTCCGGCGTGGCCGCCACTGTCTCGCGCACGACCTGCGAATCGCAGATGACAAGATCCGGCGGCACGGCCAGCCGCCCAAGCGCGCCCGCATATTCCCCGGGCGTGGTGACGAGGCAGCTGGCATGGCCGTCCAGGCAGTCACGGATAGCCTGCACCTGCGGCTGGATGAGGCGCCCCTTGGGCGCGCCCGAATCCAGTGGCACCACCAGCACGGCGAGCGCCCCTGCGGGCAGCAGGTCCGCGAGGAGCGGCGGCTGCGCAAGCGCCGCTTCGGGTAGGATGCGCGCGAGCGCCGCCACGACGGCGCCCACGCCGGCGCCCGACTTGGCGGATACGGGGATCTCGCCATGCTGCCCGGGGAGTTCATCTGCCCCCTCCCCATCCCTATCCGCCTTGTTGCGGATGACGGCAAAGGGGATGGCCAGTTCCTCAAGCAGGGCCGCCAGATCGCGCTCGGGCGCCTCCCAGCGGCCCCTGTCCGTGACGAGCAGGGCGGCGTCCACGCCGCGCAGGGCGTTCTTCGTGCGCTCCACACGCTGGCCGCCGAGGGCGCCTTCGTCATCGATGCCCGCCGTATCCAGCAGCACCACGGGCCCGAGCGGCGCGAGCTCCATGGTCTTGGCCACGGGGTCGGTGGTGGTGCCCGGCGTTTCCGACACAATGGACACGGCCTGCCCGGCCAGCGCGTTGAGCAGGGAGGACTTGCCCGCGTTGCGCCGGCCCACGAGGGCGATATGCGGCCGCAGCCCCTTGGGCGCGCCCCGCCCCTCCGGCGGCTCAGTGCCCGGCGCCGGGCCTTTATTAGCGGGAGCCATCGTCGTCCTCCTTGTGCGCCGGGGCTTCCCTCCCGCGCCCGAGCCATCCGCGCGCGAGCTCGATGGCCACCGGCAGCACGGAAATGAGGATGATGGCATAGACGATGAGGCTGAAATTCTCGCGCACCCACGCGAGGTTGCCGAGGAAGAAGCCGGCGGAGACGAGCGCGCCCACCCAGAGCAGGCAGCCGATGATGTTGTAAAAGAAAAACACCGCCGGGTTCATGAGCGCGATGCCGGCCACGAAGGGCGCGAAGGTGCGCACGATGGGGATGAAGCGCGCGAGCACGATGGCCTTGCCGCCGTGGCGCTCATAAAAATGGTGCGCCTTGAGCAGGTATTCCTTCTTGATGAACCTTGTGTCGCGCGCGAAGATGGGCGGCCCCACATGCCGGCCGATGCAGTAGTTCACCGCGTCGCCGCTGATGCCCGCGGCGAGCAGGACGAGCATGATCTCGGGGTAGCCCATGAGCCCCGCCCCGGCCACCACGCCCGAGGCGAAAAGCAGCGAGTCCCCGGGCAGGAAGGGCGTGACCACAAGCCCTGTCTCGCAAAACACGATGACGAACAGGATGCCGTAGATCCACATGCCGTACTGGTCCACCAGCTCGAAAAGGTGGACATCGATGTGGAGCACGAAATCCAGGAAAAAGCTCAATGTTTCCATCACTCACTCCTGCTGGGGGCCGCGGCTGGGCGGGCGCTTGCCCGGCGTCCGCACGCTGCGCGAAGCCGCGCCGGCGCCCCGCCCGCCTCTTGTACCCCACGGGCGCCTGTGGCACAACAGGCGCCATGCGCTGCCATCACTGGACGCGGCTCTGCGCGGCCGCCCTCTCCGCCCTCCTCCTGCTGCAGGCGTCCATCACGGGCGCCAACGCCGCCGAGGCATACAAGCCGGCCTTCCGCACCTTGGGGGAGCTCACGGGCGAGCCGGCCCTGCGCCTGGACATCAATGTCTGGTATCCGGGCACCCGCGCGCCGCGCGAACTCAGCTACACACCGTGGACGCTCTACGCCGCGCGCAACGGGCGCCCGGCCGAGGGGCGCTTTCCCCTGCTCCTGCTCTCGCACGCGACGCCGGGCACCCGCTTTTCCTATCACGACACGGCGGCCAGGCTCGCGGCGCGCGGCTTCGTGGTGGCCGCCCCGGCCCACGCCCGGGACAGCATGCACAACATGGACGACCTTTTCACCTGGGCGCAGCTCGAAAACCGGGTGAAGGAGCTCACGGGCACCATCGACGTGCTGCTTGCGGACAAGGAACTCTCGGCCTCCATCGACCCTGCGCGCATCGGCGTGCTCGGCTTCGGCACCGGGGCGGCCGCGGCGCTGCTGCTCGGGGGGGCGCTCCCCGACTGCGCGCCCTGGGGCCAGTATTGCGCGCGGGCCGGCCCCGGAGACGCCTATTGCAATCCCTGGGTCAGGGGCAAGATCGACGCCATCTGCGCGGGCTTCCCCCTCACGCGCAGCCTTGCCGACCAGCGCGTCAAGGCCGTGGCCGCGGTGGCGCCCGGCTACGGGCTTTTGTTCGGGCCCGGATCCTTCCGCCATTTTTATCCGCCGCTCCTGCTCGTGGTGGCCGGGGCGGAAAAGGTGGACAGGGCCGAGCTCCATGCCGGCGCCATCGCGCGCCTGCCCGGGCTCAAGGCCACGGTGCTGGAGCTCCCCGAGGCCGATACCGGGGCACTCATGGCCCCGTGCCCGCCCTCCATCGCCGCGGAGCTCCCCGAGCTGTGCACCTCGGTCACGGCCGAAACACGCTCGGCCCTGGGGCGCCGCCTCGACGCCGCGCTCACGGACTTCTTTCTCCGGCACCTTGGGAGCGCCGGCAATGTGCCGCACATCCCGCCCCCGCCAGACCTCACGCCGGCCGCCCCGGAAAAACCGGCCCCCGCGGCGCCGGCCAAGCCCAAGAAGCGGCGCTCCCGACAGGCCCGCAACCTGTCCTGACGCGGGCGCATTCCTTGCGGCTGGCGTTTTGTTCCGCAACATGCTAGATTTCCGCCATCCAGACATCCGTCCCTTCCCGCAGCCCATGGCCGCGGGCTCACCTTTTGCCACCTGAAGGATGCACTCATGCCCGGCACTTCCGCTTCCGCTCCGTCCTGGCTGGACCCCGTTGCCATCGAAACGGCACTTGCCCGTGAAAGCGCGCCCGAAACCGCGGTCGTCCGCGACATCCTCGACAAGTCCCTGGCCCTGGAGCCTCTGGGCCCGGACGAGATCGTGGCCCTTTTGCGCGTGCGGAAGCCCGAGGACCTCACCCTCATTTTCGGCACCGCCGACCTTGTGAAGCAAAAGGTCTATGGCGACCGCATCGTGCTCACCGCCCCCCTGCACGTCAGCAACACCTGTGCCAGCGAATGCCGCTATTGCGCCTCGCGCAAGGGCAATACCGCGGTCCAGCGCAAGCGCCTCAACCCGGCTGAGATCCGCGAGGCCGCGCGCAAGCTCATCCGCCAGGGTCACAAGCGCGTGGTGCTCGTGAGCGGGCAGAGCACCGAATCCGACGTGGAGTACTGGGCCGAGACCACGGAGGCCCTGCTCAGGCTCTATGACGGCATGGGCGAGATCAGGCGCGTCAATTTCGACCTCGGCGTGCTCACGCCGGAAGAATACGCGGTGCTCAAGCGCACCGAGGCGGGCACGGTCAACATCTACCAGGAAACCTACCACGAAAAGAGCTATCACAACGCCCACCCTGACGGCCCCAAGAGCGACTTTGCCGGCCGCCTCGCCGGCCCGAGCGTGGCGCTCGAATCCGGCATGCCCGACGTAGGCCTCGGGCTCGCGCTCGGCCTCGGCCCGTGGGAATTCGACCTTCTGGGCCTCGCCGCCCACGCCGCGCACTTGGCACAGGCCTACGGCGCGGGCGCGCGCACCGTCAACCTGCATCGGGTGCGCCCCGCGCCCGGCTGCGACTTCCAGGCGCCCTATGCCTTGAATGACGATGAATTCCTCCGCGCGGTGGCCATCACGCGCCTGGCCATTCCGTATACGGGCATCCTGCTCACCACGCGCGAGCCCGCCGGCGTGTGGCGCGAGGCCTGCAATATCGGCTGTTCGCAACTGCTCACCGGCAGTGTCGCCAACCCCTATGAGAGCTGGACGGACGCCCCCGGCGAAAAAGCGCCCTTCCCCATCGGCGAGGAATGCCACCTCGACGAGGTGGTGCGCTTCCTTCTGGAAGAAGCGCGGCACCTGCCCTCGTTCTGCACGGCCTGCCCGCGCCTCGGCCGCAGCGGCCGGGAATTCATCTCCCTCGTGCGCAACGGCAGCATCAAGTCCCAGTGCGGGCCCAATTCCATGGCCGGCTTCATGGAATTCCTCATCAATTACGCCACGCCCTACACGCGCCAGCTCGGCGAAAAGGTCATCGCCGAAAAGCTGGAGCAATTGCCGGAGCATGAGCGCGGTGCGGCGGAGCGCCTTCTCCAGAAGGTGCGCTCGGGCCGCATGGACGAATTCATCTAGCGCAGGACACGGCTCACGGGGCGCGCGAGGGTGGGCAGCCTTCCGCGCCCCGGCGGGCATTTGCCGGTGAGCGATTCAACACGGCGGCCAGCAAGGGGGCGCGGCGTGGCGGAACATTGGAGCGACATCTATTTTGACAAGCAGGACAGGGACATCCTGGCCCTCGTCAACCACATCCTTGATTCGCGTACCGGCCCGTCCGACAACGGCCTTTTTGACCCGAATCTCCATCCCCACGGCATCAAGGAGCTGGCGGCGAGCCCGGTGGCGCGCATGGCCTCGGCCGTCGTCAACCTGCTCCGCAACCTCGAGGCGGGCGACGCACAGGCCAGGGACAGGCTGCTCGCCCTCGAGGTGCTCTACGACGAGGTGCTCAACAGCGCCCACTCGCTGCTTCGGCGCAATACCGCGCGCGTGCTCATGCAAATCATGAAAGACATGGTGCGCGCCCATGGCGACCGCCTGACCCAGCTCAAGCTGGCGCATGACTTCCGGCGCACCGTGCAGGGCACGCCGCGCATCGTGCGGCACATGCTCGCGCGCTACCACCTGCCGGAAATGCCCGAGGAATGGAACCAGATCGCCTTTGACGACCACGTTTACGACGCCAACACCAAGGGCCGCAAAACGCCCACGCACCTCATCATGGACGCCTGGATCAAGGGCATCCGCGACATCACCATCGGCTACGAATACTGGGTGCCCCCGGACGCCGCGCGGGAGATATTGCGCGCTTCGGAGATCACCGGCCTCACCGTGCGTATCGGCATCGAGTACCAGGTCCCCTATTACGGGCACTATGCGCGCCTGTTCTGGATACCGCGCGGTTTCAGCTCCAACGAGGACTTCCTGGAATTTCTCCACAACCCCAAGCTCGCGGACATGATGAAGAAGGGCCGCGAGGTCCTCAGCTGGAAAAAGGCGCGCATCCTGCGCATCCTCAACGCCTGGAACGACCGGGAGCGGCCGCGCCTGTCCGAAGCCTGGGGCGTGGAGGTGCCTCCCCTCGACCAGCAGGACTTTCTCGATTTCGTGGGCCGCGGCCAGCCCTCCATGCATCATCTTTCCGAATTCCTGCACCGCCATGTCCTGCCTGCGGCGCGGGAAAGGGCGGAGCGCCTGGCCAAGAGCATCGCCGGGGGCACATCCGAGGGCAGCGCGGCCAAGGAAGAGATCGACGCGCTGGAAAACCTGAGCGCGGACATCATCGCCGACGAATGGCTGAGCGCCGAGGCGCTGCCCGAAGTGCGCGAACTCCTCCAGCCGGGCCTCGAGGACGTGCCGGAACTGTTGCGCCTCTCCCCGCACGAGCTGGTGCGCGAGCTCCAGGAGCTCAATCCCGGCTATCGCCTCGTGCTGGGCCTCACCGACCTGCGCGTGGAGGACGTGGCCGAGATACTTTCCGACTGCCACGGCGCCATCACCCATCTCGAGATCTTCAACATGCGCGCGTGGCTGGAGGGGCGCCTGCACGACCTTGAGGCCATCGGCGAATTGCAGCGGGCCCTCAACCTCGGCCTCGGCCCCCGCGTGAAGCAGATGATCCGCCAGATGGGGCGGCACCTTGAGCGCGTGGGCGACGACGCGCGCGCGGCCAAGTTCAAGAATATCCTGCGCAATGTGCCCAAGCTCTGGGAGCATTACCGCCACAGCCCGCTCAAGTCGCGCCTGGGCACCAGTTCGGGCGGCCGCCGCTCCTACGGCATGGGCCTGGTTCTCAAGGAGACGCTTTCCCCGCGCGCCTTGGCCGAGCTCAGGCGCAAGCCGCAGCAGGCGCGGCCCATTCCCCTCTGCTCGCCGGTGGAAGAGACGGAAATTTTCCGCGAGCCGGAAAACCCGACCTTCTGGCAGCGGCTGGCCGCGCATTTCCGCCGCATCCCCGGCTGCCGGCACCTGGGCATGGAGCGCAAGAGCGAATGGAAAACGGCCAGCGAGTATTGCCGCATCTGCAAGCACGGCAATATCGCCAACCTGGGCGGCCTCAACCAGGCGCGGCAGAACGACCTGCTCGGCAAGAGCAAGTCCGGCGGTCATACGCGCCTCGGCCTCACCTATCTCAACAGCTCCATCAGCAACTGGCTCAAGGTGCTTTTGGGCTTCATCCCGGCCTTTTTCTCCTTCATCTATACGCAGGACTGGTGGTTCCTCGCCTGGTTCGGCACCTTCATCTGGTTCGGCATCACGGGCGTGCGCAACGTGGTGCAGATGATGTTCGCGGCCAACGGCTTTTCACGGGGCACGCTCATCCACTGGAAGGACCAGGTCAGCATCAGCAGGATCTGCGATTCGCTGATGTATACGGGCATTTCCGTCCTGCTCCTCGAAGTCATGGTGCGCGTGTGGCTCTTGCAGGACTGGCTCGGCTATTCGGTGGAAAACCATTCCACCCTTGTCTTCACGGTGCTCAACATCGTCAACGGCTTCTACATCTGCGCGCACAATGTCTTCCGCGGCTTCCCCAAGGAGGCGGCCATCGGCAACTTCTTCCGCAGCGGCCTCGCCATCCCGGTGTCCTCGCTGTATGATTTCCTGCTCTTCCAGCTCCTCCTCGCCGTGGGCGTGGCCCAACCGGAGATCTACCTCGTGCCGAGCGCGGCCGTGGTCTCCAAGATGGCGTCCGACACGGTGGCGGCCATCATCGAGGGCTATGCGGACAGCCAGGTCAACCTGCGCATGCGCCGCTGGGACTACAAGAGCAAGATCGCCAATGTCTTCGCCTGCTATACGCGCCTCGAGCTGCTCTTCCCACAGGAAGACGCCCTCGTCATGCTGGCGCGCCCGGGCGGCCTCAAGGGGCACGGCGGCTCAAGGGGGCGGGAGCTTGAAAAGGCCTTCATCATCAACGCCCTCGACCTCATGTATTTCTGGTACTACCAGCCGCGGGCGCAGGATGCCTTCCGCAAGATGCTCGTTACCATGCCCGACGCCGACCGCCACGTGCTCGCGCGCGCGCAGCTCGTGCTCACGCGCGAACGCGAGATAAGCCAGATGCTGGTGGACGGCCTTCTGGGACGCAATTTCTCGCCGCCGCTGGCTTTCTTCCTCAGCAAGCACATGCAGTACCTGCGCCTCATGAGCAAGCTCTGCCGGCCCCACCAGCACCGGGCGCACCATGCGGTAAGCCATGCGCGGACGCAGGCGGCCTAGGGCGCCACGTCTCCCACGCCACTTCCCGCAAAGGAAAAGCCCCCGTGCCATCGGGGGCTTTTTTCGGACACTTGGCCGAAGTTTCAGGGAAAGCCGGAAAAACCGGCGCCTAGCTGCCGGCGAAGAACTCCGCGCCGATGCGCTCCACGATATTGTCGCGAATCCACTTGGGGTCGATCCATTCCAGCGGCGTGACCTCGACGCCGCCCACGAGAATGCCGAAATGCAGGTGGTCGCCAAAGGCGAGGCCCGTGCTGCCGGTGCGCCCGATGACCTGCCCCTTGTTCACCACCTTGCCCGCCTCGGTGAGGATCTCGCTCAGGTGCGAATAGAGGGACATGACCCCGAGGCCGTGGTCAATGACGATGAGGTTGCCGTAAATGCCGAGCTCCGCGGTGAAGATGACACGGCCGCTGTTGGCGGCGGGCACCTCGGCATTGCGTACCGAGGCGAGGTCAAAGCCCAGGTGGTATGACTCGCCCACGAGCTGCCCTTGGTAACGGAAGAAGCGGTGGTCCGCGTAGCCGGCGCGCGCGGCGGAGCGCGGCAGCCGCAGGAAGGCCCCGCGCCAGAGGATGGCGGCGGCGGTGTCGCGGCTGAGTTCGCGCAGGGTCTGCACATTGGCCGCGCGAACCTCGTTGTTGATATAGAGGTAGCACTCCAGGGGATTGGCGGCGCCGGGCGCGAGGTGCCTGAGCTTGTTTTCCACCGCCTGCAGGAAGTTGTCCTTGAGGTCGATATTGTCGCTCTTGAACGTGCGCTCAAAGGCCATGACCGAAAGCCGGCTCTTGGTGGTGTTGCCGGCGAGGTCCGTGGCCGTGATCTCCACAGAATTCTTGTAGTCGCGCGCGGTCATGGTATACGGGAACGGGAAGAAGCAGAGATAGCTTCCGTCCTTCTGCAGATAGCCGGGCACGAAATAGCCGGCAATGAGCACGCCGCTGCGGCTGACCTCTTCATCAATGGTATAGCGGATGACCGCAGAGCCGCCGCGCCGCACATTGGGCGGCAGCGTCCTCACGGAGATGCGCGGCGCCTGGGTGTCCAGCCGCATGGGGACAAGCTCGGTGCGGGTATTGCCCTGGCCGAAGCCGGCGAGCGAGCCATCAGTGGCGCGGATCTCCATCTCGAATGCGCCCTCGCGCAACTGGGCGTCCTTGAGGGGGACGCTCACCGTGCGCTCGGGCAGATAGTCGTCAAAATGGCGGTTGAAAATGACATTGAGGACGTTGTTCTTGCGGATGCCCACCACCAGCGAGCGGATGCCCGCCGGGTCCTTCATGGTGACCTCAAGGACGGTGGCCGGCGAAACGCGGCCGGTGGCCGGCGTTATCTGGATGGTGGGGCCGTCGAGGTCCTTGAAAAACACATAACCGCCAACGGCCAGCGCGCCAATGACGAGGACCGCCAGCGCCATGGAAAGGATGCTTGTGGTACGCATCGGCAACTCCTTGCAACAGGCGTCAATGGTTGCACAGCGGCCTGTTTTTTTCAAGACGGCATGGCGCGCCGCCCCGCCGCGCGACCGCGCCGCGCATTGACTTGCGCCGGAAAATCTGTTCTCACTTCCGGCATATGTACAGTGGCAGACATCCGCATGCTACCGGAGAGGAAAGGCGTGCCCCGCGCGCGCCGCAGGTGGACCCCAGGCGGCTGCGGCAGCGCATGGTGGACGGCTTGGCCCGGCAGCTTGCGCAGCGCGGGGTGGAGGCGCCGGCCGTGCTTGCGGCCATGGGCTCTGTGCCGCGTCACCTCTTCGTGGAGGAGGCGCTCCGCGCGCATGCCTATGAGGACACGCCGCTGCCCATCGGCTTCGGGCAGACCATCTCGCAGCCGTCCATCGTCGCGCTCATGACCGCCATGCTGGGGCCAGAGCCGGGCATGCGCGTGCTCGAGATCGGCACAGGCTCGGGCTACCAGGCGGCCGTCCTCGCCGCCATGGGCTGTACGGTCTTTTCGCTGGAGCGCATGCAGAAGCTGCACAACGCCACGCGCAGCCTGCTGCACTCGCTGCAAATTTCCGCCGTGCGCACCTATTGCCGCGACGGCACCAAGGGGCTGCCCCTTGCCGCGCCCTTTGAGCGCATCATCGTCACCGCGGGGGGGCCCGAGGTGCCCGCGCCGCTGCTTGACCAGCTGGCCGAGGGGGGTATCCTTGTCATTCCGGTTGGCTCGCGGCCGCGCACGCAACGCCTCCTGCGGGTGCGCAAGCACCTCGGGCGCACCGATACCGAAGACCTGGGCCCCGTCATCTTTGTGGACCTTGTGGGCGACCACGGCTGGCGCCCATGAGCGCCAAGCGCCCCTCAACATCCAGCCATAAGGAACCGCCATGTCCTCCTGCTCCTCCTGCCCCTCGGGCGCGTCCTGCTCGCACTCCACCTCCCATGGCGGCGACGGCAACTGCAATGACCAGCTCGCCCTCCAGGACAGGCGCATCGCCCAGACCCTCGCCGGCATCCGCCACAAGATCTTCGTCATGAGCGGCAAGGGCGGCGTGGGCAAAAGCTCCGTCACCGTCAATACGGCGGCCGCCCTCGCCGCCCACGGGCACAAGGTCGGCATCCTCGATGTGGACATGCACGGGCCGAGCGTGCCCAACCTGCTCGGGCTCAAGGGCGCGGTGGAGATCGACCCGGAAACCGGGCTCATGCTGCCGGCCGTGTGCACGGACGATCTCTCGGTCATTTCCATGGATTCCTTTCTTGAGGACAGGGACCAGGCCATCCTCTGGCGCGGCCCCAAGAAAGCCTCGGCCATCCGGCAATTTCTGGCCGATGTCAAATGGGGCGCGCTCGACTACCTGCTCATCGACTCCCCTCCGGGCACCGGCGACGAGCACATGACCGTGCTGAAAAGCATCCCGGACGCCCAGTGCGTGGTCGTGACCACCCCGCAGGAGATTTCGCTCGCCGATGTGCGCAAGGCCATCAACTTCCTCCAGTACGCCGATGCGGCCATCCTCGGCATGGTGGAGAACATGAGCGGCCTTGTGTGCCCCAATTGCGGCACCGAGATCGACCTGTTCAAGAAGGGCGGCGGCCGCGAGCTGGCTGAAAGCTGCGGCATCCGCTTCCTGGGCGCCATCCCGCTGGACCCGGCCACGGTGGTGGCCGCCGACCGGGGCGTGCCCGTGGTGAACCTCGAAGGGAACTGCCCGGCCAAGGCAGCCTTCCTTGCGCTGGCGGACGCCATCGCCGAAGCCTGCGACAGCAGCCTCGAGGCCCTGTCGGCGCCTGCCACAAAGAAATAGCGGCTCGCGCTGCCCGATATACCGCCACCCTTGGCAAAAAGGCGTTGCACCACCGGGGCAGCGCCTTTTTTCATTTTCACCCCCCGGAACAGCCGAACCGGCCGGCCCCTAAGGGGGGGGCCGCCTTCCATTTCACAAAAACCTTGACAGCCGGGCTTTTCCGGCCTACCAGTACCGACGTGCGCTCGTAGCTCAGTTGGATAGAGCGATAGCCTCCTAAGCTGTAGGCCGCAGGTTCGATTCCTGCCGGGCGCACCACTCTCTCCCACCACCTGTTCAAGAACCCGCGTTCTTCTCAAGTCGCAGCACTGTGCAGTCCCTTTTTCAGGCAGGAAGCCGGTGCGGTGTGGATTCCATGCGAGAGCGGCATAAACGCTCCATCGCCGAGCAGGCAAAAATATTCAAGGCTCTGGGGCATCCCAGCCGCCTGCTCATGGTCGACGCCCTCCGCGATGGCGAGAAGTGCGTTTGCGAACTGAGGGAACTGGTGGGCGATGACATGTCCACCATCTCGCGGCATCTCGCCGTCTTGCGTGAAGCCGGCGTGGTCACGAGCGAAAAACGCGGGACGAGCATCTATTACCGCCTGCGGTTGGGCTGCCTGGACCAGTTTCTCCACTGCACAGCCGCCGCGGTTCAGCAGAAAGCACGGGAACAGCTCAAGGCAGTGCAGTCGCGGTAGGGCCCCTCCTTCCACGGCCCCGGCAGTCTGCCGCTTTCGGGAAAGGCATATCCTTCGAGACAGGGCCGGGGGTGCTCCTACGAAACTGGGCTCATGTGTACGGGATTATGCTGCGCGCGATACTTGACTTCCACTTCAATATTTTGCAATTTAGCCAAAAAGACAAACATCAGGGGTGCTCATGACTCCGCTTGACCCTCGTTTATCCTCGACCCAGAAAAAACCGGCACCGCCCGGCAACGAAGCGGCGACGTGCTGTTGTTCAAGGCCAGCGACGCGCCCGGGCGACACAGCTCAGGGTGCCGGAGGGAGGCGCCGGTATATCCTCAAGGCTGCGGCTGTCGCCCTCCTCTGGGCTTTCGCCTATTGCGCCATTGAGCCGGCTGCCCATTGGCTCGTCTTTTCCCTGCCCGGGCTCTCCCCCGGCTCGCATCTTGGTCAAGCGCTCGAATTTTTCTTCTATGATACGGCAAAAATCCTCTTGCTCCTCTTTGCGCTCATCTATGTAATAGCATGGCTGCGCGCTTCGTTCCATGTGGAGCACGTGCGCGCATATCTTGTAGGCAAGCGGCGCGTTCTCGGGTATTTTCTCGGGGCCCTGTTCGGCTCCATAACGCCCTTCTGCTCCTGCTCCAGCATACCCTTGTTCCTCGGCTTCACCACGGCGCGCATTCCTTTCGGCATCACCATGGCTTTTCTCATCACATCGCCGCTCATCAATGAAATCGCCGTGGTGCTCTTGTGGGGCCTCCTCGGCTGGAAATTCACCTTCCTCTATGTGCTTGTGGGCATCGTTGCGGGCATGGCCGGCGGCGTTTTCATGGATGCCATGAGGGCGGAGCGCTGGCTCCAGCCCTTCATCCTCGATGCCAGGCGCCTCCCTCCTCCCTTGCTCGCCCGCAGCGGGAAAAGCCAGAAGTTGGGCATTGGCCAGCGCCACGTCTTTGCCTGGGGCGAGATGCGCTCGATTTTCGCCCGCGTCTGGAAATGGGTGATCCTCGGGGTTGCCGCGGGGGCCGCGCTGCACGGTTTTGTGCCCGACAACTGGTTTGCCGAGCACCTCGGCGCGGGCCAATGGTGGACGGTGCCCGGGGCCGTGCTTCTTGCAATACCGCTGTATTCCAATGTGACGGGCATCGTGCCGGTGATGGAGAGCCTGTTGCTGAAGGGCCTGCCGCTCGGCACCACGCTCGCCTTCTGCATGAGCGCGGTGGCGGCGAGCATCCCGGAAGTCATGCTTCTGCGACAGATAATGACCTTCCGGCTTCAGGCGCTCTTCATCGGCTGCCTGTGGGTGATATTCACGCTCATTGGCTGGATCTTCAACAGCATCGGCCCCGTGCTGCTTTGACGCGGGGCGCCACACGCGCGGGGTTTTCCCTCCACGCGCTATGCCTGTGCTTTCTGCGCAGCGGCGGGCTCCATATGGATGCCCACATGCGTCTTCTCACCGAGGCGGTCCTTCAAGCGTTTCTCGAGCAGCGAGGCAATGTCATGCGCCTCACGCAAGGAAAGGCTGCCATCCAGTTTTATATGCGCCTCGATGGCGCGGTTCACGCCCATGCGCCGCGTACGCAGGCGATGGAAGCCGAGAACGCCCTCTGTTGAGGCGATGATGTGCTCGATTTCCGCCCTTTCCGCATCGGGAAGCGACTTTTCCATGAGTTCGTCGATGCCCGGTTTCATGAGCGAAAAGGCCATCACCACGATAAAGATGCTGATGAGGCAGGCAGCCAAGGGGTCAAGGATGCGCCAGCCCTCGCCCGGGAGCATGGCCCCGCCAATGCCGACGAGCGTCGCGATGGAGCTCAGGGCGTCGCTTCGGTGATGCCAGGCATTGGCCTTGAGCGTTGAGGAATCGGCCTTTCTGGCTGCCGCCATGGTATAGTGATAGAGCGTTTCCTTCACGATGAGCGAGATCACCGCCGCCGCCAACGCGAGGCCGGTGGGCGCCATGAGCGATTCGCCCCGCGCGAAGGCGAGGATCGTCCCCGCGCCGTCCCAGAACAGGCCAATGCCGGTGGCAAGCAGGAGGAGGCCGATGGCAACGGACGCCAGTGTCTCGAACTTGCCGTGGCCGTAGGCGTGGTCCTCGTCCTCGGGCTTGCCCGCCACCCGCAGGCACAGGAGGACGATGACATCCGAAGCGAAGTCGGAGAGCGAATGAGCGGCGTCGGCCACCATGGCCGAGCTGTGCCCGAGGATGCCGGCAATGAACTTGAAGGCCACGAGGAGCAGGTTGACGGCGCTCCCCGCCAGGGTCACGCGGCAAATATATTTTTCCCGATCCAAAATCAGCTCCTCAGGAAATGCGGTGGGGAAGACAGTGATGGCCGGCAGCGCAGGGGCACCCGAGGCGCCCTGCGAAACTCCTGCGCGCGTGCGTCACACGGCAGAGTGGTCTACATTTGGGCGAAACGCAACCGGCGGAAAGCCCTGAAGAAGAGAGGGCCGGCGGCCACATTTTGTCGGCGCCCTCGCACGCCGTTGCCTCACAACAGGGTCGGCTTCCACATCACAGGGGCGCGTTCCATGCCCCCAACCGCACAACTCCATGCACGCCCGGCTGTCGCCCGCGTTTTTCCTCTTTTCTCCTGCGTGGCTTTATGCTATGCCTCAAAGGAAGGCACACCCCCTATCAGCGCGAGCGAGAGGCAATGCTCAACCTTGCCAATAAAATCACCCTGCTGCGCATCCTCATGGCGCCGCTCGTCGTCGTCCTCCTGTATTTCCAAGGGCCGAAGCTCTGTATCGTGGCCGCGCTGGTCTTTATTTTCGCCGCCATCACCGACTGGATGGACGGCTATATCGCCCGCCATGCCGGCATGGTCACGAGCATGGGCAAATTCCTTGACCCCCTGGCGGACAAGGTGCTCATCTGCTCCGTGCTCATCATGTTCGTTGAGCTGGACTGGGCGCCCGCATGGGTGGTCATCGTCATCGTCTGCCGCGAGCTCGTGGTGACGGGCCTGCGCGCCATGGCCATCGACGAGGGCATCGTCCTCGCCGCCGACAAGTTCGGCAAGGCCAAGACGGTGCTCCAGATCGCGGCCATCATCCCCATCACGCTCCATTATCCCTTTTTCGGCCTCAGGCTCTGGCCCATCGGCGAGGCGCTGCTCTATGCCTCCATGGCCGTGGCCGTGTTCTCGGGCGTCAACTATTGCCGGTATTTCTACCGGCATGCCGCTGCCAGCGTCACTTCGGGAAAATCGGCATGAGCAGGTTGCAGATCCGCCTCAAGAACTGCATCCAGACGATCCTCGAGCTGGAACCGGGCATGCGCGCCGCCGGTGCGGGCCGCAGCTTTGACGAGGATTTCGCCTCCCTCAAGAGCTTCCTTACGCGCATCGACAGCATGAATCTGGCGGAGGAAGATGTCCGGCGGCTCGAAGGCGTCACCGGCACCCTGCTTGCGGAACTCGGGCATTCCCCCCGCTGGAACGCCCACGGCCAGCGGCTGCTGCAATAATGTTCTGGCGCGTCACCATCCTGCTCATTCTGGGTGTTTTCAACCTTGCCCTGTTCAGCCGCATGATATGGGGCCCCACCGGGCTTGTGGAATACCGCGACCTCAAGCGCCAGCACGCCGCCCTGCTCACCCAGATAAGCGACCTCGACGCCCAGAACAGGGCGCTCAGCAAGGATATCCGGCTCTTGCAGTCCGACAGCCAGTATGTGGAAAAAATGATCCGCCAGCGCCTGCACTACATGCGGGACAACGAGGTGCTCTACCTCTTTGGAAGCTCGGCCCAAACCAGCCCCGGAGCCCCGGCCCATGACGGAAAAGATTGAATGGTATAAAGAGGTGCTCGAGCTCGAGCCCAATTCCAAGGTCTTCTTCCCGCTCGCCCGGCTGCTCGCCGACGCAGGCCGCGATGACGAAGCCATCGCCGCTCTGGAACACGGCCTCGAGCGCCACAGCGAATTTCTGGAAGCCCGGCTCTTCCTCATCGAGCTTTTGTACAGGACCGGCCGGCAGGATGCCTGCGCGCGGCAGATAGAACGGCTGAGTGCCATGTTTTCCGCCTATGCCGGCTTCTGGCAGGCGTGGGCGGCCTGCCTTTCCGAAGTGGACGGCGAGGCGGACACGGCCACGGTGCTGCGCTTTCTGGCGGCCCACTTCGTTCACGGCCCGCTTTCGCTGCACGAGGTGCTCAACCGCGGGCTGGACAGCCTGGAGCAGGGTGGCGCCCCACGGGCAGCCGCCCCGGCCCGCGAACCCATGAAGCCCGCGGCAGCCGCGCCTAAAGCTCCGCCTGCGCCTGTCGCCGCGCCTGCGGAAGAGATCGTGGAAGAGCGCATGGAAGCGGCCCCGGCGGCCAGCGAAGTGAGCATTGAGGAAGCCGCGGCCGCTCCGCTGTGGGAAGGAGCGCCCGCTGAGGCCGCAAGCACCCTTTCGGCCGACACCGCGCATCCCGAGGATGACAGCGAGGAGCATTTCTCGCTCAGGACGCGCTCCATGGCCGAAGTGCTCGCCGAGCAGGGCGACATCCGCGGCGCGCTGGATATTTACAATGAGCTCGCGGCCGCGGCCACCCTCCCCGAGGAATGCGCGGACCTTCAGCACCGCATCGCCACCCTCACCGCGCGCCTCGGCCACCAGACCGAAGCGCCGCAGCCAGCCGCCCCCGCCGAGGAGGAGAACGGCCGGAGCACCGACCGGCTCATCAGCATGCTTGAGGCCCTTGCGGAACGGGTGGAGGCCAGGGCCAGGGGCTGAGCGGCCCTCCCTGGCGCACAAGGTATGGGAGAATCGGAGAATCACGGTGTCACATTTCTGTATGCGCGCTTTGCTCATCCTGCTCGCGGTGGGCGTCCTCTGCGGCTGCAACGCCTACCAGCCCACCAAGAATGTCTGGAAGACCACCAAGGGGCTCTGGAACACCTATGTGAGCCCGCCGGCCAGCGTGGACTATGAGGAAAAGGGCAACCTGCCGCCGCAGGCGCTCGCGCTTTCCACCGGCATGATCGGCATCGACGTGGAGCTGGGCAAACTTGAGCGCGTCATGCAGAACGCCGACAAGCCCCCGACCCGCGAATGGCTCAGCAATCTCTTCGCCACCTTCCCCTGGCTGAGCGGCTTCGCCGGCGTTAAGTACGACGGCACCATCCTCGGCCAGGAGCCGGCGGACGCCCTCAAGGAGCTCGACTTCATCCCCCTGCTCTACGAAGACAAAAAGCAGAACAGCCGCGCGCTCAGGGCCGATGTGCAGCCAAGCCCGCTGGGCCCCGAGATCATGCTCGCCACGCCGCTCTATGACGGGGTGGACTTCCTCGGCATCGTGGTCGCGTATTTCGACATGCGCGCCCTCATGCGCTATTCCGAGCACCCGGAGGACATGGTGGTGCTCTCGCCCGCGGCCCTGCTCTGGCCGGGCAAGTACGAGTTCGCGGCCACGCCCCTGGCCGGCCTCGACTGGAGCGAGATCGTCAAGCACAGCACCGCCGGCACCTGCACCAACGCCACTGGCTCCTTCTTCTATCTCGTGCGCTATCTGGGCAACCTGCCACTCATCTTTGCGGTGCCCGAAAAGGGCGACTTCCCCGAGGGCAATGGCGACGTGCAGCAGGGCGCCCAGTTCTTCCCGCAGGAGCGCGAAAAGCTGCCCCCGCCGCCCCTGCCCGAACGCACCAAAAAGGAGGAGGGCGCCGTGCCCGCCTTCGAGCCCCAGGCGCCCGACGCGGCGCTGGCGGGTGGCTCCGCCCTTGAGGGCGCCGAACCCGCCCCCACGCCGGCCGATGCGGTGTCCGGCGGTGAGGGCGCGCCCCGCACGGGCAAGGCGCCCAACGACATTGAGCCCGGCAGCCGCGACAGCGTGCTGCTCAAGGGCAAGGCCCGGGAGCGCCGGCGCGTGCAGGAGCGCCAGCTTGAAGGCGAGAACGTGCAGGTGGAGCGGGTCCAGCGGCCGCGGCGCCCGGCGGCGCCCAAGCCGCAGCGCCAGGCCCCGGCGCTGGAGCTCATCCCCGACGAGGAGATGCCGAGCCTGCCGGGCGGCAGGCCCAGCCCCTTCGGCCCGCGCGACGAGGAACAGGCGGCGCCCGCGCGCCCGAGCCCCTTCGGCCCGCGTGAGGCGGCAACGACGCAGGATGCGGCGTCGGCTGCTCCCGCCGAGGCCTCGCCCGCGCCCGAAGCGCCCGCAGCCCCTGAAACGGCTGCTCCCGAGGAGCGGCCCGCGGAGACGCCGCAAGCCACGCCCGAGGCGCCCGCGGAGAGTGCCGCGCCTGCGGAAAATTCCGGGTCCGAGTCCGGGCCGGCGCTGCTCCCCGGGGGCAGGCCGAGTCCCTTCGGGCCGCGCAACTGAGGAACTGTTGTCAAGGACGCCCGCACGCGACCCTGCGCGCGGGCCATGCCGGGCCATGGGCGCCCGGCCAACCAAGGAGGCTCTCATGGCTGACATTACGGTTACCGAGCACCTTCTCCTGCACCAGAAGCGTTCGCCCCACGCAACGGGCCAGTTCACCGGCCTGCTCTACGACCTCATCCTCTCGGGCAAATCCATCGCGCGGCGCATCAACAAGGCCGGCCTGCTCGACATTCTGGGGGGCACCGGCGAAGTCAATGTCCAGGGCGAGGATGTCCAGAAAATGGACGCCATCGCCAACAGGATCATGATCTACCGCATGGAGCGCTGCGGCGCGCTCTGCGCCATGAGCTCCGAGGAAGAGGCCGAGCTTATCCGCGTCGGGCCCGAATTTCCGCGCGGCGACTACATCCTCATCTTCGACCCGCTGGACGGCTCCTCCAATATCGACATCAATGTGGATGTGGGCACCATCTTCTCCATCCTGCGGCGCCCCGCCGGCAACACCGGCGAAGTGACCGTGGATGAGGTACTCCAGCCCGGCATCCAGCAGGTGGGCGCGGGCTACATCCTCTACGGCCCCTCCACCATGCTCGTTTTGAGCACCGGCCAGGGTGTGCACGGCTTCACGCTCGACCCGGGCGTGGGCGAGTTCCTGCTCTCCCATCCCGACATGCAGATCCCCGAGCAAGGCTATATCTATTCCGTCAACGAAGGCTACTGGCGCTATTGGGACCAGCCCACGCGCGAGGTGGTCAAGTGGTTCCACAATTGCGAGAGCCCGGACGGCAAGCCCTATTCCGCCCGCTATGTGGGCGCGCTCGTGGCGGACTTTCACCGCACCCTGCTTCGCGGCGGCATCTATATGTACCCGGCCGACCAGCGCAAGCCCGAGGGCAAGTTGCGGATGATGTGCGAGGCCAACCCGCTGGCCTTCCTCGCGGAGCAGGCCGGGGGCAGGGCCAGCGACGGGCGCCAGCGCATCCTTGAGAAAAAGCCCGACCGGCTGCACGCGCGCACGCCGCTCTTCATCGGCTCGCGCAAGGACGTGGAGGCCGTGGAGCGCATCTACGCCGAACAATCCTAGCCCGCCTCACCTCTTCCTGAACGGATTTCCGCCCTCCTCCCCGTCCTGAGGGCTCCGGGTGGGGGGCGGAACTTTTCGCGCCCGCGCATTTTCGGTTGAGCATGCTCGTTCTCGGTATCGAAAGTTCCTGCGATGAGACCGCCCTCGCCCTCGTGGAAGCGGGGCGCCCGCTGGCCTCGGTGCTCGCCAGCCAGGCCGATATCCACGCCCTCTTCGGCGGCGTCGTGCCGGAACTGGCCTCGCGCGAGCATTACCGCTACATGGGGCCGCTCTTTGACGAGCTCATGCGGCGCGCGCGCCTTGAGCCCGCCGCCATCGACCTTGTCTGCGCCTCGCGCGGGCCCGGGCTGCTCGGCAGCCTGCTCGTGGGCGTGGGTTTTGCCAAGGCCCTCGCCCTGGGCCTCGGGGTGCCCTTCCTCGGCGTCGACCACTTGCACGCGCACCTGCTGGCAGCGGGCATCGACCATGACCTGGCCTTCCCCTCGCTCGGGCTGCTGGTCTCGGGCGGCCATACCCACATCTACCGCATGGAGGCGCCCTGGCGCTTCCTCACCCTGGGCCGCACCCTGGACGACGCCGCCGGCGAGGCATTTGACAAGGCGGCAAAGCTCGCGGGGCTCCCCTATCCCGGCGGCGCGCTGCTCGACAGGCTCGCCCGCACGGGCGACCCGGGCGACATCGCGCTGCCCCGGCCCTATCTGGACAACGACACCCTTGATTTCAGTTTCAGCGGCCTCAAGACCGCGGCAGCCCTCTGGCTGGAAAAGTCCTGCCCGGAGCGGTGGCCCAGGCCCCTGCCCTCCCCGGAGGAAGCCCCAAAGGCCCTGCGCGATTTCTGCGCCGCCTTCAACGAGGCCGTGGTCGACACCCTGTGCGCCAAGACGGAGCGCGCCCTGCGGCGGAACCCCGACATCCGCACCCTCGTCCTGGCCGGCGGCGCGGCCGCCAACAGCCTGCTCAGGGAGCGCGCGGCGGCACTCATGCGCGCACGCGGCGGCCGCTGCCTCGTGCCGCCGCCCAGGCTTTGCACCGACAATGCCGTCATGACGGCCTACGCCGGCTGGCTGCTCGGGAAGGCGGGTTATTTCCATGACCTCGCCATGGAGACCATCCCGCGCGGGCGCAAGATCCCCGAGGACATGCTGCGCGCGCCGGGGCCCTGAGCGCGGCGCCGCGGCCGCAAGGCGGCTTGCTTCTTGACCGTCAAGGCCGTGTAGCCTATAAATAACCCTCTTTGCAGCGGTTTTGCGGCGCCCCGGCGCCGCCCCACCAGCAGCCAAGGATCATCTCCATCATGAACTGGGATTGGGACAAGCTACAGGAAAAGCGGCAGCGCCAGCAGGGCGCCCAGCGACCGCCGCGCCGCCCGGAAGAGCCGGACGGCGACGACGTGGAGGCCGGCCGCGAAAAGCCGCGCAACCAGCGTTACCTGCTCAACGAGAGCCGGGGTGGCGGCCCGAACAACCCCTTTGAGCGCCTTTCCCGCTTCAAGCTGCCCAACGGGCGCCTCGTGCTGCTCATCGGCATCGCCGCGGTGGTGCTCTGGCTGCTCTCCGGCATCTATATCGTCAATCCCGACGAACAGGGCGTGGTGCTCCGCTTCGGCCGCTATGACCGCACGGTGGATCCGGGGCCTCACTATGCCCTGCCCGCCCCCTTTGAAACGGTCTACAAGCCACAGGTCACGCAGGTGCTGCGCAGCGAGGTGGGCTTCCGCTCCGTTGGGCAGTCCGCCACTTTCCAGCAAGGGCAGGTGCGCACCATCGCCGAAGAGGCCTCCATGCTCACTGGCGACGAGAACATCGTCAATGTCCAGTTCAGCGTGCAGTACAAGATCAGCGACCCGGTGCAATATCTCTTCAACGTCAGCGCGCCCACGGCTCTCGTGCGCAACGCTGCCGAAGCGGCCATGCGCGAGGTCATCGGCAACAGCGAGATAGATTCCGCCATCACGGACGGCAAGCTCAAGATCCAGAGCGAGGCCACCCAGTTGCTCCAGCACATCCTCGACCGCTACGGCGCGGGCATCCAGATCATCGCGGTGCAGCTGCAGGACGTGCACCCGCCCAAGGAGGTCATTGACGCTTTCAAGGACGTGGCCAGCGCCCGGGAGGACAAGAGCCGCATCATCAACCAGGCTGAGGCCTACCGCAACGAGCTTTTGCCCAAGGCGCGCGGCCAGGCAGCGGCCATGAAGAACCAGGCCGAAGCCTACAGCGCCACCCGCGTGCGCCACGCGGAGGGCGACGCCGAGCGCTTCGACGCCCTGCGCGTGGAGTATGACAAGGCGCCCAAGGTCACCAAGCAGCGCCTTTATTACGAGACCATGGAAGACATCCTCTCAGGCTCCGGCGAAAAGGTGCTCATGGACGGCGCGGCTGCCTCCAAGGCACTGCCGTACCTGCCGCTCCCGAGCCTGAGCGCGCCCAGGCTGCCCGAGGGCGCCAGCCCCGAGCGGCGCGCCGCGCCCGAAGTGCGCCAGCAGGCGCAGCCCGCACCGGGCGCGGGCACTTCGGGCCAAGCCCCGGCAGGAGAACGGCCATGAAAAAAAATCCCTTCCTGCTCGTGGTGCTCATCCTTGCGCTCGCGGCGCTCGGCAGCCAGTGCTTCTTCACCGTGCACCAGACGCAGAAGGCGCTGGTGCTCCAGCTGGGCGAGCCGCTGCCCGAGGTCTACGGCCCGGGGCTGCATTTCAAGCTGCCCTTCGTCCAGAACGTGGTCTATTTCGACTCGCGGGTGCTCGACTACGAGGCCCGCTCCCGCGAGGCCTTCACCGTGGACAAGAAGGCCATCGTGCTCGACAACTATGCCCGCTGGCGCATCATCGACCCGCTCCAGTTCTACCGCACCATGCGCACCATACCCGGCGCGCAGGCGCGCCTCGACGACGTGGTGTATTCGCAGTTGCGCGCGCTCGTGGGCGCCTACACGCTGACGCAGGTCGTTTCCTCGCACCGCGCCAACATCATGAAGGAAGTGACCGACAAGGTCTCGGAGCTCATGAAGCCCTTTGGCGTGGAGGTACTGGACGTGCGCATCAAGCGCACCGACCTTCCGCAGGAAAATCAGCGCGCCATCTTCGAGCGCATGCGCGCCGAGCGCGAGCGGCAGGCCAAGCAGTACCGCTCCGAGGGCGAGGAGGAATCCACCCGCATCCGCTCCGACGCCGACCGCCAGCGCGCCCTCATCCTCGCCGAGGCGGCACGCGAGGCCCAGGTGGAGCGCGGCCGCGGCGATGCCAAGGCGGCCGCCACCTATGCGGGCGCCTACAGCAAGTCGCCGGATTTCTACGCCTACCAGCGCTGGCTGGAGGCCATGCGCAAATCCTTCAAGGAAAACAGCAAGATGGTCCTCACCAACGAAGCGCCGCTGCTCAACCTCCAGCAGTAGCGGCGTCAGGAGTTCTGGCATGTCCTCATTTGCGGAAATATATGGCCGTATCACGCTTGCGACCAATTGCCGGACGCAAATGGAACTGGCCGAAGTGCTCGACATCCGCCAGTCCAGCATTTCTGACGCCAAGCGGCGCAACTCCGTGCCCGGCGACTGGTACATGAAGCTTTTTGAGAAGTTCGGGCTCAATCCCGACTGGCTCAAGCAGGGCATGGGCCCCATGTACCTGCGCACCGAAGAAGGCTATGCCCCGCAGGACGCGCCGGCCTTCCTGGCGGAAAATACCGCCGTCTACGGCGACGACCAGGCCAAGCACCTCGTGTGCACCGAATTTGCCATGCCCGCCGTCTGGGAGGACGCCGGCGACCGGCCCGAATTCACGCCGCAGGGCAAGATCTCGCTGCCGCTTTCGCTGGTACGGCCGGGCGTGCTCGTGTTTCGCATGCGCGGAGACAACATGGCCCCGCTCATCTCGCAGGGAGCCCGTTTCGGCGTGGACACGCGGGAGAACGCCCTCACTTCGGGCAAGATCTATGCGCTGTTCGCGCCCAACGAGGGCCTTGTGCTGCGCCGCATCTTCCTTGACGGCGCGCAGACGGGCTACCTGCTGCGCTCGGAGGCCCCCGAATTTCCTGAAACGGTGCTTGCGCCGGAGATCCTGCGCCAGCGGCTTCTCGGGCGCGTGGTCTGGACGCTGCAGGAGTTCTAGCATGGCGGCGCCGCACTTCCGGCACATCCTGCCCCCTGCGCCCGCCGCGCAAGGGCGCCTTGCGGCGGCGCGGCGCCCGGCTGACCTGCTCGCCCTGATCCTCGCCTGCGCGTTGCTTCTGGCGGCCTGCGGCAGCGCGCGCACGGCCAAGGGGCCGGACATGGCCGACCCGGCGGAAGAGGCTCTGGCGGCCGCCTCCTCCGCGGCTGCGGACGAGGCAAGACCCCATACCGAAACACTCACCGCGGACGGCCCCGCAGGAGGCATGGCTCCCTGCTGGCAGCCGCTGGCCGCGCGCCTTGCGGCCGACGGCCTTTCCGGCCCGCGCGTGGACGCCCTCCTTGCGAGGCTCGCGCCCACGCCCACGCAGTCGCCCATGGGCCGCAAGATCCGCGAGCTGTACCGCCGCCGCTTCCTGCCGCGGCCGGCGACGGCCAAGCCCGCGCCCCAATATTACAAGGGCGTGGTCACCGCGGCCAATGCCGCGCTCTGCCGCGACTTTATCGCCGCGCACGAGGGCGCCTTTGCCGCCGCGGACGCGCGCTACGGCGTGCCGCCGGCCATCGCGGCCTCTCTGCTCTTTGTGGAGACGCGCCTTGGCAAGGTGCTCGGCGATGTGCCGGAAAACGCCTTCTACACCCTCGCCAGCATGGCGGTGAGCACCACGCCGCAGGACATCAGCCAGTGGCTCCCCCAATTGCCCGGCTATGAGAAGCACATGCCCTGGCTCACGGAGACACTGCACAAGCGCGCCGACTGGGCCTACAAGGAAACAAAGGCCCTGATGGAGCACATGCTCCGCGACCGCATCGCTCCCGAGGGGCTGCCGGGCTCCATTTACGGCGCCGTTGGCCTGTGCCAGTTCATGCCCTCCAACATTTCCACCTATGGCGCCGACGGCGACGGCGACGGCCGCGTGGACCTCTTCACCGCGCCGGACGCCATCGCGAGCCTCGCCCACTATCTTGCCCGCCACGGCTGGAAGGCCGGGCTTTCCCGTGAACGCCAGCACGCCCTGCTCATGACCTACAATCACTCCCGCACATACGCCAATACCATCCTCGCGCTGAGCGACCTTGTGGCCCAAGGGCCGGCGGCGGCCGCTGCGGCCCCAACCCCCTCGGTTTCGGAGCCCCGGCCATGAGCGCAAGCCGCATCGTCATCACAGGCATGGGCGCCGTCACGCCCCTTGGCATCGGCGTGGCCGACTATTGGCGCGCGCTCATTGAGGGCGTATGCGGCGTGGACGTGCTCACGCGCTTTGACGCTTCCCTGCTTCCCGTGCGCATCGCCGCCGAGGTGCAAGACCTCCCCGAGGATGACCTCCCGCGCGCCGTGGCCCGCAATGCCGCGCGCTTCATGCGCTATGCCTTCGTGGCCGGCGCGGAGGCGCTCGCCCAGAGCGGCCTGGACATTGCGGCCGCCCCCGAAAGGGTTGGCATCACCATGGGCACCGCCCTCGCGGGCATCGCCGAGGCCAGCGCCGGCGAAGCGGCCTTCCTCGGCAGCAAGACGGGCAAGGTGAGCCCGCACTTCGTGCCCATGATCATCGGCAACATGGCGGCCGCGCACCTTGCCATCCATTACGGCATCCACGGGCCGGGCATGACGCTGGAGACAGCCTGTTCCGCCGGCGGCGACGCCATCATGACCGCCGCCATGCTGCTCAGGGCCGGCGAGGCGGACGCCATGCTCGTGCTCGGCGGCGAGAGCATCCTCTGCCCGAGCGTGGTCTCGAGCCTCGCCCAGGCGCGCGCCCTCTCCCGGCGCAACGACGCGCCCAAGGCCGCGTCCCGCCCCTTTGACCGGGACCGGGACGGCTTTGTCATCGGCGAGGGCGGCGGCGCGCTGGTCCTTGAGACGCTGGCCCACGCGCGGGGGCGTGGCGCCCGGGTGCTCGCCGAGCTGGCCGGCTGGGGCAACAGCCTCGACGCCCACCACATCACCGCGCCCGACCCCACGGGCGAAGGCGCTGCCGCCTGCATGCGCGCGGCCCTTCGGCGCGCCGGGCTTGCGCCCTCCGCCATCGGCTATGTCAACGCGCATGGCACCTCCACGGGCCTGGGCGACATCGCCGAGACAGTGGCGCTCAAGAAAGTTTTTGGCGGCGTGGACACGGCCCCGCCCGTGAGCTCCACCAAGGGCGCCACCGGGCACCTCATGGGCGCGGGGGGCATCACCGAAATCATCGCCTGCATCATGGCCCTGCGCGAAGGCATCCTGCCCCCGACCCTCAACCTCGACACGCCCGACCCGCAATGCGACCTCGACTACGTGCCGCGCACGGCGCGGGAAGCGCGGGTGGACGCGGCCATGTCCAATTCGCTGGGCTTCGGAGGCCAGAATTCGAGCATCATCGTCACGCGGCCCGCAGAGGAGATTTCCCAATGACGCATACCTATGACGTGGAGCAGTTTCGGGACAATTTTGAGCACGAATTCACCTGGCTGAACGGTTTTATGCGCAATGTGGGCCGTTTCGGTGATCACCGTGCCCTGTATGCTCCCGACTGTGAGCGCCGATGGACCTACCGGGAGCTCAATAAGGATGCCAACCGGCTCGCCCACGCCCTCAAGGCCGATGGAGTTGGAAAGAACAGCGTCATCATGTACATGCTCTTTAACAGCCCGGAATTCGTGTTCGCCTACCTTGCCGGGCACAAGCTGGGCGCCATCGGCTGCCCGGTCAACTACCGCCTTTCCGCCGGGGAGCTCGCGCTGCTCATCGACGACAGCGAGCCCGCGGTCTTCATCTATGACGCCGCCTTTGCCCCGGCAGCGGAACAGGCACTCGCCATGGCCGCCTTCAAGCCCGGGCGCGTGGTGGTGGTTTCCGAGGCCGCGGCCCCTCACGCCGCCCCCGGCGCGACCGCGTATGCCGACTATGTGGCCGGCCAGCCCGAGACCGACCCCGCACCGGGCCACCGCAAACATATCTATGACGAGACCACGCGCCTCTACACCTCGGGCACCACGAACCGGGCCAAGGCGGTGCCCATCAACGACATCAACGAGGTGCTCTCGGCCCACGACGTGCTCATGCACTTCCCGCTCAACGCCAATGACCGCACCATGAACATGACCCCGTGGTTCCACCGGGGGGGCCTGCACTCCGGGGGGCCCACGCCCACTCTCTATGCGGGCGGCGAGGTGGTCATCCTGCGCGAGTTCAACCCCCGGCGCTGCCTCGAACTCGCCGCGAAGGAGCGCGTCACCTTCCTTATCGGCGTGCCTTCCATCATCGCGCTCCTGGCCCGCGCGCAGGAGCGCGCCCCGGTGGACCTTTCCGCCCTGCGCGGCATCGTGACCATGGGCAGCCCCTTTGAGAAAGCCGCGTGCGAGCGCTACATGGAGCTTTTCACGCCCAACATCTTCAACGGCTACGGCACCACCGAGACCTTCTGGAACACCTTTTTGCGGCCCTATGACCTGCCGGAAAAGGCGGGCAGCGCCGGCATGTCCTGCACGGACGACGATGTGCGCCTGGTGCGCATCCTGCCCGATGGCGCCCACGCCGAACCCGATGACATGGTTGCCAAGGATAATCTGGAGATCGGCGAGATCATCATTCGCGCCCCAGCCAAGTCCGCCGGCTGCTATGTGAACAACGAGGAGATGTCGCGCCGCAAGTTCTACAAGGGCTTCCACTATACGGGCGACATCGGTACCTGGGACAAGAACGAATTTGTCACCGTGGTCAGCCGCAAGGACGACATGATCATCTGCGCGGGCGAAAACATCTATCCCACCCAGATCGAGGCCGCGCTCAACGAGCACCCCAAGGTGGCCGAGTGCGCGGTGGTGGGGCGGCCCGACCGCCTGCACGGGCAGTGCGTGGCCGCCTATGTGGTGCCGGCCGACGAAAGCCTCACCGTGGAGGAGCTGCGCGCCCATTGCGCGGCACACCCCATGCTGCCGCCCTTCAAGCGGCCCCGTTTCTATGAGCTCGTGAAGGAGCTGCCGCATACGGCGACGGGCAAGCTCTTGCACTACAAGGTGCGCGAGCAGGCGGAGCGCGACGCCCAAGGCTAAGGGGCACGCGCGCGAGCGGCGCGAAAAAGATTTTTGCGCAGGGCTGAAATTTTTTCGCCAAAAGCTCTCAACTTTTTCTGGTAGGCGCCGATAGGAGAGCATAAGCAAGGCGCGGTCCGCCCCTTTCAGCCATGGGGGCGCCCCGGCGGAACCCAGAGGTTCCCACCCGCCCCGGGGATCACGCGCCGCTCGATGCCTCTGGCATCCGGCCCGCTTCCCGTTGTCGCCGCCCCGGCTTGCGCCCGCCGTTTTGCACGGTTCGCGCACCGGGGCGGCATGGTATTTCCGGCCCGCCGCGCGCCTTTGCCGGCTGGCGCGCCGTTCTCCAGGCATCAATACGGACCCACTCTGCCGCATGAGCCCCGCCGCCCCAGAAGCGCCGCGCGCCAAGAAAAGCCTTGGCCAGCATTTTCTCCGTAATGAGGGGATCTGCCAGCGTATCGCGGCCCTGCTGCGCCCGCAGGCCGGGGACACAGTGCTTGAGATCGGCCCGGGCCCGGGCGCCCTCACGCGCGCGCTGGAAGCGCAGCCGCATGAACGCCTGCTGCTGCTGGAAAAAGACCGTTATTGGGCGGCGGAGCGCCAGCGCGAGGCGGCGGCCGGAACACAGGCCGTGCTCATGGACGCCCTTCGCTTCGACTGGCGGCGCCTTTCGCCTGAGGCCGGCTGGAAGATCGCGGGCAACCTGCCCTACAATGTGGCCTCGCCGCTTATCTGGGACATCGTTTCGCAAAGCGGCGCGGCCCGCTGCGTCTTCATGGTGCAGAAAGAAGTGGGCCAGCGGCTTTGCGCCGCCCCGGGTTCGCGCCAGTATGGCGCGCTCTCCGTGTGGGTGCAGGCCTATAGCCGGCCGCGCCTCGAATTTATCCTCGGGCCCGGGGCCTTTTCCCCGCCCCCCAAGGTGGATTCGGCCGTCCTGTCTTTCACGCCGCTGCCGCAGGAGGCCCGGCCGCGCCATCCGGCCGCGCTGGAGCGCCTCTTGCGCACCTGCTTTCAGCAGCGCCGCAAGCAACTGGGCGGCGTTTTCGCCCGTGCGGGCCTGGCTGAGCTCGCCGGGGCGCTCCCGGAACTCGGCCTTTCGCCACAACTGCGGCCCGAGGCGCTTTCTGTGGCGGATTTTCTGCGCCTCTCCGCCCTGCTGGCGGAGATGTCAGGCGCCGAAAGGCCGGTTACGCCAGGGAAATGACCGATGACCGCGCACAGAAAAGCCGCCCGGCCATTGCGCCGGGCGGCTTTTTTGCGTTGTCTATCCCCAAGGCTCGGCTATTCCGCGCCTTCGCCTTCCTTGAGCAGCTTTTCCAGGAAGTCGATGGCGTCCTTTTGCAAGGCTGTCAGGTAGTCCTCGCCCTTGAAGCTCTCCGTATAGACCTTGCAGATGGCCTCGGTGCCCGAGGGGCGCACGGCGAACCAGCCGTCCGCGCTGCTCACCTTCACACCGCCGATGGGCGCGTCATTGCCGGGGGCGCGGGTGATGACGCTCGTCACCGGCGAGCCGCCCAGGGTCTTGAGCTTCACCTGCTCCGGCGTGAGCGCCTTGAGCAGGGCGCGCGTCCTGTCGTCGGCCGGGGCGTCGAGGCGCTGGTAGATGGGGTCGCCCACGATCTTCGTCAGGTCCTTGTAGACCTCGCTCGGCGACTTGCCTTCCTTGGCCATGACTTCCGCAGCCAAAAGGCACATGAGCGGGCCGTCCTTGTCCGTGCTCCACGGGGCGCCGTCAAAGCAGAGGAAGGACGCGCCCGCGCTCTCCTCGCAGCCCATGCCGCAGCGGCCGCTGAAGAGATAGGGCACGAACCACTTGAAGCCCACGGGCACTTCCACCACCGGGCGGTGCAAGTGCTCGCCCACGCGGTCCAGCGTGGCGCTCGTGACCACGGTCTTGCCGATGCCGCGCTCGGCCGGCCAGCCGGTGCGCGTGCGGAAAAGGTGCCACGCGGCCACGGTGAGCGAGTGGTTGGGGTTCATCAGTTCCTGCCGGGTGACGATGCCGTGCCTGTCCGAATCCGGGTCGCAGGCGAAGGCCAGGTCGAAGTTGCCGCGCATTTCAAGCAGGCGGCTCATGGCATAGGGCGACGAGCAGTCCATGCGGATCTGTCCGTCCTTGTCCAGCGGCACGAAGCGGAAGGTGGGGTCCACCTCCTTGTTGACCACGGTGAGGTCGAGCCCGTAGGTCTCGGCGATGGGCTCCCAGAGGGGCAGGCTCGCGCCACCCAGCGGGTCAACGCCGAGCTTGAGGCCCGAGGCCGCGATGGCCTTCATATCGAGCACCTTGGGGAGGTCATCCACATAGGCGCGGGTATAGTCGAACTCCTCCACGAGCGGCGATTTCCTCGCCTCCCGCAGGTGCACGAGCTTCACCGTGCGGTTGCCGGACTCGAGGTATTCGTTGGCGCGTTTTTCAATCCAGCTGGTGACATCCGTCTCCGCCGGGCCGCCGTGGGGCGGATTGTACTTGAAGCCGCCGTCGCGCGGGGGGTTATGCGAGGGCGTGATGATGATGCCGTCGGCAAGGCCGCGCTCGCGCCCGGCGTTCCAGCGCAGGATGGCGTGCGACACGGCCGGCGTGGCCGTATAGGCGCCGTCCTTGGAGATGCGCACATTGACGCCATTGGCCACCAGCACCTCGAGGGCCGAGCGGAAGGCCGCCTCGGAAAGGGCGTGCGTATCCCCGCCGAGGAAGAGCGGGCCGTCGATGCCCTTGGCGCCGCGATAGTCGCACACGGCCTGGGTGATGGCGTAGATGTGCTCCTCGTTGAAGGTATGGAGCAGCGAGGAGCCGCGATGCCCCGAAGTCCCGAAAGACACACGCTGCCCCGGGATCTTGGGATTGGGAAATTCGGTATAGTAGGCGCTCATCAGCGCGGGGATGCGCTCGAGTTTTTCGGGCGCGGGCAGATGACCGGCATCACAATGAACAACGGGCATGGTCCACCTCCTGAAGATGCTCTGAAGACGCTGCCAAATTTTACGCCGGAAAGCCGCCAGCCGCAAGAGGCGCCGACCGCGCCCTTAAAAACACAGGGGACGCCCCTGAAGGCGCCCCCTGAAATCATGGTTCGGGTGAAAGACCGCTACTTGCCGATGGGCACCGCGCGGAAATAGGTGTCGCCGTGCCGCTGGATCTGGAGCATGACGGCCCCGCGTTGCACGCCCACCTCCTTGACGATCCTGGAGAGGTCGGCCGCGCTGTTCACGGGCACCTGGTTGGCCTTGAGGATGACATCGCCGGGCTGGAGGTCGGCCTCGGCCGCGGCCTTGTCCGGGTCAACGCTGACGATGAGCAGGCCTTCGTCCTTGGCGATCTTGAGCTCCTTGCGCTCCTCCTTCTTGAGCGGGCGCACGGAGAGGCCGAGCAGGCTTTCGTCCTGCTGCTTCTGGCCGTTCCCGTCCTTGCCCATGGCCTGCGGACTCTTGCGCTCACCAAGGGTGACGGTGATCTCCTGGGTCTTGCCGTCGCGCCAGACGGTGAGCACCGCGGTGCTGCCCGGGGCCTTGTCGGCGATGGCGCGAAGGAGCGCCGCGGAGTCGTCGATATTCTTCTTGTCCACGGCGATGATCACGTCGCCGTCCTGCACGCCGGCCTTGGCGGCGGGCTCATTTTCCATGACGGAGCCAACGAGCGCGCCCGCAGGCTCCTTGAGGCCCAGAGCCTTGGCGGAATTTTCGTCAACGTCCTGGATGGTCACGCCGATCCAGCCGCGGCTGATCTTTTTGCCGTTCTTGATCTGGTCGATGATCTTGGCGGCCATGTTGCTCGGGATGGCGAAGCCGATGCCCTGGCCGCTGGCGATGATGGCCGTGTTGATGCCCACCACCTGGCCCTGCATGTTGAGCAGCGGGCCGCCGCTGTTGCCGGGATTGATGGAGGCGTCCGTCTGGAGGAAGTTGTCAAAGGGGCCGGAACGGATATTGCGGCCCTTGGCGGAGAGGATGCCCGCCGTCACCGTGTGGTCGAGCCCGAAGGGATTGCCGATGGCCAGCAGCCACTCGCCCACCTTGAGGTCATCGGAATTGCCGAACACGAGATAGGGCAGCGGATTCTTGGATTCCACCTTGAGCAGGGCGAGATCCGTCTCCTCGTCGGAGCCGATGAGGGTGGCCTTGAAGTGCTGGCCCTTGCCGTTGCGCTCGTCGAGGGTGACGTGGATGACATCAGCCTCGGCGACCACATGGTTGTTGGTCACGATATAGCCGTCGGCGGAAACGAGGAAGCCCGAGCCGAGCGATTTCTGCTTGCGCTGGGAGCGCTTCCCGCCGGGGGCTTTGCGGCCCTTGCGATCGCCGAACTGGTCAAAGAATTTCTCGAAGCCTGGCGGCATGTTACGGAACATTTCGCCAAAAAAGTCCTCGGCGCCGGCGGCCGAAGCCTTGCGCTCGGTGCCGATGTTGACCACAGCCGGGCCGCACTTGGCCGCAAGCTCGCTAAAATCCGGGAGATCCGCCGCAAGGCCCAGGGAGGCCGTGCCCAGAAAGGCCACAGCCAGAAGGGCCGCAAGGCATTTTTTCATGCTCATGAACGCTCCTTGGAAGATTTTTGCATAGCCTTTTGCAAAGCCTGTGCCATGATTCCCGTAACAGGAGCGCCCGACACGGCGTGCTGCTTCCATCCGCCCCCGCCGGCGCCGCGCGGGCCGGCGCCCGCGGCCTGCGGGTCATTGTCGGCGCCTTCATAGGTGAGGCTGATGCGGCGCGCGCCGCTGTCAATGTTTTGGACGACAAGGGTCACGCTGTCGCCCTTGTCCAGCTTGGCGAGCTCGGGCTTCTTGCTGTTCTTGATGACGCCGGCAGGCAGGAGGCCCGTGATGCCCGGGGCGAGCGTCACAAAAAGGCCGTACTGGCTGCGGCCCTCCACCGTACCCTCCACCGTGGCGCCCACGGGGAAGCGCTGCTCCGCGTCCTGCCAGGGGTCGCCCTCGGCGTCGCGCAGGCTCAAGGCAATGCGCCGCGTCTCCGGGTTCACGTCCTTGACCTTGACGGAAACCTCGTCGCCCACGGCGAGCACGTCTTCCGGCTTGTTCACGCGCTTGGCCCAGGACAGTTCCGAAATATGGATGAGGCCCTCCACGCCCGGCAGCACCTCCACGAAGGCGCCGAAGGGCGCGAGGCGACGCACCTTGCCCTGCACGACGCTGCCCGCGGCGAGGCGCGCCGGCACATCCTGCCACGGGTCGCCCTCGGCCTGCTTGCGCGAGAGCGAGATGCGCGTCTGGCCTTTTTCATTGGTGGTGATGCCAAGCACCTTGACGCGCACCGGGTCGCCCACGGAGACGGCCTCCTCGGCGCTTGCCACGCGCGACCACGCGAGCTCCGAAAGGTGGATCATGCCCTCCACGGCCGGAGCAAGCTCCACGAAGGCGCCGAAGGGCGCGAGCCTCGTGACGCGGCCCTCCACCATGTCGCCGGGCTTCAGCGTCTCGAGGAGCTTTTCCAGGCTCTCGCGCCGCTCGCGGTCGAGGAGAGCGCGCCTTGAGACCACGATATTGCGGCCGCGGTTTTCCACGCGCGTCACGAGGAACTGGAGGGTACGCCCCACCGGGCCTTCGCCGTCCGAGGCCGCGGCGTCCATCTGGCTGCCCGGGCAGAAGGCCGACTTGCCCAGCACCTCCACAAGGTAGCCGCCCTTGCAGGTGCCGGTGACACGTCCTTCCACGGGCACGCCGGCGTCCCGGGCCTCTTCCAGCGCGGCGACGCCGCTGCCGCTCATGGAGCGGGACAGCACGATGCCCTGCGGGCTCGCGGCCACCACCCAAGCCTCCACGGTCTCGCCGGGGCCGGCGATCTCCTTGCCGTCGGCATCCAGCAGGTCCTTGCGGTCCATGATGCCGTCTTCCTTGAGGCCCACATCGACAAAAACATTCTCGCCTGTCACGGCGATGATGGTGCCCTTCACCTTCTGGCCGGGCTGCACCTGGCCGGACGAGGCCTCGTCATGCGCGGCCAGGAGGGCGGCAAAATCTTCGCCGCCGTCTTCGGGCGCGGGGCTGTTGCGCTGTTCCTCTGTGGTCATATGGTATGCTCCTTGAACTCGCAGTGGAGAATGAAGTCGCTGATGCTACCGCACCTCACGCCGAAAGACAATGGAAGGAGGCGCCGCGGGACCGGAATGCCTTCCCTGCCCATGCGGGCAGGAGGACGGCCCGGCAAAAAACCTGTAGGCTCGGCGAAACGACCGGGGGGACGCTCGCCGCCCCCCAGCGCAAGGAGGCGACATGTACATCGATAGGTATTTTTCCCCGCTCGGAGAACTGGCCCTCGCCTGCGATGATGAAGCCCTGGTGGGACTGTGGCTGGAGCGCGAGGCCGCCCTTGAGGCCATGGGGGCGGCCCCTGCGGTGGAATGGCCCGACGCCCCCCTCCTGAAGCTGGCCCGGGAATGGCTCGACGCCTATTTCGCTGGCAAAAGGCCCGGTACCGGCGCCCTCCCGTTGGCGCCCGCGGGCACGCCCTTCCAGAAGCTCATCTGGAGCCTCCTTCGCGCCATCCCCTACGGGGAATGGACCACCTATGGGGCCATCGCCCGTAACGCCGCGCAAGCCCTGCACAAGGAGCGCATGTCCAGCCGCGCCGTGGGGGGCGCCGTGGGCCGCAATCCCATCTCCATCATCATCCCCTGTCACCGGGTCGTGGGCGCGGGCGGCGACCTCACCGGCTATGGCGGGGGCATTGAGCGGAAGATACGGCTTCTGGAGCTGGAAGGCGCGGACATGCGCCGCTTCAGGCTGCCCCGCAGGGGAAAATACGCCGCGCATTGAGACGCCCGCACGGCGCCCCCGAAGGGCGAGTTGCCACCCCGCCGCTTGGGGCATAAGCTCGCGCCATGAAAAACCGCCGCCTCTTTTACCCGGGCAACCGTTTTCTCATCCTCTACCTGTCCTTTTTGAGCGCCTTCGCCCCCATCTCCACGGACATGTACCTGCCGGCGCTCCCCTCCATAGCGCGCACCTTCGCCACCACCAACGAGCTCGCGAGCGCCACCATCAGCACCTTCATGCTGCTGTTTGCCGTCTCCATGCTCTTCTGGGGGCCGGTAAGCGACAGATACGGCCGCAAGCCCGTCCTGTTGGCGGGTTCCCTGCTCTACATCGTCTCCAGCATCGCCCTCTGCCTCACGGGCTCCATCGGGGCCTTTCTCGCCTGGCGCGGCGTGCAGGCCGTGGGCAGCGGGGCGGCCAGCGCCATGTCACTCGCCATCGTCAAGGATGTGCTGCGCGGCGGCTCCATGGAAAAAGTGGTGACCGTCATGCAGGCCACGGTCATCATTGCGCCGCTCACCGCCCCGGTGCTCGGTGGCTGGCTTTTGCTCATGGTGGACTGGCGGGGCATCTTCCTCTGCCTCGCCCTGTGCGGCGTGGCGGCGCTCATCGGCACCCTCTGGCTCAGGGAGACCCATCCCCGCAGCGGCGGCCTCACCCTCGGGGCGACTTTCAAGCGCATGGGCGTGGCGCTCGGCCACAGGAACTTTCTCTACCCGCTGCTCATCTTTTCGGCCATGTCCATGCCTTTCATGTCCTACCTCGCGGTGTCGGCCTTTATCTTTCAGGATACCTTTCACGTGTCCCCCCAGGAATACAGCCTGTTTTTCGCGCTCAACGCCTCCGCTTCCCTGCTGGGACCCTTCCTGCACATGGGTATTTTCCGCCACTGGAACAGGAACCGCGTGCTTGCCGGGCACCTCTCTGCCATGTGCCTTGCGGGCATCAGCGTCATTTGCTGGGGAAGCCACGGCCCGTGGACCTTCGCCCTGCTGTTCGCGCTCCTCACCCTGTTGGGGAGCGCCCTGCGCGCGCCCTCGACCGTGCTGATGATGGAGAGCATCGAGGGCGACAACGGCATCGTCTCCTCGCTCATCAACTGCACAGGCCTGCTCTTCGGCGCGCTGTCCATGCTGCTGGCGAGCCTTTCGGTGTGGCCCGGCGCCATACTGGCCGTGGGCTGCATTTCCACGGTCGTTTCCGCCCTGTGCCTCGCCGCGTGGCTCGCCGTGCTGCGGAGGCGCGCTCGGGACTGAGCCTGAGGGGCGCCGGGCTCTTTGCGCGGCGGCGCGTTTCCGTTACACTTGCGCATGGATGAAAGGACAGCGCCGTGCCGGCGTCTCCCGCAGGAATTTCGCGTGAAGGAAGGCCGGCTCGACCTCACCCTCCGGCTCATCCCGCAGGGGCGCGATGTGCACGCCATTCTGGCCGGCGGCGCGGGGCATGCTGGGGCCACGGCCCTGGCCGCGCCCGGGGAGGCGCCACTGGTACGCGAGCGGCCGGGACATCGCGAAGGGCCGCTTGCCGGCCTCGTTGCCGGGCGACTCTGCGCGGGGCTCGGCTGCGCGGTGAGCGTGAGCTGCGGCATCCACTTCGAGGCCATCACCCGGCAGGAGCTCGCCGCGGTGGAAATGCTGGCCGGCCGGCTCGTGGAGGCATGCCTTGCTTCCCTGCATACAAGGAGTGACAACCCATGCTGAAAATGGAAGACTTGCAGGAACTTGAGAACTACATCCGCTCGGGCGAGCTGGAAAAGGACTTTCATGACGGCTGCGAGAACGACCGCCATTATTTGCTGGAATTGCTGGAAAAGCTCATGGATATAGGCGAGCTCGCCGATGAGGCGGCCACCCGGCTCATTTATCGCGGGCTCAATCCCGCCCTTATGCCGGAAAAAGCCGGCGACGCCTGAAGTGCTGGGCGCCCCCTAGCCGTCCGCGAGGCGCCAGGCACCCCCGGCCACCGCCTCTGCCACGGCCGCGCAGAGCCGCGCCACGTCTTCCGGCGGCGTGATATAGGGCGGCATGAGGTAGATAAGCTGGCCGAAAGGCCGGATCCAGACGCCGCGCTCCACAAAGAAGCGCTGCAGGGCCGGCCCGTTGACCGGGGCCTCCATTTCCACCACACCGATGGCGCCGAGCACGCGCACGTCGGCCACGCCCTCGAACTGACGGCAGGGCGCGAGCCCTTGGGCAAGTTGCCGCTCAAGCGCCGCCACCTGTTCCTGCCAGTGCCCTTCCTCCAAGATGTCAAGCGAGGCGCCGGCCACCGCGCAGGCGAGCGGATTGCCCATGAAGGTCGGCCCGTGCATGAAGACGCGACCCTCGCGGCAGATGTCTTCGGCCACGGCCGCGGTGCAGGCGGTGGCCGCCAGGGTCAGCACGCCGCCGGTGAGCGCCTTGCCGCAACAGAGGATATCAGGGGTGACTCCGGCCCACTCCGCGGCGAAGAAGCGGCCCGTGCGGCCGAAGCCCGTGGCGATCTCGTCAAAGATGAGCAGCGCGCCGGCCTTGCGGCACAGGTCGGCAAGGCCCCGCAAATAGCCGGGATGGTAGAACCACATGCCGCCGGCGCCCTGCACCACGGGCTCGAGGATGACGGCGGCTATCTCGTCGCCGTGCTCGGCAAAAACGCGGCGCGCGTCGTCGAGCGCGGCATCCGCAAAGGGCGCGTCAAGGCGGCAGGACGGGCGCTCCATGAACCGCTGCTGCGGCACGAGGCCGGCGAAGAGGCTGTGCATGCCCGTCACCGGGTCGCAGACGGACATGGCCCCCAGCGTGTCGCCATGATAGCCGCCGCGCGGCGCGAGAAAACGGGTGCGCCGCCGCTCTCCCCTGCCCTGCTGGCACTGGAGGGCCATCTTGAGGGCCACTTCCACGGCCACGGAGCCGGAATCGGCGAAGAACAGCCGCGAAAGGCCGGGCGGCATGGCGGCGAGCAGCCGTTCCCCAAGTATGACCCCCGGCGCATGCGTGAGGCCGCCGAACATCACGTGCGGCATGCGGCTACTTTGCGCGCGCAGGGCGGCGATGAGGCGCGGGTGGTTATAGCCGTGCACGGCGGCCCACCACGAGGACATGCCGTCCACCAGTTCCCGGCCGTCGGCGAGGACGATGCGGTTCTCATGGCTCAGGGCCGCGGTTTCCAGCGGCGGCAGGCGCGTGGCCGAGGCATAGGGATGCCAGAGCGCGGCATGGTCGCGGGACTCCATGTCGCCGGAACTGGCGCCCCCGGGGTGAACCGGGCCTGTCCACAGCGCGCGCGCCAGCGGCAGGAGCGCCCGGGCTACGAGCTCCCACCCCTGCGGGGCGGAAAGTTCCGCCTGCGGCACGGGGCAGAGCACGGCGCCGGGCCAGTCCTGCTTCAGCCGGTCGCGCAAAAAGCGGATATTGTCTTCCAGAATACGGTTCCCGCTGGCCTCGCGCACTGCGCGGGGCGGCTCCACCATGGCGAGGCCGGCCAACGCGAGGCCGCGCCCTTGCAAGGCCGCCAGTGAAAGCAGGGCATGATTGAGCGCGCCCAGCTCGTTGCGGACGGCGAGGACCACCGGCGCGCCCACCCTCGCCATGAGGTCCAGCATGCTCTCGCGCGCATTGAGCGGCGCCAGCAGGCCGCCCGCGGCCTCCAGAAGCAGCACTTCGGCTGCAGGCGCCACGCGCGCCCAGTGCCCCCGGATATCACGCGCAAGGCCGGCGGCGTCCAGCATGGCGCCTTCTTCGGACGCCGCCAAAAAGGGCGAGGCCGGGAGGGCGAAGGTGCGGAGCACCGCTGCGGGCGGAAGTGATGTGGCCGCCAGGTCGGCCACGGCCGCCGTATAGACCGTGGCATCCCCGGCAAGGGGTGCTCCGGGGGCCTTGTCCGCAGCCGGGATGCCTGTCTGAACCGGCTTGACCGCCTGCGCCGCCACGCCGAGGCCGTGCAACGCGCGCAAGAGGCCGGCCGTGACCACGGTCTTGCCCACATCCGTGCCCGTGCCGGCCACAAAGACGGCGCGAAGGGGGGCGGCGCTCTCAGGCACGACGAGGCGCCTCCATGCCGCAGGTGGCGATCAGGTCAAGGTCATGGCTGAGCGCTTCCCCGCTGGTGGTGAGGTAGTCGCCGGTCATGAGCGCATTGGCGCCGGCGGCGAATATCTCCCCCTGCCGCCGTCCGAGCGCCAGCGGGCGGCCGCCGCAGATGCGGAGCGCGGCCCCGGGCAGGACATGCCGGAACACCGCGATGATGCGCAGGGCTTCCTCCGGGCGGAGAGGGGGCCGCCTTGCCAGCGGCGTACCGGGTAGGGGATGGAGAAAATTCAGCGGCACATGGCTGACGCCCAGTTCGCGCAGGGCGAAGGCCACGCTGATACGGTCCTCCCACGTTTCACCAAGGCCGAAAATACCGCCACAACAGAGGCTGAGGCCCGCGGCCTGCGCGCGGCGCGCCGTGTCCCGGCGCTGCTCCCAGAGTTGGGTGGAGCATATCTGTGGATAGTAGTGCGCCGAGGTCTCCAGATTGTGGTGGTAACGGGTGATGCCAGACGAGGCGAGGCGCGCCATGCGCTTTTCATCCAGCCGCCCGAAGGAGGCGCAGAGGCGCCCGCGCACGGGGGCCGGCAACGCCGCCACAAGCCTGAGCACGCGCTCAAAATCCTCGCCGTCCAGCGCCGCGCCGCTCGCCACAAGGCCGATGCGGCGTACCGGCGTGGCCGCCAGGTCGAGGATGCGCTCGCGCAGCACAGCCTCTTCAAGCAGCGGAAAGCCGGCCTGCGGCACGGGATTGTGCCGGCTCTGGGCGCAAAAATGGCAATCCATGCCGCAATGGCCGCTGCGGATATTGATGATGGCGCACAGATGCACCGAATGCCCGCTGGCCTCGCGCCGGAGCTGTTCCGCGCGGGAAAAGAGCTCGGCATCGGGCAACGCGAGCAGTGCCAGCGCTTCCCCGGGGGCCGTGACAGAGAAAGAACCCATGCAGTATCCAGGAATGCAACTATCAGTAAAACAGAAAGCGCCTTCGGCGGTTTTCCCCGGCGCGCCCGCCACAAGCATCGGTGACAGTTGCCCGCGGAGACGAAAAAGCCCGCCGTGGGGCGGGCTTGCCGATGTATCCTAGCTGGCCTTGCGGCGCTTTTCCCACAGCTTCATGTCTTTCATCTTCTTGCGGCGTTCGCGCTGGAGCGACTTGCACACGAGCGGCGTGTCTTTCTTCAGGCCCCACTTTTCGCGGTAGCCGGCGCTGTCGAGCCCGTGGCTCGCCAGGTGCCGGCGCGTGAGGATCTTGAAGCTCTTGCCGCATTCAAGGCAAGTGACGGATTTTTCCTTGATGGACTTGCGGGCTTCCTGGGCCATTTCCGCACAGTCCATCTCATCGGGGACGACATCTTCCGCGATGGCGCGGATGCCGGCAGCGAGCTTCTGGATGTAGGCCGTGACTTCCTCTTCACTCATGACACGCACACCGGCCTGGGCACGCGCAATTTCAAGCGCTTCTTTGAGATAATCGTCCATGATGTTCACCTCAGTCTTTAAAAGGAAAAAAATGTGCGGCAACCTGAGCACGGAAAAACTACATGTCTCTGACAACCGCGCGGGCAAAATTTACCACCGAACACCGATAGAGGCTACACAACCTTCCCGGCAGCGTCAATTCTTCTCCCTGACTTTCAAGGAAAAATATTTGATGGGCTGGGGAAGGGCAGGCGCTGTACTGCCATTTTTCGACGCCCCTGCGCAGCAGAGCACTTCCGTTTTGTTCATTGGGAAGTGCTAAGAGCCACCTGTTTTTGGCCCGGGAGAACGGGGAATCCTTCTCATGGGGAACATTTCAGGAAGTGCCACGTTGCGCTCCACCCGCCTCCAACGCCTGTTCCACAGGGCGAAGATGGTGGCCCTTCCCGCAGAACTTCCATATGTGACATGCTGTAATGCAGTCCGTCACATCAGAACGCACATACGATAAATATATTCTATATAAAAAAACAATTTTGCAGCTGCAGGGAAGTTCCCGAGCGTGCCCGCATTCCCTACGCCACCGCGTTTTGGTCACCGGCGGACCAGGCCGCGAGGGCGCGGGTGAGCTCGGGCCCCGGGCGCACCTTGAGGGCGTCGCCGAGCCGCAAGTGGCAGTGGCAGCCGTCCAGGCAGACCACGGCCCGGGCCTCCACATCGCCGGCATGGCTCTCAAGGATGTTGCGCAGGGCGAGGATGTCCGCCCGGCCGAGGCGGTGCGCCGGGATTTCCACCTCGATGGGCGAATCGCTCTCGGCGCAGACATCGGCGAGCAGCCGAACCCGCTGGCCGAGCAGCTTGCATTCCGCGGCCGGGGCTTCCGCATCCTCCTCCTCGGGATTTTCGGGGTTGGCCTCGCCCTGGCTCTCCAGGCGCGCGGTAAGGCAGAGCGGCTGCTCGCTTTTGATGAGCTCGCGCGCCTCGGCGTAATCCCTGGGGAAGAAGGTCACTTCCGCATGGCCGGTGAAATCTTCCACGGCCACGAAGGCCATGCGGTCGCCGCGCTTGGTGACGACCTCGCGCACGCTGGTCACGAGGACGGCGCAGTTGACCCGCGCGCCGGCAAAGAGCTCGCGCAGGGCCTCCAGCGTGGTGAGGCCGAGGCGCGGTATCTCGCTGTGGAAGGGCTGGAGCGGGTGGCTTGTCAGGAAGAAGCCCAAGGCCTCCTTTTCCGCCTTGAGCTTGAGGTCGTCGGCCATTTCCGGGAGCGCCGCCTCCGGGCAGTCGAGCCCCACACCGGGGAGAGGCGCGCTTTCCTGCGCGGGCGCCATGGCAAGCAGCGAGACCTGCGGCGAATTCATGGCCCGGGCCTTTTTCTGCGCGCGCAGCACGACGAGGTCCAGCGCGGCGAGCATGGCCGCGCGCGGCACGCCGAAGCAGTCGCAGGCGCCGCCCTTGATGAGCGATTCCAGCACGCGCTTCGTCACCTTGCGCAGGTTCACGCGGCTGGCCATGTCGAAGAGCGAGCCGTAGGGGCCGCCCTCGCGGCGGGCCTCGATGATCTCGCGGATGGCCTCGTCGCCCACGTTCTTGATGCCGCCGAGGCCGAAGACGACCGAGCCTTCCCGCGCGGAGAACTCGCGCTCGCTCTCGTTCACCGAGGGCTGGCGCACCTCGATGCCCATGTCCTTGCAGGCGGCCACATACTTAAGCAATTTGTCCTGATTGCCCATTTCCGAGGTGAGCAGGGCGGCCATGAATTCCACCTTGTGGTGGACCTTGAGATAGGCCGTGAAATACGAAATGAGCGCATAGGCCGCCGAATGGGACTTGTTGAAGCCGTATTCGGCGAACTTTTCCATAAGGTCGAAGATCTCGTTGGCCTTTTCCGCGGCGATGCCGTTCTTCTCCGCGCCGGCCACGAAGGTCACGCGCTCTCGGGCCATGGCCTCGGGCTTTTTCTTGCCCATGGCCCGGCGCAACAGGTCCGCCCCGCCCAGGGTGTAGCTCGCGATGATCTGGGCGATCTGCATGACCTGTTCCTGATAGACGATGACGCCGTAGGTGTCGCGCAGGCACTCGCCGAGCGAGTCATGCGGATAGATGACCGGCACCTGCCCGTGCTTGCGCTTGATGAACTCGTCCACCATGCCGGAGCCCAGCGGGCCCGGGCGGTAGAGGGCCAGCATGGCGATAATGTCCTCGAAGCAGTTGGGCCTGAGCATGCGCAGGTACTGGCGCATGCCCGAGCTCTCCACCTGGAAGACGCCGTCCGTGTCGCCGCGGGCATAGAGCTCGTAGGTGGGGGCGTCCGTGAGCGGCAGGGTGTCGAGGTCAGGCGGCTCTGCGCCCTGGCGCGCGATGTTGTCCAGCGTGTCCTGGATGAGGGTCATGGTCTTGAGGCCCAGGAAGTCGAACTTGACGAGGCCGGCCTTCTCGGTCATGGGGCCGTCGAACTGGGTCACGAGTTCGCCGCGCTTGCCGAGATAGAGGGGCAGATACTCCTCCATGGGCCTGTCCGAGACCACAAGGCCCGCCGCATGCGTGGAGGCGTGGCGCGCCAACCCCTCAAGGCGTTTCGCCGTGTCGAGCAGGCGGCGCACCTGCTCGTCCTCCTCCCGCAGGCGGCGCAATTCCGGCTCCTGCTCGAGAGCCCTGTCGATGGTCATCTTCAGGCTCTCGGGCACCAGCTTGGCGATGCGGTCGGTCTCGGCGAAGCTCATGCCGAGCGCCCGGCCCACGTCGCGCACGACGCCGCGCGCCTTCATGGTGCCGAAGGTGGTGATCTGCGCGACAGAGCCCTCGCCGTAGGTCTCCACCATGTGCCTGATCACGTCGCCGCGGCGGCGCTCGCAAAAGTCCACGTCGATATCGGGGAGGGAGACGCGCTCGATATTCAGGAAGCGCTCGAAAAGCAGGTTGTAGGGCAGCGGGTCGAGGTTGGTGATCTTGAGCGCCCAGGCCACCAGCGAGCCCGCGGCCGAGCCGCGCCCGGGCCCCACGGGGATGGCGTGGTTCTTGGCCCAGTTGATGAATTCCTGCACGATGAGGAAATAGCCCGGGAAACCCATCTCGAGGATGACCGCTATCTCGTGCTGCAGGCGCTCGCGGTAGCGGTCGGGGTCGATATGGGCGCGGTCGGGGTGAGCCTCGAGGCGCTTTTCCAGCCCCTCCTCGGCGAGGCGCCGGAACTCGGACTCCATGCTCGCGCCCTCGGGCAGCGGATAGACCGGGAAATAATGGTGCCCGAAATCCAGCTCCACGTTGCACGATTCCGCGATGCGCGCCGTATTGGCGAGCGCCTCGGGCACATGGCTGAAGGCGCGCTCCATCTCTTCGGCGGTCTTGTAATAGAGCTCGCGCGTCTCAAAGCGCATGCGCCGGGGGTCGTCCATGGTGGTCTGCGTCTGGATGCAGAGCAAAACTTCATGGGCGTCCGCGTCGCCGGCCTCGAGATAGTGGCAGTCATTGGTGGCGACGAGCGGGAGGCGGGCGCTTTCGGCGAGCTCCATGAGGGCCGTGTTGACGCGCTCCTGTTCGGGGAGGCCGTTGGACTGGAGTTCAAGGTAAAAACGGCCCGGATAGATGGCGGCGTATTCATCGGCAAGGGCGCGGGCCTTGTCCATGTCATCGGCGAGGACGGCGCGCGGTATCTCGCCGGCGATACAGGCCGAAAGGCACACCAGCCCCTCGGAATATTTGCGCAGTTGCGCCTTGTCCACCCGGGGCTTGTAGTAGAAGCCCTCAAGAAAGCCGTGACTCACGAGCTTGACGAGATTGTGGTAGCCCGTGTCGTTCTGCGCCAGCAGGATGAGATGGTTGCGCAGCTTGCCGGTCTCGGGAGACCTGTCCGTATGGTCGGCGCAGGTATAGACCTCGCAGCCGAGGATGGGCTTGAGGCCGAAATCCTTGCAGGCGGAGTAGAAATAGGCCGCGCCGAAGAGATTGCCGTGGTCAGTGATGGCGCAGGCTTCCATGCCGTTGTCCTTGGCGCGGGCGCAGAGGTCCCGGATGCGGATGGCGCCGTCGAGAAGGCTGTATTCCGTATGGCAATGGAGATGGACAAAGTCAGGCATGGCGGCTCCGGGGCGCTGGCCGGAGGGCGGGTGCGCCCCGCCGGGCGGCCCTCCCCTCCTTTTCTGGGCTACTTGAAAAGTTCCCGCTCCTCGATGGTGCGGTCGATGCGGTCTTCCACCTCCACGCCGGCCGGCGGCGTGAAGCGGAACTCGGACGGGGCCACGCGCGCGTCCGGCCTGAAGGACGTGAAGCGCACGTCATTGGCGTTGCCGTAAAAGTCGATGATGTTGGCGCGGCGGATATAGCCCGTCTCCGGCTCCACCCAGATGGCCGCCTCCACCATCTGCGGCGTGGGCTCGTGCGGATAGAGCAGAAGCCGGACGAGGCCCCCGTCCTTCCCCGCGACCTTGACATCGAAATCCCGGTTCATGGCCGACTGGCCGGTGAGCACCTGGATGATGCTGCGTGAATCCTGCACGAGGTTGGGGGGATAGCGGTAGGCGATGTCCTCGTCCGGGAGATAGTCCCAGATCTCCTTGCCGGTGACGACCATGGTCTCCTCGTGGGGCTTTTCCGTCTGCCAGCGGATGAGCAGCGGCTTCTGGAAGAGGAGGCGCCCCTTGCGCTTTTCCACCGCGCCGCTCTCCTTGTGGGTGAGCGTTTGCTCGAAGTCCGCTGCGAAGGACTTGAGGGCTTCATACTTGGTGCGGATGAGGTCCGCGTAGCGCACGGCTTCATCGGCGCAGGCGCCCGGCTGCGCAAGGAGCAGAAGCAGGGCGGCAAGCAGGCCGCCGGCGGCGGTCAGCGTTTTCGTTCGCATGGCGCACTCCTTCACGGGTGTGGCATGGCAGTTTCGGGCAAAAAAGCGCCGAGGGCAACTAGCCCCGGATAATGGGGCGGGGCTTGCTGCCGTTGGCCGGCCCGACCAGCCCCTCGGCCTCGAACTGGTCCATGAGCCGCGTGGCGCGGTTATAGCCCACCTGGAGGCGGCGCTGGAGCAGCGAGGTGGAAATGGAAGACCGGCCCGACTCCAGCACGAAGGCGCGGGCCTCCTCGTAGAGCGGGTCCTGCGAGGCGTCGCCCCCGCCGCCGGGTCCCGCGGCCGCGGCCGCGCTCCACTGCGAGAAGTCCACCTCATAGGTGGGGGCGAGCTGGCGCTTCCAGTGGTTGACCACGGCCTGCACCTCCTCGTCGGCGAGAAAGGGCCCGTGCAGCCGCTGGAGGCGGCCGCCGCTGGGCTTGAAGAGCATGTCGCCGCGCCCGAGAAGCTGCTCCGCGCCCATCTGGTCGAGGATGGTGCGCGAATCGTGCCTCGACGTGACCTGAAAGGAGATGCGGCAGGGGAAATTGGCCTTGATGAGGCCCGTCACCACGTCCACGCTGGGGCGCTGCGTGGCGAGGATCATGTGGATGCCGGCCGCGCGCGCCAGTTGGGCGAGGCGCACCACGCTGGTCTCCACCTCGCGGGCGGCGGTCATCATGAGGTCGGCGAGCTCGTCGATGACGATGACGAGATACGGCAGGCGCTCGAGGTCGGCGAGGTCCGGCGGCAGGTCATTCCTGAAGGCGGCGAGCTTCTGGTTGTAGGCCGCCACGTTGCGCACGCCGAGGCGCGCCATGGAGCGGTAGCGGTTGTCCATTTCATGGACGGCCCACTCGAGGGCGTTCTTGGCGTCGGCCATTTCCGTCACCACCGGGTGCACGAGGTGCGGCTCGTCCGCATACACCGCCATCTCGATGCGCTTGGGGTCGATGAGCAAGAGGCGCAAGTCCTGCGGCTGGGTGCGGTAGAGCAGGCTCACGAGGATGGAATTGAGGCACACGCTCTTGCCCGCGCCCGTGGCGCCGGCCACCAGCAGGTGCGGCATGCGCGTGAGGTCGGCCATTGCCGGGCGCCCGGCGATGTCCTTGCCGAGGATCATGGTCAGCGGCCCGCAGCCCCGGCGGAAGGGCTCGGACGCCGCGAGCTCGCGGAAATTGACCGTCTCGCGCTGCTCGTTGGGGATCTCGATGCCCACGGTGTCCGAACCGGGGATGGGCGCCTGGATACGCACGGCCGGCGCCATGAGCGCGCGGCTCAGGTCGTCGCTCAGGTTGGCGATGCGGTTGACGCGGATGCCGGGCGCCGGCCTCACCTCATACATGGTGACCACAGGCCCCGGGGTCACGCGCACAAGGTCGCCCTGGATGTCAAAATCCTTGAGGCAGCCCATGAGCGCCGCGCCCCTGGCCTCGTGATCCTCGCGGGCGCGGGCGCCACCCGGAGCCGGCGGTGTGAGCAGGTCGAGGCCGGGCAGGGGGATCTTGGCGCGCCGCCCCTTGGGCGGTTCCGCGGCCCGGGGTGCGTCGTGAGGGGCCCGGGCGGCTGCCGGCGCGTGAGCCGGGGCCTCGGGAGCAGATGGTTGCGCGGGTGCCTGCGCTGCGGGCTGGAGATCTTCCTCGGGGGCGCCTGAAACCTCGCTTGCACTCTGCCCGTCGGCGCCTTCTCCCTTCTCAGGCGTCCCTTCCGCCTCGGGGAAGTCCAGCTCGGGCATTTTGCCGGCTGTGGGCCTGATGCTGCCCAGAACATCGCGACAGCGGCCGAAGCGTTCTTTCAGGGCCTTGGTATCAGGCAGGGGCAGGCGCGCGGCGAGGCGCTTCCACCACGGGGCACCGCCAGTCTTGTCCCCTCCCCCATCCTCTCCCGGGATAAGATATTCCGGCGCCGCCTCTGCGGCTTCGGCCAGCTTGCGCTCCTTCCGTTCCTCCAGGAGGGCCGCGGCCCAGGCCTTCAACCTAGCGGCGAGGCTGAACCACGAAAAGTTGCAGGCCAGTTGCAGGCCCACGAGGAGCACGAACACCCAGAGCATGGTGGAGCCCACCGGGCTCAGGTAGTGGCGCGCGTTGTCGTAGAGGGCGCTGCCCACCATGCCGCCGCCCGCGAGGTCGCCGGCGGAGAGATCCCACCACGAGCCCGCCACCAGGAGGCAGAGGGTGAGCAGGAAGAAGCCGCACCAGCGCCACCAGTGCAGGGCATAGCCGGAAGAGACGTAGGCCGCCCCCAGGGCCCCGAACACCAGGGGCCACAGGAAGGCGGCCACGCCGAAGATGTCGTTGAGGAAGCCGGCCGCGTAAGCGCCGAACAGCCCCGCCTTGTTGTGCACCGGGCCCTGCGAGCTCACCACATGGTTGAAGCTCGGGTCGCCCGCGTCGAAGCTCAACAGGCTCAAAAGCAGCAGCAGGGCCCAGAAGAGCAGGAACAGGCCGAACAGCTCGCGCAGGAACTTGCGAATATCCGTGGGCTTTTCCTCCAGCGGCAAGGGGGCTTATTCCCGGCCCAGGTATTCCTTGGTGCGGGTGTCGACCTTGATCCTGTCGCCGATGTTGACGAAGATGGGCACCTGCACCACGAGGCCCGTCTCGAGGGTGGCGGGCTTGGTCACATTGCTCACCGTGTCGCCCTTGGCGCCGGGCTCGGTGTCCGTGATCTCGAGAACGAGGGAGAGCGGAATGTCGATGTCGAGCGGGCGTCCCTGATAGAGGAGCACGCGGCATTCCTGCCCGTCCTTGAGAAAGCCCTCCTTGCCGCCCGTGGTGGCCACGGGCATGGACAGCTGCTCATAGGTGGTCATGTCCATGAAGATGAGGTCGTCGCCCTCGCGGTAGAGGAACTGCATGTCGCGCGTTTCCATGTCGGGCTTTCCCACCTTGTCGCCCGAGCGGAAGGTGATGTCCTGCATGCGGCCGGTGAGGATGTTGCGCAGCTTGGTGCGCACCATGGCGCCGCCCTTGCCGGGCTTGAAGTGCTGGAACTCGACGATTTCATACGGGGTCCCTTCCACTTCGATCTTGAGCCCCTTGCGAAAGTCCGTGGTTGAGTACATGCTTCCTCCTGCGGCCGGCGGGGCCTGCCGCGAAAATTCCTGTCATGGCGGTTGCGGGGACGGGCGCCGAAAGCTACCCTGCGCGGGGTGGCGCATCGTCCCGAAAATCCGGGTTCACCAGTCTATGCAAAAACGCCCCGCTGTCAAGGCGCGCCCGGCGGCGCGCGGAAGGCGGCCGGCGCATATCAATGGAGAATAGGTATGGAAAGCACCCTTGAACTGGAAACCACGGCCTATGTGACCGGCCAGCTCCCCACCCTCGACCGCCCGCAGATCGCGCTCGCCGGGCGCTCCAACGTGGGCAAGTCTTCGCTCATCAACGCCCTCGCCGGCCGCAAGAAGCTCGCCAAGGTGAGCGCGCAGCCCGGCAAGACGCGCTCGGTCAATTTCTACCGCGTACGCCCGCAGGACTACTATATCGTTGACCTGCCGGGCTACGGCTATGCCCGCGCGAGCCACGAGGAGCGCCGCCAGTGGGCGAAAACGCTGGAGGCCTATCTTGGCACCGACCGCCACATCAGGGCGCTGGCGCTTTTACTCGACTGCCGCCTGCCCCCGCAAAAGCTGGACATGGACCTCGCGGCCTTCGCCTCCTCCAAGGGGCTGCCCGTGCTGCCCATCCTGACCAAGGCCGACAAGTGCAGCCAGCGCGAGCGCGAGGCCCGGCGCCGTGAATGGCGGGACATCCTCGGCGTGGCGCCCATCATCACCTCGGCTTCGCGCCGCCAGGGCATCGACAAGCTGTGGCGCGCGCTGGACGCCGCGGCGCTCGGCGGGGAGGGGAACGGAGAGCGGGAGACGGAAAAGGACTGACGCTTGCCGGGCTGCGGCCCGATTTTTAAGCCGGCAGCGGCCCCTGCGCATCAAGGGGCCGCCGTCGCCTCCGGGAATCGGGTTCCCTGCCCGGGCTCCGCTCCCGTTCCATCTTGTGCTGGCGGTTCCCCGCCCAAGCCGGGATCAGCGCCGGTCGGCGAGCAAGGTTCCCCCAACGCCGATATTTTCCAGGCTGTTCTCCTTGATGAACACAAAAATCGCCTCGGGCGGGAGCCCGGTGGCCCGGGAAGTGCTCTCTGTGACTTCGCGGACAAGCCGGGCCCTCTTTTCTTTTTCCAGCGGGGCGAGTTCCATGATGATCGCGGGCATCGCGCGCCTCCTTCTCCTGAAGTTCTCTCTGCTCAGTAGGGGATGACCATGTAGTTCGTCAGCCTGTTGTTTTCATTGAGCGGCACCTGGTCGTCGAGCACCAGTTCCTTGACCATTTTTTGCGTGCCCTGCTTGTATTTCTGGAAATGCGGCGACGCGATGTGCTTCTCATAGGCCTCCTTGCTCGCGTAGGTCTCGAGGATGGTGATACGGCAGGGGTTTTTCTTGTCGGCCACGGCATACATGGTGAGCACGCCGGGCTCGGTGCGCAGGGAAGTTTCCCCCACCTCGGCGGCGAATTTCTTGTATTCCTCCAGATATTGGGGATCGACCTCGATACGCGAAAGGCGCGTGATGCCGCTCTCCGTCATGGGCAGCTTGGCCCCCATGGAAGGCTTTTGCGCATACTGGCGGCATTTCCCCAGCATTTCGCCCGTGGCGAGATAGGAATAGGTGGGGAATTCAAACAGCACGGGCTTCAGCACATGGTAGTCCAGCTTGCCCGTTGCATCCAAAACATCCTTGCGCGCGTACGTATTGGCGATGGTGCAGATGAAATTGTCAAAACCGCCGGCCTTGTAGTTGTCGACCACATTGAGCTCAATGGACACGGGGGAGGCGGCAATGAGGGGCGAGCCGTTTTCGCCCCTGTGCCAGGCGAACACCCCCGACTTGTCGGCGTTGGCCCCGCTCACCGTGCCCACATAGTCGACCTGGGGCAGCATGTGCCTTTCCACAAGGTTGAGCGACAGCTTGCCGCTCTCGATGATGCCCTGGTTCGTATAGTGGGACTGGCTCATGCTGACCAGGATCATGTTGTGCCCTATGGTGCCGGTGTGGGCCACCGTGAGCCAGTTGACCTTGCCCTTGACTTCGGCGCCCACCACGGTGACGACGCTGGGGTAGAGGGCCAGTTTTTTCCCGATATTGATTTTTTCCATGGCGGTTTCTCCTCCCTGAGCCTGTGAAGCGGCCAGCGGCATGGACAGAGCCGCAAGGCAAAGCACAAGATGCCACCATTTCTTCATATCCTCCTCCTCCTTTTTGAATGCACTCTGTCCAGTAGCCTTGTATCTTCCTGCAAAACAGTGTTACCACAGTTATCACGCATGAAAAAATATTCAGTTCTCTTTAATTTTAAGGCGAAAAAGTTAAAATTCCCCCTGCATGCGGGCCTTAATTATTGCTCTTCCCTTCCTCCAGAACTTCGATACGGGCCTTGAAATCCTGCTTCATTGCAGCGAGCTTTTCTTTCCCCGAGGCGAGGCTCCCCAGGACATAGAGGTTCTTCCCGTGCCCGTAGCCCTTGTAAAATACCGCAATATTTCCCCACGGCGCATAATAGCAGAAGTCGCCCTTTTGCTCGTCGGCATTGGGCGTGCCGCGGACGGGCAGTTTTTCCGCGAGGTAAAAGATCTTTTCCGCTCCGGCAAAGTCGCTGAATTCCACCTCCAGGGGCAGCAGCCGCAAAAATGCTTCGGCGGGAGGAGTATCGTACAGCACCGCCACGGCTTCGCCGCCCTCGAAGAGGATCCTCACCCCATGCCGCGCCGCCGGCACATTCTCTGCGCCATCTGCCGCAAAAGAGGGAACCGACAGAAACAGGAACACCGCAAGGACGAGAGGAAGATTTTTGCTGCAAAAATTCATGAGCTTGCCCCTTGGTTGGATTTCCAGGGTGGTGGGCCGCGCGAGCCGCGCCCAGTGCTTCGGGCGAGATTGGAATTGAAATAGTCAGTCCCGCGAGCTATGTACAATACTTATTTTTTATACTAATATATACAAAAAATACATGGATAACAGGTGTGGAAATAAAGATTTTGCAGAACTTCCTCGTGCTCGCGCGCATGGCGAACATGACAGCGGCGGCGGAGTTCCTGAACCTGACGCAGCCCACCCTCTCGCGGCAGCTGGCGGCCCTTGAGGAAGAGCTCGGGGCTCTGCTCTTCGAGCGCGGCGGCAGGCGGCTCACCTTGACCGCCGCCGGCGTGCGCCTCAAAAAACGCGCGGAAGAGATTTTGGAGCTGGTGAACAGGACGCAGTGCGAATTTCGGCAGCCCGAAAACGAGCTTTCCGGGGATATCTATCTCGGCAGCGGGGAAAGCTGGGTCCTGGGCAGGGTCGCGGAAATCATGAAAGAACTGCGCGCGCTTTCGCCGCGCGTGCGCTTCCATGTGTTCAGCGGCGACGGCGATGAGGTCTCGGAACGCCTGAACAACGGGCTGCTCGATTTCGGGCTCTTCATCGAGCCCGCGCGCGTGTCGGCCTATGAATCCATCCGCCTGCCCGAAGTCGACATGTGGGGCGCGCTGATGCTCAAGGAAAGCCCCCTTGCCTCGAGAGAAGCCATCGCCCCCGAAGACCTGTGGCACGAGCCGATCATCATCTCCAAGCAGTCCTACATGGAATGGCACATCTCCAAATGGATGCGGAGGGAATTTTCCGAGCTGAACATCGCGGCCACCTATAACCTGCTCTACAATGCCTCAATACTGGTGCGCAAGGGCCTCGGCATCGCCTTGGGCCTCGACAGGCTCATCAATGTGAGCAATGACCCCGAAATCTGCTTTCGCCCCTGCAAGCCCGCCCTGCCTGTGGCCCTCTACTTTGCCTGGAGAAAGCAGAATCTCTTTTCCCCGGCGGCCCAGGCATTCCTCACCATGGTGCTCAATCGGTTCAAGAGCGTGTAAAGAGGGTTCATACTGTTAAATATTTCGCCCTAAATATGATATTCACCATTATTCAAGTTATATTACCTTGGGTTGTTGATGGGCATTCCTTAAATCCGTCTGGAGCGAAGCGGAAGACGGGTGCTTGTGCCGGAAGAATCCTAAAAAATAAGATTTTTTGCTGCTGGCGCGCTAGCCGTTGCCCGGCTTGCCGGGCTTACGGATAGCGACAGCGGTTGCGTTGACTAGCTGATGCGGTAACTAATTGCTGTCTCCATCCGTAGCTTCCTTCGTCGCAACGGCTGGAGCAAGGAAGATAAAAATTTCCGAAGGGCGTGTACTTAAGTACTCGGCCGAGGAAATTTTTCTCTGACGAAGCCAGCAGTAAAGCGCTAGCCGTTGCCCGGCTTGCCGGGCTTACGGATAGCGACAGTGGCATCGTTGGCTGACCAGCGCGGTAACTAACTGCTGTCTCCATCCGTAGCTTCCTTCGTCGCAACGGCTGGAGCAAGGCTGTTTTTGACGGATAATTTCGGCATTACCCATGCAGCACAGGTGCACCACCAACCCAAAGACATAGGAAAGCTCTTTTCCAAGCTCCAGCGTCCTCTGCGGAAGTGCCACCTACCTCCGCACCCGCGCCAGCACTTTTTCCGGCGGCAGGGAGTGCAGATAGCGCACCCTGAGCCAGTACGCCACGGCGCTGAAGCCGAGCGCCGCCAGGTAGCAAATCCAGAAGCCTTCTGCGCCCATGGCCGGCACGAGCCAGTCGGTGCGGGCGAGCACATAGCCGAGCGGCAGGCCGATGATCCAGTAGGCCGCGAAGCAGATGACCGAGATGATGCGCGTGTCGTTGTAGCCGCGCAAAACGCCGATGCCGGCCATCTGGAGCCCGTCAACGATCTGGTAGGCCGCCGCGAAGAGCAGAAGGTGCATGGCGAGCTTCGTCACCGCGGGGTCGTCGTTGTATATATGGACGATATTGGCGCGGAAGAGCACTGTGCCCGCGCAGATGAGGAGGGCGAAGACCACGCTGAGCGTCATGGCCGTGAGCGCGGAAAGTTTCGCCTGCGCCACCTTGCGCGCGCCGAGGCAGTAGCCCACGCGGATGGTGGCCGTCATGCCGATGGCGAGCGGCACCATGAAGATGAGCGCGCTGAAGTTCATGGCGATCTGGTTTCCGGCCACCATCACCGTGCCGAGCGGCGCCAGCAAAATGGCGCTCAGGGCGAAGAGCGAGACCTCGAAAAACAGCGCCAGCGCGCTCGGGAAGCCGATGCGCAAGGCGCGGAACATGAGCGGGAAGTCAAAGACCGGGCCGGTCGCCTCGCGGACCCCGGCGCCCTGCCCCGCAGCCGCGTCTTCACCCCTTTTTTTGCGCCTTGGGAGCCACGGCGCGAAGAGCGGCCGCAGGTCGCGGTACTGCGGGTCGCGCCGCAAGAAGCACATCATGGCGAGACCCATGAACCAGTAACAGACGGCCGAGGCCACGCCGCAGCCCACGGCGCCCATGGCCGGGAAGCCGCACTTCCCGTAAATGAGCATGTAGTTGCAGGGCACGTTGAGCGCGAGCCCCAGGAGCCCGATGATCATGGCCGGCCGCGTGCGCGAGAAGCCCTCCAGAAAGCTGCGCTGGTTCACGAAGAACATGAAGCCGGGCAGGCCCCACAAGAGGGCGCGCAGATAGCCGCCGGCGAGGTCGGCCATCTGCGGGGCGAGCCCGAAGGCCTCGAGATGCCAGGAAATGACGTAGAAAAAGGCCATGAGCACGAGGGAGAGGCCCACGGTGAGCCAGATGCCCTGGCGCAGCAGGTGCGCGGCGCTGCGCCGCTTGCCACCGCCTACGAACTGCGCGCTGAGCGGCGGCAGCGCCAAAAGGCAGCCGATGCCGAACACCGCCGCCGGCCCCCAGATGGAGCCCGCCACGGCAACAGCCGCCATGTCCTCGGCATTGTACTGCCCGGTCATGGCGGTATCGGCGAAGTTCATGCCCGTCTGCGAGAGCTGGGCGATGAAGATGGGCAGCCCGATGACGAAGTAGCGCCGGGCCTCGGCCCAGGAAAAGATATTCTTCACGCGCCGCACCTCAATACGGGACGCAGCAGCCCGCTCCCTTCACGCCGCCCCCGGCCAGAAGAGCCCGGCGGCCGGCATGGGCGCGCCGAGCAGCGTGGCCGAGCGCCGCACCAGCGTGGTGATGGCCTCGCGGCCGGCCGGCCCCAGGTCTTCGCTGTAGGCCGTGACGAAAGTCTTGATATGAGCGCTCGTCACCGCGTCGTCCAGTTCCTGCGCGTGCGCGCGGATGAAGTCGCGCGAGGCTTCGGGATGCGCCCAGGCGTGGCGCAGGCTTTCGGCGATGCCCGCCTCAACGGCGAGGGCCACGGAGAGCGGCAGCCCGCGCTTGCCGGCGATGGCACCGAGCGGCAGCGGCAAATGGAAGGCGCCCTCCCACCACTCGCCGAGGTCGAGGATCTTGGTGAGGCCGTGGGCCGCATAGGTGAAGCGGCCCTCGTGGATGATGACCCCGGCCTCGTCCTCGCCGCGCGCCACCGCGTCCATGATGTCGCTGAAGAGGAGTTCGCGGCGCGGACCCCTGAAACCTCCGTGCAGGTCGAGCAAAAGGTTGGCCGTGGTCATGAAGCCGGGCACGGCCACGCTGGCTCCTGCCAGTTGCTCCGGCGTGAGGGGCTTTCCCGCCACCACCAGCGGGCCGCAGCCCCAGCCGAGCGCCGCCCCGGAGGAAAAGAGCGCATACTCTTCCATGATGCGCGCCACGGCGCCCAGCGAGAGCTTGGTCACGTCGAGGCGCGCGGCCACGGCCATGCTGTTCAGCTCCTCCACGTCGGCGAAGTGCGGCACAAAGCGGATGGGGCCGCTCCACGGGGCCGGCGCGGGCACCTGCACGAGGCCCTCGAGCAGGGCGTGGAAGATGAAGGTATCGTTGGGGCAGGGCGAGAGCCCCAGGGAAAGCACGAGCTCCTGAGCGGACATTTCCACCTCACGTTGACAATGCCGCTTGCGCGGCGATATGCTGGCGGATGCTCCCGCCTGCCGGGCCACCGGCATCCGCGCCGCCGGAATCCGCCGGCGGGGCTTGCGGGCGCGCGGCCACAAGGACATCCATGCCAGACAAAGCATATTATGCGGCCCTCGGCCTTTCGTCCATCCTTGACAAGGTGCTTTCCGGCGAACGCCTCTCCTATGAGGACGGCCTGGCCCTGTTCGCCTGCCCCGACCTCACGGCCGTGGGCGCGCTGGCGGCCGAGGTGCGCTTTCGCCTGCACGGCGACGCGGCCTACTATGTGGTGAACCGGCAGGTCAATTATACCAATGTCTGCGTCAACGGCTGCCTCTTCTGCGCCTTCAGGCGTGACCATGCGGACGAGGACGGGGCCTTCCAGCTCAGCAAGGAGGATATCCTCGCCCGGCTCGAGGCCGCCCAGGGCGGCACACTGCGCCTTGACGAGATGCACATGGTGGGCGGCTGCCACCCCAAGCTCGGGCTCGCCTGGTTCGAGGACGTGCTGCGCACCGTGGCCGACCGCTGGCCGGACCTGCCGCTCAAGGCCTTTACCCCGGTGGAGATCGCGCATTTCGCGGCGCTCGAAGGCATAAGCACCCTTGAGGTGCTTCAGCGCCTCAAGGCCTGTGGCCTTCGGATGATGCCCGGCGGCGGCGCGGAGATATTCGATGCAAAGCTGCGCGCGCAGATCTGCCCGCACAAGGCCGACGCCGAGGCCTGGCTGCGCATCTCGGGCGAGGCGCACAGCCTCGGCATCGTCACCAATTGCACCATGCTCTTCGGCCACCTCGAGAGCCCCGCCATGCGCGTGGAGCACCTGCTCAGGCTGCGCGCTCAGCAAGACGAGAGCGGCGGCTTCACCTGCTTCATCCCCCTGCCCTTCCTCACGGAAAACAGCCGCCTCGAGCTCCCCGGGGAGCGTTCCGGGCCGGTACGCGGGCTCGACCAGTTGCGCACGGTGGCCGTTTCGCGGCTTTTGCTCGACAATATCCCGCATATCAAGGCCTACTGGATCATGCTCGGGCCCAAGCTCGCGCAGACCGCCCTCTGGTACGGCGCGGACGACCTCGATGGCACCATCGTGGAGGAGCGCATCGGCCACATGGCGGGCGCGGCCTCGGCCCAGGGCCTGACCATCGACGAGCTCGAAGCCATGATCCGCGCTTCCGGCTTCAGGCCGGTGCGCCGCAACGCCGTTTTTGAGGCCATGCCCGGGAATGGCGGGGAGGCCGCCATTGCGGCGCGCCCCCGCAAGGAGACATGCTGATGGACTTCGCCCCCGCGCACAGCCCCTTTGACGACGACACGCCCGCATATGCGGACGTGACCCGCGCCGCCCGAAAAGCCGCCGCCGGCGAACGCCTCGAGCGCGCGGACGCCGAAGCCCTCTATTACCGCGCGAGCCTGCTCACCCTGGCGCGCCTCGCCAACGCCATGCGCCTTCGGCTGCATCCCGAGCCCGTCGTCACCTATGTGGGCGACAGGAATATCAATTATTCCAACATTTGCGTGTGCGGCTGCCGCTTCTGCGCCTTTTTCCGGCCGCCGGAAAGCCCCGAGGGCTATGTCATCACCCGCGAGGAGCTGGCCCAGAAAATCGAGGAGACCCTGCGCCTCGGCGGCACCCAGATCCTGCTGCAGGGCGGGCATCATCCCGACCTTCCGCTGGAGTGGTACGAGGATCTTTTGCGCTGGATGCGCGCCACCTGGCCCACGCTGCATATCCACGCCTTTTCGCCGCCCGAGATCTGGTTCTGGGCCGAAAAATTCGGCCTGCCCGTCGTGGAGGTTCTGCGCAGGCTCAGGGAAGCGGGGCTCGATTCCGTGCCCGGGGGCGGCGCCGAGGTGCTCCAGAATGACGTGCGCCGGCAGGTCTCGCCCAACAAGTGCTCGGCGGACGCCTGGCTTGCGGTCATGGAGGCCGCGCACGGCCTCGGCATGAAGACCACGGCCACCATGATGTTCGGCCATGAGGAAGAGCCGGGCCACCGGCTCGACCACCTCTTCGCCCTGCGCGCCGTGCAGGACAGAACCCACGGCTTCACCGCCTTCATCCCCTGGACCTTCCAGCCGGCGAACACGCGCATCCGCTGCCAGAGCCTGCCCGCGCCGGCATATCTGCGCCTGCTCGCGGTCTCGCGCCTCGTGCTCGACAACATCCCCAATATCCAGGCCTCCTGGGTGACCATGGGGCCGCAGATAGCGCAGCTGGCGCTTTTCTACGGAGCCAACGATTTCGGCTCCCTGATGATCGAGGAGAACGTGGTCGCCGCGGCCGGCGTTTCCTACCGCATGACCCGCAAGGAGATCGAGGCCGTCATCCGCGCCGCCGGTTTCACGCCGGTGCAGCGCACCATGGATTACCGCCCCGTGGGCGAGGCGGGCGTCCATGCCTGAGACCGTGTTGCGCATGGGGCGCATCAGTTATCTCAACGTGCTGCCCATCTACCATCCGCTTGAGGCCGGCATCCTGCCGCACGACTATGAACTGGTGGCCGGCCCGCCCGCGCTGCTCAACGACATGATGGGCCGCGGCGAGCTGCATGTCTCCTCCTGCTCCTGCTTCGAGTACGCGCGCCGCCCGGAGCGGTATTACCTTGTGGATGACCTTTCCATCGGCTCGCGCGGGCCGGTGATGAGCGTGCTTTTGCTCTCGCGCGTGCCCGTGGAGGAGCTTGGCGGACATGAGATCCTCATCAGCGGCGAGAGCCACACTTCCGTGGCCCTCCTGCGCCTGCTCATGCGCGACCGCTACCGGCAGGCCGTCACCTACAGGACGGGCCAGGTCTCGCCGGCCCTGCGCTCGGCCACGCCGCCCACGGCCTTTCTCGCCATTGGCGACGAGGCCCTGCGCCTCCGGCAGCACCCCGACTATCCCAACCGGGTGGACCTCGCCGAGGCCTGGCGCGACTGGACGGGCCTGCCCTTCATTTTCGGCGTCTGGGTGGTGAGCCGGGACGCCGCCGAGCGCGGCCTCTTCCACGACGACCCGGGCGAGCTTTTGCGCCGCGGGCGCGACTGGGGCCTCGCACACATGGATGTCATCCTCGACCTCACGGGCCACGGCTGCCCGCTGAGCCGGGAAGACCTCGCCTTCTACTACCGCGAAGGCCTCGTTTACAGCCTGGGGGCGGAAGAGTTGCGCGGCCTCAACCTGTTTTATGAAAAACTCGCGGCTGCCGGCATCATCGCCGCCGTGCCGCCGCTACGCTTTTTCTCGCTCTAGGCGGCCGCAGCCTGCATGCAAAAACGGGCCCCCCGAAACTCCCGGAGCGCCCGTTTTTTTGGCGGAATTGTCCGCAAGAGCTTATTTCAGGGCCTTGAGGATGGCGTCGGCCGACACCTTGGCGAGCACCCTGCCGTCCACGATGACGGCCGGCAGCTCGCGCACGCCGTAATACTGGCAGAGCTGCGTGGTCTGGTACATGTTCACATTGCCGGCATCGTAGCAGTATTTGGCCACCTTGAGCTCCTCCTGCGCGGGCACCGGCGGCTTCACGCGCGAAAGATAGGCGTAGTGGATGGGATAGTCCGTGGGCTGCGCGGTGGCGTCATATTCATTTTTAAAGGTCTTCACGGAGCCCGCGCGGCGTTGCGCCGCCTTGACCTCGTTCCAGCGGTCGAGCGCGTAGGTGAGATAGGGCATGGCCTGCCCCGGCCTCGAATGGGCGATCCAGATGGCGAGGCCCATAAGGTCTGTGCCGTACTGTTCCGTGCTGTTGGCGAAAACGGCGATCTTGCACTCCTTCGGCGAGAGGGAGCGGCTCGCCGTGGTCACGGCCTTCCACACCTCGGCGCTTTTGGGATTGGCGAAATTGAGAAGCACCAAAATCTCGTGCGGCGCCGTGCGCTCGCCGAAGACCACGGGATAGATCTCTTCGCGCCAGTTTTTGCGGTGCGCCGCTTCGCCCTCGATGGTGGGCTGGCCGCCGCCCATGGCGCCGAGCATCTGCTGCCCTTCGCTGGTGAACTCGCGCGTATTGGGGAGTTTCGCCTGCATGTAGGGGTTGAAGGCATTGGCCCCGCCGCCGGGCGCGCCCCCGGAAAGCGCCGCCTGATCGGGCGCGGCCGGTACGTCCTCACTTCCGCCGCCGCTGCCGCCCGCGGCGCAGCCAAGAAGCATGAGCGTCATCACCAGTGTGGGCACAAGTTTCCCGCGCATCTTCCACCTCGTTGCTGAATTACCCCAAAGTTTCACCGCAGGCTTCAGCCGCGGCGGTTTCCAGATGGCGCAGCCAGATCCCGGCCACGCCCGGATATTCCACCAGTCCCCTGAGCACGGGCACGCACTCGCGCTGTTCGCCCTCGATGCGCGAGCGCCACGAGCCGGCGCCGTCGCCCGCCATGTCGCGCAGGGCGTGCTGCCCCACCACCGAGAGCAGGGGCATGAGCCACACCCGGCCCGACGTGAGCCTCGGCAGGATGGACGTGAGCGCCATGGCGTCGCCCATGGTGCCCACATGGACACGGGCGTCCAGCTGCCGCATGGCCGCCGCGAGGTCCCCATAACGCGCGCCCCCGGCATGCCGGGCGCCGTGCCCCATGAGCACCACGTCCTCATGCGGGAGGCGCCCTTCGGGGAGATGCGCGGCCAAAGCCCGGGCAGCGGCCTCCACATCGGCGGTCTCCGCCAGAAGCGGCGCGCCCACGCGGCAGCAGAGGCCGAGCTTCCGCACGGCCTCGGCGCAGGCGGCGCAGACTTCTTCATGCTCCGCGCCGGCGATGGCCTGCAAGGGCTGCACGGCCACGCGCTCATAGCGCTCAAAGCTGAGCCGCATAAGAGCCTTGCGCACGGAGTCGCTTTTCTGGCGCGCCCGGGCAAGGCGCTCGCGCAACAGCGGCGAGGTGAAGGCCCAGCGCACGGACCAGCCGGCGAACCTCTCGCGCACCATGGCGTCAAAGGCGTGCAGGGCCTGGCGCCCTTGCGGAGTGGCCGCGCCGAACGCCGCCAGAAGAATCGCCCTTCTCATGCGCATTCTTTGTACGTCACTTGCCCCCCGCCCGCAAGCAGCCGGGGGGCAGCCAAGCCATGTTGACCGTGCTGTGGCTTGGGGCTAGAGTCGCGCCATACGGAACAAAGGCGTGAGAACGCCGCATGGAACGGCAGGAGGCCGGGCATGGCGAAAGCATTGGTTCTCGGCGGGGCCACCGGCCTTGTGGGGCAGGCATTGACGCGGGCGCTCACGGACGCGGGCTGGGAAACGCGCGTCTTCAGCCGCACGGACGGCAACCTGCTCGACCTTGAGTTTCTGCGCGGCCTGCTGGAAGAGGCCGGCGCGGACGTGGTGTTCAACGCCCTCGGCTGGACGCGCGTGGACGCTGCGGAAGAGCATCCCGAAGAAGCGCTCATCGCCAACCGCACCCTGCCGGACGCGCTGGCGCGCACGCTGGCCGCTCTCGGGTACGGGCACCTCGTCCATTTCAGCACGGATTTTGTCTTTTCCGGGCCCCATGACGGCCCTTGGCGCGAAACCGACACTCCGCACCCCAAGAGCGTCTACGGGCGCACCAAGCTCGCCGGCGAGGAGGCCGTGTTGAGCGCGCTCCCGGAGCGGAGCTGCGTGCTGCGCACGGCGTGGCTCTTCGGGCCCGGGCGCTCCAATTTCGTGGATGTCATCCTCAATGCCTGCCGCAAACGCGACGCCGTGAGCGTGGTGCATGACCAGATCGGCTCGCCCACCTATACCCTCGACCTCGCCCGCTGGACCGAGAAGCTGGCCCGGGCCCGCGCCACCGGCATCTGGCACGCGGTCAACAGCGGTGTGGCGAGCTGGTGCGAGCTCGCGAGCGAAGCCATCGCCCTCACCTCCGGCCCCTGCCGGGTGGAGCCCATCCCGGGGAGCGAATGGCCGCAGGCCGCGGAACGGCCCGCCAATTCCGCGCTCGACAACAGCAAACTCGCGGAATTCTTGGGCGAAAAGCCCCGGCCGTGGCCCCGGGCGCTTCGGGAATACCTCTTCAGCGAATACGCGGGCGCCGAGGGGGGGAGCGCCCGCTGATGCGGCGGCCGACCATGCTTCCGGCCGGCCTCTTCGCCGGGCTTGCCGCGCTCCTGCTCCTCCTTTTTGGCGCCGCCCCGGCCGAGGCGCGCCCGCAGGACCTCCAGCAGCTCGCCGACATCACGCGCTATCTCGTCGACGTGCCCATGCCCGGGACCATCACCTCGCTCTACCGGCCGCGCTATGACACCGTCGCCGAGGCCGACCTCAAGATGACGCACAACGAGCCGGCCTTCGTGGTCATCTTCCCGGACGGGCCGCGCATCTATCCGCAACGCTATCTCGTCTGGCACCAGGTGGTCAACGAGCTCATCAACGACCACGCCTATGCCGTCACCTACTGCCCCATCACGGGCACCTTCATGGCATATGACGCCTCCATGCAGGGCCTGAACCTGATCTTCGACGTGGAGAGCCACAGCGGCACCGGCGGCACGGCCGGCTTTCTCTATGACGGCAACAGCATCCTCACCGACCGCAATTCCGGCAGCCTGTGGCTGCAGGAGATGGGCATGGCCTTCGAGGGCCCGCTGCTCGGGCGCGGCATGCCCACGCTGCCCGTGTTCTGGACGACATGGGGCGCGGCGAGCCACGTCTATCCCGACGCGCCCGTGCTCGCCAAGCCGCGCGGCAGGCGCCCGTACGGGCGCGACCCCTACGGCAGCTACCTGAAAAAAGACACCTATTATGACAACGACACCCTCGCCTACCAGCCCCGCTGGCTCGACAGGCGCTTTCACCGCAAGACGCCCATGCTCTGCCTGGAGTATGACCATTTCCTCCTCGCCGTGGACATCGCCTATGTGAAAAAAAAGGGCGCGGTGAATTTTTTTCTCGGGCCGGCGCCGCTTTTGGCCGTGCATGACAAAAGGCTCGACGTGGTGCGCATCTACAGCCGCCAGGTCTGGGCCGAGCCCTTCCTGTTCGTCATGCAGGACGGCAACCTCATGGACATCAATACCAAAAGCACCTGGGATACGGCCACGGGCAAGGCCACGGCCGGCAATATGCGCGGCGCCTCCATGAAGGAGTTTTTCGGGGTCTATTCCATGTGGTTCGCGTGGTACAGCCTCAATCCCGAGACCCTTGTCATCCCGGGCCCCGGCGAGGTGCCGGCGCACCTGCTCTCCACCGAGGCGCCGGGCGTGGGCGATACCCCCGAGTTGCCCAAGGGTGGCGAAGGGGACGGCGCCTTGCCCGGGGGCCCCCGTTGGGAACCGGCCCTCTAGACGACCCCATTTTGCCGCGCCGGGCGGCGCTCGCGCGCTTGCCAGCGGCGCGGAATACGGCTAAGAAATTTCCCGGATATGTGAACCCAGGCGCAGAGGCGCCCGAGCAAAGGAGCAGAGAATGACATACGTGCAGCGCGTGATGGACAACCTGAAGGAACGCTACAGCTGCGAGCCGGTCTTCCTCCAGGCTGTGCAGGAAGTTTTGCAGAGCCTGACGCCCATTCTGGAAAGGAATGACAAATACGAGAAATACCGCATCCTTGAGCGCATCACCGAGCCCGAGCGCATCATCGCCTTCCGAGTGGACTGGGTGGACGACAAGGGCCAGATCCAGGTGAACCGCAGCTACCGCGTGCAGTACAATTCGGCCATCGGCCCCTACAAGGGCGGCCTCAGGCTGCACCCGAGCGTCAATCTCGGTATCCTCAAGTTCCTCGGTTTCGAGCAGATCTTCAAGAACTCGCTCACCGGCCTTGCCATCGGCGGCGGCAAGGGCGGTTCCGACTTCGACCCCAAGGGCAAGTCCGAGATGGAGGTCATGCGCTTCTGCCAGGCCTTCATGACCGAGCTTTTCCGCCACATCGGCGCCACCATCGACGTGCCCGCGGGCGACATCGGCGTGGGCGGCCGCGAGATCGGTTTCCTCTTCGGGCAGTTCAAGCGCCTCACCAAGAGCTATGAGGGCGTGCTCACCGGCAAGAACCTGCTCTTCGGCGGCTCGCTCGCGCGCACCGAGGCCACTGGCTACGGCGTGGTCTACTTCGCGCAGGCCATGCTCAAGGCGCGCAACGAAACGCTGGAAGGCAAGGAATGCGCGGTCTCCGGCGCGGGCAACGTGGCCATCTACTGCTGCCAGAAGCTCCAGCAGATCGGCGCCAAGCCCGTCACCGTGTCCGATTCGCGCGGCATGATCCATGACCCGTCCGGCATCCGCGTGGATGTGCTCCAGCAGGTCAAGGAAGTGGAGCGCGCCTCGCTCACGCGCTATGCGGAGCTCGTGCCCTCGGCCAAGTACACGGCCGTCGCCGACTATCCCAAGGGGCGCAACGCCGTGTGGAGCGTGCCCTGCTTCGCCGCCTTCCCCTGCGCCACGCAGAACGAGCTCAACCTCGCGGACGCCGAGACCCTGCTTAAGAACGGCTGCAAGTGCGTGGCCGAAGGCGCCAACATGCCTTCCACGCTGGACGCCGTCCATGCCTTCGTGAAGGCCGGCATCGCCTACGGGCCCGCCAAGGCCGCCAATGCGGGCGGCGTGGCCACGAGCCAGCTCGAGATGGCGCAGAACGCCAGCATGCAGAGCTGGGATTTCGCCACCGTGGACGAAAAGCTGCACCGCATCATGGACAATATCTACAAGAACGCCGCCGACACCGCCAAGGAATTCGGCGAGCCCGGAAACCTCGTCATGGGCGCCAACATCGCCGGCTTCCGCAAGGTGGCCGACGCCATGATCGCCCAGGGGATTTAGGCGTTAGCCGTTCCCTGCCCTGACGGCAGGGGCATGCGTTAAAACGAAAAGGCTGTCCACTCCCTTCCGGGAGTGGACAGCCTTTTCGTTTTGGCCCGAGGGCGGCCTTACATCATGCTTTTCACCACGGCAAAGACGATGGCCGCGGTCACGGCGCCGAGAATGGGGCCGAGGATGGGGATCCAGCTGTATTCCCAGTCATTGCTGCCCTTGTCCTTGATGGGCAGGGCCGCATGCGCGAGGCGCGGGCCCATGTCGCGCGCGGGATTGATGGCATAGCCCGTGGTGCCGCCGAGCGACATGCCGATGACCACCACGAGCAGCGCCACGGGGATGGCCCCGATGCTGCCGAGGCCGACCTCGGCGGTGTTGCCGGTCTCGCTCATGTAGAGGATGACGAGCACGAGCACGAAGGTGCCGAGCACCTCGCAGACGAGGTTGCGCCGGTAATTGCGTATCGCCGGGATGGTGGAGAAGACGGCGAGCTTGGTGGGCTTGTCCTCGGTGGCGTCAAAGTGGTCCTTGTAGAACACATAGACGGCCACGGCCCCGAGGAAGGCCCCGAGCATCTGGGCGATGATGAAGGGGATGACAAAGCCCCACGGGAACTTGCCGGCCGCGGCAAGGCCGATGCTGACCGCCGGGTTGAGGTGCGCCCCGGAATAGGGCCCGGCGATGAGCACGCCGCACATGACCGCGAGGCCCCACGCGAGGGTGATGACCACCCAGCCGCCCCCCTGGCCCTTGGAGCCCTGGAGATTACAGCAGGCCACCACTCCGCAGCCCAAGAGGATCATGACGAAGGTGCCGAGAAGCTCGAAAATGCATTTCACGAACAGGCTGGTTTCCATAGCGCGCTCCTTGTTTTCGCGTCGGATATGTGCCTGGTGTCTTCCCGGCGGGGCGGCTCAACGGGGCGGCCGCCCAGCGCCGGTGTGCGTTGCAACAAAGCGGTCGGCCGTCTACTTGGGATACTGGCAGATGACCGCTTCCACGGCCTTGTGCCAGCCCTCGATCTGCTTGGCCACGCGGGCCGTGTCGCCAAAGGGCGAGAAGGCGCGCTCCACCTGCCACTGCGACTGGATCTCGCCGATGCTCTCCCAGAAGCCCACGGCGAGGCCGGCCAGGTAGGCGGCGCCGAGCGCCGTGGTCTCGGTGATGCGCGGACGCAGTACCTCGCAGGCGAGGATGTCGCTCTGGAACTGCATGAGCAGGTTGTTGCGCGAGGCGCCACCGTCCACCTTGAGGTTGGCGAGGGGAAGGCCCGAATCGCGCTCCATGGCGCGCACGATGTCATAGGTCTGGAAGGCGATGCCCTCCAGCGCCGCGCGGGCGATGTGCGCCGTGGTGGTGCCGCGGGTGATGCCCGAGATGGAGCCGCGCGCGTACTGGTCCCACCAGGGGGCGCCGAGGCCGGTGAGCGCCGGCACGAAATACACGCCGTCCGTATCCGGCACCGAGGCCGCCAGTTCCTCCACCTCCTCGGAACTGCGGATGCACTTGAGGCCGTCGCGCAGCCACTGCACCACCGAGCCGCCCACGAAGATGGAGCCTTCAAGGGCGTAGGTGACCTTGTCGCCGATCTTCCAGGCGATGGTGGTGAGCAGGTCGTTTTCGGAGCGGATGGGCTTGTCGCCGCTGTTCATGAGCAAAAAGCAGCCCGTGCCGTAGGTGTTTTTCACCGAGCCGGGCTCGATGCACATCTGCCCGAAGAGCGCGGCCTGCTGGTCGCCCGCCATGCCCGAGATGGGCAGCTTGTGCGCGAAGAGCGTGGTGGTGGTGTGGCCGTAGACCTCGCTGCTCGAGCGCACATCCGGCATCATGGAGCGCGGAATGTCGAAGAGGTCGAGCAGCTCCTGGTCCCAGTCCAGCGTGTGGATGTTGTAGAGCATGGTACGCGAGGCGTTGCTCACGTCGGTCACATGCACTTCGCCGCGGGTGAGCCGCCACACGAGCCAGGAATCCACGGTGCCGAAGAGCAGCTTGCCCTCCTCGGCGCGGCGACGGGCGCCGGGCACGTTGTCGAGAATCCACTTGACCTTGGTGGCGCTGAAGTAGGCGTCGAGGATGAGGCCGGTCTTGTCGCGGATAAAGTCCACCTTGCCCTCTTCGCGCAAGTGGTCGCAATAGTCGGCGGTGCGGCGGTCCTGCCAGACGATGGCGTTGTAGACCGGCTCCTCGGTCTCCTTGTCCCAGACGATGGTCGTCTCGCGCTGGTTGGTGATGCCGATGCCCGCGATGTCGTGGCCGTTGATGCCGATGGTCGAGATGGCCTCGGCCACCACCGAGGCCTGCGAGGCCCATATCTGGTGCGGGTCATGCTCCACCCAGCCCGAGCGCGGGAAGATCTGCGGAAATTCCCGCTGCGCCGTGGCGCAGATATTGCCCCCCTTGTCGAAAACCAAGGCGCGGGAGCTGCTTGTACCCTGATCCAAGGCCAAGATGTACTTGCGTGAATTCATGGGCCCTCCTTGCGGCTCGATATGGTGGGAAACAAAAACGGTGCGGGCTTGTCGTGCCCCTTTCCTTTCCACCTATCGCAAAAGAGGGCGCATGACCAGAAAAATGACCCCCTTTTCGGGGACGGTGCAGAAAAAACAGGAGGAGAGAAGAAAGAGCGCGGCCCCGGAGCCGTCAGCGCCGCTTCCAGGGCCGAATGACCGAGATGGCCACAAGGAAGATGAGCAGGGCCGCCTGCACAAGCGAGCCTGCGAGGTGGAGCGCGCGGACCTGCCGGTAGGCCGCCTCCTGGAGGGCCGCGTTGCCGGCCGCCTCACTCATGGCGAACAGGGCGCCCTCCCAGCGGCCGAGGAAGAGCCAGCCGCTCACGAAGCACAGGCCGGTGACGAGCCATTTCACCGCGACCCAGCGCTGGCGGAAGAAGCCCCACGGTGTCAGCAGGCCGTAGAGGAGGCCCGTGAGCACGCAGGTGCCGAGGCCAAGGGTGATGACCACCCACATGTCAACAACATGGCTCGAAAAATTGATGCCGTAGAGCATGCCCTCGCGGGCGGCCTGCCCGCTGGAGAAGTTGAGCATGATCATGGAGACCGCGCCGCCGAGCCAGCAGGCGACGCCGAGAAGATGAACTATCTTCAAGATCTTCATGCCGCGGCTTTTCAGGACTGCCATGGTGTGCTCCCACAAACTTCAGAAAGTGGAGGCCCCGGAGCTACAGGCAGCCCCCGGGGGCAGCGCGCCCGCAAAAATCCCCGCCCCGCAGCTCCACTTGTCGTCATCCCGCCTCAGGGGAATATAATTGACCGCAATCACATGCTGTTTTTTGGCCGGCCCGGGCGCCTCGCACGGATAGCCCACCGCCAGGGCGATGAGCGGCACGAAGCCCTCGGGCAGCTCCAGCTCCCGGGTGTGGTCGAGCTCGGGGAAGAGGCGCATGGATTCGAGCGCGCCCCACATGAAGACGCTGCCGAGGCCGAGATTTACGGCCTCAAGGTGCATCATGCAGGTGATTGTGGTCACATTGGCCCATTCGATGCCGGGCTGCACGTCCTGCCGCCGGTGGGACACAAAGAAGACCGCCGGCGCGCCATAAAACAGGTTGGGCTTGAGCAGGTTTTCCCCGTCCGCCGTGTCGCCGGCTATCTCCTTCACCTTTTCCTTCGTGGAAAAGCGCTTCCACGCGGCCTCGCACAGCCGGTGCAGCAGCTTTTGGTCCCGCACCACCGTGATGTGCACATCCTTGTACAGATTGCTGCCCACGGGCGCGCGGCTGGCCGAGGCGATGACGCTCCCTATCTGGCGGGGCGTAAGCGGCCGGTCCTGATACTTGCGCGTGGATCGGCGCCGGGCCAGGAGTTCTTCAAAGTCCATACGGTCACTCCTTCGTTACGCCATGCCACTGGCCGCGGCGCAGCTTTCCCACTTCAGCTGATATGCAGCAGTTTCTCCGCATTGGCGCTCCCGAACTGGATCTTTTCCTCCTCCGTCAGGGGCGCGTCCTCAAGGAAGGCGCTGGCGCCCTTCTCCGGCATGTAGGGAAAATCCGTGGAATAGAGCAAGTGGCCGATGCCCACCTTTTTCAGGCAATATTCAAGGCAGTCATAGTCCCAGACGCCGCTGGGCGTTATCGAGACATGATCCTTGTAGTACTCCGAGATGGTCTGCGGGAGGCCCGTCACCGCCGGGGAGAGCATCTGGTCGAGCCGGGTGAGGTAATAGGGCAGCACTTCGCCCCAATGGCCCGAGATGATCTTGAGCCCCGGGAAGCGCTCGAACACGCCGCGCAGGATCATGCGCAGCATCTGCACGCCCGCCTCCACATGCCAGCCCCAGCCATAGGCGCTGACGATGGTGTCCACCTGCTCGCCGAGGCCGCTGTAATAGGCGGGGCACACTTCCTTGCAGGTGAAGCTGGGATGGACGTAGAGCGGCACATCGAGCTCGCAGAAGGCCTGCCACACGGGCTCGAAGCGCGGGTCGTCCAGAAAGACCGGGCCAGTGCCCGGGCGCCCGGAAATGAGCGCACCCACGAAACCGAGCTCGGAAACACAGCGTTTCAGCTCCGCCACAGCCTCCTGCGGGCTTGCCCAGGGGAGGGTCGCAAAGGCGCGGAAGCGCGTGGGCCATGGCTTGATGGCCGCGGCCATGTCGTCGTTGGCTGCTTCGTCAGCGTGGCGGCCTCCGCCCCGGTGAGCCATTGCGAGGCATTGGTGTAGGAAACCACCTCCATGTCGATGCCGGCCTTGTCCAGGATGGCGACGCGCTGCTCGCCGAGGCTGAAAAGCTGCGCCACATCCGGCATGTCAGCGGCCGCCGGGTGCAGGAAAGTCTCGGCGTAGGGATAGGCGTCCGCCACGGCCTTGGCGGTGGCTTTTGAAATTGGCTGGGAAACGATATGCTCTTCCAGGGCGATGATCTTCATGCTTCCCTCCCGTTCCGTGCTTTTGCCGCTCGACGGAACGTGACTATTGATATATCAATGCTTCAGGAGGCGTGTCAATGAGCGAGGCCGATGACGAAAAAAACGCCCTGGGCTATCACCTGCACCGGGCCTTTGCCGCGCTCACCGAGACCCTGCACGCGGAATTGCGCGCGGCCGGGCTTTCCCTCACGCATCCGCAATTTTCCGTGCTCCAGGCCGTGAGCCGCAAGCCGGGCATAAGCCAGAACGGCCTCGCGCGTGAAACCGGCAAGGACGGCGCCGCCATCAGCCGCTCGCTCGACTATCTCGAAAAGCGGGGGCTCGTGCGCCGCGCGCCCCTCAACGGCTGCACCAAGGGCGTGTTCCTGACGCAAAAGGCCGAAGATCTTCGGCCGCTGCTGGACGGCGCCATCCGCAAAACCGTGGCCCGCGCCTGCCGGGACATGACACCTGAAGAGGTGGAAACTGTCATCCGCCTTTTGGAAAAAATCTCCTCCACCTTGCACGAGGGCGCGAAGGACAACTGATTGCAAACGGAAGGCGGCGTTGTCCGTGCCCTTCAGGCTGTCCCAAACTCCTGCAAGCCGAAAGGCCGAAAATGCCTCTGCAACGCATGTGGTTTTTTTGACAAAAGCGGCGCCCGGGGCTATGTGTTCCCTTTCCGCATCGCAAGCGCCCACGGGCGCGCCTTTTCGGTGCCCGCAGGGGCGCCGGCCCGCCGGCCGCCACCGGGGAGAAATATGGAACGGCTCCTCCTCACTCTCGGCATCATCTTCGCCAGCCTGGCCGCGGGCTATGCCTCGCGCCATGCAGTGGAGGCCGGGAAGCTGCCCTGGAGCGCCGCCCGCATGGAGGAGGCCCGCAAGAAGATGCAGGTGCTGGCGGTCTTCGTGCTCATCCCACTCTCGGCCATGCTCTCGCTCTGGGGCCTCCCGAAGCCCGACCCGCGGCTCATCGCCCTGCCCGTCCTGGGGCTCGCCGCCTGGGTGCTCGGCGGCGCCATCGCCCTTGTGGCCGCGAAAAAACTCCATCTCGACCGCCCCCAGACGGGCAGCCTCTACTGCTGCGGCACCTTCACCAATATCGGCGCCGTGGGCGGGCTCACGAGCCTGCTTTTCCTGGGGGAAAATTCCATCGCCCTCGTGGCGCTCTACCGCCTCTGCGAAGAGCTCTACTATTTCAGCGTTTCCTTCCCCATCGCGCGCTGGTACAGCCCGGAAAATACGCAAACGAAGCTCTCCTTCCGCGCCTTCAGGCTCGACCCCATCCTCTGTGTCATCGTCTGCGCGCTCGGCACGGGCTTTTTGCTCAACCTCGCGGGCGCGCCCCGGCCGGACTTTTGCGGGCCGCTCGCCTCGGGCGCCATGATCTTGGCGACCACGCTCTTTCTCTTCGCCATCGGCCTGAGCCTGCGCCTTTCGCGGCTCTCGTGCTATCTTGCGCCGAGCCTTGCCGTCTGCGCCATCAAGTTCGTGGCGGTGCCGGTGGTCATCATCAGCCTGGCGGCGGCGCTCGGCTTCGGCAATATGGAGGGCGGCCTGCCGCTCAGGGTGGTGGCCATCCTCTCTGCCATGCCCGTGGCCATGACCGCACTGGTGCCGCCGACCCTCTTCCACCTTGATGTCGACCTTGCCAATGCCTGCTGGATCTTCAGCACACTGGGGCTGGTGGCCGTGCTGCCGCTCCTGTTGCTTCTTCTGCCCGCCCTGTAGGGCACTTGCCCGGGCCGCGTGCGAAAAATGGCACGGGCGCAAACACCCGAGGAGGTCTTATGAAACGCGGAAAACTCTTTCTCGCCCTGGCGGCCTGCGCCTGCCTTGTGGCGGCGCCGTTCACGGCCGCCAAGGCGGAACCGTACAAGGGCGAATACAAGCTGAGCGTGGTGCCCGGCGCCACCTCCGGCTGGGGCAAGACGGCCACCTATTTCGCGGACCTCGTACGCAAGCGCTCCGACGGGCGCATCAATATCAAGGTCTATCCCTCGAGCCAGCTGCTCTCCGGCAAGCAGACCTCGGAATTCCTCATGCTGCGCAACGGCGCCATTGACTTCGCGCTGGCCTCGACCATCAACTGGTCGCCGCAGATCAAGGAACTCAACCTCCCCGCGCTGCCCTTCTTCATCGCCGCCCAGCCCGACCGCTACAAGGCCATGGACGCCATTGAGGCCGGCAAGTCCGGCAAGATGATGGTGGACGCCATCGAGGACAAGGGCGTCAAGATCATCGGCTGGGCCGAGAACGGCTTCCGCGAGCTCACCACCAGCAAGGGGCCCATCGCCTCGCCCGAGGACATGAAGGGCCTCAAGATCCGCGTGGTGGGCAGCCCCATCTTCATCGAGACCTTCCGCGAGCTGGGCGCCAACCCGGTGAACATGAACTGGAGCGAGGCCACCACGGGCTTCCAGCAGGGCGTGGTGGACGGCCAGGAAAACCCGACCAACGGCATCAACATCCCGCTCAAGATCTGGGATTTCCACAAGCACCACAGCGACTGGCACTACATGATCGACCCCCTGCTCATGGGCGTGAACCCGCAGGTGTGGAAGAGCTTCAGCCCCGAGGACCAGAAGCTGCTCGTGGAATGCGCGGCCGAAGCGGAAAAGTACGGCAAGGCGCTTTCGCGCCTCGGCATGGATGACGGCGCTTCCGCCGCCTACCTGAAGAGCATCGGCGAACTGCCCGAAGCGGCGGACCCCTACGCCACCATGAAGGAAAACGGCATGACCGTCACCCGCCTCACGCCCGAGCAGATCCAGGCCTTCCACAAGGCCACGCAGAAGGTGCGTGACGACTGGACGGCCAAGATCGGGCCCGACCTCGTGAAGGCGGCCGAAAGCGACATGGCCGCCGTCAAGTAGCACGGCGCGACGTTTGCGCCCTGCGGCCCCCCGCGCATCAGCCGGGGCGGCCGCGGGGCCGCGAGGGAGGAACGAACCATGCGCCCCATTCCCAAGATGCTGCTTCTTTTTGCGCTCATCATTCTCGGCTCGGCCATCTTTTTTGTCGTCATCAACGATGAGGACATCGGCTCCCCGCAAGCGCCCACGCAGACATCCGGGACTGCCGGGAGGTAGGCCATGCGCCACCCGCTCCACTACCTGAACGAGCATTTCGAGGAAGTGCTCGGCTCCATCCTGCTCGCCGTTATGGCCACGGTGGCCTTCATCAATGTCATCGTGCGCTACTGCACCTCGTTTTCCTTTGCCTGGAGCGAGGAACTGACGGTGAACTTCTTTGTCTGGGTGGTCTTGCTCGGCACGGCGCGCGCCTTCCGCCAGGGCACGCACCTCGGCATGAACATCGTGTACGAGGCGCTGCCTAAGCCGGCCCGCAAGGCGTGCTACTGGCTCGGCTGCGCCCTTTGCGTGCTCTTTTTCGGCGCGCTCTGCTGGACGGGCACGCTTGAAGTCCTCGATGAATACGAGCTCGACTCCATTTCCGAGTCCCTCGGCGTGCCCGTGTGGTGGTATACCATTGCGACGCCGCTGTTTTCGCTGCTGATCATCGTGCGCATGTGCCAGCGCTCCTGGCTTGACCTGCGCACGGGCAACTTTTAGCGACGGCGCGGCCGAAACCCCGCGCCCGCGTTACGGCCTTGGCCGCGGCGCGCCCCCGAACCTGCCATGGAAAGTACGCTTTTTCAGGACCCCGCCTTCTGGCTTTTGACGCTCTTCCTCGTGCCGCTCATCCTGCGCGTTCCCATCGCGCTCTCCCTGGGCGTTGCGGCGCTGATGGTCGTCTGGAAGTGGGACATGGGCCTGAACATGCTTTCCTACAACTTTTTCGCGGGTATCGCCAAGTTTCCGCTGCTCGCCATCCCCTTCTTCATCCTTGCGGGCTATATCATGGAGCGCGCGGGCATCGCCTCGCGCATCGTGACCCTCATGGAATCGCTCATGGGCACCATGACGGGCGGCCTCGCCATCGCCACAGTTGCCGTCGCCACCTTCTGGGGCGCGGTGAGCGGCTCGGGGCCGGCCACCGTGGCTGCGCTCGGGCTCATCCTCATCCCCGGCATGACGCGCGTGGGCTATGACCGCGACTTCGCGGCCGCCACGGTCTCCGTGACCTCGGGCCTCGCCATCGTCATCCCGCCGAGCATCGCCTTCATCGTCTACGGCGGCATCGCCAACGTGTCCGTTCCCGCGCTCTTTGCCGCCGGTTTCGTGCCCGGCCTCATCGTGGCCCTGTGCATCATGGGCGCGGTGTACCTCATCTCCCGCAGGAAGGGCTATCGCGGCAAGCGCGGCACCAAGCCGGTGGGCAAGGCCTTTCGGGAGGCCTTCTGGGGGGTGCTCACCCCGGCGGTCATCCTCGGCGGCATCTACGGCGGCATCTTCACGCCCACCGAGGCCGCGGCTGTGGCGGTCTTCTGGGGGCTCTTCGTAGGTATCTTCATCTACCGCACCATCAACAGCGTGAAGATACTGTTCGAGATCTTTTCCGCCAGCATGCAGGCCACGGCGGTGGTGATGATCGTGGTGACGTGCGCGGGGCTCTATTCGTGGGTGGCGTCCACGGTAGGGCTTGTGGAGCGCGGGTCGGCGCTGCTGCTTTCCGTCTCCAGCGACCCGTGGGTCGTGCTCTTGATGATCAACATCATCCTGCTGCTCGCGGGCATGCTGCTGGACGCCATTTCGATCTATTATGTCTTCTTGCCCTTCATGCTGCCCATCATGGCCCATTTCGGCTGGGACCCCATCTGGTTCGGCATCATGATGACCGTCAACCTCGCCGTCGGGCAGGTCACGCCGCCGGTGGCCGTCAACCTCTATGTGGGCGCCAATATCAGCGGCCTGACCATGGAGCAGATCAGCAAGGCGGCGCTGCCACTCATTGGCGCGGCGCTTTTGGCGCTCATCGTCATCGTGCTCTTTCCGGGCCTTTCCACCTTCCTGCCCAGGCTGCTCGGGCTTTCGTAGGCGGCGCGACGCTTTCCGCTAGCGCGTGCGGCGCATGAGCTTCCAGGTGAGCTTGATGACGGCAATGAGCTCGTTCAGCATGGGAATGCCGGAGAAAAGGCTGGTGGTGGCGTCGGCTTCGGTGAGGGGCCTGAGGGCCGGGGCCGGCGGCGTTTTCGCGCTTTCGTCTTCTTCCGCACTTTGATCTGCATCCATTTCCCCGGCTGCGGGCGCGGCCTTTCCGGGCGTTGCGCTTGCGGCCGGCCGCTCCCGGCGTGAGGCTGCCGCCTGCGTTGCGGCTTCGGCGCCGGCATCCTGCCCGAGCGCCGCTTCAGCTTCCGCGCCTTCCACCGCTCCGCCATCCCCTTCCGCACTGGCGCCGCGCCGGGCGGCCATGACCCTGCTGAGCTGCCTTTGGCGTTCCGCCGCCACCTGGCGCTGGCGCTCCTCGCGTTCTTTTGCGAAGGCGTTGAGGCTTTCGCGGATGTCCTGGCTCAGGGCGTCGCCCGCGCTCTCGCCCATGGCCTTGCCAAGCCCGGCCTCCAGCGCGGCCAGCATGGCTTCGGGGCTTTGCGCGGTCAGGCAGATGCGGGCGAACCTGTCCTGCGCCTGCGGCGTCACCTCGAGGCTCTGGGCCAGGGCTTCGGCCGCTTCGTCATAGGCGTTTTCGCGGATGAGGCGATGCGCCTCAGCAAGGAAGGGGCTCCTCGCGGCGGGGTCGTCCTGCAACAGGCGCGCATAGGCGGTACGGGCGCGGTGCCAGCGGCGCGCGCGCACGAAGGTCTCAGCGGCCCGCGCGAGCCACGCGTGGAAGCGCGGCATGTCGCCCTTGCCCTTCCAGGCGGCCGCCATGCCGAGCTCAGCCTCGCCCTTGATCTGCGCGCTGCGCAGGGCGCGCTGGAAGGCGCTGATGGCGTGGTTCCAGCGGTTCTCGCCGAGGCAGCGCATGCCTACGCGAAAATAATCCTCGGGCTGGCGCTCGGGCCTGAGCAGGACGCCGTAGGTGGCGAGCGCCGCGTCAAAGGCGCTGGTATCCGTATGCTGCGCCGCGAGGCGCAGTTGGTCGAGCCTCGGGCGCTCGGCGAGGAGCGCGGCGAGCTTTTGCTGGAGCGCGGGCACCGAATAGGGGCGCCCGAGCAGGGCGCTTGCGCCGCTGCCCAGGGTCTTGAGCTGCTCGGCCTCGCTGTCATTGGGCAGGATGAGCAGGACGGGCGTGGCCAGAAGGCGCGGATGCAGGCGCAGGATGGCGCAGAACTGTTCGCCATCCATGTCTTCCAGCTTTTGCGTGCAGACGATGATCTCGGGGGAAAAGCCGGACTTGTCGGGCGTGATGCCCGCCAGCATGCGCGCCGCCGCCACCCCGGAAGTCATGACCCGCACCTCGGCGGCCCCGGCCTCCCTGAGGGCGCGCTTGTCCAGCGCGCCGAGAGCCTCGCTCTCGCACAGGAGCAGCACACCGGGCAGGCTTGGGGCAGGCATGCGCGCGCAGGACCTCCGCTTGGGGACAAACTGGCCGGAAACCGGACGCACGCCGCCCTCCGGCGCCCGAAGCATAGCCCGGGCACGCCGGCACCGCAAGCGCCGGGCAACAGCAACGAAAACCCGCGCGGGCCGTGACGCCGGTGGGAGGGGCAACATGCGCCCGGTCTTGAAAAGGAGGATTTCCCGCCCGCTCCCGGGGAGCCAGAACGGCGCCCCGGGAGCGGACGGGAGGAACTGTTGCGGAGTGCGCGCCGGCGCTACATGGCGCTCAGCATTTCCACATCTTCGCTGGAGAGCAGCTTGTCGAGGTCGAGCATGATGAGCAGCCTGTCCTGAAGCTGGCCCACGCCGCTGATATAGTCGGACTCGACGCCGGCAACCACGGGCGGCGGCGGCTCCACCGTGCTCGCCGGGATGCGGAGCACCTCCGACACGGCGTCCACCACGAAGCCCACAATGATATTGTTGATCTCGATCACGATGATGCGCGTGTTCTTGTCATGCGCCTTGGGCGCAAGACCGAAGCGGCGCCTCAGGTCGATGATCGGGATCACCTTCCCCCGCAGGTTGATGACGCCTTCCACAAATTCCGGCGCACGGGGAACCTTGGTGATCTCCATGGTGCGGATGATCTCCTGCACCTTGAGGATGTTCACGCCGAATTCCTCGTCGCCGATGCTGAACGTCACCAGTTGCAGGAGTTCGTCATCCTGCTTTTTCAGAGTTGGATCCATATCCGCTCCCTCGTCTCACTGGTGTCCTGCGCGGCAGGATGCTGCCGCCGGCCGCGCCGCACATGCTTGGTCACACTAAGCCTTATCGTCCCAAGCGTAAAGTTCCCTAGGGGCCTTATGAAAAAAACGCTTCAGAACAGGGGTTCGCCGGGCGCGGGAAGGCGCTCGGGGAAGGTCTGGTGAAGCGCGCGCCCCAGGTCTTCCGCGGTATACAGGTCGCGCAATACCAGCGGCTTTTCCGCCATGTCGCCTGCCGGGAAGAGCGCCGTGAGCGGGATGCTCTTGCTGCCGAGCATTTCCAAAAGGCGCACGGCATAGGCGTTGGGGCGGGTCAGGTCAACCCGCACGAGCTCCATGCCGTGCCTGGCCTGCCACTCGCGCAGGCGCTCGCCGGTGAGCACGGTGGCCTCGAGGAATTTGCAGTTCGGGCACCAGTCGGCGGTGAATTCCAGAAGGAGGGGCTTCTTGCCGAGATTGGCCGTGAAATATTCCGGCGAAAAGTCGCGCCACTGCGGCAGCGGCGTCACCGGCCGAAGCACCCAGGCGACAGCGAGGGCAAGCAGCAGGCAGCCCGCCACGCCCAGAATGCGGCGGCGCAGGGGCGGCGCCGAGAGCGAGCAATAGCGTCCCCACAGCCACGCGCAGAGGGCCACCACCAAAAGGACGCTCAGCACCTGCATGTGTTTTTCCACAGGCAGGATGGAGAGCAGGTAGAGGGCCGTGCCCAGCAGCAGGAAGCCCACAAGGTGCTCGAAAACGTGCATCCACGGCCCGGGCCGGGGCAGGATGCGCGCGAGGGCCGGCCAGATGCTGAACACGAGGTACGGCAGCGCCATGCCGAGCCCCACGGACCAGAACACCACCACCAGCACGAAGAGCGGCTGCGTGAAGGCCCAGCCGAGCACGCCGCCGAGCAGCGGCCCGCTGCACGGGGTGGCGAGAAAGGTGGAGACGAGCCCCGTGAGGTAGGCCTGCAGCCGCGGATTGCGCACAGCGGCACCGGGCTTGAGGTCAAAGCTCGGCAGCGTGAACACGCCGAGCATGGAGAGCCCCATGAGAAACACGAGGAGCAGCATGACCAAAAGGATGGCCTGGTTCTGGTAGAGCTGGCCCCACATGAGGTCGGCGAGGCCGAGCAGCAGGGCCAGGCCAGTGAAGAGCGTGAGGATGCCCGCGGCGAAGCAGAGATTATGCTCGCGGAACTGGCGCAGGTTGGCCCCGCTGCCGCCCCCCAGGAGCAAAAGCCCGCTGACCTTGAAGGTCAGGACGGGCAGCACGCAGGGCATGGCGTTCAGGATGAGGCCGGCGAGCAGCCCGAGGAAGAGCGCCTTGCCGAGGCCGAAGATCTCGAGCGCGGCGTCGGAGTAGCGCGGGGTGAGCTTGAGGTCGAAATCCTCGGGTGGCGGGAGCGCGGCGCCGTCAGTGGGCGGGAGCGAAGCCTCCTCCCCGGCGGCAGCTTCCTGCGGCCCAGAATCAGCGGCTGGCGTGGACGCGCGCGGAGGCGGCGCGGTACCCTCTTCCTCCACCAGCACGTCAACGGGCACGCCGCGGCGCGAGGCCTGCGGGAGCCCGGCTTTCTCCAGCAGGGCCACCACGGGCCCGCGCCAGTCGCGCCCGGAAAAGTCGGGCAAAAGCTCCGGCACCGTGCCGCTGAGGCTCTGGCTTACGGGCAGGCAATGCCTGTCGGAACAGAGGAGCATGGTGAGCTCGGCCGCATACATGCGCCCACGGGCCTCCTCCGGCAGGAGCGCCGCCAGGACTACGTCGCCCTCATAGGTGGAGACCGTGCTGTCCGGGTCGAACTGGTCGCGCTGGAGCGAGCCCGACGGGTAGAGCACCGGCATGGCGCCCTTGCCTTCCAGTGTCAGTGCCAGGTTCGTGGGGCGCCCGGTCTCCGCGGCCTCGTGCGCGTAGGCGTGGTAACCCTCGGGGATGCGGTAGCGCATGGCCGCCACCACTCCGTCGCCCTTGCTCGCAAACTCAAGCGCAGGGGTCACGTCCGTAGCGCGCGCGGGCGGGGCCCACGCGAGAATGCTCCAGCAGGAGAGGAGCAGCCAAAGGAAAACTGAGTGCGGCATAGCCCAAAAAATCGTCTGCTGCCGGCGGAGACTGCTTTTTTCAGAATGGCGAAAAAAACATTTGACAAGTCCGCGACAGCTGAATAAGCTGCTTTTTGTTCGGGTCATTAGCTCAATTGGTAGAGCAGCTGACTCTTAATCAGTTGGTTCGGGGTTCGAGTCCCTGATGGCCCACCAGCTTTTCAAGCCCTTGCGGGAAGCCCCGCGGGGGCTTTTTCCGTTTCTGCGCCCGCATTTGCCCCAAACGCTTTCCATGCTCTCCCTGCCCCAATACGCCATGGCGGTTCTTGGCCTTTATATCCTGCGCGCCGCCCCCCGTCAAAGGAGACGCAGGCCCCCCGGAGCGGCGCCGGGTGGAGGGGCAAACACCGTATCGGCCGGAACTTTCGGGAGGATAAGGGGCAAGGAGCTTTTTGGCAGAAACGGTGAGTTTAATACGCGGTGAAACCCCGCGCCCAAAGGTTTTGGGCGCTCCTGCGCGCACGGCGGGATGCGGCCCCGATGCCCCGATAACATCGAGGCGCCATGCCCGGGCACATTGCCGCAGCCTTGCGTCCCAACGGCCCGCACGGTACTCGCGCCGCCAAAAAGGTGCAGGAGCACACGGGCCGCCGCCTCGAATTGTGGAGGGCCCATCGACCGCTTGGGCCGCACCTCCTCCCTTCCCTGCTTCCCGGGGGGATTCTGGGGCCGCTGGAGTGCCTGTTAGGGGCTGGGGAAGCGGAAAACATGGCGTTGTCCCGGCACCTCGTCCGTCTTGCGTTGCAGCCGTCGCGTACGGTATCCTTGCCGAGAGTTGCGCGAAAATTCCACGAGGATGCTTTGCCCATGCTGACGCGGTATTTTGCACGCCCGGGAGGCGGTATCCTCATCGCGCTCCTGACGCTGTTCTGTTTTTTTTGCTTCTCCCTCAATGCCATCCTCTGCCGCTCCGCCCTTGCGGCCTGCGGCATGGACCCGCTGCGCTTTGTGGCGGTGCGCTGCTTCTCGGGGGCGGCCATGCTTTTCGCCATCTGGGCTTTTGCCCGGCCCGGGGGGGCCGTGGGGCTCTGGCGGGAGCTCATGGCCCAAAGCTCATGGCCATGCGCCATCTTTCTGTTCTGCTATATGCTCTGTTTCGCCTGCGGCTATGTGGCCATGCCCTCGGCAACGGGCACGCTGATCCAAAATTCCGCCATCCAGGTCAGCATGATCGGTTGGGGCGTTTATTGCGGGCTCAGGCCGGGCAGGCGGCAACTTGCGGGGCTTGCGCTCGCTTTTGCGGGGCTTGCCCTGCTGCTCGCGCCCGGTCTCAGCTCGCCGCCATTTATCAATGCCCTGCTCATCGCCCTGGCGGGGCTCTCGTGGGGCGCCTACACCATGGCCGGCAGGGCCGTTGCCGACCCGGGGCTGGCCACGGCGGGGAACTTTCTCCGCGCCTCCCTGCCGGCCGCGGGCGTGCTGCTGCTTTCGCTGATGAACGAGGCAGGCTCCCGCACGGGCCTCGAAGAACGCGCCCTGCTCTACGCCATCGCCTCCGGCGCGGGTACTTCGGCCCTTGGCTATACGGTGTGGTATGTGGTGCAGCCCAGGCTCAGCGTGATGGGGTCATCCGCAAGCCAGCTCGCCGTGCCACCCATAACCGCTGTCCTAGGCCTTGTACTCCTGGGGGAGGCCATTTCGCCTCGCCTCGTGGTCTGCGGCCTGATGATCCTCGCGGGCATCTGGCTTGCCTTGCGCACAGCCGGGCGACCGGTGGGCGCGTGAAAACGGCGCCCATGCAGGCGGCTGGGGTGCCCCACCCCAGCGCTTCACCACAGCGCACGTGCCTCGCCGGGAGAGGTCCCGGCCGGCCGCAACCCACCCGGCGCCGTTTCCCCGCGAGGCAGATGGGCGCGCTCAGCCGATGATGGTGTATCTGCCCGGCTTCCTGGGTTTTTCATGGGGATAGTCGCCCCGGCAAGAGCCGAGCAGCACGAAGCAGCAGCCCGCATAGCCCTCGGGCACGCCCCACGCCTTTGCAAGCTCCCGGCCTTCGGGCATGGCGAAAGTCTCCTGCCCGCGCGCCACGAGGCAGGAGGCGATGCCGAGCGAAGACGCCATGAGCACCATGTTTTCGGCGCAGCAATAGGCGTCCGGGATGCCATAGGGGAAATCTTCGGGCGCGAAGATGGCGCAGACCGTTGGAGCGCCGTAAAACGCATTCTTGATGGCCGGGTCGTCAATGACGCTCGGCTGTTCGCTGGACACATGCATGCCGGCCAGGTTTTTCCGGTCAAAGGTCGCCATGTTCAGCCTGCCGACGCGCGCTGCCAGCTCAGCGTCATGGATGGCGACGATGTACGGGCTTTGCCGCCCGCCGGCATTGGGCGCGAAAAGCCCGGCTTCAATGATTTTTTCAAGGTCAGCCCCGGAAATCTGCTCTGGCGTGTACTTCCGTATGGACCGGCGCCTCCTGATCAATGCAAGCATATCCATCCTGTGACCTCCTTCCTCATTAAGGCTGTCCACGGCAGCCGCTGTGCTGCAACTGCCCCTCGGCATGGTGTTTTTAAAAATTCCGATGCAGGCCGTTTCTTTTCGCTTTCAGAGAGACACTCATGTGGTCCTGAAAACTCCAGCTCACCGCGACGGTATCGTGGAGGGCGCCCTCAGCCCATCATGGCCTTGTAGTGCCGCCCCCATTGCTCCAGTTCGGCGATGATGGGGCGCATGCTCTCGCCGAGTTCGCTCAGGCGGTACTCGACCTTGGGCGGCGTCTCCTCATAGATGGTGCGCAGCACCAGGCCGTCGGCCTCCATCTGCTTCAGGTTTTCCGTCAGGACCTTGGGATTGATGCCTTCAAGGCCTTTCAGGAGTTCCCCGAACCTTTGGGGCCCGGTGAGGATGTTGCGCAAAATCAAAAGTTTCCATTTATTGCCGATGAGGCTCACCGTGGTCGCCACCGGGCATTCCGGCAATTCTTTCTTTGCTTTCATCTGTCTCTTCCCCGTTTTGAACGCAGCTTGTGTCATGCCGGGAAGGAAAAGGGCGTTTTTCCGTCCCCGGCATAGAACATGATCACTTCACAAGGTACGTCGCCGCGGTTTTCTCCGTGATGGACTTCGCCGCCTATCTCCACCACCGCCTCGCCGGCATGTACGGTCTTTTCCCTGCCGTCTTTGCAGACGAGGGTGAGCTCTCCGCTCGTGACGACGCCGCAATTGATGATTTTATGATAGTGATCCGCCGTCACCGTATGCGGCGGGAACACATACTTGTAGATAGAGAGCAGGGGCTTTCCGACGGGATAGCCCGGCAGTGGGGAGCCGTTCCATGCGCTTTCAGTCTCAACGAGGCATTCCGCAGTGATGCCGCTGGAAGCAAGCTCCGCAAACCTGCCCGCTGTAGTGGCCATAAACAAAACTCCTTTTTTGCGTATACAGTTTTTATTTTCTAGCCACCCGGGGCCTTGGTGTCAATGCGCGCGCCAACTGCTTACAAAAAAGTAACTGGTTGATTTTTTGCGGGAAGCGATGGATAAGGTAAAAGCGTGAAGCCGCTGCAAGGGGGGTGTTCGTGAATATCGTTATCCTGACAGGAAGCCACAGGCCGAAGAGCAATTCCGGCATTCTTGCGGACCATTTCCAGAAAGGCGTGGAAGAAGCAGGGCACACCATTTTCAGGTTCGATGCGGGCCACAGAAAGGTCCATGGCTGTATCGGCTGCGACCAGTGCGGCATGAACGGCCCCTGTATCTTCGATGATGATTTTACTCCCTTGCGCCAACCGCTCATCGAAGCGGACATGGTGCTCTTTTCCACCCCCATGTACTATTTCGGCATGTCGTCGCAGCTTCGGGCCGTCATCGACCGCTTCTACGCCATCGACCAGCGGATCATGGGCGGCAAGCAGGCGGCCCTCATCGCCACTTTCTGGACCACCGACCTTCGCAAGGCGTCCGGCATCGTTGAAAGTTACAAGAACATGCTCGCCTATCTCCGCTGGGCGGACAGGGGCATCCTGCTGGCCGGCGGCGTGAATGCGGAAGGCGAGGTGGAGGAGACGGACTATCCCCACCAGATATATGAGTTCGCAAAAAGCCTGTGACAGGGAGAAGGAGCATGCCGTGAAAGAGACGGAAGGAACGTATTTCATCTATATCGCCGATGTATTTTGCCCCTGGTGCTATGCCTTTGCGCCGGTGATGAAGAACCTTGCCGGGGAGAATCCCGACATCCCGGTGCGCGTGCTCGGCGGCAACCTCATCTCGCGCCCCATGACACTGGCGGAAGACGCCGCCCAGTCCCCGGGACTCGTGGACTTCTGGCATGAGGTCGAGCATGCCTCGGGGCGTTCCCTGGCGGGCGCCATCAGCGCCGTGGAGACCGCCCGGGTGGTTCGCCTGTATTCCCCGGGCGCGGATGAGATACTTGCCGTGCTGAAAAAAATGGCGCCGGGCCATGAGCTCGAGCAGCTCTTTGAGCTGGAGGAACTCTTCTACGGCCAGGGCCGCGACATGTTCACGGAGGCGGCACTTGCCGAGATAGCCGGGCATTGGGGCATCGACCCGGCCCACTTCGCCTCGGCCCTCGACCAGCCGGCGGCCCTCGCCGCCACGGAAAGAAACCTTGAAATGGCGGCGGAGCTCATGGGCGAGATCACCTCCTACCCCAGTGTGTTGCTCGTGCGCGGCGACAGGTATGACGCCGTTTCCCGCGGCTTCGTGCATTATGAGACCGTTGCCGCGCGCCTCGCCGATGCCATGCGCGACCTCGGCGTGCCGCTGGAGGAATCGGCCTTTTGCTCCCGCCACAACGGCTGCTCGTTGCGCAGAAGATAAACAACGCAAAGGAGGACGGCATGGTCTTCAAGGTGATTATCTCGTATGACGGCACAGCAAAAGACCGTTTTGACCGCGACTATTATTGCAACAACCATATCCCGCATGTGCGCAAGGTGTGGGAGCCCTTCGGCCTGCTCGACATCAGGCCCTTTTTCCCGGGCGTCGAAAGCGGGGCCACGGGCACGGTCTGCATCAGCCAGTGCGTGTTTCGGGACAAGGCGGCGATGGAGGCGGCCTTTGCCGCCCCCGGCACAAAGGCGCTGCTGGACGACATCCCGAACTTTACCGACCTCCCCATGCAGGCCGGTATCGTGAGCCCCATGGAGGGCTGATGCCGCTGCATCCAGCGGTGCGGGGAGCGGAAAAAACTCCCTGCGGCGAGAGGAAGAAATCTCGGCAGCGTCGGGGCACACGCGCCGCGAAAAGGCTGCCCCGGCGCATGCGCCTTTGTGCCCGGCATGCCGATTGTGCACGCAAAAAACAGGCCGAAACCACGCTTCCCCGTGATTTCGGCCTGTTTCAGCGGCTCTTGCCGGCCAGGCGCCCCTCAGGGCGCGGCCAAAAATGTCTTTCCTCTCGCGACCGGCGTGTATTCCGCGCGCTGGCGTCGCGCCATTCGCCCCTGCGCCGCTCCCTCAGCGCTCCACGCGGGCGCGCCCCGTACCATAGTCATAAATTTCCCAATAGTTACGCGGGTCGGCCGGGATAGCCTGAAATTTGCCGTTATTGTCAACGATATAGTTGACAGGCAGGGTGGCCGGCGCTGGCTTGGTGAGCACATTGCCGTGCCCCTTGATGACCAGCGCATACGCCGCCGTGGAGCCCGATTCGGCCGGGAAGGAGCAATAGCCGTCAATGGTGAGCAGAAAGCCCTCCTGCCCCACCTCGCCCCAGGAACCGCCGGCGCTCTCGCGCAGGTCGCAGACGCCGCCATTGAAGCCGTACAGGTAGGCCCGGGCGTCGGTTACCTGCCCGCTGGCGGGGTCGATATCCGCATAAAACCAAGCATTGCCGCCGGTACCGGCATCGCCGAGCATCCCGTAGACGCTGTTGCTGAAGGTCGAGCCCCGCTGCGAAGCCCCGGGAAAGTCGGCCTGGGGGGGCGCCGTGGTGGTGTAGCGGCCTGCGGAGTCCAGCGTGCCGCAGAGGCGCACCTCGCCCGCGGGCACCGGCGGGATGTCGGCCCGCGTCACCGGCTGGTCCATGACGAGGTTGAGGTCCGACGGGGGGGCCCATGCCTTGAGCGCCCCGCCTTCAAAGAAATTTTCCACCGTCTCCTCGTTGAGCACGATGGTGCCGTCCGGCGTTTCCGCACAGGCGGCGAGCAGCAGCGCCAGCAACGCGCAAGCGGCGAATTTTCTCATCTGTGCAGCCTCGCGCCCCGGGGGGCGTCTTCATGCGAAAGGGCGCGGGCCTAGGGGCGCCGGCCGTCCACAATATGCGGCTCGTAGCTGTATTCCTTGGCGAAAAACGGCGATGTCACGAAAAAATCCGCGCTGGAGCGGTTGAGCGCGATGGGCACGTCATACACCTGCGCGATGCGCAAAAGTGCCTTCACGTCGGGGTCATGGGGCTGCGCGGTGAGCGGGTCAGAAAAGAAGATGACCATGTCGAGGCGCCCCTCGGCGAGCGTCGCGCCGACCTGCTGGTCGCCCCCAAGGGGGCCGCTCAGGAAGGACTTGACGTGCAGCCCCGTGGCCTCCCTGATGAGCCGCGAGGTCGTGCCCGTGCCACAGAGCTCGTGGCCTTCGAGCGCGGCCTTGTGCTCCCGGCACCAGTCGATGAGCCCGGCCTTCATGTTGTCATGGGCGATGAGCGCGATGCGCTTGGCCCCGGCGACGTGTCTTGCCATGTTGTGCCTCCAAGGAAAGCGGGCAGGCTTAAGCCCCGAAAGTTGCGGGCGTAACGACGGTTTCCCGCACTTTTGCCAGAGAGTGTAGTCGATTGGTGTATTTTGGCAAGAGCGCCGGGGCGAGCCCGCTGCAGCGTTGCGCCATGCCCGGGCCATGCGGCCCACCCAGAGGTAAGGGCTGCCTGCCCTCACGCCTTGCGGCGCATGATGGGTGGCCTCCGGGGCAGCGGACGCCGAAAAGTCTCCGCGCTTCTCCAAAAAGGCCCCGAAGCGGGGCCTTTCCTGTTTCAGGGCATCATGTCGGCCGCGTCATTGCTTGTGCAGCATGATGTCGAGGATGACCTTGTCCGTCTCGCGCATGCCCGTGGAACCGAGGCGCCCGAGGTTGGCGATGCAGGCCTCGATGTCTTCGGAGACGATGCCCTCGTTGCCGGGCACGGCCGAGCCCTCCAGGGCCAGCATGGCCGCCTGGATGCCCGCGCCCACGGCCGAGGCCACCTTGAGCGCGCAGGAGCTCTTGGCGCCGTCGCAGATCATGCCCGCCACATTGCCCACCATGTTGCGCACGGTCATTTCCATTTCGCGCAAGCCGCCTCCCATGAGGAGTGTGATGCCGCAGGCCGCGGCCGTGCCGGCCACCATGGCCCCGCAATGCGCCGAGAGACGCCCCAGGTGGTGCTTGATGTGGATGGCCGTCAGGTGGCTCATGATGAGGGCGCGCGCCAGCTCCTCGTCGCTCTTTTCCATCCTGATGGCGCAGGCCACCACGGGCATGGTGCAGGTGATGCCCTGGTTGCCGCTGCCCGAATTGCTCATGACAGGCATCATGACGCCGGCCATGCGCGCGTCCGCCGCGGCCGCCGTGAGCTTCACCGCGAAGGTGGGCATGTCGTCGGCCAAGATGTGGCGGCGCACCTGCGCGTCCATGTTCTTGCCCACGGCGAGCCCGTACTGGCGCGAAAGCCCCTCCTCCGCCACGGTGCGGTTCATGTGCGCGGCCTCGAGGATGAAGGCGATCTCGGGGAGCGGCGTGGTGGTGGCGAAGTCATGGATGGCCGCGAGGCTGAGCGGCCACTCTTCCGCCGCACTCTCCCCTTCCGCCGTCTCCGCCCGGCCGGCCGAGAAGACGAGCTCGTCATCGCGCCAGACATTGGTAATATTGGCGTGCGAATCCCTGAGTTCCGCCGTGCCGGTATGGCCGCCGCCGTGGGCGACCACCTTGCAGTAGAGCAAAAGCTCGTTGTCGGCCGGCAGGTGCAGCTCCACCTTGCCGTCCGCCAAGAGGGTCTTGGCCCGCCGCGCCTGCTCCGGGGAGAGGTCGCGCAGGCACTCCAGCCCGAATTCGCTCCTGCCGCCGAGGGCGCCGGCCGCGGCCGCGATGCCGAGGCCCATTTCGCCGGTGCCCGGCACCATGACGCCCATGCCGTTCTTGAGCAGGTTGGCGCTCACGGCCACATCGAGCCGCTCGGGCGTCGTGCCCAGGGCCTCGGCGGCGCGCGCCGCCGTCAGGGCCACGGCGATGGGCTCGGTGCAGCCGAGCGCCGGCACCACCTCGCGGTGGAGCAGGTCGAGGAAGGCCGCGCGATCGCTCATGCGTCCGCCCCGCCGCTGTGCTGCAGCGGCCCGAGTTGCCCGTGGCGGTTGAAGGTGCCGTCAAGGATAAGGGTCAGCGCGCCGTCGCCCGTGACGTTGCAGGCCGTCCCGAAGCTGTCCTGCAGGGCGAAGATGGCGATGAGCAGCGCGACGCCCGTCTGGTCAAAGCCGAGGATGCCGGTGACGATGCCGAGCGAGGCCACCACGGTGCCGCCGGGCACGCCGGGCGCGCCCACGGCGAAGATGCCGAGCAGGATGCAGAAGAGCACCATGGTGCCCACGGAGGGCAAGGTGCCGTACAGGATAAGGCTGATGGTCATCACGAAAAAGGTCTCGGTGAGCACCGAGCCGCAGAGATGCACCGTGGCGCCCAGCGGCACCATGAATTCCACCATGGTGCGGCTCAGCACGGGCGAGCGGTGCGCGCATTCGAGCGCCACGGGCAGCGTGGCCGCGCTGGACATGGTGCCCACGGCCGTGAGGTAGGCCGGCGCATAGTAGCGGAACACCTGGGCCGGGTTGCGCCCGGAGACGATGCCGCCGATGCCGTAGAGCACGCCGAGCCAGATGAACTGCCCGATGATGACGAGCACCACCATGGTCACGAAGATGGGCAGGTGCCGCGAGAGGGAGCCCTCATAGGCGAGCCCCATGAAGGAGAGGCCCACGAAGAAGGGCAGGATGGGGATGAGCACATGCAGCACGAGCCAGCTGATGACCTTTTCAAATTCATCAAAGAGCGCGGTCAGGGTCTTGGCGCGCGTCCAGGCGATGCCGAGGCCGAGAAAGAGCGCGGTGATGAGCGCGCTCATGACGCTGAAGAGCGGCGGGATGTCGAGCCGGAAGACCATTTCCGGCAGCTTGCGCAGCGATTCCGCCTCGGTGGCGATGGAAAGGTGCGGGATGACGAGATAGCCAGAAACCATGGAGAAGAGCGCCGCGCACACCGAGGAGGCGTAGGCCAGCGCCACGGCCGCCACGAGGATCTTGCTCGCGTTGCTGCCGAGGCGCACGATGGCCGGGGTGATGAAGCCCACGATGACGAGCGGCACGAGGAAGAAGATGATCTGCCCGAGGATGTGGCGCACCGAGACCACCACGTCCATGATGGGCTCGTTGACCACAAAGCCGAGCAGGGCGCCGATGACAAGGCCCGCGATCAGCTTGATGATGAGCGAAAGGTCTCCGATCTTTGCCATGGTCAACCTCCTCATGGCTGGCTCTTGCCCGGCGCCTGTGCCCCCGCGGCGCACCGGGACGCCCCGCCACTATAGGCGCGAGCGGGCTTGCGCGCAAGGAGGCGCGGCCGGGATTTTCCAACGGGGGCTTATTCGAGGATATAGCGCATGGGATTGACGGGCACGCCGTTGAGCCGCACCTCGTAATGCAGGTGGGGGCCGGTGGTGCGCCCTGTCATGCCGATATGCCCGAGCACCTCGCCGCGGCGTACCCATTGCCCCGGCTTGACCGTGGCCCTTTGCAGGTGGGCGTACTTGGTGACGATGCCGCCGCCGTGGTCGATCTCCACGCTGTTGCCGTAGGCGCCGTCGCGCCCGGCCATGATGACCGTGCCCTCGGCCGGGGCCACAACGGGCGTGCCCATGCGGTTGCTGATGTCGAGCCCTTTGTGGAACTGCCCGCCCCTGCCGAAGGGCGAGGTGCGCCCCCCGAAACTGGAGGACACGAAGCCCGTCACCGGCCAGATGGAGGGCATGGACGCGAGGATGGTGCGGTTTTCGCGCAGCGCGCGCAAAAGGTCCTGCTGGCGCACCTCCTCGAGGCGCGTGGCCTCGGAGAGCTGGCCCAGAAAGTCCTGCATCTTGCGCGCGGCGAGCTCCTGCCGGTGCAGGGGAAGATAGGTGCGCGAGAAATCGCCGGGGCCGTCGCCCACTTCGGCGGGCTCCTTCTCCATGTTCATCATGAGCCTGAGCTTGGAGTCAAAGCGCTGGATGCGCAAAAGGTCGCGGCTCACCTCGGTGATGCGCTCGGCGAGGTTCACGGTCTGGCGCCGCTGCTCCTCGGCAACGCGCTGGGCGGCGGCCAGGTCTTCCTCAAGGTGGCGCGCGTCGAGCCATTCCTTCCACAGCCAGATGTTGCAGCCCGCCACCGCGGCGACCAAAAGGCAGGCGAGGATGCCGAGCCAGCCGCGCAAATAGAGGTTGCGGCTGCCGCTGCGGCCTTCCTTGAAGATGACGATATGGTACTTGCCGAAAAGCATGGGAGGGCCAGTCTAGAAGGCGCCCGGCGCCCTGTCAATCACGCCCCGGCCGTCCCGCAGATGCTGACAGGATGCCCGCCAGCGTGTATGCTGGCGGGGCAGTTCTCACCCCCCCCACAGGAGGGACATCATGGCACAGGAAACCCCGAAACCGGGCAGCGCTGAAGAGGCCGGCAAGGAGGCGCTCGCCGCCTATCTCCCGGAATTTTATGCCGCCGTCGGCGAATTCCCCGACCTCAAGGCCGAGCCGGGCCTTTCGGACGACGACATCGCCGCCCTGGAGCAAAGGCTGGACTTCCGCCTGCCCGAGGGCCTCAAGCGGCTCGTCCGGCAATGCGCTGCCATCTCCATGAACGGCCTCTCGGTGCGCGCGGCGCACTTCGGGCCCATCGTCATGCCGAGCTCCGAGGCGCTCGTCATTGGCGAGCTCTACCTCCACAATCCCGGCGACCGGCTGCTCATGCTCCCCAATGACGAGACCGTCTATTATCTTGAGCAGCGCAACGGCGCCATCACCAAGCTCGCGGACTCGGTGGAAAACTTTTTCAACCAGACGCTGCCGCGCCACCTGTACGGCTAGTTCCGGCCTCCTCCCCTGCGGCGTCGCGCGTGAGCTGCCAGCGGGTGAGCCCGCGCAGGATGGATCGGCGCGCGTCCGGGATGTCTGCGGCGAGCGCGCGCAGGGAGGCCTCCATGGCGCTTCGGGCCGTATGCCCGGCCGAGGGGCAGGCATTGCGCCAGACAGGCAGCCCCCACTGCCTTGCCGCGGCGCTGACGTATTTCTTTTCCACGAGCAGGAGCGGCCGCACGAGCGTGAGCCCGCCCCCGAAAAAGCTCTCGCGCATGGCGAGGCCGTCCACGCGGCCGTTGCGGCAGAGGTTGAGAAAGAAGGTGGTCACGAGGTCGTCTGCCGTGTGGCCGAGGGCGAGATGGGTCAGCCGATAGTCGCGGCAGAGGTCGAAGAGCCGCTTGCGCCTGAGCCACGCGCAACGGAAGCAGGCCGAACGCTTGCGGTTGCGTTCGGAATGCGCCTCGGGGCCGTGGTCCGTCAGTTCGAGGTGCCCGGGGATGCCCTCGGCGGCGAGCCACGGCAAAAGCGCCGCATGGGCCGCGGGCTCGAAGCCCGGGTTGCAGTGGAGCGCCATGATCTCGAAACGGAAGGGCACGATGCCCTGGCGGATTTTCAGGGTCTTCAAGAGCACGAAGCTGTCCACCCCGCCGGAAACGGCCACGCCGATGCGGCAGCCGGGGCGCAGCATGCCGGCCTTCTGCATGGCAAGGCCTGTTGCCTTGACGCAGACCTCCTGGGCATAGGTTCGTTTTTCGCGTGCCATGGGGCTCCTGTGGGGGCTCTCCCGGGGGCTTTGACCTGCGCCGCGGCGCTTGACGGGCGCGCCGCCCTCGTCTAAAGTAGCGTGTTTCGGCCGCCGCACCATGCGCGGCCTTGGGCCGCCCCTTTACAACGCCGTGGGCGGCATTATTTTTCCGGCGCGATCCCGCCGCAAACGGAGGCAGCATGGCCCGCATCACCGTGGAAGATTGTCAGGAGCGCGTGGACAACCGTTTCCTGCTCGTGCAGATGGCCATCAAGCGCGTGCGCCAGTACCGCGAAGGCTACGAGCCCCTGCTGGACTCGCGCAACAAGGAAGTCGTCACCGCGCTGCGCGAGATAGCGGCCGGCAAGATCCTTCCCGACGACAAGTCGCTCTATACGCCGCTTCCGGCCGAGGGGGAAGCGCCCGCCGCCACTCACGGCGACGAGGCAACTTCCGGGAACTGACAGCCCGGATGACGGCGCGCCGGTGTCGCGCCGCCCGCAAGGACTGTACGCCAGATCATGACAGTACGCGATTATTACGAAGTGCTCAGCGTCTCGCGTGACGCCGGCACCGAGGAGATCCGCCACGCCTACCGCAAGCTCGCCATGCGCTACCACCCGGACAGGAACCCGGGCGACGCCGACGCAGAGGTGAAGTTCCGCGAAGCGGCCGAGGCGTATGAGGTGCTCCGCGACCCGGAAAAACGCGCCCGCTATGACCGCTTCGGCCATGCCGGCGTCCAGGGCAGCGGCGCCGGCGGCTTCGGCAATGCCGAAGACATCTTCGCCCATTTCAGCGACATCTTTGGCGACCTGTTCGGTTTCGCGGGGGGCGCCCGCGGCTCCCGCGCACAGGCCGGCGCCGACCTGCGCTACAACCTGACCATCAGCTTCGCCCAGGCCGCACACGGCGACGAGATCAGCCTTTCCGTGCCGCACCATGTGGAATGCCCCGACTGCAAGGGCAGCGGCGCGGCCCCGGGCACCAGGCCGGAAACCTGCCCCCAGTGCCACGGCACGGGCCAGGTGCGCCGCAACCAGGGCTTTTTCCAGCTCGCCATGCCCTGCACCGCCTGCGGCGGCACCGGGCGCATCATCAAGAAGCCCTGCCCCCGCTGCAAGGGCGAAGGCCGCGTGGAGGACGAGCACGAGATCCGGGTGCGCATCCCCGCCGGCGTGGACAACGGCACGCGCCTTCGGGTGCGCGGCGAGGGCGAGGCCGGCGTGCATGGAGGCCCCCCCGGCGACCTCTATGTGGTGCTCACCGTCGAGCAGGACGCCCGCTGGGAACGCCGCGGGCAGGACCTCATCTTCACGCAGGAGCTCAGCTTCGTGCAGGCCGCCCTCGGCTGCCGGGTGGAGGTGCCGGGCATTGATGGCCCCCTGGGCATGGACATCCCCAAGGGCGTGCAGTCCGGCGCGCTTTTGCGCCTCGCGGGCCAGGGCATGCCATGGCCCGGCCGCAAGCAGCGCGGCGACCTGCTCGTGTCCGTCAAGGTGGTTACGCCCACGCGCCTGAGCGCCCGACAGGAGGAGCTTTTGCGCGAATTTGAACGTGCCGGCGAGGAAACGCCCTTCGCCAAGGTCAAGAACGCGGCCAGGAAGATCGGCAAGGCCATGGGCCTCGACTGAGCCGGCGGCGAACATTCTGCGAAATCATGAAGAACGGCGCCCGCATCGTGTGGTGGGGCGCCGTTCCTGCTTTCTCAAAGCGCGTCCAGTGAAGCGAGCGCCGCGAGCACCTCTTCCACCGAGAGGTGCACAAGGGCCGGCTCCGCCCCCGGCGGATACTCGAATCCCAGGTCGAGATAGGCCCGCTGCCCCCTTGACGGCAAAAGGCTCACGCAGCGCGGCCCCACGGGCCCCCAGCGGCGCGGATTGGTGGCGCCGTGCAGCCCCACGGTGGGCGCTCCCGTGAGGGCGGCGAGGTGCATGATGCCGGTGTTCACCGAAACCGCGGCGTCGGCCCGCGCCAAGAGCCACGCGAGGTCCGGCAGGGTGGTGCGGCCGGCGAGGGAGTGGACATGCTCCTCCCCGGCCAGTTCCTCGCGGAGAAAGGCGGCGTTGCGCCCGATGTCGGCCGCGCTCCCGGTGAGCCAGACGCTGAAGCCCCGCGCCGTGAGCTCGCGCGCGAGGCGCGCCCAGTGCGCCGCGGGCCACTCCTTGAGATAGCACTTGTAGCCGGCCGGCCACATGTGCAGGAAGGCGTGGCGCCGCCCGTCGGCCATCTCCGCCGCCAGCGCCGGCACAGTGTCGGGCAGGCAGAGGACGGGCTCGGCGGAAAATTCCGGCCAGAGGGCCCTGCCGAGCGCGAGAAAATTCTCCTTTTCATGCTGCTCGCCGCTGTGCGTGGCCACATGGTCATAGCCCAGGCCCCGCCATTGCCCGGCCGTGGAAAAACCCACGGTGAGGCGGGCCCCCGACAGGTTGGAGACAATGGCGCCAAGCCGCGCCCACTGGGTGCTGTCGAAAAGGAGGTCATAGCGGCGCCCGCGCAGGTGGCGCACAATGGCGCCCACGTGGCGCACGTTGAACACGGCCACGGCGTCGGTATCGCCGATGAGCGGCACGGTTTCGGCGTTGCCGGTGGAAACGATGAGCTCGAGCTCCGCGCCGGGCAGTTGGCGCCTGAGGCCGCGAAGCAGCCCGGAAAGCAGGAGCAGGTCGCCGATGGCGCCGAGGCAGATGATGCCCACGCGCCTGGCATCGGAGGCCGCGCAGGAGCGGGGGCGCCCCGCCGCGCGCGCCGCCGCCGTCACCGCCGCCAGGGGGATGCCGGCATACCAGTCCAGCTGGCGCAGGAACCTGTTGCCGCGCTCGCCCGCCATCAATAGGCACCGTAGCCCGTGAGGACCACCGGGACAGTTTTCGCCAGTATCCAGAGATCCATCCAGACCGACCAGTTATTGATGTAGTAGTGGTCAAAGGCCACGCGCTCGGCATACGTCGTGTTGTTGCGGCCCGAGATCTGCCACAGGCCTGTCACACCCGGGCGCACCCTGCGGTATTCGTCATAGACCGGGCCGTACTTTTTCACCTCGGCGCCCACGATGGGCCGCGGGCCCACCAGGCTCATGTCGCCCATGGCCACATTGAGCAGCTGGGGCAGCTCGTCGAGGCTGGTCTTGCGCAGGAAGCGGCCCATGCGGGTGATGCGCGGGTCATGCTTCAGCTTGTGGTCGCGCTCCCATTCGGCCTTGAGTTCCGGGTCTCGTGCGAGCCATTCCTTGAGCTTCGCGTCCGCATCCGCCACCATGGTGCGGAATTTATAGACATGCATGAGCCGCCCGTCCCTGCCGAGGCGCGTCTGGCTGTAGAGCGGGGAGCCTGGGCTGTCCAGCCGGATGAGGAGCGCGAGCACCAGGCCCAGCGGCACCACCAGCGGCGCGAGCAGGATGCAGAACAGGATGTCGATGGCCCGCTTGACGGCGAGACGGCGCCAGTCATGCAGGTTCTGGGTGAGGAGGAGCATGGTCACGCCGCTCAGCTCGCAGGGGGTGAGCCAATAGCGGCGAAAGCCCGCCGAGAGATCCGGCACCACGAGGACCTTGGCAAAATGGCGGCTCGCCGCCGTGACATAGTCCGCCGAGGGCCGTTCCCCGGCCCCGTGCATGAGCAGGGCGACGCCGCCCGGCCAGCTCCGGGCCGCGGCGGCAAGCAGCGCATCCACCTGCCCCGGGTCCCCGTGCAGGTCGAGCATGGCGACCGGGCGCAGGCCATGTTGCGGGTGGCGCCGCAAATAGTGCCAGAGGCGCTTGGCGGGGGCGCCGCTGCCAAGGATGAGGAGCGGACTGCTCCACCACGGCAGGCGCGAAAAAATACGGATGCACACCGCCCGCAGCAAGGGCAGCGTCACCAGGGTGACGCCCCAGCCGCCGAAAATGACGAGCCGCGAGTACAGGTCGCCTGTCTTGGAAAGAAAGAGCACCAGCAGGATGAGGGCGTAGACCAGGGTGACAAAGAGGAAGACGGCCTTCATCTCCCGGTGCGGGGGCAGGCTGATGCTCCGGTAAAGGCCGAGGGAGCTCCCGAGGAAGGGCGCCACCAAAAGCAAGGGGAAGACCCAGTGGTAGAGGGCCGGGTCCAGCCCTCCAAAGGCCGCGCGCCCCAGCAGCAGGGCGAGCATGGTGCCCAGAAAGGCCACCAGGTCTGACAGGGCGAGCACCACCGAGCGCACCGGCAGGCCGGCACGCTGCATGATGACAGGAAGCTGGGAGATCCGTCGCATGGCTGCCCTTGGCAAAGATTGTGCGGCTGCCCGCCCCCGGGACAGTCCCGGGCGCGGCCGCAGCACTCCCCGGCATGGGCCAGCCCCTGCCGTACGTTTTTGCGGAATGCGCGAGGGCCACTATATCAAAGCGCGCCCCGAGCGCAAGCCCGCCACGGGGCGGCGGCATGCGCGGGCCGCCGCCGTCCCGCGAAACGGTGGTGGGGCTCCGCCCTTTCTCACCACAGGCGTGCGCCATGCGGCGCCCGCGGCGACCATGGCAATGGGGCGCAGGCTTTCCGCAATGGCCGGGCGCACACTGCCTCACGCCTGCCTGCGCAGGGGCCTTTACGCCGCGTGCAGGCCCCGTGCGCCGGGGCTGCCGAAAGCGTGCCCTGCCCCAAAACCGGGCTTGCCCGCAAAGAGGCTTCGCACTGCCCGCTCACACGGGGCATCTCCTGGGAGAGCGCGGCTTTCCCCAGATACATTGACGCTTTGGAAATTTTCTAGTATTTTTTTAAAAATTTTCTGCCGTGTGCCTTCAGCCGTGGATGCGGATCTCTTGTGCCGGTGCCAGAAACAAATCATCCCGCTGGGAGCACTTCTTCCAAACCTGCCTTGCCAAATCCCTTCACCTTTCTGCGCCCCGGCGGCAGTGCGGACATGGGGCGCTCCACACCCAGGCATTGGTGTACAGTGAAATGAGCACGCTCTACCTCGTCCAGGACCTCAGCTCCTCCGCCCTGTGGCTCCACGCCACGTTTCACGCCAACAAAGAACGCCTGGCAGCCCAGGGGCTTGAACTCGGCCCTTTTAATCCCTGGACATGTCGGCTTGTGCCGACCCATGATTTTATCTGGCGCCCCCATGAAAAGGCTGCCTCGCTCTCGCCAACGATGAGGAAGCGGCTGGCGCAGATAGACGGCCAGCTAGCCGGCGGCAAGGATGTCCTCCTTTTTGGCGCGAGCCCCTTCCTTGAGCGCCATGATGGCTTCCATCGCATCCTGCACGAATATACCGATATCGGTACGTACGCCATCAAGACACTGCTCATCCTCGGGCGCCCCCTGCTCTCCCTGGAACAGCGCTACCGGGAATCACTCGTTCTCGAGCCCGGGCGCGGCGAGAGATTCATGGCGGCCTATGGCAGCCTGCATGGCGTCCTGCTTCATGCGCGCGCGGCATATGGCGCAGACAATGTCCAGCTCCTTGCAAACCTGCAGGAGGACCCGCAAACCATTGCTGTGCCGGAACTTGCCGGGCAGGTCTATGCCTTCCTCCGGCGTGAGCCCGGCGACACACGGGATTGGCCCATGCTCCATCCGCTCTGCTTCAGCTCACAGGCGGCCCGGGTGCTGTGCGGGGCGGCGGAAGTGCGCAGAAATTCCTGGCCTCCCCTGGACGAGGGGACCTTCGGCAAAACATTGCTCCAGCAGGACACGATATGGGGCACAGATGTTGCAAGTCCCTTGGCGTTGCGCAAAAAATTCCAGCAGGAAAGTTCCGGGGACCGCGCTCTGCTGGAAAAGGAACTGGGGCTGGCAGCTGGGGCACTGGATGCCCCCCAATGGCTCCGGGAAGGCCTGCAGGCAGAGCCCGATACGCCCCTTGCCCCGGAACGGCTGGAGAGCTTCATCGCCCAGCTGCCCGCTGCTGTGGCCAGCGCCTTGCGCACCCGGTATACGAATGATGCGCCCATCCTCACCCAAGTCCAGCGGCAATTGCTTGCAGGGCTGGGTGAAGGGGAAGCGGGCGGCATAGGGCATATAGGAGAACCCCAGCAGCCCGTTGAGCTGACAGTGCTCACCATGACCTATAATCATGAGGAGTACATTGAAGATTGCCTGAAAAGTGTATTGGCCCAGCAGACGGAGTTTCCCGTCCGCCATATCGTGCTTGACCATTGTTCAAGCGACGCGACGCCGTCAATTCTAAGTGAATATGCGAAGAAGCATCCTTCCATACAGCCGGTGCTGTTGTCCCGGCGCGAGCCCCAGGAGAATGTGCGCGGCCTGTTCATGCGGTGCAGAACGAAGTATGCCGCGCTCTGCGACGGGGATGACTTCTTTTCCGATATGCGCAAGCTCCAGAAGCAGGTCGAGTATCTGGAGACCCACGAAAATTGCGCGCTCTGCTTTCACCCGGTGTATGTCCTCTTTGAAGACGGGCATCAGCCTTTCATCTTTCCCCCGCTTTCCCAGCTTCCGCGCCGCAGCAATGCAGAATTTTATCTTGCGGACCTCACCAAGGGGAACTTTATCCAGACGAATTCCGTCATGTACCGATGGCGATTTACCGAGGGGCTGCCATCCTGGTTCAGGTATGATATCTGCCCGGCGGACTGGTATTGGCATATGCTCCATGCCGAAAAAGGGCGTATCGGCTTCCTGCCGGAAGTGATGGGCGTGTACCGCAGGCATGGGAACGCCATGTATGCAAAATCCTTCGTGGATCCGCTCGCGCACTGGCGCATCCACGGCATGGGGGAGCTCCATGCATTGAAGGCCTATAACGACCATTTCAATAACAGATATTTTCGCAATTTTTCCTCGCTTGCGGAACATATCTTTGTCGCCTACCTCAAAATCGCTGCCGAGGAAGGGGATTCTTCATTTCTGGACCAGGCAAGCGAAGCATATCCGCAATTCGCGCTGGAATTTTTTCGGAACACCAATAAACTTAGGAATCTCGCCCCGGCGGGGACGCAAACATAAGAGGACGGCGTGATGGAAGAACAGATATTGAAAATACTGAAAGACATCCAGCCGGGTTTTGACTTTGAGGAAGATGTCGATTTTGTGGAAAACGGCTACCTTGACAGTTTTGACGTGGTCACGCTTGTGGCGGAACTGGAGAGCACTTTTTCCGTGGTCATTTCCGCCCTCGAGATCGTGCCGGAAAATTTCAGCTCGGTGAAAAATATCTCTGCCCTTGTCCGGCGCAGCCCCAAAAGCAGCAAGAGGGCGGAACGGGAATGAAGGCAACCATCCATGGTGTCAGGCTCCGCGGCATCTGTGCCATTGTGCCCCGGCAGGTCTACAAGTTTGAGGACGAGCTCAAGGAGTTTCCCTTTCCGGAAAAAAGTTCCCAGCGCCTCGGCCGCGTGATGGGCTTCAAGGAGCACCGTATTGCCGACGCGGCAACGACGCCGTGCGACCTCGCGTCCTTCACCATGAACCATCTTTTCGAGAGGGGCTGGCTGCACAAGGACAAGGTGCAGGGCATCATCGTTGTCGCGCAAATGGGGGACCACCCCCTCCCGGGCAACAGCAAGGTCATCCATGGCCAGCTTGGCTTGCCACAGGATGTCTATTGCGCCGATATGTATGAAAACTGCATCGGCTTTATTTCAGGCCTGTACGCCGCGTGCTGCCAGGTGGCCTCGGGCGCCATGGACGAGGTTGTGCTCATCGTCACGGACGGCGGCTCATGCCGCGCCAACAAGCAGGACAGGAACACCTACCCTCTTTGCGGCGATGCCGCGGGCGTCGCGGTCATCTGCAAAAGCGACGACCCGGAGGACACCATCCATTTCGTGTTTCGCAATGACGGCAGCCGCCGCGATGCGCTCATTGTGCCCGCCGGGGGCTGCCGCATGCCGGCCACCGCAGAAACGGCCGTGCCGGCCCGTGACGAGATGGGGAATTTCCGCTCCCTCAACGACATGCACATGGACGGCACCGCCGTGTTCCAGTTCGTCATGGAAAGCGTGCCCCCGCTGGTGGAAGAGGTGTGCGCCTATGCGGGCGTGGAAAAGAAGGCGCTTCAATACCATCTCACCCACCAGCCCAACCGTTTCATGCTCCAGAAACTTGCGGATCTCATGAACGTGCCGCGCGAAATTCTTTTCAACAACATCGTGGAGAATTTTGGCAATTCCTCCTGCTCGACCATTCCTGTCAACGTGGCGTTCAACCTCGGCTCACGCCTGTTGACCGAAAAGTTCCTTGTCTGCTTTTCGGCATTCGGGGCCGGACTGTCCCTGGCTGCCGCCATCTGTCGCCTGGGCGGAATGGACTTCTGCGAATTGATCGAACATCCCGGCAACGGCTGCATCACTCCTGCCGCAACGAACATCTGAACGAGGGATTCTCTATGGACACCAAGGAAAAGCTGGCCCTGCTCGAAGACATCATGGAGCTTGACGAAGGCACCCTCACCCCTGAAACCAGGCTTGACGATCTGGACGAATGGGATTCGCTCTCGGCGCTGTCCTTCGTGGTCATGCTGGGCGACGAATTCAACCGCAAGATCAGTGGGCAGGAAGTCCGGGCTTTTGAACGCATCCAGGACATGCTCGCCGTCATGGCACCAGAGGCATAGATGGCCATCCTGCATTTTGACAATGTGGGCATCGCCGCGCTTACATGCGCAGTCCCGGAGTTTACACAGTGTGTGAATGAAGACCCGGGCCTCGAGCATGCCGCCTATGTCAGAAGCTTTGTCAAAAAAATCGGCATCCGGCAACGGCAGGTCTCGCTCATCGAACAAACGACCACCGATCTTGGCCATGCCGCAGTGGAAAGGGCTCTTGCTATTGCGGGATGGGAAGCCAACAGCCTGGATGCCCTGATCTATCTTTCACAGATGCCGGATTTCAATCCCGGAACGGGCAATGCCTTCGTGATGCACAAGCGCCTCGGGCTGCCTGCTGCCTGCATGGCGTTTGACATCACGCTGGGTTGCTCCAGCTTCCCCTACGGGCTCGCGGTGTGCGCGTCGCTTTTGCAGCAGGCGCATATCAACAGGGTCGCCATGATTTCCGGGGACAATGTCTGGTCCTGCGTGCCGTACAAAGAGGTGCTACTCGAGGAGAGCGTCTTCCTTTTTGGAGAGGGCACAACAGCGCTGCTGCTGGAAAACCGGGACAATTCCCCCATAGACCTGTCCCTTTTGAGCGACGGCTCAGGCTATGAATATCTGTTCAACCCCTCGGCCGGCTCCAGGAACAACTGGCGCAAGGGCAAAACCCTGCGCCTTTCCAACGGGCAGCAGATCACCGTTCCGCCACCCAAGGGAAACCAGTATATGGATGGCCCTGAGATCACGGCTTTTTCTACCACCACTGTGGTGGATGCCATCAAGGAGTTTCTCGAGCGCACCGGCAGGCCCATCAGCAGCTATGACGGACTTGTCCTGCACCAGGCCAACAGGCAGATCGTCAGGACGATAGCCAAAAGGGTGGGCGCGGATGAAGCGCAGGTGCCCCTTTCGCTGGACCGTTATGCCAATACCAGCGGCGCATCGGTGCCCCTCACCATTGCCGATGCCTACGGCGGCCGGAGCGCGGGGATGCTCTCGCTGCTGGCATGCGCCTATGGCATCGGCCTCTCCTGGGGCATTGCGAGTTTCGACATTGACGCCTCGGTCATCCAGCCTATCTTCAGGACGGACCGCCGTTTTGACGAAGGCTATATCACAAGGGACTGACAGATGCCCACCTCCTCCCATTGCAATGGCGAACTGGCCGGCAAGACCTTCCTCGTGGCGGGCGCCACATCGGGCATAGGCAAGAGCGTCGCGCAGCTGCTGGCAGACGCCGGCGCCCATGTCGTCCTCATGGCCCGCACGGAGCAGGCTCTTCAGGATGTAAAAGCCACACTGGCCCCGGCCACGCACGAGGCTGTGCCCTTTGACGCGACCCAACTGGAAACCGTGGGGCCCCTTGTTGAAGAGCTGAAACAACGGCTGGGTGTCATTGACGGGCTGGTATGGTGCGTGGGCCTTGGCAGGACGGGGCGCCTGCGCGATCTCGAGATCGCCGACATGTTCCAGGCGATGAACGGCAGTTGCTTCGCATTTCTGGAGATGGTCAAGGCCCTGATGAAGGGCAAGCCCAAGCAGCAGCCCTTGCGCATTGTGGCCATTTCTTCCCTGGCGAGTACGGAATTCCAAAAATACCTGACGCTTTACGCCGCTTCCAAAGCCGCCCTTGAGGCTTCCGTGCGCTGCCTTGCCGCGGAGCTCGGGCCCCGCAATGTCAGGGTCAACGCCGTCAGGCCGGCATTCGTGGATACACCGCGCCTTGCTGGCCTCAACGAGATCACCGGAAGCGTTGAGGAATCCCTGAAAAGCAGCGGGTACCAGCCGCTCGGGCTCGTCACCCCTGAAGAGGTGGCAAAGGTGGTTCTCTTCCTGCTGGGGGATGCCGCGCAGCACATCAACGGGGTCAGCTGGGCTGTCAACGGCGGAGCGGCCTGCTAAAAGGAATGACTGTGGAACGCGCCAACGATAAAAACTTTTTTGCAGCCTGCGATGCGCTAAAACAAAAGACACCCTTCCGTGTCAGCAATCTTTTTTTGGATAATCGCCAGGTCTGCAAAAAAATTGAGAACAGCGAGTGCTTTTTTCTCCAGTCCGGGCAATCGCTGTTTCTTCTCACGCCCTCTCATGGGGTGATGCACACCTTGTATTTTCTCTCCGCAAGCCCGGAGGCCCTCACAGCAGACCTGCCGGCACTCCTCGCCGGCCGAAACCCGGGCTGTCCCATCCGCACCTCCGTCATCGGCCGGGAAGAAAGGTGCCGTCCCGTCGTCGCTGCACTGGAGAAGAACGGCTTTACGACGAGAAATACATTGTTGCGCATGCTAATCCCCTGGCCCACTGGAAAAATCCTGGAAGGCATGCGGCTTCTTGCTGCGGATTATCTTGAGATGGCCACATTCGCACGGGAGCAGGACGCAGAGGCGGTCCGTGACCTTATCCATGAAGAGTTTGATATCGTCAAAAACAATATACCCGAGCTTGATGAAATCAAGGAAACTATTAACAAAAATAATGTAACGATTATTCGCATGGACGGTGTAATCGCAGCTATGCATTATTTTCATCTGGAAAACGGGATCTTGCACGGCTATTTTGATATAACGCGCAAAAGTTTTCGGGGTGGTAACGGCCTGATGTTTGCGTTGAATATATTTGAGCTCGACTATTTTAAGCGGGAAGGAATAAAAATCAACCGCTACTACGGATGGCGTGACGCCTCTAAAACGAGGCTTATCAAAAGTTCCAGCAAAACCAAGGCAGTGCATGACGGCATCGCCATTCATAACCTGCTTTGGGGTGACGAACAGGGTAAAGATTCTGTGTAGGCTGCCCCCATGATACGCTTGCGCCTTACCTTTCCATCCACAACGCTGCTTCGTCCCGTGGAAGTCGATATCGCCCTGCCGGGCGGCTTCACCAGCGTCCGGCCACCCTTTAAATGTCTCTGGGCACTCCATTGCGCCATGGAGAACGGCAGTTTTTTTCTGGACACCCTTGGCCTGGGCGAATGGGCGGCCAGGGAGGGTTTTGCTGTGGTTGCCCCGAGCCTCGGCAATGGCTATTTCATCAATTCAGCGTATGAGCAGCAGGCCGACTTCCTGCAGGAGCTCCTGCTCTCCCTGCCGGAGGCAGTGGCGCTTTCACGCGAGCGGGCTGAAAACGCTGTATTGGGCATTTCCATGGGCGGCTTCGGGGCCTTGCGCTGGGCATTGCAAAGCCGCGCCTTCGGCAGTGCAACGGCCATTTCCGGCGTTTTTGACTGCCACATCCCCCCGGATGACCGGCTTTTCACCAATCGCCAGCAGCGCGCACTGCATTGCGCCCTGAACAAGACCATGCGGAAGATGCTTCTTGATGCGGCGGGCGCGACAAAAAATGATGCGGATTTCGCTTCTCTTTTTGCGCAGGGGCAGGGGGAGCTGCCAAAAGTCCACCTGTTCTGCGGCGAGGAAGATTGGCTGAGCCTGCCGCAAACGCGCGCCATGGCGGAGCTCTGCCACCGCCATGACTGTCCGGCAAGCCTGGATATCAGTCCGGGAGGCCATGATCCTGAGTATTGGCGGAGCATTCTCCCGACGGCGGTTTCCCATCTGTTCACTGCCGGCCATTGAAAGACGGGGTCACTCTCCGAAAAACGCGCCCCGCACGGTGCAAAAGACTCTTGCACTGGAGAAGTCATGAAGGACCTGTACATCGTAGGAGCCGGAGGCTGCGGCCGTGAAACCCTCGTCCTGCTCCAGGATATAAACCGTATCCAGGGGCCGCAATGGAGTATCCGCGGTTTTCTGGACGATACGGAAGATCCCTTGCATGGCAAGGCATGTGACGTGGGGGTGGCCGGCTCCATACAGGACTATTCCCCGCGCCCCAATGATGTGCTCGTCATGGCTGTGGCCAACCCGGCAGACAAAAAAATGCTGGCGCAAATGCTCAAGGGGCGGGGTGCGCACTTTGTGTCCGCCATCCATCCGTATGCCAACATGGGCCAGCACTGCACCATCGGCGAAGGGATTCTGGTCCAGGCCGGCTTTGGCATGACAGTCAATGTGAACGTCGGTTCCTTTGTGACGCTTTTGAGCGCCTGTGTGGGACACGATGTTTCCATCGGCGACTATACGACCATCTCCTCCCACTGTAATATATCAGGCAATGTCGCCATCGGCGATGAAGTCTTCATGGGCGGCAATGTGGCCGTGGCGCCGCGCACGAGCATAGGCAGCCAATCGTATCTCTGCATGGGCAGTGTGGTGCTGAAGGATGTCTCCCCGGGTGTGAAGGTCTTGGGGAATCCGGCTCGGGAAATCGGCATGGCAGCAGCACACTGACGGCGAGGCTGCCGAGGCAGCCAATTGTGTATTGTGTGTGCAGGGGCCGCATTCAGGAAGAAAGCAACAGCGCTGGCATAGCTCAAGCTCCACCATGGAAATATTCCCGACGCCCATAGTGAACAAAAAACTTATGCCCGCAGCACAGCCACTAAACAGGCGCGCTGATATTCTTTGCGCCAGGCCTGGCGTCAGGCAAGTATCGGCATTCGGGATAGACATGCGCCTTGTGAACGCCCAAGACCTGCCATTACTCTGCAAGTGGCGCAATCATGAGGCGATCCGCCCCTTCATGGACGACTGTCGCATGGTGACCCCGCAAGTTATGACCGTCTGGCTCAACAAACAACGAGCCTCCAACACCTCACTGGCGTATATGTGTTGCAAAGCAGAGATAGCCGTCGGATTTACTGAGCTTAAAAAAATTGACTGGGAAAGGCGGTCATGCGAAGGGGGAATTTTTCTTTTTGGTGAAAAATATTTTGGCAGTGGTCTCGCCTACAGTATTGCCCTGTGCAGAGAGATTATCATGCAGCGGCTTGGCATAACAATGCTTATCAGCCGCATTCGTAAAAAAAATTTGCGTGGGATCAATTTTTGCAAAAAATATGGGGGCAAGTATCAGGGCGAAGAGAAGGATTTTTTGATCTTTGTTCACGACTATGCGCCACGGATGGAAGGTTTGCAACGCCTGGCAGAAAAAATTGAGAGAGCCGCAGAATTTGCACATATTTTTAAGACCTGAGCTTTTGGGCAGGGAGCCTTGATAATGAACCGGGCAGAGAACCTTCATGCCGCGAAAAAACTCCCTCACTGTTGTCCTGGCTTCCGGGGATGACACACCAACTCGAACATCCCATGCGCGCCTTCGATGGTCTGTCTGGCATTGATGAAGAAATTATTTTCACCTCTCTAGCAAAGCGGGAACCGTCATGGAACTGAAATTTGACATCACAACGCGCCGATTCATCCCTGATTTCTATGTTATTGGCGGCCACGGCTGTGGGAGGCTATCGTTCAGCTACTATTTGAACTGGATGGGTGCCCCTGTTTTCCCCGAGGGCAACCTTTTCCCCACCCTTGAGAACATCAGCATCCCGGTCTTGAAAAATCCTGTCACCTACGCCTTTGGCCTGACCATTGACCAAATTTCCGGCCATTTTGGCCCAATCAATACTGAGCCCGTCACGACGCGGGCCCTCTGGCTTGTCCGCGACCCGATCCAGATCATGGTTTCCCTTTTCAACTATTTTCTTGGGGATGCCGTCTTCGGCAGGGGGAATGCCCTGACCCTGGGCAAGGAACCCATCCTCCCCTTCCTTTCAAAACATATCAGCGTTTGCAACCTCTTTGATACATTGAAGAGGTCAATCAATACAACGGCTACCCCCCTCGTGATTGAAACGCCCGAGCTGCTCCCGGACGCCTGCGCCGGCACGCTCAAGAAAATCGCCGCGTATTTGGACATCCCCTATACAGAAAGTGTGGCTGAGATAGCCTCCATCCCCTTCAATACCTATGACAACAGGCTGTGGTCGCGGCAGCCGGCAAAAAGCTATCCCATCTCGGCATTTTATTATGTCTCACCTCTCTATGTGGCGCCCGATAAACTTTTTGATTTCTGGTTTAATCAATGGCGCCCGGCACACACACTTTTCCGCTTCACATACAAGGGGCGCCAATTTACCGCAGGCATGCCGCAGGAGCGGTATGAAAAGGTGCTTCCGTCAATCCCCGGGAATTTCTTCAATGAAGAAAAAATCGAAGCCACAAAAACCTATATTGATGTGTGGGAGGAACATTGCGCGCTCACGCGCAAGCTCTACAAGCGCTACTCCATCACACCCGAAGATGCCGTGGAGGCGATACGGAAAAACCCACGGTTCCGTTCAAGGTACCTCCGTTTTATGGACAACGAGCTGAAAGAATTTTCGGTGAACTATCCCGGTATCGTTAGCAAGTGGAAATATTTTAACAGTATCTGAGCAGGGCGTACATGGTTTTCTGGTTCACTGGCCTCTCGGGAGCGGGCAAGACAACGCTGTGCAAAGCGCTCGCCGGCTTTTTGCGTGAGCGGGGAAAAGCCGTGCTCTTTCTGGATGGCGACCTTGCGCGCAAGGGCCTCTGCAAGGATTTGGGCTTCAGCCTTGAGGACAGGCTGGAAAATGTACGTCGTATCGCCGCATGCGCCGCCCTCGCTGAAAATTCCGGCCTCATCACCTGCGTTGCCTGCATTGCGCCACTGCGGGAACACCGGGCAGTGGCCCGCCAGATGATTACCGACTATCACGAAATTTTTGTTTCGTGCCCGCTTTCCGTCTGTGAGCAACGCGACCCCAAGGGTTTCTATGCTTCCGCTCTTCAGGGCCGGCGCCCCTTCTATACGGGCATTTCGAGCCCGTATGAGGCGCCTGAAACCCCTGACCTCATCCTGGATACGGCGCATGCGCCCGAAGAGGCTTCTTGCGCCGCCTTGTTTTTGTATGTGCGGACCGTTTTGGCGCTTCCTGAATAATCCTTGGCAGCCACGGGAAAAACCATGAAGAACACGCTCTATATGCACATGGGCTGGTCAAAAACCGGCACAACGACGATTCAGCATTTTTTGTATAAAAATCATGATTTGCTTCTTGAGAAGGACTATTGTTATCCTATAGGTCATGTCATTGATGAATCTGTCTTCAACTATAAATATGAAAACCATATTTTTGCTGCCCAATGCTTTCATGGCAACTGGAACAAATTTCAGAAACTCCATGACTGGACATGGTATCGGGACCATATCCTGAATGAAATGCGTGATGCAAATTGTTCTAACAATATCCTCAGCGCGGAACTTTTCAATTTTGAACATTCCGATAACATTGAGTTTTGGAAAAAGGACTATTCAGTAAAAGGCATTTATTATTTCAGGAATTTTTTTGATTGGCTGGTCAGCCAACAGAAGGAATACATAAAATATTTCCTGCCGCCTTCAGTTTTCGTTTTTGACCGCGAAAGAAATTACGCCATCATGGGCTGCCTGCGCCATCATCTGCGCGTGCTGGGCAGGGACAATTGCATCTTCATCGATTTTGATAAGGTCAAAAAAAGGAAGAACGGCCTGCTTGAAAGTTTCCTCGATGCTGTGGATGTGGGTGCCCACGCGCTTTCTGGTTTTTCTGTGGTTCCCGATGAAAACACGACTCCCAACGATGCGCACCTGATGTTCTTTTACCAGTGCAGCTTCGCCCCGTTTGGAAGGCGAGAGTTCGGTAGCCTGTTTAAGGAAGTCCGGGAGATGGATTTGCATCAATTTAAAGATTTTCACTCCAACACCTTGCCTCCCAATATCTATACTCTCGATGAATACGCGGAATATGGCCTCAAGTATCAGGGCGTGCTGCTCAATGATCCCGACTGGTACGACAAGAATGTGGCGCGCGCCCAAGAATTGGCAAAAATCCCGTATCGGGACCTGCCGCCGGAAATACAGTACCATATCCTCGAAAATCTCTCCGACGCTTCCCGGGAGCTCATCTATTCCTGGCTGCCGGCCGCCAAGCAGGCCAGACCCAACCAGCCATATCTCCCAAGCATGAAGAATTTTTATGACTTTCGGGACACGATCCTGCCCATCTACAAGCGATATAGCGATCTCATGCGGCAAGAATAGTGGGGAAGGCATGAGGTGGCGGTAGGGAGACGGCCCGAGTATGTGCTGCCGGGGGCAGCGTGCCCGTGCAGCGGCATAACCCAGGAGCCCACATCTCATAGCGGAGGTATACTCCACGGCTGCATAGGCAGCATCGCGCCGCCCGGCGCACGGCAAAAGGATGGTTCGGGCTCTTGCCGGTGAGGCCCGTGCGGCGCCTATGCGGGCTGTATCATCTGTTGCGCCAGTTTCAGCCTGTCGATTTTCCCATTCGCATTCCTGGGCAGCTCTGGAATATGGACAAAGACCGCAGGAACCATGTATCTCGGGAGAGCCGCTGAAACTTTGCGGCGTAATTCCTTTTCTTCCAATGCTTGTGACGCCTCATAAATCAGGATGATTTTCTTCTTGCCCGGGTCATATACCGCGCAACAGTTATCAAAAAGCTTGAGAACATTTATGGCCGTATGCTCGATCTCCCCCAGTTCTATCCTGTAGCCGGAATGCTTGATCATGCCGTCCCTGCGGCCTTTAAAGACCAGCTCACCCTTTTTGTTCCAGACCATTATATCGCCGGTGCGGTAGATGTATTCGGGATAATGGCTGTTGAGCGGATTTTGGGTAAAAGCCTCTTGCGTCTTGTCAGGATTGTTGTAATAGCCCATGGCAAGGCACGAGCCGCGCACGCAGAGCTCTCCCTGCACATCGGGGCTGCCCGGGCCGATCGGCCTGTCATTTTCATCCAGCAGCAGCACCGCTGTATTGGGCAAGGGCCTCCCGACCGGGATCGGCTCCTCATCCACCAGGACCCTGTCCACCTTGTAATACAGGCAGTCCACAGTGATTTCTGTGGGCCCGTACAGATTGACAAAGAGAGCGTCAGGAAAATGCTTTCGCCAATAGTTGAACTTTGCCGTGGGGAAAACCTCCCCGGCGAACCAGATCTTTTTCAAGTCAGGCAGCCTGGCGGCACCCAGCAGGTCCATATTGGCGATGTTCACCATGATGGTCGGCACCCAGAACAGGAATGTCGCCTTGCGCGCGGCCATCAGCTCCAGCATTCGCAGCGGAAAAGCGGCAAGCTGGTCAGGGATGAGGAGCAGGGAGCAGCCTTTAATGGCAAGCAGGCATACTTCAAAGCTGAAATGGTCAAAAATGATGGGGGCCAGGCTGGCAACCACTTCACCGTCGTCCACCAGCCCCTCGGCACTCACGGAAGCGACATAGTCGAGAAAACCCCTGTGCGTAAGCGCGACGCCTTTAGGTGTTCCTGTAGAACCAGAAGTATTGATCACGCACGCGAGGTCTGCATCGATGCAACGGTCACGCTGCTTGAGAAGTTCGGTATAGGCAGCATGCCTGTCTGGAGAACAGGAAATCTGCAGGAGCGGTAGGCCTTGGGTTTCGGTTGGCCTGCCATCGCAAATCACCAAATCCGGCTGAATCGTCTCCAGTATTCGGCCAGTGCGGGTCCATGGCGACTTGATATCCATGTTCATATAGGCATTTGCGCTGTAAAGGATCGCCAAGTCTGCAACAATGGCCTCAATGCTTTTGGGCAGGTAGACACCTATGACCTTGCGCGTGGCGAAAGAGAGTCTTTCTTGTATCTCCATGGCCAGATTAAGCGCCATCGTCTGGAGATCTTTAAAAGTTACCGTCCGATCTCCGTCATAGATGGCGATTCGGTCTGGAAATGATTCAACGCAAGAATCAAAATACTTTGTAATGGTTGTGCGATACACTTTGCTTACTCCCACTTGGATGCACTTCCGGAAAGTATTGTAACAATGCTCACCGATGACCAGCACGCCAGTGTCCTGCGTAGAGAGCTTGAAGTCCCAAGCCAAACCGTTGCCGCGGCTATCGCGGGTGCCGGGATTTCCGGCGAGCATGGTACTTGTGTCGCCAGGCCCGTTCTTAAAGAAACGCCTGTCTCTTTCCTATATTAAAGCAATCCGCAAGCGCAAGTCAGAGGAGACACCGCGTTGCCTCGGCGCATGCGCCCGCAAGTTATATCCGTTCACAGTTGCTGCCCGCCGCTACCAATGCTAAAATCGGCGAAAGGCGTCAAACCCGCCGCCCCAAAAGTTAAGGCCTATGAAAGCGCGCGATGCGCCTGCCAGTACTTCTTTGCCAGGGGCTTTTTCAGCCCAAGCGCCCACGCCGCCAGCCTGCGCAAAGGCAGCGGGATTTTCATGAGGCGCGGCAGGAGGCGATTGAGCTTGTCCAGCACGGGACCGGAGAAATGCTGTGGCATCTTTTCCGCCAGGTCATTGACCTCCTGCAATACGGCCGGATCATACTGCGCCCACTCCACCAGGAGAAGGAAAACGGCGAGTTTTTTCCGTGAGCCGGGAAGATGGAAGGAAGTTGCCATCAAGAGCAACGCGACCGCGCTCTGTTGCGGATGCTTGCGCAAGAGGTGCCGGATCAGGCCAACACCATGCGTAAGCGGTTGACCCTGAAGAGCGTTGGCGAGCCACATGTCCGCGCAGCGTGCCACGCGCTCCGGGGTGTCCGCCACATGGGAGGGCAATAGAGCGCGCCTGAGGAACAATAGCCATATTTTGGGCGACTCCCCCGGCTGGATCTGCATGACGGAATTCAGCCAATAGTCAATATAGTTCAGGTGATATGGGCTTCTTTTTGTCAGCTTGCCCACAAGCCTCAACTTATCCGCCAAGGTCGATGACGGCGTATCTCCTTTTTCCAGCCTGGGCCACGCGGGGTCATCGTCATCGTCAAGAATGCGCTTAATCATGCCGGCCAGCAGCGCGAAATTCCGCCCAAGAGTTGGCATCTCGCTGGCCTGCTTCGAAGCCAGGCTCCGCGCCCAGTCTTTGGCATCGCTGTCCATTTCCTCGAGGAGGGGAATGAACGCTGGGGGCCTGCTGAGGACCCAACCCCATTCATCGCGCACAGGCCCGGTATCCTCTGGAGCATAAATCAGGCGAACGGCAGGCTTTTTTGCCGTCATGCAGAAGTTAATAAAACCCATCGAATAATCGGTAACAAAATAATTTGCGCGAGCAAGCCAAAATTTGTTGTCGTCCTCTTCATCCACAAAAAAACGTCCGCATGGCGCAAATTTGGCTTTCAGCCGCTCGACTGCGGGATGATGCCTTTCGCTTGCCATTGGCCGAAAAACAGCAATGCCATTCGGTGACCAGACAAAATAATTTGAAATTATCCTTTCCCACATTTCTACATAGGTGTCGGGATCGATTTTTTGCAGGGAAATTGAGAAATCCACATACGTCAGGTAAATTAACAGAATCGGAGCAGCAGTTCTCACAGTGCTCTTCTGCCGCTCTTCAAGAATCAGGTCAATTTTGGGATGACCGGCTACCAGCTGTGTAAAAAAGGAGCGGCGGTGGATTTTGCTCACATTGGGAAAGAGGCTGTAATCAAAGGAGCTTAAATATGCTTTATCACTAACAAAGTAGTCATAAGAGAAGTTCCAGCATGTGGGGTTTGCTACTCCCGCATGGTGTGGCATACCCACAATCTTTGCTCCAATATGACGAGAATCGGGATAACCGAGGCAGTAGTCGTTCGTCACAAGGACTTCAACGAAGTTTAGCAATCGGAAAAATTTGACCTCATCCAGTTGGTAAACATCATTGATATCTGGAGAGAGAGAGAGAGAGAGAGAGAGAGAGAGAGAGATTTTGACGACATCACCTGTTGCAACATGGGCAGCGCACTCTCTGTGAAAAAGAAGACAACGGGCACGCCGAGCTTTATAAGCTCTTCGCGCAGGCGCCAAAGCACATCCACATTTTGGCGCGGCATGCCTGTGGCCCACATGCCCACGACCTTTCGGGGATATTTCGGCCAGAGGGCCGCGCATTTTGTGGGGGTATCAAGCCGCGGGAATTCGTGGAGTGCAGTCATGGGTGCTCCTCATGCTGTGACAGTATTCTCCAGATCGCCCTGATGCTGGGCACTCTGGCACCCCTTTGAATCTACCTATTTTTTAGATACTTATCTCTTGGTAATGTATAAAAACTTCATGGTATTTGCAAGAATGTACACCCTAATTTTTTGGCAAACTGCACTTGCTTTTGTGCCAGCTGCTCCAATGATACGCTGATGATTTGCAAAATTTTCAGCACAATGTTAAAAAAACGCCTTGAGTGCCATAATGCCCAGGCCCCACCGCGCCGAGTGCTGCCTCTCCCCGCATGGATGGCTGGAACTGCCCTCTGAAAACAGGCGTATTCCCTTTTGCAGAAAAACGCCCTGTAAAGGAAGCCCCCGCCCGAGATGAGCGCGACCCCTTTCACCTTTTCCACCAAGGCCGACACCCTCGCGGCGCTCTCCCGCTGGCCGGAACTCAACATCCCCACGGTGTTCGCCTTCACCGTGGCGGAGTGGCGCGCCGATGCGAAGGCGGTGCATGCGCGCGCGCGGGCAGCCCTTGCGGAGTGCATGCGCGTGGCCGTGCGCTCCTCGTGCCGTCGGGAGGATTCGGCGGCCTGTTCCGGCGCCGGGGCCTTCCTTTCCCTCCTTGATGTGCCCCTCGCCGACGCCGCGGCCTTTGCCGATGCGGTCGAACAGGTCATTGCCTCCTATGGCGAGGCAGCCCCGGAAGACCAGGTGCTCGTGCAGCCCATGATCCGCGAGCCGGCCGTCACCGGGGTCATCATGACCCGCGCCCTCGCCGACGGCGCGCCCTGGTATGTCATCAACTATGACGATGAATCCGGCAAGACCGACACCGTCACCGGCGGCACCCATGTGGGCAAGACGGTCTATGTCTACCGCGAGGCACGGGAGGGGGATTTCGACTCCCCGCGACTCGCCGCCTTCGTGGGGCTGGCGCGCCGGCTCGAAACCCTGTGCGGCACGGACGCACTGGATATCGAGTTTTGCCTCGATGCGGAGGGGATTCTCCATCTCCTCCAGGTGCGCCCCATCTGCGCCGGGAGCCAGTGGCCCGATTCCATCCCCGCCGCGCGCATCGGGCGCGTGGCCGAATTCGTGGCCGACCGCACCGGCCCGTGCCCCGGGCTATTCGGGCAGCGCTCCATCCTTGGCGTGATGCCGGACTGGAACCCGGCGGAAATGATTGGCATCCTCCCCCGTCCGCTGGCCGCCTCCCTCTACCGCAACCTCATCACGAGCCGCGTCTGGGCCAAGGCGCGGGAGCGCATGGGCTACCGCGCACTGCCGCCCACCGAGCTCATGCCGCTCATCTTCGGGCGCCCCTACATCGACGTGCGGGCGAGCTTCAATTCCTTCCTGCCGGCGGGGCTCGACGCCGGCACGTGCGAAATTCTCGTCAACGCCTGGCTGGAGCGGCTGGAGGCCAACCCGCAGTTTCATGACAAGATCGAGTTCGAGATCGCCCAGACCGCTCTCGACTTCAACTTCGACGCCGCGCTGGACGCGCGCTATCCCGGGCTGCTCTCGGCGCGCCGCCGGGAGGAGTTTCGCGCCGCCCTCACCCGCCTGACGGTGGGCTGCCTCGATCTTTCCCCGCAAGGCACCCTGGCCGGCGCGCTGGACGCCGTGGCCGAACTGCGCGGCCGCCAGGCGGCGCGGCCCTTCGCCAGCGCCGCGGAGCCCGGGCGCCTCGAAGACCTGCCGCCCCTGCTGGCTGAGTGCCGCAAGTACGGCACCCTCCCCTTCTCCATCCTGGCGCGGCATGCCTTCATCGCCGAGAGCCTGTTGCGCTCGGCCGTGACGGCCGGCGCGCTTGCGCCTGAGCGCGTGCAGGCCTTCAAGGCCACGGTGCGCACCATCTCCGGCGAGCTCTCGCGCGAATTTCAGGATGTCTGCGAAGGCCGGCGCGACGCCGCGTCCTTCATGCGCAAATACGGGCACCTGCGGCCCGGCAGCTATGACATCCTTTCGCCCCGCTACCTCGACCGGCCGCAGATCTTCGGGGAGGGCGCCCGCCCACAACGCCCGGAACCGGGCGCGCCCTTTGCGCTCACCCCGGCCGAACGCGCGAGCCTCGAGACCCTGCTTCGCGGGGCCGGCCTCGGCGCCAGCCCCGAAGAACTGCTGGAATATGCGCGCCGGGCCATCGCCGGCCGCGAGCACGCCAAGTTCATCTTCAGCCGCAATCTTTCGGACGCGCTGGAGATCATCGCCTTTTTCGGCGAGCGCGCCGGTTTTGACCGCGAAGCGGCCTCCTTTTTCGAGATCCAGCCCCTGCTGGACTGGACGGTCAGCGCGCAGCCCGAGACGCCCCAGGAGCATTTTGGCCGCCTCGTCGCGGCCAACCGGGAACTCCTGGCCCGCGCCTCCGGGCTCAAGCTTGGCTACCTCATCCGCTCGGTGCGTGATGTGTATGTGGCGCCGCAGCACCGCGCCGCGCCCAACTTCGTGGGCACGGGCGAAGCGCTCGCCCCGGTGGCACGCCTTTTTGCCGGCAGCCCCTGCGATGTGGACCTCACGGGCAAGATCGTCTGCATCGAAAATGCCGACCCGGGCTTTGACTGGATCTTCACCCGCAATATCGCGGGCCTCGTGACGCGCTTCGGCGGCGCCAATTCGCATATGGCCATCCGCTGCGCGGAATACGGCCTGCCGGCGGCCATCGGCACGGGCGAAAGGCTGTTCGACATGGCGCAGGCGGCGGAGACGCTCTATATCAAGCCGGCGGCGGCCATTCTGGAGGCGCGCTGATGCTCGGCATCACCATGCGCGTCATGCGCCACACCTATTCCGGGGGCGCCGTGGAGGAACGCGACGCCCTTGCGCGGGACTGGCCCCGCTTTCTCCGCCAGGTGTTTCCGCAGGAGCCGGTCTTCTATCTGCCCAATGTGGGCTCGGAAATCACGGGCTTTGCCGCGGGCGCCGGCCTCACCGGGCTCCTCTTTTCGGGCGGGGAGGACTGGGGCCTCGTGCCGGAGCGCGACGCCACGGAGGCCGCGCTCTTCGCCTGGTCGCAAGAGGCCGGGCTGCCGGTTTTCGGCGTGTGCCGGGGCGCGCAGGTCATCAACCTGCTCATGGGCGGCCGCCTCACATCGTGCGACGGGCATGTGGCGGTGCGCCATGCGGTGGAGCTCTCGCGCCCCGTGGCCGGGAGCCCGCGCCATGAGGTCAATTCCTTCCATGCCCGGGCCATCTCCCCGGAGGGGCTGGCCCCGGGCCTCGAGGCTCTCGCGCTGGCCCCGGACGGCACGGTGGAGGCCTTCACCAGCGCGGACGGCCGCGTCGCTGCCGTCATGTGGCACCCCGAACGCGAAGCGCAGCCCGCGCCCCTGGACACGGCGCTTCTACGCGCATGCCTGGGCCAAGGCTCCGGCAAGACAGCGGGAGAACGAGAACCATGAACGACGACACGGCGGCTGTCATCCTCGCCGCGGGCCGCGGCTCGCGGATGCTGGAGCTCACGGCCGAGCGGCCCAAGTGCCTTGTGGAGCTCGCCGGCCGCCCCCTCCTCCACTGGCAGCTCGATGCCCTGCGCGGCGCCGGCATCCGGCGCATCCTCGTGGTGCGCGGCTATGCCGCCCAGTGCCTTGCGGGCGACTTCGCCACGGCGGAGAATCCGCGCTGGGCCAAGACCAACATGGTCGCCTCCCTGCTGTGCGCGGCACCCTTCGCGCGCGGATTCTTTGCCAAGGGCGGCAAGCGGCTCGTCGTCTCCTATTCCGACATCGTCTACCACCCCGACCATGTGCGGCGGCTGCTCACCGCAACGGAAGACATGGCCATCACCTACGATACGGAATGGGAGGCCCTCTGGAAGCTGCGCTTTGAAGACGTGCTCTCGGATGCCGAGACCTTCCGGCAGGAGGGGGGCATCTTGCGCGAGATCGGCGGCAGGGCGGCCTGCCTCGACGAGATCCACGGCCAGTACATGGGCCTGCTCTCCTTCTCGCGCGCCGGCTGGGAGCGCCTGGAGGCAGCCTGCGCCGCCCTTGGCGCCGAAGCGGTGGACAAGCTGGACATGACGGGCCTGCTGCGCCTTCTGCTCGCGCAAAATATCGCCATCGAGGCCGTGCCCGTGGCGGGCCGCTGGTGCGAGGCCGACAGCGGCACCGACCTCAAGACCTATGAAGAGGCGCTCGCACGGGGCGCCTGGTCGCATGACTGGCGGGACGAAGTTCAACACGCCTGAAGAGAAGGAAAGAGACAGCCATGAAACACGGTGACTTTACCAGCCTCGCTGCCAATTACGCCCTGTACCGGCCGGGCTATTCGCCCTTTGTGCTGGATGCCTTTGTCGGGCTTGGCCAGAGAGAGAGAGAGAGAGAGAGAGAGAGAGAGAGAGAGAGCGTTTGCGTTGATGCAGGCGCCGGCACGGGCATTTGCTCGCGTCATCTGGCGGAGCGGGGGCTCACTGTCATAGCGGTCGAGCCCAATGACGCCATGCGCGAACAGGGGGAGAAGGCCAACGGGAACCTCGACATCACATGGCGCAAGGGCAGCGCGGAACATACGGGCCTTGAAGCGGCATCGGCGGACATGGCCTGCATGGCCTCGTCCTTCCACTGGCCGGATTTTGACCTCGCCGTCAGGGAGTTTCACCGCATCCTGAAGCCCGGCGGCCTGTTCATGGCCCTGTGGAACACGCGCCGCTATGAATCCAACCCGCTGCTCGTGGAGATAGAAGACTACCTCCACACCCTTGTGCCCGGGCTCAGGCGCGTCTCTTCCGGACGCTCGGAATTCTGCGCCACGCTGACGGAACGCCTCAAGGAACGCAGCGAGTTTGAGGACGTTCTCTATCTCGAAGGGCGGCACACGGAGGACCAGAGCCCGGAGCGCTATATCGGCCTGTGGGAATCCGTCAATGACGTGCGCGTGCAGGCGGGCGAGGAACGCTTCGGGCAATTTATTGACCACATCCGGGAGCGGACGGCAAATGTGCCTGTCATCAGGGCCGAATACCTGACCCGCGCCTGGATCGCAAGAAAACCGCAACACTAGCGGCGTTCTCCCTGTTTCGGCGGAGGCGCCGGAACACGGGAGAAGCCATGACGGTTGAATGGGATTACACGGCACTGGCGGATGCGTACCTGAAACGCCCCGATTATTCCCCTGCCGCGCTCACGGCGCTGTTCCGCATCGCCTGCCTCAAGCCGGGCGACAGGGTGTGCGACATCGGCGCCGGCGTGGCCCACCTCACCCTGCCGCTGGCGGCCTTTGGCTGCGAGGTGGACGCGGTGGAGCCCAATGACGCCATGCGCGCCAACGGCATGAAACGCACGGCCGGCCTCGCCGCCGTCCACTGGAGCAAGGGCACCGGCGAGGCCACGGGGCGCCCGGGCGGCGTTTATGATTTCGTGACCTTCGGCTCCTCGTTCAATGTCTGCGACCGGCAGGCCGCGCTTAGCGAAAGCCACCGCCTGCTCAAGCCGGGCGGGTATTTCGCCTGCCTCTGGAACCACAGGGACCTCGACGACCCGGTGCAAAAAGCCATCGAGGCCATCATCCGTGAGAGCATCCCGGGCTATGGCTACGGCACCCGGCGCGAGGACCAGTCGGCGGTCATCACCGCCTCCGGGCTTTTTGAGGACCTGGTGAGGGTGGAAGGCGCCACCGTGCGGACGCAGAGCGTCGACGATGCCATCGAGGCCTGGCGCTCGCACGCCACGCTCCAGCGCCAGGCGGGCGAAGCGTTCGGCCCCATCGTGGACAAGCTGGCCGCCCATCTGCGCTCGCTGGGCACCGATACCCTCCACATTCCTTACACCACGCGCGCCTGGATCGCGCGCCGCAAGGACTGAAATGCAAACTTCCCGGAAAAATGGCCGCGTGTTCTGGATTACCGGCCTTTCCGGCGCCGGCAAGACCACCCTGGCCCGGGCGCTCCAGCAGGCGCTCCCGGGATCGCTCCTGCTGGACGGCGACGAACTGCGCGAAGCCCTGGGCGCCAGCCGCCAGGGCTTCGACGCGGAGAGCCGCCGGCGCCTGGCCCTGAGCTATGCGCGGCTGGCCGGCCTGCTGGCGCGACAGGGGGCGACTGTCATCGTGGCCACCATCTCGCTCTTCCACGAGCTCCACGCCTGGAACCGCGCCAACCTGCCCGGCTATGTGGAGATATTCCTGGACGTGCCGGAGGCTGTGCGCCGCGGGCGCGACCCCAAGGGCCTCTACGCCGGCAATGTGCGCCATATGGCCGGAGGCGAGGTCAAGGCCGAGCTGCCGCTGGCCCCGCACCTGCGCCTCACGGGCGGCGAAAGCCTTGAGGAGGCCCTGGCGCTCGTGCTGGAACTGGCCGGAGAGCCCGCGGCGCGCAACGACTGACGCTTCCCCCGGCCGTGCCCGCGGGGCCACTCCGGCCCCTCGCCTTGCGCGCGCCCGGCTTGCCAACACCGCCCCACTCTGCCACTATGCGGGCATTGGAGAGAGCCCGGCAGGCGTCCACGTGCTCTCCCCCTTGCTGAACGGAGCGGGCATGGCGTTGCGACTCTCCCCCCTTTTCGGCGGCACCATGGTGGTCGCCGGCACGGCCATCGGCGCGGGCATGCTCGGGCTGCCCATGATCTCCGCGGGCATGTGGTACTCGTGGTCCATGGTGGTGCTTTTCGGCTCCTGGTTTTTCATGTTCCGCTCGAGCCAGGCCCTGCTTGAGGTCAACCTGCACTTCCAGCCGGGCGACAGCTTCCACACCCTCGTGCGCGAGCTGCTGGGCCCCGCGTGGAGCGCGGTCAACGGGCTTTCCGTGGCCTTTGTGCTCTATATCCTCGTCTACGCCTATGTGAGCGGCGGCGGCTCGGTGGTGCAGCACGCGCTCACGCCCGTGCTGGGGAGCGAGCCCCCGCGCCTGCTCACGAGCCTCATTTTCTCGCTCCTGCTGGCGGCCTGCATCTGGTGGAGCTCCCGCGCGGTGGACCGCTTCTCCATCGTGCTCATGGGCGGCATGGTCTTCGCGCTGCTTTTTTCCATGAGCGGCATGTTCCGGCACCTCAGGCTCGACGTGCTGCTGGACGCCGGGGGCGCGGGCGGGGAGGCCATCTTCATCTGGGGCGCGCTCTCCACCTATCTCACCTCCTTCTGCTTCCACGCCTCGGTGCCGAGCCTCGTCAAATATCTCGGCAAGGACGGGCGCGGCATCAACGCCTGCCTCCGCTACGGCACCATCATCGCGCTCGCCTGTTATTTCGCGTGGATCACCGCGTCGGACGGCATCATCCCGCGCGAGGGCTTCAAGGCGGTCATCATGCAGGGCGGCAATGTGGGCGACCTGCTCGCCGCCGCCGGCCACAACCTCAAAAGCGGCCTCGTGCTCAGCCTCCTGGAGGCCTTTTCGCTGCTCGCCGTGGCGACATCCTTCCTCGGCGCGGGCCTTGGGCTCTTCGACTACATGGCAGACCTCTGCAATTTTGACGACAGCCGCCTCGGCCGCACCAAGACCCTGCTCGTGACCTTCGTGCCGCCCATGGCCTGCGGCCTCCTGTGGCCGGACGGCTTTCTCGCGGCCATCGGCTGGGCCGGGCTCGCGGCCTCGGTGTGGTCGGTCATCGTGCCGGCGCTCCTGCTGCGCGCGTGCCGGCGCCGCTTCAGCCCGGGCGGGTACACGGCGCCGGGCGGCCCGCTGCTCACGCCGCTGCTGCTCTGTTACGGCATCCTCGTGGCCGTGTGCCATACGCTCTTTGTGTTTCAGCTCCTGCCCATGTATGATTGACCCGCGGGGCGGAAGAGCTCCGCAGCCGCAAGCGGGGAAGGACATGGACGACCCTCACGCGCCCCACATGGCCCGATCTTCAGGCTCTCCCGGCGCAGCCCCGCCCCGCCCCGGCGACGTGGCGACGGCCCGCTTCGTGCTGGCGGCGCAGTTGCGCCTCCTGGAGCGCGCCCTCGCCGCGTGGCCGCGCCGGGACGCGGCCCTGCTGGACGTGAATTGCGGCACGGGCGCGGTGCTGCCCTTTCTCTGGGGCTGCGGCTTCGAGGTGGACGCGGTGGAGGCCGACCCGGCCTCCCGGGCGCGCGCGCAAACACGCTGCCCGGCGGCCACGGTCATGGCCGGCAGGGACGACGGCCTGCCCGTGGAGGACGACGCGTACGACTGGGTGCTCCTCCACCTGCGGGAGCCCCGGCGCCTCGCCGCCGCCCTTGCCGAGGCGCGGCGGGTGGCCCGGCGCGGCTTTGCCGTCACTTTCTGGAACCGCCACTCCCTCGCCGGCCTCTGCGCGCGCGTGGCCCACACGCGCCTCCCCGGCCATGTCACCACATGGTGGGAGGTGCGTGGGGCCCTGCGACGCATGGAGGGCGCGCCCGCGCCCGCCAATACGGCGAGCCTGGGCACGCTCGCCGGGCCGCTGAACACGTGGCGCGCGGCAAGCCCCCTCGCCTCCGGCAGCCGCCTCGTCACGGCGCTCCCGGTGGGGGCGTGGACGGTGTTCCGCTGTACGCTCGGGCCCGCGGGCGGCGTCACCCCGCTGGCCCTGCGCCTCGGCGCCCGTTTCGGGCGCGGCATGGATGAGCGCCTTTCCGCGCCGGAGCCGGTGCTGGAGTGCGGGCGCAAACCGCTCACCTCCTGCGCCCCGGGCGGGAGGGACGAAGGAGGGGCATGATGCCCGCATTCCTCTCAGGCCTTGCGGCCAAGGCCCGCGCGCACAAGCTCGTCACCCTGCTCGCCGTGCTGCTGCTTGCCGGCGCCCTTGGCGCGGGCGGCTATTTCGGCTGGCGCACCTGGCAATACCGGCAGACCAGCGAATACGCCGTGGAACAGCTCAAGGCGGCGCTCACGCCTCCCAATACGGAAGAGCTCGCCAAGCGGGTGGACTTTCGCACGCTGTTCGCCGAGCTTTCGCGCGCCGTGGCCGGGGCCTTTCCCTTTTACAAGGCCGGCCCGGACCAGGAACATGTGCTGAGCCAGCAGTTGCAGACCGCCCTCTTGCGCCGCCTGCGCGAGAAGGACGCCGGCCCCGCCAAGGGGGAGGAGCCGGACGCCGCGGCGAAGCTGCGGCAGCCGCTGGCGCTCTTCCCGCCGGATTTTCTCGCGCAGCTCCCGGCCGGGCTCACGCTTACGGAGACGAAGGGCGACACCGCGCGCATCAGGACGGAGATCACGCACCCCCAGCTCGAAGTGGCCTTTCCGCTGGAATTCGAGCTTCGGCGCGGGCCGGACGGCTGGAGGGTGCGCCACCTCGTGAATGCGGCCGAGGTGGCCGCCACCCTGCGCGCGGCCCTCGTCACGCGGCAAAAGGCCACAGCGGATATCGTCCTTGCCAAGAACGAGGCCACGCTGAAGCGCATGGAGAGCATCCTGCCCATCCAGGGCTGCGAGGCCGAGGCCGGCCTGCTCTCCGACGGGGAGACCCTGCTGCTCATGGTGCTCATGCGCGGGCAGAACCAGGGCGGCATCCAAGTGAACAACATGGACCTCGACACCACCATCTACGGCGCCCACGGCGAGCCCGTGCTCACGCGGCACCTCAACGCGGCGGAGCCGGTCTATCCCGGCGCGGCCTTCAGCCACCGCTGGAGCATCGAGCTCGACGCGCAAAGCCCGGAGGGGCAGGCCGTGCTTGCCGGCATCCCCCTCACCTGCCGGCCGGTGTGGCGCACCATGGGGCTTTCGAGCGCGGAAGTGCTGCATGTGGCCGACGCGGCCGATTTGACGCAAAAATGCGAGATCCCGGGGCACGATCACCCCGTGGGCTTCTGCAAACTGCCGATTTTTCAGGAATAACGGGAGAGGAGCCGACGCGGCGCGCTGAAGTGCCCGTCAGGCGCCGCGCTCTTTCTTCCACACGGCATAGGCCCGCATGACCCCGGCGAGATGCCGGGGCACCACCACGGCCTCGCTGAAGTGCGCGAGCACATTGCGCCGCGCCATGCGGGCCTGCGGCGCGGGCTCGCCGTCGCGCGGGCGCGCCTCGAGCGCCGCCAGCACGGCGGCCGGGGCATCGTTGGCCGGAAATTCCAGCATGTTGACGCCGGGGCGCAAAAAATTTGCCGCTTCCGGCCGCGCCATGAGCAGGGCCTCGCAGCTCAGGGCCTCCAGCATGGCCCGCTCGGCCGCGTCGCCCTGCCCCGGGCAGACCACGAGCGAGGACGCTGCCAGAAGATCCCGATAGCGCCCAAAGGGCAGCGAAGCGTGCGCCGCAAAGCGCGGGCGGCAGCCGTCCGCCCAGGTGTTGGCCGCGGCTTCCAGCGCCTTCCGAAGGCGGCTGTTTTCCGTCAGCATGACCGCATGGCACGCGGGGAGCGCCCGCAGCACGGCGTGCGCGAGGCGCAGCAAGACGGCCAGCGCCGCGCCGTCGAGGCCGGTGGCGTCGAGGGTGAGCAGGGGGGCATCGGTCGAATCACCTTCAAACCACGGCCGCGCGGCCGCGCGTGAAAAAAGCTCCGTATCCACACAGGGCTCGGTGAGCCGCAGGGACTCCCGCAGGGGGCCCGGGAAGAGGCGCCGCTGCCGCTCGCCCATGGCGAAGCAGAGGTCGGCCTGCAAAAGGAGCGTGCTTTGCAGGATGGCCCAGGCCTGGCGCGCTTCACGGGCAGGAGTGCGAAATTTTTGAGCCCGGTTTCCGCATAGCCCGCGAGAAAGGCGCCGGGAAAGGCCTGCGGCGCGAACAGGGCCGCGCCCCCGGCCAGCGTGGCGAAGATGATGTCCGGCACGCCCCAGGAATCGCGCAGGGAGGTGAGGGAGCGCAGCCCCCAGGAACCGCGCCTGACGGTCTCCTCCCACAGGCCGGGCACTTCCGGGGCCGCGTCGCCGAAAAGTGGGGCGTTTTTCAGGCGCACGCGCCTGACGCCCGGGAGCGCGAAATCCTTGCGCTGCCGGTGGAGGCGAAGAGCACCTTGTTTTCCGGCGCGGCCGCAAGCTCGCGCGCCAGCGGCCCGAGATCGCCGGGGAAATAGTTGCTGATGAAGAGGATGCGCATGGGGATATGCGGACGGCGCCCCGAAGGGAGCCGCCGTTTTTTTTTTGAGGCGCCGGAACCGTCCGCATCAAGGGGACTGTCGTTGATTGCCTCTTCCCCAAGGTAGGCCTGGGTGGAAGCGTCATCGGCAAGGGCAACGGTTTCCACTTCCATCTGGGACGCGGGGGTCACGAGAGCCACCTTAACGCCCCCCGCCACTTCCAGGCTCAGGAGCGAACCCTCGTCGTTACTGTAGACCCAGGCGCCCTTGGCCTCACTCCACGCCCAGTTGCCGTTCAGCCCTACCGTCCACGCCCCTTCGGTTCCCCCGAGGATAATGCCGTACATCTCCAGCGAAGCCAGCTGGTTGATGCCCAGGTTCTTGACATCGTCCTCGCGTTCGGAGCGGATGAGCATTTCCACCCGCTGTACCTTGTCCACAGGAAGGATGCCCAGGCTCCCTGTGCCCTTGTTGGCAAGGAGGATGTCAAAGCCCCGGCCGCCGTCAATGTAGGCGTCAGCCGCATCATAGATGGTTCTGGTCGCCTTCATGGATACCGTGCCGCCGGCCTTGACCTCGCCAATGGTCACCGTCACGGTCACACCGTCGCCATTGGTGCCGACCAGCGTACTCGAGCCCTGCCCCGTCCATGTGAAGTGGTTATTGGCTGCTCCGTCAACCGTGATGTTCTGCTCGGTCGCAAAGACCACATTCTTCACCGCCCGCGGGCCGTTGAAGAGGTCTGCGGTCTTCTCCTGGGACGCCTCGGCGTTGCCCTCAGCCGGGCACGCGAAACGCCGCGCCCATGCCGCACGGACGCCTTGACTCGGGAGTGGGAGAAGGAGTGGAGGAGGGAGCATTTTCCGTTCCTGCCGTGACAGTTGAGAAGCGACGAACCCGCGCGGGCGAAATATCACCGCATGCGGGGCCGGCGTGGCCGGAACATCGCCAATACAATCGAGCTCCAGGGTCGGCAGGAACTCTTCCGAAAGATGGCTTCGGATGACCTCATGGTAGGCGCTTCGGCAAAAATGTCGAGCGGGCGCGGCCCCGCGGCCCGGGCAAAAATGGCTTTTCTCCCGGCGTGGTCTGTGGCATACTCCCTGCGCCGCCCCCTTTTCGGGGCGGCCAAACGCAAGGAGCCGCCAATGCCGGGCCGCAGCCGTTCCATCCATCTTTCGCTCCATATCCACAAAACGCCCGAAGCCATGGCGGAGCGCGCCGCCCACATCTTCGCCGCGGCCTGCGAGGAGGCCGTGAGCGAGCGCGGCGTCTTTCGCATCGCCCTTTCCGGCGGCCAGACGCCGGTTGCGCTCTTCCAGCTGCTCGCCAAGAGCGACTGGGCCGACCGCCTGCCCTGGGACAAGATGGTCTTTTTCTGGGTGGACGAGCGTTGCGTGGGCCCCGACCACCCCGAAAGCAATTACGGCATGGCCCGGCGCGAGCTTCTGGGCCACGTGCCGGCGACCCACTTCTACCGCATGCGCGGAGAGGCCGACCCGGTGGAGGCGGCGAGCCGCTACGAGGCGCAGATCCGCGAGGATTTCGGCCTTGCGGAGGGGCAGCTGCCGCGCTTTGACTTCATCCTGCTCGGCATGGGCGCGGACGGGCACACGGCCTCCATCTTCCCCGGCTCGCCGCTTCTGGGCGTGAAAAAGCCGGAGGAAAAGCGGCGCCTCGTGGCCGATGTGTACGTGCCGGAGCGCAAGGCCGACCGCATCACCCTGACGCTGCCGGTCATCAACAACGCGCGGCTCTGCATGTTCCTCGTGGCCGGCGCGGAAAAGCACGCGGCCCTCGCGGACGCGCTCAACCTGCTCACCGAGCCGGTGCTGCCCGCCCAGCGCGTGCGCCCGCGCATCGGCGACCTGATCTGGATCGTGGACGAGGCCGCGGCCCTTGGCCGCTGAGCCCGCCAGAGGGGACGGCCCCGCGCCCCCGCGCCTGAACCTGCCATGACAGCCAACGCCGCTCTTGAGGCCCGCCTCCACGCCGTTCTGGACCAGTTGCCGGGGGGGGTCTGCGCCCCGGGCTGGCGCCTGCTCTACGCCAATGCCGGCCTGCGCGCGCTTTTGGGCATCGGCGGCGCGAAGCTCACGGGCGCGACGGAAGCGGCAGGCGCGCCGCCGGCCGAAGCCCTCGCCACCTGGCTCGGCCAGGGCGCCCTCGAGGGCTTCGACGGCCATGGCGATGCCCGCGCGGACGCAAAAGAGCGCGGGCGCCTCCTGTTCCGGCACGGCGGCGGCTCCACCTACCTTCTCCACTGGTGGGAGGCGAGCGCGGCGGACGAAGCGGGCAGCGAGGGGGCCGGCGCAGAGGGCGCCCATGCGGACGCCGGGGACGGGGGGGCGGTCACCTATGCGCCCTTGCGCTGCTTCACCGTGCAGGAGCTGCCCCCCGGGGGCCTCGAGCAGGCGGCCAGCCACTCCTTGCGCGAGCTCGACAATGTGCTGGAATCCATCCATGACGGCATCTGGGTCATCGACGGCCAGGGCGTGACCCGGCGCATCAACCGCGCCATGGAGCGCATCGCCGGCATCCGGGCCTGCGAGGTGGTGGGACGCCATGTGAGCGAACCCCTGCGCGAGGGCCGCTTCAAGACCTGCGTCACCCTGCGCGCGCTGGAAACGCGGCATACGGTGACGCTCTTCGACGACTATTCCAACGGCAAGCGCTGCCTCAACACGAGCACGCCCATCTTTGACGCGGACGGCAAGGTCTGGCGGGTCATCGCGGCCATCCGCGACATCACGGAGCTCGAAAACCTCCAGACCAAGCTCTCCAACCTTGAGGTCGAGGCGCTGGCCTATCGCCTGCGCGCCCAGGGGCTCGAGGGCGAGACCGCGAACGGGCTGCTCGGCCAGAGCCTGCTCGTCCAGCGCGTGCGGCAGGACATCGCCAAGGCCGCGCAGGCCGAGGCCGTGACGCTCATCCTCGGCGAGACGGGCACGGGCAAGTCCTTGGCGGCGAAGCTCATCCACGACATGAGCGCCCGCGCGGACAAGCCCTTCGTGGCCGTCAACTGCGGCGCCATCCCGCCGGCGCTCATGGAATCGGAGATATTCGGCTACGAAGGGGGCGCCTTCACGGGCGCGGCGCGCGGCGGCAAGCGCGGCATGCTGGAGCTGGCCCAGGGGGGCACCCTGCTCCTCGACGAGATCGGCGAGCTCTCGCTGCCCATGCAGGCCAAGCTCCTGCATGTGCTGGACGGCCAGCCCATCTACCGCGTGGGCGGCACCCAGCCCATCACGGCCGACGCGCGCCTCATCGCGGCCACCAACAAGCCGCTGGACCGCATGGTGGCCGAAGGGCGCTTCCGCGAGGATCTTTTCTACCGGCTGCGCGTGCTCTGCGTGGAGATGCCGCCCCTGCGCGAACGGCGGGACGACATCCTCCTGCTCGCCTGGCACTTTTTGCGCAAGATCGGCCAGGAGACCGGCACCACCAAGAGGCTTGACCCGCGCACGGAGCAGATCTTCCTCGCCTATGGCTGGCCCGGCAATGTGCGCGAGCTCCAGAGCGTCATCCAGTCCCTGCTCACGCTCTGCGAGCGGCAGAACATTTTGCCCGGCGACCTGCCCTCCTACATGCGCGAGGCCGCCGAGGAACTGCCCGAGCCGGCGGCGCCCCGCGAATCCATGACTTCCGCGGTGGAGCGCCTCGAGCGGGACATGCTCTCCTCCGCGCTCGCCGAGACGGGGAGCACCTACAAGGCCGCGCGGCGCCTGGGCATCAGCCAGTCCTCGGTGGTGCGCAAGGCGAAAAAATACGGCCTGCACACCGCAGGCGCGCCGGGCTGGACCGAACGCATCGCCGCCGCGCCCGGCAGGGAGAAATGATGGAAGAACTCACCGTCGGCCGGCTCGTGGGCCTCGCCATCAAGCTCTATGCGCTCATGACGCCGCCCGCCGTGCTCAGCGCCTTCATTTCGCACATGCGCGGCCACACCAAGCGCGAGAAATACCTCACGGCCTGCAAGGCCTCGCTCGCCATCTTCATAGTGGGCGAGGTGCTGCTGGTCTTCGGCTCCAACCTGTTCGGGCTGTTCGGCTTCACGCTGGACGCCTTCCGCATCGGCGTGGGGCTTTTGCTCTTTCTCACGGCCATTTCCCTGATGAACGACGACGACACCGCCCCGCCCGTGCAGCGCGGCGCGGACATCAGCGTGGTGCCCCTGGCCATCCCGCTGGGCATGGGACCCTCGGCCATCGGCACGGTCATGGTGCTGGGCGCCCAGGCCACTGGGCCGCATGATTTGCTCGTCGATACCTTCTGCCTGCTCTTGGCCTCGATCTGGATGGCGGCGCTGCTCTGCCTCGCCGACCCGGTGCAGCGGCTCATCGGCCGCACGGGCATCGCGGTCATGGCGAAACTGACCGCGCTGTTGCTCTCGGCCATCGCGGCGCAGGTGATCTTCACGGGCATCCAGGGCTTTCTTCGGCAGTAAAGAGGCTCCATTCTGGAAAAGCGCAAGGTTATGATATAGAAAGCAGGGCAGGTCTTCCTCAAATCCGTCTGGAGCGAAGCGGAAGACGGGTGCTGTTGCCGGAAGGATCCTAAAAAATAAGATTTTTAGGTTCCGGCAAGGAAGAAAATAATTTCCGAAGGGAGTGTACTCAAGTACTCGACCGAGGAAATTATTTTCTGACGTAGCCGGAACCTAAAAGGCTGTTTTTGACGGATGATTTCGGCGTTCCCGTGCAGCACAGGCGCACCGCCACCGCAAAAGCAGAACGAAGCCCAAGCACAAAGGACACACACGGCATGGACGGCCTTATCAGCGATGTGGTGGGAACCAGCATCAAGCTCTACGCGCTCATGACGCCGCCAGCGGTGCTCAGCGCCTTTCTCGGCCACACGCGCGACTACGACGCGCGCAAGAAGCACGTGACCGCCCTCAAGACCTCCACGGCCATCTTCGTCATCGGCGTGGTGCTCTACCTCTTCGGCTCCAGCCTGTTCGAGCTCTTCGGCTTCACGCTGGACGCCTTCCGCATCGGCTCGGGCGTGTTGCTCATGCTCACGGCCATCGCCCTCATGCGCGACGACGGCGAGACCGACCACGTGCACACCGAGGGCGACATCAGCGTGGTGCCGCTCGCCATCCCGCTGGGCATGGGGCCCGCCTCCATCGGCGCGGTCATGGTCATGGGCGCCTCGGCCAGAAGCTCGCACGAGCTCACCCTCGGCGTGTTTTCGCTGCTGCTGGCCGCGTTCGGCATGTTCCTGCTCTTGCGCATGGCGACATTGCTGGGCCGGGTGCTCCGCGCCACGGGCATCGCGGTGCTCGCCAAGCTCACCGGGCTTTTGCTCGCGGCCATCGCGGCCCAGGTCATCTTTACGGGAGTGCGCGGCTTTCTCGGATAAGGAGCCCACATGAGCCAAGGCACCGACACCCATGCCCCGGCGGGGGGCAACGCGCACGACAGCGGCCTCAGGCTCGTGTTCGTCAGCAGCGTCATCCTTGTCCTGACGCTGCTGTTCTTCGTCTTCCTCATCCACACCACCATGCACGTGGCCGAGGAGTACCGGGCGAGCACCGACGCCATGGAGAACTACATCTCCTGGGAAAACGCGGGCCAGCGCGTGCGCCGCGGCTCGGACTACCTCACCGAGCAGGTGCGCCTCTTCGTCCAGACCCTCGACAAGGACTATGCCGACCGCTATTTTGAAGAGCTCGATTCCACCCAGAGCCGCGAAAAGGCGCTGGAAAAGCTCGCCGGCGAGCATGTGCGCGCGGGCGACCACAACTGCATCCACACCGGCGTCGACCTCTCCAACGCCCTCACCTTCCGCGAGATCTACGCCATCCGCCTCGCCGCCGAAGGCGCGCACCTCGACCTCTCCGAATTTCCGGCCAAGGTGCGCGAGGCGCGCCTGAACGCCAACGACCGCCACCTCTCCCCGGCGGACAAGGTGCGCCACGCGCGCGAACTGGTCTATGACCGCAACTACCGCGAGGCCAAGCAGGAGATCTTCAACGCGGTCACGCACTTCCAGGAGGAGGTGCTCGCCAGGGCCCATGAGGCGCAGGAGAAGAGCACCGCCGAGCTCGGCATGGTGCTGGCGCGCCAGCGCCTCTCCCTCGTGGGGCTCGGGCTGCTCGGGGTGCTCACGTTCGCCATGGTCATCCTGCTCGTCATCCGGCCGCTCCGGCTCTTTGACCGCTGCATCAGGGAGGGCCGGCCGCTGGCGCCAGCCGGGGCGCGCGAGTTCCGCGAGCTGGCCGGCACCTATAACGAGATGTTCGCCCTCCAGCAGCAGCAGGACAGGATGCTGCGCCACAAGGCCGAGCACGACCCGCTCACCGACCTGCTCAACAGGAGCGCCTTCGACGGCCTGCGCGGCCTGTTCAACGGCGAGGACCATCCGGTGGGCCTGATCCTCATCGACGTGGACCGCTTCAAGGAAGTCAACGACCTCCACGGCCACGAAACGGGCGACGCGGCCCTCAGGCGGGTGGCAGGGCTTTTGCGCACGGCCTTCCGCGCCGATGACTTCTGCATCCGGCTGGGCGGCGACGAATTCGCGGTCATCATCCCGGACCGCGCCCCGGGCATCGAGCGCGTCATCGCCGACAAGATCGCGGCCATCAACGAGACCCTGGGCCGGCCCGAGGACAGGGTGCCCGCGCTCTCCATCAGCGTGGGCGTGGCCTTCTCCCGCCAGGGCTTTCCCGACAGCCTCTACGGCGACGCGGACAGCGCCCTCTATCACGTCAAGGAGAGCGGCCGGCGGGGCTGCGCCTTTTTTGATGCCATGAGCGCCCGGGCGGCCCAGTCCGCCCGCTCCCAGCGCCTGCGCGAGCCCGCGGGCGACACCCCCGAGCGCCAGGCGCGGCGCCAGGACTGACGGAGGCCCCTCATGCAGCTGCTCGAACGCCTGTTCCACCTCAGCGAAAACGGCACCACCGTGAAAACGGAATGCCTGGCCGGGCTCACCACCTACATGGCCATGTGCTACATACTCTTCGTGGTGCCCGGCATGCTGGCCGACGCCGGCATGCCCGTGGCCGAGACCGCGCCGGCCGTGGTCTGGGTGACGGTGCTCGCCACGCTCGCCATGGGGCTGTGGGCCGGTTTTCCCGTGGCCGTGGCGCCGGGCCTCGGCATCTCGGCCTTCTTCGCCTACTATGTGTGCGGCCCCGCTGGCTACACCTGGCAGACGGGCCTCGGCGCGGTGTTCATCTCGGGCGTCATCTTCCTGTTGCTCACGGTAACACGGCTTCGGCAGATGATCATCGACGCCGTGCCCATGGATCTGAAATACGCCATCGTGGTGGGCATCGGCGCCTTCATCGCCTTCATCGGCATGAAGAATTGCGGCATGGTGGTGGCCTCGCCCTCCACCTTCGTGACCCTGGGCGACCTCGGGCAGCCCGCCACCCTGCTGGCCGTGGCCGGCATCTTCCTCATCGGGGCGCTCATGGCCCTGCGCGTCACCGGCGCCATGATCATCGGCATCCTCGCCGTGACCGTCGCGGGCATGGTGCTCGGGGTGACGCCCGCGCCCTCGGCCGCCACGTTTTCGCAGGGCACGGGCGCGCTCTTTCCCTCCGGCCTTTTCATGCAGATGGATCTTCCGGGCGCCCTCTCCCACGGGCTCTTTTCCATCATTTTCACGCTCACCATGGTGGATCTTTTCGACAACATGGGCGTGCTCATCGGGCTTGCGCAAAAAGCGGGCTTCATGCGGCCGGACGGCCATATCCGCGGCCTTGACCGAGCCCTGATGACGGATTCCTGCGCCACCATGGCGAGCGCGCTTCTCGGCACCACCACGGCCACGAGCTATCTTGAGTGCGCCGCGGGCGTGGCCGCGGGCGGCCGCACCGGGCTCACGGCCGTGGTCATCGCCGCGCTCTTTTTGCTCTCGCTCTTCCTCATGCCGCTGGTGAGCCTTGTGCCCGCCTTCGCCACGGCGCCCGTGCTCATCATCGTGGGCGCGCTCATGATGCAGGAGGTGGGCCGCATCCGTTTCAATGACTTCACCGTGGCGCTGCCCGCCTTCCTGACCATCATCTCCATGCCCCTGACCTTCAATATCGCCACGGGCTTCGGCTTCGGCTTCGTGAGTTTCGTGGGCCTCAAGGCCCTCACCGGGCGCTTCCGGGACGTGCGGCCCGTCATGTGCGCCATCGCGGTCTGCTTCGCCGTCAATTTCGCCCTCAGGCTCCAGTAGGGCGCGGGCATCGCTTTTCTGTATCAAGGGGGGACGCCATCATGGACAGCAAGGCCGCGGGGAGCGGCACGGGCGGCCGCGCCGGCCGCGAGATGCTCGGGAGCCGCCTCGGCTTTCTCCTGCTTTCGGCGGGCTGCGCCATCGGGCTCGGCAACGTGTGGCGCTTCCCCTTCATCACCGGCGCCTTCGGCGGCGCCATCTTCGTGCTCGTCTATATCTTCTTCCTCTTCGCCATCCTGCCCATCATGATCATGGAATTCGCCGTGGGCCGCGCCTCGCGGCTCAACATGGGCCTCGCCCTGAAAAAGCTCGAGCCCGAGGGCACCTCCTGGCACCGTTTCGGCTGGGTGGCGCTGGTGGGGAGCTACCTGCTCATGATGTTTTACACAACGGTCACGGGCTGGATGCTCTCCTATTGCTGGTTCGAGGTGTCGGGCTCGCTCGCCGGGCTCACGCCCGAGGGCGTGGGCGCCTTCTTTAACGGAGCGCTCGGCGACGCGACCACGCAGGTCTGTGGCATGAGCGTGGCCGTGGCCCTCGGCTTCGCCGTGTGCGCCATGGGCGTGCGCCGGGGCGTGGAACGCATGGTCAAGGGTATGATGCTCGGGCTTCTGCTGATCCTCGTGGTGCTCGTCGTCCGCGCCCTGCTTTTGCCCGACGCCGGGAGCGGCGTGCGCTTCTACCTCATGCCGGACCTCGAAAAATTCCGGGAAGTGGGCTTTTTCAACGTCTGCAACGCGGCCATGGGGCAGGCCTTTTTCGCGCTGTCCGTGGGCATCGGCTCCATGACCATCTTCGGGAGTTACCAGCCCAAGGACCGCTCCCTCACCGGCGAGGCCCTGTGGATCATGGGCCTCGACACCATGGTGGGCCTCATGGCCGGGCTCATCATCTTCCCGGCGTGCTTCTCCTTCGGCGTGGCGCCGGGCTCGGGGCCGGGCCTCGTCTTCGTGACCTTGCCCAATATTTTCGAGCACATGGAGGGCGGCCGCCTCTGGGGCACACTGTTCTTCATCTTTCTCGCCTTCGCCTCGCTTTCCACGGTCATCGCGGTGTTCGAGAACATCATCTCCTACAGCGTGGACGTGTGGGGCATGCCGCGCAAGCGCGCGACCGCGCTGCACGCCTGCTCGATGTGGCTGCTCTCGCTGCCGTGCGCGCTCGGCTTCAACCTGCTCTCCGGCATCCAGCCCCTGGGCGCGGGGAGCACCATCCTCGATTTTGAGGATTTTCTCGTCAGCAACAATGTGCTCCCGCTGGGCGGGCTGATCTTCCTCTTTTTCTGCTGCTGGCGCCGCGGCTGGGGCTGGAACAACTTCATCAACGAGGCCGACCAGGGGCAGGGCCTGAAATTCCCGCGCTGCCTGCGCTTCTACCTGACGTGGCTTTTGCCGTGCCTCATCCTCATCCTCTTCGCGGCGGGCTACGCGGACAGGTTTTACGCCATCAACCCCAACTGAAGGAGAGCGACATGCGCATCGTCCTTATGGAAAACCTCGGCTGCTCCCCCGAGCTTGTGGAAGAAAATGCCGCCAGGCTGCGCGCCCTCGGTCATGAGTTCACCACCTTTGAGAAAACCACCGATACGGAGCGGCTCAAGGCCGAGACGCGGGACGCCGATGTCCTCATGCTCGCCAACATGCCGCTGCCCGCCGAGGTGCTGGCGGCGGCGCCGGACGTGAAGTTCATCGACGTGGCCTTCACCGGCGTGGACCATATCCCCGTGGCGGATGCGCGCGAGCGCGGCATTGCCATTTCCAACGCCTCGGGCTATGCGGACGAATCCGTGGCCGAGCTCTGCATCAGCCTCATGATCCAGCTTTTGCGGCACCTTGGCGAGGCCGAGCGCCGCGTGCGCGAAGGCGGCACCAAGGCCGGGCTCGGGGCCAATTTGCTTCAGGGCAAGACCGTGGGCATCATCGGCGCGGGCGCCATCGGCAAGCGGCTGGCCGCGCTCTGCAAGGCCTTCGGCTGCACGGTGCTGGCCCACAACCGCCGCCCGGTCTCAGACCCGGCCATCGACGAAAGCGTGGGCCTTGACGAGCTTTTGCGCCGCTCGGACATCGTTTCGCTGCACTGCCCGCTCACGCCGGAGACCAAGGGGCTTATCGGCGCGCCGCAACTGGCCATGATGAAGAAGACCGCCCTGCTCATCAATACCGCGCGCGGCCCGGTGGTGGACAACAAGGCCCTTGCGGAGGCGCTGAACGCCGGCACCATCGCGGGCGCGGCCTGCGACGTGTTCGACATGGAGCCGCCGCTGCCGGCGGACTATCCGCTGCTGCACTGCAAGCACATCATCCTCACGCCGCATCTGGCCTTCTATTCGCAGGAATCGCTGGAGGAAAGGGCGAAGATCGCCTTCGCCAACCTTTTCGCGTGGCTCGCTGGCAAGCAGGCCAACAAGATCTAGCACCTCCCTTCCGTCAGGCGTGGCCGGCAGGCCGGCCACGCCATCTGCGCCGGCCTCTCCCCCACGGCGCCCGGCCTTGTACTTGACGGCCGCTGCTGGCGAGCGCCGTATCCATCAGGGACTTCCGACGCCGGAGCCGTGGGCATGATCGCCGAAATTTCCGCCTGCGTGTACCGGCACATGCGGTGGCCTCCGTACCCCGTGCGGCACCAGGCCGACGCTCATCCACAAAATTTTCACATATAAATTTTACATAGTTTTCAATATGTTATATAAACATCTCCCCTGCATACCGCATAAAGCCCTGAAACCCTGCTGACAAAAAATATTCCGCCTGCTATGCTTGCGAAGAAAAGCGCATTACCATTTCTGTTTTCGTTCAGGCATGTCGTGGGACAGGCCGTGAACCTTATTTCGCCTTTTCGAGGGAGGGCAGGGGACTATGGGTTTTGGCCGACAACTGTATCACTTTCTCCTTGCCGGCAGCGAGGCCTATGCCCGCTGGGATTTTGAAGTCTCCACTTCCATCCTGAAAAACCACAAGAAGCTGCTGCTCGTTCTTGCGCTGGCCGCGCCCATCTTTCTCTGCTGCATCGCGGAGGCGTATGACCCGCATGAGATCCTTGGCGGCCATGCCGCCTATGCGCCGGCCTTCTACACGCTGCCCATCTTCCTCGCGGCCATCGGCGTAGGCGTGGCGGCCGGCCTCATCACCGGCTGTATCGGCGCCGGCGGCGGTTTCATCATCACGCCCGCGCTCATGGCCGTAGGCGTCAAGGGCATTCTGGCCGTGGGCACGGATCTCTTCCATATTTTCGCCAAGGCCATCATGGGCACCACCATCCACAAGAAGCTCGGCAATGTCTCCGTCCGGCTGGCATTCAGCTTCCTGGCCGGCTCCATCGCCGGCACCTTCATCGGCGGCGCGCTCAACAAGGGCCTCTATGACGCCAACCCGCTGCTCTCCGAGCTGTTCATCAGCTCGGTGTACGCGCTCCTGCTCGGCTTTCTCGGCTTTTACGCCCTGGCGGACTTTCTCCGCTCCCGCCAGCCGGCGTCCGCGCAGTCCCACGAGACCGACGCCACCGCCGCTGGCCTCACCGGCATCGCCCGGCGCATGCAGGCCGTGGCGCTGCCGCCCATGATTCCCTTTGACCGGCGCGTCATTCCGGGCGGCCGGCGCATCTCCGCGTGGATCGTCGCCTGCGGCGGCGTGTTCGTGGGCTTTCTTGCGGCCATCATGGGCGTGGGCGGGGGCTTCGTCACCTTCCCCATGTTCGTCTATGTGTTCGGCGTGTCGTCGCTGACCACCGTGGGCACCGATATTTTCCAGATCATCTTCACGGCCGGCTTCGCGGCGGTGGGGCAATACGCCGTGTACGGCTATGTGTTCTACACGCTCGCCATCGGCATGCTCCTGGGCTCGCTGCTCGGCATCCAGGTGGGCGCGCTGACGACCTCGGTGGTCAGGGCCAACCAGATCAAGGGCTTTTACGCCGTCTCCATCATCGCGGGCTTCGTCAACCGCGCGGCCACCCTGCCCAAGAAACTTGTGGAGCTCGAATTCCTCACGCTGCCGGCGGCCCTCGTCAACGGCATCGAGGCCGTGGGCAATGTGGTCTTCTGGGTGGTGGTGGCCTTTTTCGGCCTCTGGGTGTGCAGCAAATTCTTCCTGAACCTCGGCAAACTGCGGGAGAATGCGTGATGGCCGGCATCGTCAGGAACAGGGCGCCCTTCCTCAAGGGCGTGACCCTGCTGGGCAGTTTTCTTGTGCTCTTCTGGCTCATCCTCTCCCCGGTGATGCGCGGCGAGGGCGGCCGGCACCTCACGGGCCTCGAATATGCGGACGAGGTGTTCAACGAGCTTTCCAAGGGCTCGTCGTATTTCATCCCGGCCGTGCTCAAGGACATCGCCCCGCTCATGGGCCGGCAGGTGGCCCTTAAGGTGACGCTGCAAAAGCCGGCGCTGGCGCCGCTGGCAAAACAGCTGCTCGAGCGGGTCGGCGCCCGCGTGGAGGAACAGGGCGCGGCGCTCGCCTTCACGGGGGACCTCGGCGCCATCCTCACCGCGGCCACGGAAGTCGCCGACCGGCTCTACCACAACGACGGCGCGGCCGTGAGCGAAAACTACGGCGGCGCGCCCGCGCTCGAAGTGGCCTCCGCCTGGTGGTACCTGCTCAAGCCCTGCATCAAGGAACTGCAAAAGCAGCAGCGCGTGGCCGACGCCAAGGCCGTGGACCAGGTGCTCACCCGCGCCATTGAGCCGGGCAACAACTTCTACGGCATCGAGCCCGCGAAAATGTCCGAGCATATCCTGCTCGTCTGCGCGCTTTTGGCCTTCTATGTGCTCTATACGCTCTGGTACGGCTTCGGCATCTACGAGATATTTGAGGGTCTCGGCCTGGTAACCGCGGGGCATAAGGAGAACTGAGCGGCCCCCCGGCGCCGCGCACGCGAAAGGGCCGCCCCGAGGGACGGCCCTTTCTGTATATCTGTGCCGAAAACCTGAAATATTACAGGCGCTCGTTGTGGCTCACGCCGCGCAGGGTCTGCGAAAAACCGAAGGCAACGGCCGTCTCGCCGGGGTTCAGGGCCTGCACGCCCGCAGTGGTGGGCACGCTGCAGGAATGGGCTTGCATGTTGCACTGCGCGCCCGCGGGGGCGGCGGCCAGCGCATCCGAAAAAGCCGCCGGGGCCTGCGTGGCGCCGTCCTGCGCCGTGGTGGCCGGCGCAAGGGCTGCCGGGACGGTGTGCGGGGCCGCCGCCCTTTGCTCGATGCGGGGCATAAGCGCGGCATGCCCGGCGGCGACCGACTGCTGCTCGAGCAGGGCCGGCGTGAGGAACAGCGCCAGTACGGCAAGAGCGGCGCCGAGAGCATATCTCCGCATCCTGCGCGGCGAATCATTGCTGGTATACATGGCGCCCTCCCGGCGTGCATGCTTGCGGTCAATGGCTTCAAGGGTGAGATCGGTATTCATGGCGGGAGCGGCGAGATAAGCCCTTCTCCCGTTTTCCATCATGGTGGCACTGTATGCAGCTTCCATGCGCATGGGGTGCTCCTTTATATCACGGCCGTCTACGGGCGGCCTGAAAGTGAAAGATCCGAAGGCAGGATGCCGGTGCGACGCTGGCGGAAGCGGTTGCGTCTCACGCTGCGCGCGGAAAGGGCCACAGCCTGGCGACGGTCACGCAGCACATAATAGAGCGACGTGAGCCCGAGAAAGCCGGCTATAAAAAAAATGCTCACCTGTATAAAAATCATACAAAACACGAAGCTGCTCATGATATTTCCTCCAACCATGCCGGTTTTCGCGGCCAGGGGCTTGCCTCTTCCCTGTTGCCCCCGGCCGGCCGGCCTGTTTCCCTGTATAATTTTTTGCCCGGCGCGGGGAAGTTTTCACCCGCGGTATACAGGATAAAGCATAGGCCGTGCCAAGAGGCCAAGGTGTGGGGCACAAAAGGAAAAATAGCGTCTTGCAGTCGCCCGAGCTGGCCACGAACTGGCCCCGCGCTGGCATGGATAGTGCACACGGGTTTGCGCAAAACCCGCGTGCTTTCCGCGCCCCCATGCTGCCCTAGCCTCCGCCTGGGCGAGCGTGCGCGCAGGCGGGCGCGGAAGGCGGCCAACCCCGCCACCGGGCGGGCCCTTCGGAGGGGAAATGCGCTTCTCATTCCTCGGTCTTGGCAATATGGGCGCGCCGCTGGCGCGGAATATCCTGCTGGCGGGCGAAGAGCTCACCGTCTTCACGCGCCGGCCCGAATGCGCCGCCGCCTTCGCCGCGGACGGCGCCAGCGTGGCGACGAGCGTGCGGGAGCTCGCCCACTGCGACGTGCTCTGCACCTGCCTGCCCCTGCCCGGGCATGTGCGCGAGGCCGTGCTGGGCGCGGACGGCGAGGGCCTGTATGCGGCCATGGGGCCCGGCAGCATCCATCTCGAGTTCAGCACCATCGACCCGGCCACGGCAAACAGCCTCGCCGCGTCGGCATCCGCAAAGGGCGTGGCCTATGTGCAGGCCACGGTGGGGAAAACGCCGCAAATGGCCATGAAGCGCGAGGAGCCGCTGTTCGTGGGCGGGAACAGGGCGGCGGTCGGCACACTCTGGCCGCTGCTCGAAAAGATCGGGCAGCCTCATGATGTGGAGAGCGTGGACGCGGCCTGTGCGGTGAAACTTTTGAGCAACATGATCGGCATGGCGAACCTGGCCGTGCTTGCCGAGAGCCTGCGCATCGGGCAGGCCGCGGGCATGAAGCCGGAGACCCTGCTGCCCCTTTTGCAGGATACCGGCGCCCGCAGCTTCCAGATGGACGTGCGCGGCCCGTGGATGGCGGCCGCCGATTTCAGCCCGCGCTTCGCCGTGGACCTCGCCGCCAAGGATCTGCGCCTCGGCTGCGCCATGGCCCGGGCCTGGGGCTGCGAGCCGCGCCTCACCCAAGACGCCCTCGGCATGTTCAAAAAAGCACAGGCGGAGGGCCTGGGTGGCGAGGACGCCTGCGCCGTGTTCAAGGCTGCGAATTAGAAGAAGAGACCCGTCCCCGGCATCACGCAAATAACGGCCCTGCCCGGCAGCCGCCTCATGAGGGGTTGTCCGGGGGGCGCCCGCGTTTTCGCGCGCCTTGAGGCATCCATGACCCTCCTGCTCTTTCTCTATCTCAACACCACCTGGTTCCTCGGCGGGCTCCTCACCGGCCTGACCTCCTTCGGGGGCAATCTCTTCGCCATCCCCCTGCTCACCCTCGTCATGCCCGCGCGGGAGGCTATCCTGCTCGGCTGCCTGAGCGGCGCGGCCATCCTGCTCGGGCTCGGTTTCGTCTACCGCCGCGATGTGCCCTGGCTGGAAACAGTGTGCCTCGGGCTGGCGGGGCTGCCCGGCGTGCCCCTCGGCAACGCCTTTCTCAACCACGCGGGCCCGCGGCTGCTCATGCTTGCCGCCGGGGCGAGCCTTGTGCTTTTCCTCCTCTGGCAATTCCTTTCCGGGCGCCTCCATGTGGCGCAAGCGCCCATCGGCCGCTGGTGGAGCGCGCCCTGCGGCTTCATGGCCGGTATCATGATGAGCGCCGTGGGCATGGGCGGCCCGCCGCTCGTGCTCTATGCCTATCTTCGCCACTGGAGCAAGGAGAGCACCATCGGCGGCGCCAATCTCGCCGCCTTCATCTCCATGCTTGGCGTATTGCAGGCGCAGTGGGCCGCGGGGCTTTATACCCCGGAGCTGCTCCGCGACGGCCTTTTGGGGGGCCTGTTCGGCATTCTCGGCATCGTGGCCAGCGTGCCCATCGTGCGCAAGGTCGATGCCCTGCTCTTCCGGCGCCTGCTTTTGCTGATGATCGCGCTTTCGGCCGTCATGCTGCTGGCGCGCGGCCTTGCGGCCTGAGGCGGCGCGCCCCTGTCTGACGCACTGTTGCGGAAAAACTGTTGTAAAAATGCACTATATGAAATAACATAAGGAAATATAAGGATATTCACAAAAATTTGTGTTTTTTTGCCATCCGGCCCTTGCGGATTTGCGGCCCGCTTTCGGTGAATTTTCTGCATACTCCCTGAAAAATCAACAACTTATCCTCTTGGCATGGCTGATGCTTAGAGGGGGCGCATGGGCGTTTTCTCACAAGCGCCCAAGATGTTCGTATTCAGAGATGATACTGCTGAGGAGAAAGCCATTATGAGCCAGTGCAGCTGCATGTCGCCGCAGGAAGACCGCGTCATCAACAAGAATGTCAACCGTGAGGGCCGCGAGCGCATCTACAAGATCCTTGAGCGCAACCAGTTCACCCTCCCGCATGTGGATGTGGAGCGGGCCAAGTATTTCACCGAGTCCATGCGCGAGACCGAGGGCGAGCTGCTCACCCTGCGCTGGGCCAAGGCGCTCAAGAACGTGGCCGAGAAGATCACGGTCTGGATCACGCCCGACCAGCTGCTCGCCGGCCGCGTGGGCAAGCTCGGCCGTTACGGCATCCTCTATCCCGAGATCGACGGCGACTTTTACCGCGAAGTGCTCGCCGACCTTGAGCACCGCGACAAGAGCCCCTTCCAGATCTCCAAGGAAGACATCAAGACGGTCATGGAAGACATCGCCCCCTACTGGGAGGGCAAGACCTACCACGAACACCTCAACCGCGTGCTGCCCGCCGACATCCGCACTGTCACCTACCATGACGAGCGCGGCCTGAAGTCCAAGTTCGTGGTCAGCGAGACCTCCTCCTACCGCTCGGCCCTCCAGTGGGTGCCGGACTACGAGAAGGTCATCACCAAGGGCATGCTCGCCATCCAGCAGGAGGCCAAGGACAAGCTCGCCACCCTTGACCTCAACAATTCGGTCGACCTGTGGGAGAAAAAGCCCTTCCTCGAAGCCATGGTCATCGTCTGCGACGCCATCATGATCTGGGCGCGCCGCCACGCCGACCTCGCCCGCAACATGGCCGCCAACGAGACCGACCCCAAGCGCAAGCAGGAACTGCTCGAGATCGCCGAGGTCTGCGACCGCGTGCCCGCCTATCCGGCGCGCACCTTCCGCGAGGCCGTGCAGAGCCAGTGGTTCGTGCAGATGTTCTCGCGCCTGGAGCAGAAGGCGAGCGCCATCATCTCCAACGGCCGCATGGACCAGTACCTCTATCCCTTCTACAAGAAGGACATCGAGGAAGGCCGCCTCACCCGCGAGCAGGCCAAGGAGCTGCTCGAGTGCATGTGGGTGGACATGGCCCAGTTCATCGACCTCTACATCAACCCCACGGGCGTGGAGTTCCAGGAGGGCTATGCCCACTGGGAGGCCGTGACCATCGGCGGCCAGACCCGCGAGGGCGAGGACGCCACCAACGACCTCACCTATCTCTTCCTCGAATCCAAGCGCGAGTTCCCGCTCAACTATCCCGACCTCGCCGCGCGCATCCACTCCCGCTCGCCCGAGCGCTTCCTCTATGAGGTGGCGCTGACCGTGAAGGACGGCTCCGGCTTCCCCAAGCTCATCAACGACGAGGAAGTGGTCTTCCTGAACACGGTCAAGGGCTGCCCGGTGGACGAGGCGCTGGACTACGCCGTGTCGGGCTGCACCGAGACGCGCATGCCCAACCGCGACACCTACACCTCGGGCTGCGTGTACGTGAACTTCGCCACGGCGCTCGAAATGACGCTCTACAACGGCCGCATGCTCCACTACGGCGACGAGCTCATCGGCGTGGAGACCGGCGACCCGCTGGAATTCAAGACCTGGGAAGAGTTCTACGACGCCTACAAGACCCAGCACCTCAACCTCTTGCGCAAGGCCTTCCAGCAACAGCATGTGGTGGACCGCCTGCGGCCCCAGCACTTCGCGGCGCCCTTCTCCTCCGTGCTGCACGACCTGTGCATGGAGAACATGCTCGACCTGCACACCGAGAAGATCCCGGGTGGCGTGGACTACTCCTACTTCGAGTTCCTGGGCTACGGCACCGTGGTGGACTCGCTCGCGGCCATCAAGAAGCTCGTGTTCGACGAGAAGAAGCTGACCCTCAAGGAAGTCATCGACGCCTGCAAGGCCGACTTCAAGGGCTATGAGCCCATCCGCGAGATGCTGCGCAACGCCCCCTGCTACGGCAACAACGACCCCTATGCCGACAGCATCGCCAAGGACGTGGACCGCTTCACCCAGGTGGAGGCGGAAAAGAGCACCCGCGAGCGCGGCGTCCATGTGGACGTGCGCTATGTGCCTATCACCTCGCATGTGCCCTTCGGCAAGGTGGTTTCGGCCACGCCCAACGGCCGCCACGCCTGGACCGCCCTTTCCGACGGCTCCTCGGCCTCGCACGGCGCGGACAAGAACGGCCCCACCGCCGTGCTGCTCTCCAACTACCACTCCAAGAACTACGGCATGACCAACCGCGCCTCGCGCCTCCTGAACATCAAGCTCTCGCCCAAGTGCGTCGAGGGCGACGAGGGCACGGAAAAGATCATCAACCTCATCAGGACCTGGTGCGACCTCAAGCTGTGGCACCTCCAGTTCAACATCGTCAACCGGCAGACCCTGCTCAACGCCCAGAAGGAGCCGGACAACTACCGCAGCCTGCTCGTGCGCATCGCCGGCTACAGCGCCTACTTCTGCGATCTCTCCCGCGACCTGCAGAACGACATCATCGACCGCACCGAGCACAGCGCCTTCTAAGTGGAACAACAGCCGGGGGGAGGGGCGCCTCCCCCCGGTCTTGCGCCCTGCGTCCGGCCCCCGCGGCCGATGCGGGGCGCCCCTGCGTTCAATCCGTGGAGCCCTGGCATGAGCGACGCGCAAACTACCGGCATCGTCTTCAATATCCAGAAATTCAGCGTCCATGACGGCAAGGGCATCCGCACCCTGGTCTTCCTCAAGGGCTGCCCCCTGCGCTGCCGCTGGTGCAGCAACCCGGAATCGCAGCGCCACGAGCCCGAGCACGCCTTCAACCCCATGCGCTGCCTCACGGCCGAGGTGTGCGGGCGCTGCGTCAACGCCTGCACAAGCGGGGCGCTCACCCTGAAGAACGGGCTCATCGCCTTTGACCCGCGCGCCTGCGAACAGTGCTTCGCGTGCGCGGACGCCTGCCCCTCGGGCTCGCAGAGCGTCTACGGCGAGCGCATGACCGTGGACGCCGTGCTCAACAAGGTGGAGGAGGACGGCGTTTTCTACAACCGCTCGGGCGGCGGCCTCACCCTCTCCGGCGGCGAGGCCCTGGCCCAGCCCGACTTCGCCCTGGCCCTGCTGCGCGAGGCCAGGCGGCGCCGCATCAAGACGGCCATCGAGACCTGCGGCTATTACCCGTATGAACGCCTCGCCGAGGCCTGCGCCTCGCTGGATGCCCTGATCTTCGACATCAAGTGCTTTGACCCCGCGCTGCACAAGAAGTTCACCGGCGTGGACAACGCCCGCATCCTCGACAATTTCCGCCGCGTCTGCGAGGACTTCCCCCTCTTGCCCATCCGGGCGCGCACCCCGGTGATCCCGGGCTTCAACGACAATGAGGCCGAGATCCAGGCCATCCGGGAATTCGTGCCCAGGCGCCCCAATGTGGAATACGAGCTTTTGACCTATCACCGCATGGGGCAGCCCAAGTACGGCTATCTCGGCCGCATCTACGAGATGGAAGGCGCGAACCTCGTGGAGGACATCATGCGCCGCCTGCGCGACATCGCGCAGTAAAAAGCCTTTTTCCCTTCCCCACCCCTCGCGCCCGTGGCCCCCCCGGGCGCTTTTTCGTTTTTGGGCGTTAAAACGTGACGCGCCGCGGGGGAAGGATGTTGCATTCTTCCACACTCGGGGTGCCTGCTTGTGCTTTTTTGCATCATTCAGCCAATTTTGTTAACTAACATCCCTGAATCACAAAGAAAAATAAAAAACTTCCCTTGTGCAAAAAAACCACTCCAGGTCGCGGGTATTCCTCATTTTAATCAATTCATTTCAATTGATTACAAGAATATGCGGCCCTGTGGTTGACCTGCGCCGCCGGTGGGTGTTTTGCTGCCATGGGCATCTGGCGCGCGAGAGCAAGCGTGGGACAGGCGCGGCCCCAAGTCCGCGCGGGGCGCGGGCATCCCGTGGTGAACGAGGATTGCCACCCATGACCTACTTAGGAATTGTCCGCGTTTTCACAACAGGCATGAATCCTGCTTGGGGAAGAACAAACACTCCGGGCTCCGCGCTCGTCCCATCCGGCCCCCTGCCGGCCGCGGCGCGTGCCCCAGACAGGGAATTGCCATGAAGATCATCGATTTCCGCTTCCGTCCCAGCACGCCCGAGGCCGTGCAGGGCATGCTCGCCAAGAACGGGGTGTTCAGCCCCATGTTCGAGCTCTTCAAGTTCGCCGACCGCGCCAAGCCCGAGCCCATCGGGAAGATCGTGGCCGACATGCGCCGGTGTGGCGTGGTCAAGGGCGTGGTGACCGGCCGCGACGCCGAGACCACCTATGGCCTCAAGTCCAGCAATCCCGGTATCCTCGAGCTCATGGCCGCCTATCCCGACCTTTTCATCGGCTTTGCCGGCCTTGACCCGCACAAGGGCATGGACGCGCTCGCCACCCTCACCGACATGGTCGTCGCCCACGGCATGCGGGGCGCCGCCATTGACCCCTATCTCGCGCGCATCCCGGCCAACCATGCCAAATACTATCCCATTTACGCCAAGTGCTGCGAGCTCGACGTGCCCATCGTCATCACCACCGGGCCCGCCACCCTCGTGCGCGACGCGGTGATGGACGACGCCCACCCGCGCCACATCGACCGGGTGGCCGCGGACTTCCCGCAGCTCAAGATCGTCATCAGCCACGGCGGCTACCCCTTCGTGAACGACGCCATCATGGTGGTGCACCGCAACCGCAACGTCTATATGGACCTGGCGGAATACGAAGAGCAGCCCTTCTCCGAAGGCTATATCAAGGCGGCCAACACGCTTATCGGCAACAAGCTGCTTTTCGCGAGCGCCGCGCCCTTCATGGATTTTCAGGAGCAGATCGCGCTGTACAAGCGCCTGCCCTTCGAGCCGGCCGTGCGTGAAAACATCATGTACAACAACGCGGCCAAGCTGCTCGGCCTCGAATAGCCCCAGCCCACAAACCGCCGGGGCCGGGAACGGCCTCCTCCCCCGGCGGATAAATGACCGGCCGAAACGAGGTTCCCATGAAACGCTGTTCCCTTCTTCTCTGCGCATTGGCGGTCATCAGCCTCTGCGTCGGCACGGCTGGCGCGGAAGAGTACAAGAAGCAGACCATCCGGGCAGCCACGGCCAACCCAGAAGGCAGCCAGATGACCACGGCCATCAACAAGTTCAAGGAGATCGTCGAGCGCGACTCCAACGGCCAGATCACCGTCCAGACCCTCTACGGCGGCTCCATGGGCGACGAGCAGGCCAACGTGAAACAGCTGCGCAACAACGAGATCCAGCTCGGCGTCATGAGCACGGGCAATGTGACGCCCTTCGCGCCCTCGGCCGGCATCTTCTACCTGCCCTATCTCTTCCCCACCACGGATGACGCCAAGACGCTGCTCCGCGACGAGGAATTCAACAAGAAGCTCGCCGACCAGATCGCCAAGGAAAGCCGCACCCGGCCCCTGGGCTGGCTGCTCGGCGGCTATCGCGTGCTGACCAATTCCAAGCACCCCATCAACACCATCGACGACCTCCAGGGCCTGAAGATGCGCGTGCCGCCCGTGGAAATGCAGCTCGCCGCCTTCCGCTCCTGGGGCGTTGAGCCGCATCCGCTGGCCTGGTCCGAAACCTTCAACGGCCTCCAGCAGGGCGTCATCGACGGCCAGGAAAACCCGCATGCGGTGAACCGCGACCAGAAGTTCTGGGAAGTGCAGAAGTACATCACCGACGTGCCCTACCTGCTCTGGACCGGCCCGCTGCTCGTTTCCGAGCAGTGGTACCAGAAGCTCGACCCCAAGACCCGCGAGCTCGTTGACCGCGCCGCCCGTGAGGCCCTGGAGCATGAGTGGAACTGGATCGCCGAGCAGGAACAGCTCGCCCTCAAGCAGTGCGAGGAGCACGGCATGGTGAAGGGCACCCCCACAGACCTCCCCAAGTGGGAAAAGCAGGCCCGTTCCACCTGGCCGCAGTTCTATGACAAGGTCGGCGGCAAGGACATGGTGAACTCCGCCCTCAAGGCCATGGGCCAGCAGCCCGTGCAATAGGCTAAGTCCGCGCGGCCGGGGCGCCCCGGCCGCGCTCCTTTTTCAGTTCGCCGCCGGGTCTCAGTCCGCCGTCGGGGGACGAGTGTCGTCACGGGGGGATGACAACATGGGCTTTTTGCGACGCTTCTATGACAATTTTGAGGAGTGGGTCTCCGCCTCGCTGGTGGGGCTCATGATCCTCTGCCTCATCATCCAGGTCTTTATCCGCTTCATCTTTGGCTCCGCCCTCGCCTGGACGGAGGAGCTTTCGCGCTATTCCTTCATCTGGGCCGTCTATGTGGGCGCGGCCCTGTGCGTCAAGCGGCGCATCCATGTGCGCATCACCGCGCAGTTTTTGAAGCTCGACACCCGCGGGCGCCTCTTCTTCCTCACCATCTGCGACGCCATCTGGGTCGCCTTCAATATCTTCATCGTCATCAACAGCGTCGAGGTCATCCTCGACGGCTTGGAATTTCCCGAGATGTCCCCGACGCTCGGCATCGTCAAGTCCTGGGTGGAGGCCATCATCCCCTTCAGCTTCGCGCTCATGAGCTGGCGGCTCATCGAACAGTACTACGTCCACTGGAAAGCCGGCACCATGAGCGATCTCGTCAAATTCGAGGAGATGGTCTGATGTCGCCGCTTGAAATCGCCCTGCTCGCGCTGCTCGCGTGCTTCCTCATCGGCATGCCCATCTTCATGGGCCTGATCATTTCCGCCATCGCCGCCATCCTGTGCAGCGACATCCTGCCGCTCTCCATCATCCACAACACGCTCTTTGACGGGCTCAACCTCTTCCCGCTGCTGGCCATCCCCTGCTTCGTGGTGGCCGGCACCCTGATGGAATACGGCAACATCACAGGCCAGATCGTGGACGTGGTGAAGCAGATCGTGGGCCGCTCCTACGGCGGCCTCGGCATCACCACGGTGCTCGCCTCCACCTTCTTCGCGGCCATTTCCGGCTCCGGCCCGGGCACGGTGGCCGCCGTGGGCACCATCCTCATCCCGGCCATGATCCGCAACGGCTATTCCAGGGAATACTCGGCGGCCGTGGCCTCGTCGGGCGGCACCATCGGCGTGCTCATCCCGCCGTCCAACCCGATGATCATCTACGCCATTCTGGGCAACCTCTCGGTGACGGCCATGTTCACCGCGGGCTTCATCCCCGGCTTCATCGTGGCCTTCCTCATGTGCGGCACGGCCTATATGCTCGCCAGGAAAAACGGCTTCGCCGGCGACAAGGACGCCCCGCCCTTCCACCTGCCCACCTTTTTGCGCACCTGCGGCAAGTGCTTCTTCGCCCTCATGACGCCTGTGCTCATCCTGGGCTCCATCTACACGGGCATGGCCACCCCGGTGGAGGCCTCCATCGTGGGCATCGTGTGGGCGCTCTTCGTGGGCATCGTCATCAACCGCGCCCTCAAGTGGGAGCACATCTACAAGTCGCTCATCGAGGGCGCCATCATCTGCGGCGGCGTGCTGCTCATCGTGGGCGCGAGCACCCTGTTCGGCAAGATCCTCACCTATGAGGAGGCGCCGCAAAAGCTCGTCTCGCTGGTGCTGGGCTTCTCCACCACGCCAGAAGTGGTGCTGTTGCTCATCATCGCCATCCTCTACGTGCTCGGCATGTTCCTCGAGACGCTGGCCACCATCATCATCCTCGTGCCGGTGCTTTTGCCGCTCATCCTCAAGCTCGGCATCGACCCCATCCACTTCGGCATCATCCTCGTTGTCACCAACAACGTGGCGATGCTCACGCCGCCGCTCGGGGTGAACCTCTTTGTGGCGTCCAGGCTCTCCAAGCTGCCTGTGGAAAAGGTCTCGGTGGCGGTGCTGCCCTATATCGGCGCGTTGACCCTGGCCATCCTCATCTTCACCTTCTTCCCCTCCATCGCCACCTGGTTGCCCCGGGTACTCGGCTACGGAGGCTAATTCAAGCCCGGCGGGCATCCCCTCCCCCGCGGGGGGATGCCCGGCCGCGCGCCGGGCGCAGACCCGGATGGTCCGGGGCGAAAAAGGCTTTCCCGCAAGGCCGGATACATGTATAACCCCCCCATGCTTGCGGACTACATCGAACAGCTCTATGACACCTTCCGCGACGCTGTCTGCGTGACAGACGCCCGCGGTGTCGTTGTTCTTGTCAACAAGCGCCATTCCGAGCTCACCGGCATCCCCAAGGAGGACATCCTCGGAAAGCGCGTGCAGGACATGGTCCAGAACGGCATCTTCGACGTGGTGCTCAACGCCAAGGTGGTCAACAGCGGCGAAAAGGTGGCGAGCGTCCAGCATCTCTACAACGGGCGCATCCTCCTCCTCGACGGCTACCCCATCAAGAACGACGCCGGCGAGGTGGTCTATGTCGTCACCATCATCCGCGACATTACCGTCTTGAGCGAACTGCGCGAGGAAGTGACCGCCCAGAAGGAACTGCTCGAGACCTTCCAGGCCCTCAACAGCGACGCGGCCGTGCCCGACGCCATCCAGTATCCGCGCGTCCTCCAGAGCCAGGCCATGCAGCGCCTCTACGGCGAGGCCGCGGACATCGCCCGCACGGACGCCACGGTGCTCCTCCTGGGAGAGACAGGCACGGGCAAGGATGTCATGGCGCGCCACATCCACCACCTGAGCGGCCGCGCGGACGCCCCCTTCATCAAGGTGGATTGCGGCAGCATCCCCGAAAACCTCATCGAGACCGAGCTTTTCGGCTATGTGCCGGGCAGCTTCTCCGGCGCGAGCAAGAACGGCAAGGCCGGTCTTGTGGAGGCCGCCAACGGGGGCACCCTCTTCCTCGACGAGGTGGGCGAGCTCCCCATGCCCATGCAGACGCGGCTTTTGCGCGTCCTGCAGGACTGGGAAGTGCTGCGCGTGGGCGCCACCGTGCCCCGCAAGGTGGACGTGCGCGTCATCGCCGCCACCAACAAGGACCTGGAAAAGGAGCTGGAGCGCGGCAGCTTCCGCTCCGACCTCTATTACCGGCTCAAGGTGGCGGTGCTCACCCTGCCGCCCCTGCGCAAGCGCAAGGCTGACATATTGCCGCTGGCCCAAGGCTTCCTCACCTATTACGGCAAGCGCTTCCACAAAAAGGCGCGCCTCTCGGAAGAGGTGGAGCACATCCTGCGCGGCTATGCGTGGCCGGGCAATGTGCGCGAACTCGAAAACCTCATCCAGGGCCTGCTCGTCACCTGCAAGGGCGGCTACATCCAGGCGGCCGACCTCGCGGGCATCCGCCCGGAGACGCCGGCGCCCGACATCGCGCCCGCGCCCTTCCGCCTGCCCGACATCGAGGGCCGCTCGCTCAAGAGCATCATGAAGGAAGTGGAAGGCCAGGTGCTGGAGGCGGGCCTTCGGCGTTACGGCAGCATCGGCGAGCTGGCCCGGCATTTCGAAATGGACAGGAGCACCATCTTCCGCAAGGTGCGCGGCCTGGGCGGCGCCAAGCCGTCACGCAGGGCCCGCAAAAAGCGGGAAAGGAGCGCTGAAGATGAAAGGCCTTGAACTGGCGCGCGCCTTTTACGCGGCCTCGCGCCCGGCGCTCGTGGCGGCCATGCCGGATGTGATGGCAAAGGCCGCGGCCGGCCTCGCGGGCGAGGGCTCGGAATGCCTCGGCTGCGACGACGCCGTCTCGCAGGATCACGATTTCGGCGCGGCTTTCTGCCTCTGGCTGCCCCGGGAGGTCATGCGCGCCGGGGGCGAGCGCATCGAGCGGGCCTTCGCGGCGTTGCCGGCGGAGTTCGAGGGCTATCCATCGCGCCTTGCTCCCCAAGCCCGGCTGGGCCGTGTGGGCCCGCTTTCCGTCGATGGTTTTTACGCCTTTTTCACCGGCCTTGACACGCCGCCGGCAACATGGCGCCAGTGGCTCGCCATCCCCGAGCACAGGCTTGCAGCGGCCACCAACGGCGAAGTGTTCGAGGACGCGGACGGCCGCTTCAGCGCCTGGCGCGAGGCGCTGCTCGCCTACTATCCGCGCGATGTCTGGCTGAAAAAGCTGGCGACAAAAGCAATGCTCGCGGCCCAGGCCGGACAGTACAACCTGCCGCGCGCACTCGGCCGGGGCGACGGCCCCTCGGCCATGCTGGCGGCGGCGCGCTTTGCGGAAGCGGCGCTCGGCCTCGTTTTTTTGCTCAACCGCCGCTACATGCCCTTTTACAAGTGGGCGCCCAAGGTCGGGCGCGAGCTGCCCCTCCTCGGGACCTCCCTCGGACGCGTGCTGGACGGCTTGGCGGCCCAGCCCCTGCGCGGGCCCGAAGACATGGCGGCGGCCGAGCCCGTGGAGGCCTTTTGCGCCGACGTGGCCGACCACCTGCGCTTCATCGGCGTGAGCGAAGCTCCGGGCGCGTGGCTCTGGGCGCATGGGCCGGCCATCATGGCCCATGTGCGGGAGCCGGACATCCGCCGTCTCAACCTGCTGGAAGAAGGAGCCTGAGCGCCATGGCAGAACAAAGTTCGGAAGCCCGGGCGCAGGCCGTGCGAAGCGCCCTCGACCTCATGCGCGAGGGCAAGCTCCGGGAGGCAGCCGATGCACTCGGCGCGTTGGCCGCCGGGGCGTGGGAAGCCACGTTCGAGGCCGTGCGGCTGCGGGCCTTGGCGCTGGATGGCCTCGGGCGCGCGCGCGTGGCTCTCGGGGATGCGGCCGGCGGCATCGCCGCCCTGCGCGAGGCCGCGGACAGCCTGGAGGGCGCCGAGGCGTCCCTGCTGCCGCTCCGCTGCCATGTGCTCCAGAACCTGTGCTTCGCCCTTTCGGAAACGGGCGCCACCGCCGAAAGCGCGACCGCGGGCGAGGAGGCGGCGAAGCTCGCCGAAAGGCTCTACGGCACGGACTCGCCCGAGCTCGCGGGCGCGCTCTTCCGGCTTTCGGCCGCGCCGTACCGGGCGCGCGATTTCGCCCGCGCCGAGGCGCTCATCCTGCGCGCCAAGGCCATCTGGGAGACGCAGGCAGGGCCGGTGCCGCAGCAGGTGGGCACCTGCCTCAACAATCTCGGCCGCATCCACGAAGAGCTCGGCGACATGGAGGGCGGCATCGCCTTTCACCGCGAGGCCGTGGCCTTTCGGCGCCAGCTCCCCGACCGGGAAGATCTCGCCTTTTCCCTCGGCAATCTCGGCGTGGCCCTCGCGCAGGACGGCCAGTGGCGCGACGCCTGCGCCGCGCTGGAGGAAGCCCTTGAAACCTACGTCGCCATCGGCAAGGGCGAAAGCCGCGAAGCCCGCGGATATGCGGCCAATCTCGACATTTGCCGCCGCGCCCTTGATGAAGAACGGAATCTTTAGGAGACTGCCATGAAAACGAGCCCCGAACGCGAGGCACTGCTCAACGAAATCATCGAGCGCGAGCTCGCCATGTTCCTGGCCACGCCCAACGAGGGCGGCACGGCCGACTGCCAGCAGCGGCCCGACACCTTCCGCGTCATGCGGCGCATGGCGCACATCACCCATGACGACGCGACCCTGAAGTCCTACCTCGACGACCTGCGCGCCGCCGAGGAAAGCGGCCGCAACTTCATGCTGGAAAAGTACGCGCGCATGGACGACCGCCTGCCCCCGCTTTCGGAGAGCCCGCTGCTCGACGAGATCGCGGATGCGGAAAACGCCTTTCTGGAAGAAGCCGCCAAGGTGCGGCCCGACCGAATCCAGCGCAACGGCTCGGACATCTTCCGTCGCTATTTGCGTTGCGAGCTGGAGACGCTCTCGCCCGAGACGCTGGCGCTCTATGCCGAGGAAGTGCGCCGCGCCAAAACCGAGGGCCGCAACCTCGTGCTTGAGCGCCACCAGTGGCTCGCCGACTTCATGGCCGCCCATCCCCGCGGGTAATGGGCGCCAGAGGAGACACCCGTTTTCCGCTTCGCTCCAGACGGATTTAAGGAATTCAGCCCTCAGCGGCCTTGTCTCTCATTTCCCAAGGCGGCGTTCTTTCACCCCAAAGAGCGCCGCCTGCCGTTTTTTCTCCGCTCTCGCGGGCGGCCTCCGCAGTATTTGATTTAATCAAACACCATTGGATTTTTTTCGATTTGACAGAACAGCCCCCGCGGCATGATACGGATTTCACAAAATCAGGGCCGAATGGGCATCGGCCTGCTCAATGCCCGGAGCGCGGCGCCCCGTCATGCGGACAGCGGCGGCGCCCCCGGGCGGAAGCAGCGAGGGTCTTCTTCATGACAGAAAAAACCGTTCCCCAAGCGGGCGCGGCGGCGGCCAAAAAACCGCTCTCGCCCATGTATCTGGTGCACACGGCCATCTGCCTGATCATCACCTTCGGTTTTGGTCAGCTCACGCCCTTCGGGCCGCTCACGCCGCTCGGCATGAACCTCATCGGCATCTTCCTGGGCGTGCTCTACGGCTGGATATTCATCGAGATCGTCTGGCCCAGCCTGCTCGGCCTTCTGGCGCTCATGCTCACCGGCGGCATGAAGCCGGGGCAGTTGCTCAACAAGAGCTTCGGCGACCCCATGGTGCAGATGATGTTCTTCATCTTCGTCTTCTGCGCCGCCATCAATTACTACGGGCTCTCCAAGTTCATCTCGCTGTGGTTCATCACCCGCAAGTGCCTCGCCGGGCGCCCGTGGCTTTTTACCTACGTGTTCATGGGCTCCATCTTCATCCTCGGCGGCCTCACCTCGGCCTCACCCGCGGCCATCATCGGGTGGTCCATCCTCTACGGCGTCTGTGACGCCTGCGGCTACAAGAAGGGCGAGGGCTACCCGACCATGATGGTCTTCGGCATCGTGTTCGCGGCCCAGGTGGGCATGTCGCTCATCCCCTTCAAGCAGGTGCCGCTCACCGTGCTCGGCGCCTATGAAAACATGAGCGGCGTCTCCATCGACTACGCGAGCTACATGCTCGTGGCGCTCGCCATCTGCGCGCTCTGCTCCGGGGCCTTCATCCTGCTCGGCAAGTATCTCTTCCGGCCCGACATGAGCAAGCTGCTCAAGCTGGAAGCCGAAAAGCTGGATACGGAAGGCGCCCTCAAGCTCAACAGGGTGCAGAAGATCGTGCTCATCTTCCTCTTCCTGCTGGTCCTGCTGCTGCTCGCGCCCAACTTCCTGCCCAAGGGCTTCTTTGTGACCAAGTTCCTGCGCTCCATCGGCAATACGGGCATCGTCATCCTGCTCGTTACCGTCATGGCGGCCATCAGGGTGGACGGCAAGCCCCTGCTCAACTTCAAGATCATGGTGGATTCGGGCGTCACCTGGGGCATCATCCTCCTGCTCGCCATCGTGCAGCCGCTGGCCGCGGCCATGGCCCATACGGACAGCGGCATCACCGCCTTCCTCATGAACGCCATGGAGCCCATCTTCAGCGGCAGCACCCCGCTCACCTTCGCCATCATCATCGGCTTCGTGGCAACGGCCCTGACGCAGGTGATGAACAACGGCGCCACGGGCATCGCGCTCATGCCCATCGTCTTGAGCTATTGCCAGGCCTCGGGCGCCGCGCCGGACCTCGCCCTGATGATGGTGGTCATGGGCTGCCACTTCGCCTTCCTCACGCCGGCGGCCAGCGCCAGCGCGGCCCTCTTGCACGGCAACGAGTGGGCCAACGCCAAGTCCATCAGGCGCACCGCGCCGGTGGTCATCCTGGTGTCGTGGATAGCCACGGCCCTTGTGGTGGTCACTCTGGGCGTGGCGGTGTTCTAGGCATCCACGGGCCGCGCCCGGCCTTCCCGGGCGCCCCGCTTCTCAGGCCGGGCCCTGCGCCCGGCCTTTTCTTTGGCGCCCTCCTGAAGGGCCGGGACCTGGCGGGCATTGCGCCAGATGGTCTCCGCGTCCAACGTGGGCAGCGGGAGGAAGAAGCCCCGGAGGGCCTCGATAAAGGCCTGCGCCTGCGGGCTGACATGCTTGTGGCGGCGCACGAGGATGCCACAAAGCCGGTTGGGGAAGAGATGATCCAGCGGGCGCGAGACCAGCTGCTCCCAGTCCGCCCCAAAATTGGTGCCCTGGAGGCAAAGCTCGTCCATGAGGGCCACGCCGAGGCGATGCCAGACATAACGCAGGGCAAGGTGGTAGTTGCTGACGCGGATGATCGCGTTTTTCTGGATGAAGTCGCCCATGCCGGAATGTCGGCACCAGCAGCCGAGGTCATCCGGGTCATCATCATCGGCAAAGGCCACATAGGGGAGGCGCCTGAGGTCGTCGATATCCGGCACGAGCGGGATGTTCCACGGGTTGTCGCGGTGCATGACGAGCAGGGGCCGCGACTTGAACAGCACTTCCAGCCGGTCGTCGGCCGGTTTTTCGATGACCGGCAGAAGCCCGAAATCCACGCGTGAATCGGCCACATCCCTGCGCACTTCGGAGGAGAGGCCCCGCTTCACGGTCAACTCCACCCCGGGATGGCGCCGCAAAAAGTCCACCGTGGTGGGCACGGAAAGGCTGGCGATGGGCAAGGTCGCCGCCACGGTGACAGCACCCTTGAGCTTGCCGCCGGCGCTGCCCACCGAGGCGCGCATGCTCTGCAGGGCCTCGAAGGTGGTGATGGCCCAGTCGAGGAGCTTGGTGCCCTCGGGCGTGATGCGCAGGGATTTTTTATAGCGGTCGAAGAGGACGGTGTTGAGCGCCTCTTCCAGCGAGCGGATCTGGTAGCTGATGGTCGAGGGGTTGCGGTGCATGTGTTCCGCGGCGCGGCGCACGCTGCCCGTCTTGGCGACCCAGTAAAAACCGCGCAGCCACTGGAGAAAATCGCCGTTGAGCTCGTCGATCACGGGGTGCCCCCTGTTGGATTTTTTTCCACAATGCGTGATTTTTATTGATTTGACAATACAGCGCGGGCGTATGATTTTTCCTTCACAAACTCGCAGAGCCCGTGCGGCCCCGCTGGGGGGCCAGCCCAAGCCCGGGCTGTGAAGTGTCCGCACACCTTCAGACCAGGATACCGGCATGAGAACGACCAGGCACAGTCTGGGCACGCTCGTGGAAACCGACGTGCTCGTCATCGGCTCCGGGGCATCCGGCTGTGGCGCCGCGCTGGGCGCGCGCGACCAGGGGCAGGATGTCGTCATCATCGACAAGGGCAAGCTCGAGAGCTCGGGCTGCATCGGCGGCGGCAATGACCACTACATGGCCGTTCTCAATGAGGAGGGCGAGCCCTTCGACACCGCCGACGACCTTGTGAAATTCTACGCCAAGCCGCTCAACGGCTGGACGCCCACCATGCTCGTCAACGGCTGGTACAACCACATGCCGCACTTCCTCGACATCCTCGGGGCCGCGGGCGTGGACTTCGGCCGCAACCCCGACGGCACCTATGTGCGCACCCAGGGCTTCGGCCAGCCCGGGCGCTGGTGGGTCCACATTTCCAACGGCATGACCATCAAGCGCGTCATGGCGCGCCTCGTGCGCGAGAGCGGCGTCAACGTGCTCGACCGCATCATGGCCATGCGCATCCTCACCGACCACGGCAAGGCCTGCGGCTGCCTCGGCTGGAACGTGCGCACCGGCGAATATGTCATCATCCGCGCCAAGACCGTGGTTTCCACGCAGGGGCGCTCGGCCACCCGGGGCACGGACAATTCCACGCACAACGCCTACAACGTGTGGATGTATCCCTACAACACCAGCGCGGGCGTGGTGCTCGGCTACGAGGCCGGCGCGGCCGTGACCGAGCTCGACACCTACCAGCGCGCCACGCTCCTGCCCAAGGGCTTCGGCTGCCCGGGCATGAACGGCATCAACAGCTCCGGCGCGCACGAGCTCAACGCGCTCGGCGAGCGCTTCATGTGCAAGTACGACCCCATGTGCGAGAACGGCGTGCGCAACAACCAGATCCAGGGCACCTTCCAGGAGCAGATGGAGGGCGCGGGCCCGCCGTTCTACATGGACATGCGCCATGTGGACCCGGCCGTGGTGCACGAGCTCCAGTATGTGCTCATGCCCGGCGACAAGGCCACCTTCGGCGACTGGGCCGACTGCACCCACACGGACTTCCAGCACAAGCTGCTTGAGGTCGAGATCGGCGAGCTCATCTTCGGCGGCGCCATCGCGGTCAATGACCAGTTCGAGTCCTCGGTGCCCAACCTCTTCAACGGCAGCGTCTTCCTCTACTGCTCCGGCGCCATGTGCGGCGGCTACGAGGCCGGCGGCAAGGCCGCCATGCGCGCCGCCGGCATGAACGAGGCCGGCCAGGTGGACGAGGACATGGCGAAGACGGTGAAGGACAAGATCTTCAAGCCCATGGCCGACCCCGTTGGCGACTCCGTGAGCTATGAGGAGCTGGAGCAGGCCACCCGCAACGTGATGGACTATTACATGGGCTTCCGCCGCTCCATGGCGGGCATGGAACGCGCGCTGGAAAAGATCCGCTTCCTCTCCGGCCAGGCCGACCGCCTGCATGCGTCGAGCCTTCGCGAGCTCATGCGCTGCCACGAGAGCCGCGACATCCTCGCCGTGTGCGAGCTTGCCATCCAGGCCACCATGGAGCGCAAGGAGTCGGGCCGCTGCGTCTATCGCGTGCGCGAGTTCCCGGGGCTCAATCCCGAAATGGCAAAGCCGCTCCTCCTCATCAAGGAGGCCGACGGCCCCCGCTTCCAGTGGGGCAAGGCGCCGCTGCTGTAACCATCCCTGCCGCAAGGAGTTCATAGATGCCTCCCAAGTACAGCCGAGAATTGCGCGAGCCCGTCGCCCAGGGGCCGCGCCTGAAGGAACAGTTCCGCACTTCGCCCTGTGAGGGCGCCTGCCCGGCCGGCAATTCCATCCAGAAGATGCAGGCCCTCGCCGAAAAGGGCGACTTTACCGAGGGCCTGCGCTACCTCCGGGCAAAAAATCCCTTCCCCGGCGTCACCGGCCGGGTCTGCCCGCACTTCTGCATGGGCGCCTGCAACCGCAACAACCTCGAGGGCGCGGTCAACACCCGCGCCCTTGAGCGCGCCTGCGCCGACATGGCCGAGCGCGGGGCCGTGCTCTTCCGCAACCGGCCTGCCACCGGCAAGAAAGTAGCCGTCATCGGGGGGGGCCCCGCCGGCCTCACCAGCGCCTACTTCCTCGCGCTGCTCGGCAATGCCGTGACCATCTACGAGGCCGAGCCCATGCTGGGCGGCGTGCCGCGCTACGGCGTGCCCAATTTCCGCCTGCCGCGCCACGTGGTGGACCGCGAGGTGGGCCTCGTGCTCGAGACGGGCGTGCGCGCCCACGTCAACACCCGCGTGGGCGTGGACATCAGCATGGACGAGATCCGCGACCGCTTTGACGCCATCATTGTCGCCACGGGCGTGCCGGCCGAAAACAGCCTGCCCATCCCGGGCGCGGAAAAGGCCGTGCGCGCGGTGGAGTTTTTGCGCGAGTCCGCCCTAGGGCGCAATACCGGCAAGATCGGCAAGAAGGTCGTGGTCATGGGCGGCGGCGGCGTGGGCTTTGACTGCGCCTTCACCGCCAAACGCCTCGGCGCGGACGAAGTGCATGTCATCTGCCTTGAAAAGGCCGGCGAGATGCGCGCCCCGGCCGAAGACCTGGAGCTCGCCGCCAAGGAAGGCGTTGAGATCCACAACTGCTGCACCATGTCCGGCATCCGCACGGAAAATGACAAGGTGACCGGCGTGGACTTCTATGAAGTGAAGGAATTTCGCTTCGACGACGCCGGGCGCCCTGTCTTCGAGCCGCTCCCGGGCGGGAGCCACACCCTTGACTGCGACACGGTCATTTTCGCCGTGGGCATGAAGACGGACCTTGGCTTCCTCGGCGAGAACGCCGGCGGCATCGAGCTCAACCCGCGCCGCTGGATCGTGGTGGACAAGCAGCAGGCCACCTCGCGCCCGGGCGTCTGGGCCGCGGGCGATGTTTCCGCCGGGCCGGCCTCCATCGCCCGCGCCGTGGGCGACGGGCGCCGGGCGGCCTTCGCCGTGCACGCGGCCCTCACCGGGGAGGACGCGCGCGTGTGGATCATCAACGACGAGAACATGCTCGAGCCGCGCGACGACATGGCCGGCACGGCCGACCCCTATGTGGTGCCCTTCGCGGAGATCTATGGCGTCTCCCAGTATGCGGAGGCGCAGCCCGAAAAGGAGGCCGTCAACGACTGCGCCAAGGCCTTCGCCGAGCTCAACCTCGGGCTCACCCGCGAGCAGGCCGAGGCCGAGGCCGCGCGCTGCATGCACTGCGGCCACTGCAAAGCCTGCGGCACCTGTGTGGACGACTGCCCGGGCTATGTGCTCGAAATGGTGCCCTTTGCCGGCATCGAGCGCCCGCAGGTGGAGCACGGCGACGAATGCTGGCATTGCGCCAACTGCCGCACGAGCTGCCCCACGGGCGCCATTGCCTTCACCTTCCCGCTCAGGATGCAGGTCTAGCCTGCACGACATAGGCTGGGGGAAACCCCGCGCCGGCATACGGGCGAGCCGGCGCGGGGGCGACAGGAGTGCCCGGACGGCATGAAAGGGGGATCGACATGCTTTCCTGTTTCTGCAAATCGCGCAAACGCGTGGTGAGCTTCCTGGCGGCGGCCCTGGCCGGCGCGGCGCTGTTGGGGGCGCCGCTCAAGGCCGAGGCCATCGACTTCAAGGCCCACGGCTGGTGGCTGTTCAGCGCCCAGTATGGCCAGAACGGCAACTTCAGCAACAAGGGCCACACCGGCTACGACAACCTTGAGGACGACTTCGAGGCCCGCTCGCGCGTGCGCCTCCAGTTGGACGCCGTGGCCTCCGAAAACCTGAGCGGCCAGGTGTATTTTGAAATCGGCAAGTTCATCTGGGGCAAGGCCAAGGACCCGCAGGGCGGCGGCGCCCTCGGCGCGGACAGCACCATCATCAAGCTCAAGCGCGCCTACATCGACTGGATGGTGCCGCAGACCGACCTTTCCGTGCGCATGGGCATCCAGGCCTTCCGCTCGCCCTATTTCGCCCTTGACGGGCCGACCGTGCTCACGGCCGACGGCGCGGGCATCACGGCCAACTACAAGATCAACGAGAACGCCAGCGTCACGGGCTTCTGGATGCGGCCCTACAACGACAACTATATCTCGGCGAGCGGCTACCAGAACGGCTTCCTCGACAATACGGACTTCGGGGGCCTGTTCATCCCCCTGCGCTTCGACGGCGTGGCCATGACGCCCTGGGGCATCTACGGCGCCATCGGCCCCAACACCTTCCGCACCGACAAGGAGCCGAAGCCCGGGGAAAACCGCTTCTTCGGCCAGCGCATCAACGGCGTGGACGGCAACTATTTCATGAGCGGCATGTTCCCGCTCATGGCCGACAAGAAGGCCATCAACCGCAAGACGCCCAGCGAATACGGGAATGCCTGGTGGGGCGGCCTCACCGGCGAGCTCACCCTGTGGGACCCCTTCCGCGTGGCCTGGGAATTCACCTACGGCAGCGTGGACTGGATGGACGACGCGGCCATGAACCGCAAGGGCTGGATGGGCGCCCTGCTCTTCGAGTACAAGCTCGACTGGGGCATCCCCGGCCTCTATGGCTGGTATTCCTCGGGCGATGACGACGACCTCGGCAACGGCTCCGAGCGCATGCCCTATATCGTCAACGACTTCGGCGTCTCCGGCTTCTCGGACACCTTCGCCGGCCCGGACGAGAACGGCCTCGAGCGCGACCGCGTCATGGCCAACACCCTCATCGGCACCTGGGGCGTGGGCGCCCGGCTCAAGGACGTGAGCTTCCTGCCGAAGCTGCGCCACACCCTGCATGTGAGCCTGTGGGGCGGCACCAACAGCTCCGGCATCCTCGAGAAGATCCATGACCGCACAGGCTCGTGGATGTCGCCCAACGTCAACAACTCCACCAACTTCGTTGTCCCCGTGGGCCGCGACAACATCTACCTTACGGACAAGGACTACGCCCTCGAGATGGGCCTGCTGAACAAGTACAAGATCTACGACAACCTGTCCGTCAATCTCGAGGCGAGCTACGTGCACCTGATGCTCGACAAGTCCGACGACACGTGGGGGCTCGCCACCACGGGCGGCGGCAAGCGCGGCATCCGCGACGCCTGGAACATAAGCGCCCTCTTCATCTACGCCTTCTAGGCAGCCCATCCCTCCTGCCTCATGTTGCCGGGGCTTCCCGGAAGGGGAGCCCCGGTGACGGGAGAAAACCCGCATGATCAAAAGCATCGACCGCGACACCTGTATCGGCTGCGGCGCCTGCGTGCGCATCTGCCCGCTGGACACCCTGCGCATGGGCGAGGACGACAAGGCCTATGTCGCCTACCCGGATGATTGCATGACCTGCTTCCTCTGCGAGCGGGCCTGCCCCTCCGGGGCCGTCGACGTTGACCCGCTGCGCGAGGTTTTGCCCCCTACCTTCCCGGACGTGCCCGTTGAGCTTGGAGGAGGCCGCGCATGAAAAGCGACGTGAAAATCAACCGCGTGGAGACCGACCTCCTCATCCTCGGCGGCGGCTCGGCCGGCCTGTGGGCCGCGCACCGCTTCTCCGAGCTCATGCCCGGCCGCAAGGTCACCATCGTGGACAAGGGGCCGCAGGACTGGGGCGGCCTCATGACCATGGCCGGCGGCGACTTCGAGGCAGTGCTGCCGCCGGACACGGTGGACGAATGGCTCGAGGACCTCGTCTATTATTTCGACGGCCTCTGCGACCAGCCGCTCATGGAGGCCCTGCTCGCCCGCTCGGGCGACCGCATGCGCGACTATGAGCGCTTCGGCTGCGAATTTTTCCACACCCCGGACGGCAGGCTCAAGAGCGTGCCGCAGCGGGGGCTGCCGCATGTGAAGCTCTACCCCGCGCAGCAAAAGGGCCGCGGCGGCGAGCTCATGGCCAAGAGCCTCGTGGCCCGGCTCAAGGACGCCGGCGTCACGCGCATGGGGCGCATCATGCTCACCGACTACCTCGTGCGCGACGGCCGGGTGGTGGGCGCGGTCGGCTTCCACTGCAGAACGGGCGAGGCGTACATCTTCAAGGGCGGCGCCATCATCGCGGCCACGGGCATGGGCGGCTGGAAGACCTCCTACGGCAAGAACACGCCCACCGGCGAAGGCATGCAGATGGCCTTTGAGGCCGGGGCCGAGCTCCAGGACCTGGAATTCTGCCGCGTGTGGAACATGCCGCGCCTCTTCGCCTGGGAAGGGCAGACCCACCTCTTCCCGCTGGGCGCGCGCTTTGTGAACCGCTTGGGCGAGAACTTCATGAGCCGCTATTCGCCCATCCTCGGCCCCAACACGGACCCGCACTTCACCACCATCGGCATGGCGCTGGAGATCCGCGCCGGGCGCGGGCCCATCATCTTTGACGTGAGCCCGCTGCGCGGCGATGACATGATCCTGCTCAAGCCCCAGACCGGCTGGCAGAAGCTCAACTACGACAAGCTCTGCAAGCTCGGGCTCGACCTCTTCAAGGACAATACCGAGTGGGTGCCGCAGATGACCGTCTCGCACGGCGGCATCCGCGCGGGCATCGACGGCTCGACGGCCGTGGCCGGCCTCTTTGCCGCGGGTACGGCGCGCAGCCTCGAGCCGGGCGTGTATGCCGGCGGCTTCGCCCTCATGACCACGGCCGTCACCGGCCACATGGTCGGTGAGACGGCCGCCGCGTGGCTCAAGGACGCGGACGCGGCCCCGGCGCTGGACGAGGACGAGGCCATGGCGCGCCTTGACAGGGCCTATGCGCCCCTCGGGCGCACCGGCGCGGACACGCTGACGCCCAAGGAGGTGCTCACCAAGCTCCAGGCCGCGGTCTTCCCCTACGATGTCTCCATCGTCAAGAACGGCCCGGCGCTGGAAAGGGCGCTCAAGGAAATCGAGCGCATCAAGGCCGAGGAGCTGCCGCGCATGGCCGCGGCGGATTCGCACTACCTGCTCAAGCTGCACGAGGTCAACGCCATCGCCTTTGTGAGCGAGCTCTATGTGCGCGCCTCGCTCACGCGCAAGGAGACCCGCGCGGGCCACTTCCGCGAGGATTATCCGCACATGGACCCGGCCGGGCCGGCCTGGTTCTTCATCCGCCACGGCGCGGAAGGCCAGCCGGAATTCGTGCGCGAACGCGTGCCGCTGGAAAAGTGGAAGGTGCCGCTCACCCGCTGCTACCAGGACAACTTCAACTTTGTGGCGGCCGAGGAGACGGCAAAAGCGTAGCCATCGGCAGATGGAGCCCAGAAAAACAGGCCGCGCCCTGAGGGGTACGGCCTGTTTTGCATTTGTGGGGCGGCCCCCTTCGGGACCGGATTTGACGCAACCCCGTGATGTGTCTATTCTCTCACACAGGCACAGGAGGTCCCATGCCCGCGACGACCTTTGACACCCTCAGTTATTTTGAGCGACTCAAGTCCGCCGGTGTCCCGGAGGCTCAGGCCCGGATACAGGCGGATGCCCTGCGCGAACTCGTTGACTCCTCCCTTGTGACCAAGCGCGACCTGCGCGAGCTCGAATACAAGCTGACCATCCGCCTCGGCGGCATCGCCGTTGCCTGCACGGCGCTGCTTCTCGCCGTGCTGCCCATGATGATCAGGTAATTTGCGCCCATTCGGGGCATCACTGTCTGCCCTCTTTCCCTGGCTCCTCACGCATCGCGCCCCATCCGCTCTGCCACGGCCAGCGCCTTGTGCCCCTCCATGGCGCCGAATTCATGCACGCCGGTAACGAAGAGGCGGCCACGGTCCTTCCAGCGCTTCAGGCCCAGCATCTGGCGGTAGGCCTCGGCCGGCCCGGCAAAAGAGCGCGGGAACAGGCTCTCGCCGCACATGAGCAGCATGGCCTCCCGCACTTTCATGTCCCGGAGCCGGTGCTTGCGCGAATAAGGATACATCCTGTCCATGGCGCACTTGATGTGCCCGCTGAAATTGTACCAATAGAGCGGGCTGCAAAAGACCAGCATGTCGGCCTGTTCGAGCTTCGGCCAGAATTGCGCGAAGCCGTCTTCCAGCACGCAGGGCTCGCCCGTGCTCCAGCAGCCGTCGCAGTGCTGGCAGGCGCCCACGGGCGTAAGGCCGGAGTGGAACGCGTCCACCGTGTGCCCGGCCTCGCGGGCGCCCTTCATGAAGGCGTCCGCCAGAAGCAGGCTGTTGCCGCCCTCGCGCGAGCTGCCCGTGACCACGAGGATGTTCTTCTTTTCGCCCGAGCCTTTCGTGGTGAAGGACTCCACATGGATGGGCGAAGTGGACGAAAAATGCCGGTAGAGCGCGCCGCCGCCCACGGCGAGCGCGGTGACGGCCCCGGCCACGGTGAACAGCTTGCGCCGGGAGAATTTCCTGCCGCCCCGGGCGGGTGCCTGTTTGTCTTCAGCCATCATGCCCTCCCCTAGAGCGACCGCATGCGCGGGCGGTCCACCATGCGCTCCAGCTCCTCGTCGGAACAGGAGGCCAGCGTTTCGTCGATGTCGGCCAGCACTTCAGCCTTGGCCGCGGCGTCGCGGTTGGCGAAGCGGTAATTGAGCGGGTTCAGGTAGTGGACGCCGTCATAAATGGTGTCGATCTCGAGGTTTTGCAGGAAGGTGCGCAATTCCTCGATTTTTTCCCGTTCGGAGGCCTCGGTGAACTCGCCGCGCCTCGCCATCTCGGCCACCGGGGTCCCCGCGAAGAGGGTCATGCCCGTGGTAGTGATGCGCCGCGGATGCACCTTGTTGAACATGCGCGCCGTGGCCTCGCCGCTGGCCTTGCCCATGCCCTTGCCGCCCATGCCGAGAATGTAGAAATTGGTGTAGGTCATGCCCGCTTCGTCGAGGCGCAGCAATTGCTCCACCGTCTCGGCGGAGTCATGGCCCTTGTTCATGAGCCGGAGCACATCGTCATGGCCGTTTTCCGTGCCGATATAGATGTGCCGGAGGCCCAGGCCGCACAATTCCGCCAGCTCGGCGTCGCTCTTGGCCGTGATGTCGTCGATGCGGCCCTGCAGGCTCACCCGCGAAAAGCGCGGAAAATGCCTGCGCAGCACCTCGAGATATTCCCTAAGCTTGCGCACGGGCAGGGCCAGCGGGTTGGAGCCCGTCATATAGACGGCCGTATTCGGTGGAAAAAAGGGCTTGTGGACGAGCACCTCGCGCTCCAGCTCTTCCGGCGTCACCGCCATGAAGGGATAGCCGCGCGAGACATAGCAGAAGTGACAGTCGTTATAGGTGCAGCCCTGGGTGGCGCGCAGAAGCAGCGAATGGGCCTCCTGCGGCGGACGCATGGCGGGTTCGGTGAAGGCTCTCATCATCCCCCCGGTGTGGAGTTGTGGCGACAGGCGCGGACGCGCTTCAGGCTCATATTTTTAATATCTGCTAAAAAAGTGTCAAGGCAGGCACGGACAACGCCCGCTGGCAGCCCCGGGCGTCTCGTCCCGCCTGTGCCCCCGCGCCGGAAAATGACCGCCCTTGCGGCATTTACAATGCTGGCTATTTTAGTAGTATGAAGACAAAAGCCGAAATGGGAGCAGCTGATGATCAAGATTTATATAGATCCTGAGCTCGATTTCCAGCCGAAACTGCCCAAGAACGCCGCATGGACGGACGACCCGGCGGCTGCCGAGCTCCTGCTCACCCCGGGCAAGGCCCCGGCGGAGTGCAAGGGCCATGTCATCGCCTGCCGCAACCAGGATGCCGTGAAGCACATGGACAAGGCGGAGATCGCGGCCTATCACGACATCTGGCTCTTGCCGGTCATCCCCCCGCTCTGGCAGGCGCGCCTCGACAAGCTCGTGGAATGGGTGTCGGAGCTCAACACCGCGCAGATCGAAAAATCCTGGCTCGAGACGCTCATTGACTCCATGCCCGACATGATCTGGTTCAAGTCCCTCGACGGGCTGCACATGAAGGTCAACCAAGCCTTCTGCAAGGCCGCGGGCAAGACGCGCAAGATGATCGAGGGGCGCGACCACTACTTCATCTGGAACGTGGACCCCGGAAGCGCCGACCACGACGAGACCTGCGTCAACAGCGAGGCCGAGGTCATCAAGGCCAACAAGACCTGCACCTTCAACGAGACCCTCAAGATCGGCGACCAGAAGCGCCACCTGCTCACCTACAAGACGCCCATCCACGACCGCCACGGCAAGATCATCGGCACCGTGGGCGTGGCGCACGACATCACCAATATCCTCAACCTGAGCATGGAGATCGAGATCTTCATCGAGGCCATGCCCTTCCCCATCATCATGCATAACGAGAAGGGCATCATCACCCACATGAACCAGAAGTTCGCCGACTTCTTCCACGAGCGCAAGAGCGACATCATCGGCGTCAACTACTGGGACTGGAAGAGCTGGTTCTTCACCCACGAGGCCGGGAGCCTCGGCTTCATGGACGACGGCGAGCAGAAGTTCGTGAGCGTGCGCGAGACCGAGCTTCGGGACATCTTCGGCAACGTGTTCGGCGGCCTTGCCGTGTTCAGCGACATCACAGCGGAAAAGAACCTCGAGATCACCATCCGGCGCAACGCCAGCGAGGACCACCTCACCGGCCTCGCCAACCGTCACGCGCTCACCGAATATTTCCAGAAGATGGACAAGGAGGTCTTCCACCTCCTCTACCTCGACCTCGACAACTTCAAGGCCGTCAACGACCGCTGGGGCCACGAGACCGGCGACATGGCCCTGCGCAAGATAGCCTCGGTCATGCGCGAGACCTTCCCCAACGATTTTCTCGCGCGCCTCGGCGGCGACGAATTCCTCGTCTGCATCGCGCGCGATATTGAGGATGACGAGCTTGCCGCCTTGGCGGCCAAGGTGCAGGCCAATCTTTCCACCTGGTTCAGCTCGCTCGACAAGCTCTCGGACGTGAGCCTGTCCATCGGCATCCGCCCGGCCTGCGACCCGGAATATCCGCTGGAGCAGCTTATCCATGAGGCCGACCAGGCCATGTATGCGGCCAAGCGCAACGGCAAGGCCCAGGCCAAGGTCTGGGAGCCGTAGGGCGCGTCGCTTCAGCGCCGCTGATTTTTGCATGATCATGACTCCCGGCAGGCCTCTCCCGGGAGTCATGCTGTCAGGGGCCAGCCTCTGCAAAAAATCGGCTCCGCCGTGCCCCATTGCCCGCAAACGCGCCGCCGCCGGGCCTTTGCGGCGGAAAAAATTTTTCGCCCTCGACACTTGCCAAACGAAAGAAATGTGGATATTTGATTGCGTTCACGAATTAAGAGGGAGGGTTAATTGCTGTTTTCTGTAACCTGCTGTAAACGAAACACTTTTTAAAAATACGGCGCAATGACCCAGGCCCTGCGGGACGGCAGGGGATGGGTTTTTGTCGTCTTTGCCGTGCGCGGCAGGCAGCAGCTCAAATTTTGTTTCCCCCAGTGCGCTTTTCTGGCGCGGCAATGGCGCGGGCCCTTTTTTTCGTTGCAAACGCAACTGCCAGACCTTCTTGAGGTACCCATGAGCCAGCTCAGCAAACAGTTCGGCAAGATCAAGACTTCCCTGCCCATCCCCCATCTGCTGAACCTCCAGATAGACTCCTATCGGAAATTCCTCCAGGAAGGCGTGCCCGAGAACGAGCGCAGCCGCGAGGAAGGCCTCGAGGGCGTCTTCCACACGGTCTTCCCCATTGAGGACTTCAACAAGACCGCGAGCCTCGAGTTCGTCTCCTACGAGATCCAGGAGCCCAAGTACGACCAGGCCGAGTGCATCTCCAAGGGTCTGACCTACGAAGCGCCGGTGCGCATCCGCGTGCGCCTTGTGGTCTACGACGCGGACGAGGCCTCGGGCAACCGCACCATCCGCGACATCAAGGAGCAGGACATCTATTTCGGCACGCTGCCGCTCATGACCGAGAAGGGCACCTTCATCATCAACGGCACGGAGCGCGTCATCGTCAACCAGCTACAGCGCTCGCCCGGCATCATCTTCGAGCACGACGGCGGCAAGACCCACACCAGCCGCAAGGTGCTCTACTCCTGCCGCATCATCCCCATGCGCGGCTCGTGGCTCGATTTCGACTTCGACCACAAGGACATCCTCTATGTCCGCATCGACCGCCGCCGCAAGATGCCCGCCACCATCCTGTTCAAGGCCATGGGCATGAGCAAGGAGCAGATCCTCGACTACTTCTACACCCGCGAGCACTACCTGCTCGAGCCGGGCGGCAAGGTCATGTGGGAGGTGGAGAAAGACCTCTACCGCAAGGACACCGCCTACGCCGACATCACGGCCGAGGACGGCACGGTGCTCGTCAAGGCCGGCAAGCCCATCACCAAGCGCGCCTGGCGGCAGATGTGCGAGGGCGGCATCAAGGCCATCGAGGTGCGGCCGGACTTCATCGAGGGCATGTTCCTCGCCGAGGACGTGGTCAACCCCGAGACGCACGAAGTGCTCGCCGAGGCCGCCGACGAGATCACGGCGGGGCTGCTCGAGCGCTGCCGCGAGGCGAACATCCGCCGGCTCTCCGTGCTGCACACCAAGGGCACGGACACCTCCTCCTCCATCCGCGACACCCTCGTGCAGGATCGCATCCCGGACAAGCAGAAGGCCCAGGAGGAGATCTACCGGCGCCTGCGCCCGTCCTCCCCGCCCACGCCCGAGATCGCGGCGAGCTTCTTCGACAACCTGTTCCGCAACCCGGACTATTACGACCTTTCGCCCGTGGGCCGCTACAAGCTCAACCAGCGCCTTGGCCTGCACGAACCGGCCGACCTGCGCGTCTTGAGCGACGAGGACATCCTCACGGCCATCAAGGTGCTCGTCCAGCTCAAGGACAGCCACGGCCCGGCCGACGACATCGACCATCTGGGCAACCGCCGCGTCCGCCTCGTGGGCGAGCTCGTGGAAAACCAGTACCGCATCGGCCTCGTCCGCATGGAGCGCGCCATCAAGGAGCGCATGAGCCTGCAGGAAATCTCCACGCTCATGCCGCATGACCTCATCAATCCCAAGCCCGTGGCCGCGGTGCTCAAGGAGTTTTTCGGCACCTCCCAGCTCTCGCAGTTCATGGACCAGACCAACTCGCTCTCCGAGGTCACGCACAAGCGCCGCCTCTCGGCCCTCGGGCCCGGCGGCCTCACACGCGAGCGCGCGGGCTTCGAGGTGCGCGACGTGCATACCTCGCACTATGGCCGCATCTGCCCCATCGAGACGCCCGAAGGCCCGAACATCGGCCTCATCGTCTCGCTCACCACCTATGCCAAGGTCAACGACTACGGCTTCATCGAGACGCCTTACCGCGTGGTCAGGAACGGCCAGGTCACGGACGAGGTGGTGCATCTTGACGCCTCGCGCGAGGGCGACGAGGTGGTGGCCCAGGCCGACGCGCGCATGGACGCCGACGGGCGCCTCATGGACGAATACGTCACCGTGCGCGTCAAGGGCGAGGTGGAAATGCGCCACCGTGACGAGGTGACCCTCATGGACATCTCGCCGAGCCAGATGGTCTCCATCTCGGCCGCGCTCATCCCCTTCCTCGAGCATGACGACGCCAACCGCGCGCTCATGGGCTCCAACATGCAGCGCCAGGCCGTGCCGCTTTTGCGCTCCGAAAAGCCGCTCGTGGGCACGGGCATGGAGACGGATGTCGCGCGCGACTCCGGCGCGTGCATCGTGGCCCCGGCCGACGGCCGCGTGGAATACGCGGACGCCGACCGCATCGTGGTGGCCTATGAGGGCGACATCTACAAAGAGCAGGGCGGCGTGCGCGCGTATGACCTGCTCAAGTACCACAAGTCCAACCAGAATTCGTGCTTCGGCCAAAAGCCCACCTGCAAGCCCGGCGACATCGTGAAAAAGGGCCAGATCCTCGCGGACGGCCCGGGCATCGACGAGGGCCAGCTCGCGCTCGGCAAGAACCTCGTGGTCGCCTTCATGCCCTGGTGCGGCTACAACTACGAGGACTCCATCCTCATTTCCGAGCGCACGGTGCGCGACGACACCTTCACCTCCATCCACATCGAGGAATTCGAGGTCGTTGCGCGCGACACCAAGCTCGGGCCCGAAGAGATCACCCGCGACATCCCCAATGTCAGCGAGGACATGCTGCGCAACCTCGACGAGAGCGGCATCATCCGCATCGGCGCGCCCGTGAAGCCGGACGACATCCTCGTGGGCAAGATCACGCCCAAGGGCGAGACCCAGCTCACCCCGGAAGAAAAGCTCCTCCGCGCCATCTTCGGCGAGAAGGCGCGCGACGTGAAGAACACCTCCCTCAAGGTGCCGCCGGGAGTGGAGGGCACCATTATCGACGTCAAGGTGTTCAACCGCCGCTCCGGCGAGAAGGACGAGCGCACCCTGGCCATCGAGGCGCACGACACCGCCGTGCTCGACCAGAAGGAAGCTGACCACATGCGCGCCCTTGGCGAGCGCACGCGCGCCAGGCTCGCCCCCATCGTCATCGGCAAGCAGACCGCGGCCTCCGTGGCCGGCAAGAAGAAGGGCGAGACCCTGATGGAAGCGGGCGCGGCCCTCACGGCCGAACAGCTCGCCGAGATCCCGGTCAAGAAGCTGGCCGGCCTCTTCAAGAGCAAGGAAGTCAACGACGAGGTGGCGGCCCTGCTCAAGGACTATGACCGCGAGGTGGACTACCTCCACCACATCTATGACTCCAAGCGCGAGAAGGTCTCCGAGGGCGACGACCTCGCGCCCGGCGTCATCAAGATGGTCAAGGTCTATGTGGCCATCAAGCGCAAGCTCTCCGTGGGCGACAAGATGGCCGGCCGCCACGGCAACAAGGGCGTGGTCTCGTGCATCCTGCCCGAGGAGGACATGCCCTTCTTCGCCGACGGGCGCCCGGTGGACATCGTGCTCAACCCGCTCGGCGTGCCCTCGCGCATGAACATCGGCCAGATCATGGAGACCCACCTCGGCTGGGGCGCCAAGGAGCTGGGCCGCCAGCTCGCGGAGCTCGTGGATTCGGGCGCCATGCTCGATTCCGTGCGCAAGGAAGTGAAGGCGGTGTTCAAGTCGCCCGAGATCGACGCCCTCATCGACGGCATGGACGACGAGGAATTCGTGGCCTCGGTGAAGAAGCTGCGCAACGGCATCGTCACGCGCACGCCGGTCTTTGACAGCGCCACGGAAGACGAGATCTGGGGCTGGCTCGAAAAGGCGGGCCTCGCGAGCGACGGCAAGACCGTGCTTTACGACGGCCGCACCGGCGAGCCCTTCAAGAACCGCGTCACCACGGGCGTCATGTATATCCTCAAGCTCCACCATCTGGTGGACGAGAAGATCCACGCCCGCTCCACGGGCCCCTACTCCCTCGTCACGCAGCAGCCCCTCGGCGGCAAGGCCCAGTTCGGCGGCCAGCGGCTCGGCGAGATGGAAGTCTGGGCGCTGGAGGCCTATGGCGCGGCCTACCTGTTGCAGGAATTCCTCACGGTCAAGTCCGACGACGTGGCCGGGCGCGTGAAGATGTACGAGAAGATCGTCAAGGGCGACAACTTCCTCGAGGCGGGCCTCCCCGAGTCCTTCAACGTGCTTGTCAAGGAGCTCATGAGCCTCGGGCTCGACGTGAACCTGCACCAGGAAGAGGGCAAGAAGCCCAAGCGCGTGGGCTGGGCGCACGAGGCCGGCAACGACGCCGAATAGAAATTCCGCAAGCAACGGGCCGCGCGGGGGGCACCTTCGCGCGGCCGCCGGGATACACCGAAAAACAAAGGTCGAACCACCCTCAACGGGCCTTTCACAAGGCAGGGTAGAGATATATGAGTCTGGACGATCTGTTCACCGCACGCGGCTCCTCCACCAATGCGGCCAATATCCGCAACCTCAAGGCCATCCAGATCTCCATCGCGTCGCCTGAGGCCATCCGCGAATGGTCCTACGGCGAGGTGAAAAAGCCGGAGACCATCAACTACCGCACCTTCAAACCGGAGCGCGACGGCCTGTTCTGCGCCAAGATCTTCGGCCCCGTGAAGGACTATGAGTGCAACTGCGGCAAGTACAAGCGCATGAAGCACCGCGGCATCGTGTGCGAAAAGTGCGGCGTGGAGGTCATCGCCTCCAAGGTGCGCCGCGAGCGCATGGGCCACATCGAGCTGGCCGCGCCGGTGGCGCATATCTGGTTCCTCAAGACCTTGCCCTCCAAGATCGGCACCCTGCTCGACATGACCATGGCCGACCTTGAGAAGGTGCTCTATTTCGACTCCTACATCGTGCTCGACCCCGGTCAGGTGCCGGGCATCCAGAAGCAGCAGGTCATCTCCGAGGACCAGTACCTCCAGATCATCGAGCGCTACGGCGAGGACGCCCTCACCGTGGGCATGGGCGCCGAGGCCGTCCGCACCCTCTTGGAAGAGCTCGACCTCGAGAAGCTGCGCGCGGAGCTGCGCGAGGAGGGTGAGGCCACCAAGAGCCAGACCCGCAAGAAAAAGATCACCAAGCGCCTCAAGATCGTGGAGGCCTTTCTTGAGTCGCAGAACAAGCCGGAATGGATGATCATGGAGGTCATCCCGGTCATCCCGCCGGAGCTTCGCCCGCTCGTGCCGCTGGACGGCGGCCGCTTCGCCACGTCGGACCTCAACGACCTCTACCGCCGCGTCATCAACCGCAACAACCGCCTCAAGCGCCTCATGGAGCTGGGCGCGCCGGAAATCATCATCCGCAACGAAAAGCGCATGCTCCAGGAAGCGGTGGACGCGCTCTTCGACAACGGCCGGCGCGGCCGCGCCATCACCGGCACCAACGGGCGCCCGCTCAAGTCGCTCTCCGACATGATCAAGGGCAAGCAGGGCCGCTTCCGCCAGAACCTCCTGGGCAAGCGCGTGGACTATTCCGGCCGCTCGGTCATCACCGTGGGCCCCTACCTCAAGCTGCACCAGTGCGGCCTGCCCAAGAAGATGGCCCTCGAGCTCTTCAAGCCCTTCATCTACGCGGAGCTTGAGAAACGCGGCTACGCCTCCACCATCAAGAGCGCGAAAAAGATGGTGGAGCGCGAGGAGCTTGTGGTGTGGGACATCCTCTCCGAGGTCGTTCGCGAGTATCCCATCCTGCTCAACCGCGCGCCCACCCTGCACCGCCTGGGCATCCAGGCCTTTGAGCCGCTGCTCGTGGAGGGCAAGGCCATCCGGCTGCACCCGCTCGTCTGCACCGCCTACAACGCGGACTTTGACGGCGACCAGATGGCCGTGCACATCCCGCTCTCGGTGGAGGCGCAGATCGAGTGCCGCGTGCTCATGATGAGCACCAACAACATCCTCTCCCCGGCCAACGGCGGCCCGGTCATCGTGCCCTCGCAGGACATCGTGCTCGGCCTCTACTACATGACGGTCGAGCGCAGCTTCGAGAAGGGCGAGGGCATGACCTTCTGCGCCCCGTGGGAGGTGGAGAGCGCCTATGACGCCGGACAGGTCTCGCTGCACGCGCGCATCAAGGTGCGCATGCCCGACGGCAAGATTTACGACACCACGCCCGGCCGCGTGCTCGTGAGCGACATCCTGCCGCCCGAGCTGCCCTTCGAGACCGTGAACACCGTGCTCACCAAGAAGGCCATCGCCAAGCTCGTGGGCGCGGCCTACCGCACCTGCGGCATCAAGTCCACGGTCATCCTTTGCGACCGCCTGAAGGACCTGGGCTACGAGTTCGCCACGCGCGCGGGCGTGACCATCGGCGTCAAGGATCTCACCATCCCGGAGAGCAAGAAGGCCATCCTCGCCCAGTCGCAGGCCGAGGTGGACGACATCGAGCGCCAGTACCGCGACGGCATCATCACCCGCACGGAAAAATACAACAAGGTGGTCGATGTCTGGACCAAGGCCACGCAGGATGTCTCCACCGAGATGACCAAGGAGATCTCGCACGAGCTCGTCACCAACCCCGTGACGGGCGAAACCGTGGAGAACCAGAGCTTCAACCCCATCTTCATGATGTCCAACTCGGGCGCGCGCGGCAACCAGGACCAGATGCGCCAGCTCGCCGGCATGCGCGGCCTCATGGCCAAGCCCTCTGGCGAGATCATCGAGACGCCCATCACCTCGTCCTTCCGCGAGGGGCTCTCGGTGCTGCAATACTTCACCTCCACCCACGGCGCGCGCAAGGGTCTCGCGGACACCGCCCTCAAGACGGCCAACTCCGGCTACCTCACCCGCCGACTCGTGGACGTGGTGCAGGATGTCATCGTCTCCGAGCATGACTGCGGCACCGTGGACGGCATCGAGCTCACCCACCTCAAGGAGGGCGGCGACATCAAGACCCCGCTCTCCGAGCGCGTGGTGGGCCGCGTGCTCCTTTACCCTGTCATGGATCCGGACGACCCGGACAAGGTGCTTTTGCCCGAGAACACGCTCATCACCGAGACCGAGGCCAAGCTCATCGACAAGAAGGGCATCTCCTCGGTGACGGTGCGCTCGCCGCTCACCTGCCAGTCCGAGCGCGGCATCTGCGCGCTCTGCTACGGGCGCGACCTTGCGCGCGGGCACCTCGTCAACACGGGCGAGACCGTGGGCATCATCGCGGCGCAGTCCATCGGCGAGCCGGGCACCCAGCTCACCATGCGCACCTTCCACATCGGCGGCACGGCCTCGAGCACCATCGAGAAAAACAAGTTCGAGGCCCAGAACGCGGGCCGCGTCATCCTCAACCGCGTGCGCGCGGTCACCAACCGCGAGGGCGCCGAGCTCGTGCTCGGCAAGAGCGGGCAGCTCACCATCGTTGACCCGCAGGGCCGCGAGCGCGAGAAGTACATCCTGCCCAACGGCGCGCGCCTCATGGTCAAGGACGGCGAGGAAGTGGCCAAGGGCGCGGTGCTCGCCGAATGGGACCCCTTCAACGAGCCCTTTGTGGCCGAGGAGGAGGGCATCGTCCGCTTTGCGGACATCATCGACGGCAAGACCGTGCAGGAAAAGGTGGACGACGTGACGCGCCAGGCCTCCCTGACCATCATGGAATATCGCACCACCAACTTCCGGCCGGCCATCTCCATCTGCAACGAGGACGGCACGGTTAAGAAGCGCGCCCACGGCTCCGCGCCCGCTGTCTACACGCTGCCCGTGGGCTCCATCATCATGGTCAAGGACGGCCAGGCCATCCAGGCCGGCGACATCCTCGCCCGCAAGCCGCGCGAGACCTCCAAGACCAAGGATATCGTCGGCGGCCTGCCGCGCGTGGCCGAGCTCTTCGAGGTGCGCAAGCCCAAGGACAAGGCCGAGATCTCGGAGATCGCCGGCACTGTCACCTATGAGGGCGAATCCAAGGGCAAGCGCAAGCTCGTGGTCACGCCGGAAATCGGCGAGGCCAAGGAATACCTCGTGCCCAAGGGCAAGCACATCACCGTGGCCGACGGCGACTTTGTGGAGGCGGGCGACGCGCTCACCGAGGGCTATCCCGAGCTGCACGACATCCTGCGCACCCGCGGCGAGAAGTACCTCGCGCGCTATCTGGTGGACGAGATCCAGGAGGTCTACCGCTTCCAGGGCGTGGGCATCGACGACAAGCACATCGAGGTCATCGTGCGCCAGATGCTCAAGAAGGTGACCATCCTCGACGCGGGTGGCACGAGCTTCCTCGTCGGCGAGCAGGTGGACAAGGCCGAGTTCAAGCAGGAGAACCAGAAGGCCATCGCCGAGGGCCGCGCGCCGGCCACGGCTGAGCCGCTTGTCCTGGGCATCACCCAGGCCTCGCTCACCACGTCGTCCTTCATCTCCGCGGCCTCCTTCCAGGAGACCACCAAGGTGCTCACCGAAGCCTCGCTCAAGGGCAAGATGGATCACCTGCGCGGCCTCAAGGAGAACGTCATCGTCGGCCGGCTCATCCCGGCGGGCACGGGCTACCGCGAATACGTCAACGGCGAGATCGAGGTGCCCGAGCAGAAGGAACGCCCGGACAAGTTCCTCGAAGAACTGGAAGAGAATCCCATCATGGTGGATCTGACGCTGAACTGATGCCCGTCAGGGCAAAAGATAGAAAAGCCCGGCCAGTAATGGCCGGGCTTTCTGTTTTTGGATGACTGGAACTTTGTGGCCCCGGGTTTTCAGCTCTCCTCATAGGCGCGTTCAATGAGCGGCAGAGCCTTGGCCAGAGTGGCTCCATTTTTGAGCCGCACCTCCAGATCTCCAGTGCCATAATGCCCCACACCGCTCACATCCCTCGTAAAACCCGGCTCCAGTTCCATAGACTCCGGGTTCAACTTGAGCCAGAGCAGAATTTCGGACTTGAGCGGCCAGAGGCAGGCAAAATTTTTCAGCCGTGTGCATGCAACATGATGGCCAAGAAACTTGATATTCACGTCCTCCCCCAAGCCACGGATATAGTCCAGCGTTTCATCCCAAAGCTGTGCAATCTCAGGGGAAGCATTATTAAGCTGCTTGGCGAGCGGCCCTTTCTCGGGTGTCTCGGTATCAGGAGGCACCGGCTCTGCATGGTGAGTGGATTTGTGGGTCTTGGAAACGGTCTGCAACGGCGCAGAGGTAAGAAGCTCGAAAAGGAGGAGGTCATCAGAAAAAAACTTGTAGCGGATAAGTTCGATATTTCGGCCAATCTGCGCGACAGCATGTAAATCAAACTTGGTGAAGTCGCCGGCAATACAAAGCACCCGTGTGCCAGTCCATTCAATATGGTCCGCCGCCTGCTTGCCGTAACGTTCGAGCACCAGCAGCTTGAACTCCGCGCGATGGTCCAGCAGCCAGTCCAGATAGTAGAGGCCCTGGTTGATGACATTTTCATTGGTGTGGCGCTTGTATTCGAGGATGACCGGGCAGCCGTTCTCGTCAAGGCCCAGGGTGTCGATGCGCCCGTGGTGGTTCTTGCCGGTGGGATATTCCCCTGCCACGAAGCGGATACCGAGGAAACACTCCAGGTTTTTCTCCATGAGCGAATGCAGCCCCTTCTCCAGAGGGGCCGTGCTACCGGGGAGTTCCTGCGCGCCACTTTTGGAAAATCGGAACAGCTTGATGTCGCTCATGGCCTTTCCTCCACTTTCTAAAGAACATCGTAGCCAGCAGAGAGGTGTAGAGCAAGTTAACCTGCGCGGAAAACGGCAGGCAACTTCCCCTCAGCTCTGCGCCACCACCCGCAGGCGGCGATAATCGGCCACCCAGGCCTGGCCGTTCCAGAGGCGCGGGCGCGCCAGTTCTTCCACGCGGCTCAGGAGCGCTTGCTGCATGGTTTCGGGCAGCGGCTGCAATTCGGCGGCGAAAAACTGGCGCAGCCAGTGGCGCAGGCCCTGCTCCCCGTTCCGCAAAACCGTCGGCCTGTCGTACGTCACAACGAGTTCGGGCGTGAAATGGTTATCCCGAAGCAGCCGCGCAAAGGCATCCGCCTCGGGGAAGGTGAACCGGCTTGCATAGCGGAGGCCCTGTTCCTCACAGGCGCGGGCGAAGGCGTCTTCAATGGCCGTCACATTGCCCCGGGCGCCAAACTCGCAGACAAGACGGCCCCCCGGCTTCAATGCCCGGCGGATGTTTTTCAGCAGACGGTCATGGTCGGGCAGCCAGTGGAAGACCGCATTGGAAAAGACCATATCGAACTCGGCCGCAAATGGAAGTTCCAGCGCGTCCGCCACCCGGAACTCAATCTGCGGGAAAGACCGCCTTGCGGCATCGATCATTTCCGGCGAGGCGTCGATGCCGATTACGCGGCCGGCGCGCAGGGCGAGCTCGCCGGTCAGCGTGCCTGTGCCGCAGCCGAGATCGAGGATGGCCTGTTGCGGGTCAGGCGTGACAAATTCCAAGAGTCCCTTGCCATATTCCGCCACAAAGCCGTGGTTGTTCTCATAGAGATTCGCGTTCCATTCCATGCCCCACTCCCGGCAGCTTTAATGCCCGCCAAGGCCGCTGGTCGCCAGCCAGCCGGCAAAGGCCGCTTCGGCGCGGGCGGCATAGAGCGCCTTGCGCTCCTTTTTGCGGGCGCGTTCGTCCAGCCTCGGCATGAGGCCGAAATGCACGTTGGACGGCTGGAAGCGTTTTTCCGGCCGCTGGAGATGCCCGAGCAGGGCGCCGAGCGCCGTTTCCTTGGGCGGCGCCGGAAGTTCGCGCCCGTGGGCGCGCGCCGCCAGCAGAAGCCCGAGCCACAGGCCGCTGCCTGCGGACTCCACATAGCCCTCCACGCCCGAAATCTGGCCGGCCAGATAGACGCCGGGCCGGTTTTTGAGCTCCAGACCCGGCGTGAGCGCCTGCGGGGCGTTGACATAGGTATTGCGGTGCATGCTGCCGAAGCGCGCGAACTCGGCCCGCTCCATGCCGGGCACGAGCCGGAAGATGCGCTCCTGCTCCCCCTGGAGTAGCTTGGTCTGGCAGCCCACGAGGTTACAGGTCTCGGCATTGGCGTTCTCGGCCCTGAGCTGGAGCACGGCCCAGGGGCGCCGCCCGGTGCGCGGGTCCACAAAGCCCACGGGCTTGAGCGGCCCGAAGGTCAGTGTGCGCGGGCCGCGCTGTGCCAGCGCCTCCAGCGGCATGCAGCCTTCAAAATGCACTTCCTTCTCGAAATCCCGGGCCTCCATGACGCGCCCCTCGCTGAGCGCGGCAAAGAAGGCCTCATACTCCTCGCGGTTCATGGGGCAGTTGAGGTAATCCCCCTCCCCCTCCGGCTCCCCGTTCTCCGCCCCGTAGCGCGAGGCGCGGAACACCACCGACATGTCGAGCGAATGCGTCCAGACGATGGGCGCGATGGCATCGTAAAAATAGCAGTGCTCCCCGCCGATGACCCCGGCGAGCGAGGCGGAAAGCCCGTCGGAAGCCAGCGGGCCGGCCGCAATGACGATGCCGGCGCTCCCCGCGCGGGCCAGTTCCGCGTCATCCAGGGAGTCGATGCGCGCATGCCGCACGGTGATGCCAGGCTCCGCGGCCACGGCCTCTGTCATGGCGCGCGCGAACGCCTCGCGGTCCACGGCCAGCGCCTTCCCGGCTGGCACGCGGCAGGCATCGGCCGCTGCCATGAAGGCGCTGCCAAGGGCGCGCATCTCGGCCTTGAGCAGGCCCACGCCGGAAGTGCGCTCGTCCGAGCGCAGGGAATTGGAGCACACGAGCTCCGCAAAATCGTCGCTCACATGCGCCGGCGATCGGAAGAGCGGCTTCTGCTCAAAGAGCGTCACGCTATGGCCGGCCCGCGCCAGCTGCAGGGCGCACTCGCAGCCCGCAAGGCCGGCGCCCACCACGGCAAAGGAAGATGAAGGCATGGATGCTCCTGCTGGTTTCGGGGTGTGCGCAGCATGGAGGAAAAACCGCAGGATGGCAAGACATGTGCCGCTGGCACACTATCCACGGCCACGGATGACACGCGGCAATGAAAAACCCCGGCCCAAGGGGGCCGGGGTCCTGAGTGTCTTGCCGCGTTCGCGGCCCGTCAGTTGCCCATGAGCCAGTTCATCGGCGCGATGGACAGCTTGGGGAAGAAGAGGAGCAGGAAGAGCATCGCAATCTCCACCAGGAGGAAGGGGATGAGGTGCTTGACGAGCTCCACGATCTTGATGTTGCCCACGCCGCAGACCACATAGAGCACGGTGCCCACCGGCGGCGTGATGACGCCGATGCCCAGGTTAAGGATAAAGAGCAGGCCGAAGTAGTAGGGGTCGATGCCGGCCTGCTGGATCATGGGGAAGAACACCGGCGCGAAGATCAGGATGTTGGGCGTGAGGTCCATGACCATGCCGATGAGGAACAGGAACACATTGATGCACAGCAAGAGCAGGATGGGCGAATCCATCAGCGGCTCGAAGAGCGCGCCCATCTGCTGGGGAATCTGCGCCATGGTGATGAAGTAGCCCACGGCCGAGGCCGTGGCCACGATGAGCATGACCACGGAGGTCGTGCGCGCCGCCGCGGCGCTGACGCGCAAAAGCTGCTTGATGGTCAGCTCCCGATAATAGAGCAGGCAGACCACGATGGCGTACACCGAGGCAAATGCGCCGCCCTCGGTGGGCGTGAAGATGCCGAAGCGGATGCCGCCGAGGAGCAGAACCGGCATAAGGAAGGCCGGGGTGGAGTCGAGGATGATCTTGAGCTTTTCCTGGCGCGAGAAGCTGATGGTCTCGTTGTAGCCGTCGATGCGCACGATGAAGAACCACACGGCCATGAGCGCGAGGCCGATGAAGATGCCCGGGAAGAGGCCGATCATGAACAGCTTGGTGATGGACAGGCCGCCCACGGTCGCGCCCAGAAGGATGAAGTTGGTGGAGGGCGGGATGATGGGCCCCAGGATGGCGCCCGAGGAAATGATGGCGCCCGCGCGGCCCGGTTTGTAGCCCACTTCCTTCATCATCGGGAGCAGCAGGGAACCGAGGGCCGCCGCCTCACCCACGGAACTGCCCATGAGGCCGGCAAAGATGATGCTCGAAACGACGGCCGCATAGCCCAGGCCGCCGCGCACCCGGCCCATCATCAGCTGGGCCAGCCGGACCACGCGCTGGGAGAGGCCGCCCGCCGCCATGATCTCGCCGGCGAAGACGAAGAAGGGGATGGCCATGAGCGGATAGTTGTTGGCGCCGTCCAGCATGGAGGTGGCGATGACGATGGGGTCGAAAAATCCCGAATACGCCATGAGCACCAGTGCGCAGATGACGAGCACAAGGCAGATGGGGATGCCGAAGGCGAGGAAGAGGAAGAGCGTCAAAAGAAAGATGAAAAGTTCCATATCTTCCCCCTACGCCTTCTTGAATTCGGAAGCGGGGCGCTTCAAAAGCGCGATGAAATCCCGGATCAGGATGACGAGCGCGGCGGCCGCCATGATGGGCAGGGTGCCGTAAATGAAGGTCATGTTCACGCCCGTGGAGACCGATTCCTGGTCATAGGTGCTCATGACATACTCGACGCCGCCCCAGAGCAGGATGGCCATGACGATGATGCCGATGATGCTCGCGATGACCTCGACGGTCTTCCGCGAAGCGCCGTGGAGCATGTCCACGAACATGTCCACCGCGATGTGCTTCCTGCGGTAGAACGCTTCGATGGAGCCGAAGAAGGTGATGTAGATGAAGAGGAACCTGGCCCACTCCTCGCTCGGGGGATAGCTGGAGGAGAACAGGTAGCGCAGCATGGCATTGTAAAACACGAGGCCGATCATGCCAAGAAAGATAACGGCGCAAAAAATCTGAAAGAGAAATTCCCCAAGGGTATCCTGGTGGGGGGCAGGTTCCGCTTCCGGCACGGTGTCCAACACCTGTGCGTATTCGGCCGGGTCTCTGGAGCTTTCCAGATGTTCCTTGTCGGGCTGTGTTGGCATAATGACCTCATCAACGGATGACCGGGGGATGACCGGGATTGGTGGATGAAGCGGAACTCTCCGCCAGGACATTCCGGGGGCCCCAGCCGTGCCGCCGGAGCCTGCCAAACGCCGCAAAGCGGGGCCCCGTGCATGGTGCACGGAGCCCCGGCACGATGGACCTACTTCGCGTAGCGCTTGGCGCTCTCGAGGATTTCCTTGGCGTTGGGCACATGCTGCTTGCTGTTCGGGTCAGTGAACAGGGTCCAGCTGCGCTCGCCGGCTTCGGTCATGTACTTCTTGAGTTCAGGCGTGGGCTCGGTGATCTTGCCCTTGCCGGCGGTGATCTTCTTCTCCGCGTCCTGGTCGGCCTGCACCATCAGCTTCCACACGTCCTCGGCGGCCATCTCGGCGGCTTCGTCGAACCACTTGCGGTCCTGCTCGGGCAGGTTCTTGTAGAACTTGTCATTGATGAACAGGGAGTGGAGCACGAGGATGTGGCCGGTCTTGGTCACTTCGGGGGCGTACTCGTACACGCCGGTGGAGGCGATGTCGCTCAGGGGGCTGTCGCCGCCGTCGATGGCGCCGGACTCAATGGAGGTCATCACTTCCGCGAAGGGCATGGGCTGGCCGGAGATGCCCGCTTCCTTGGCGAAGTTGGTGTAGAGCGGGATGTTGGGCACGCGCATCTTGAGGCCCTTGATGTCGTCGATGCTCTTCACCGGGTTCTTGGTGTAGAAGTGGCGGAAGCCCAGGGGAAACACGTTCATGGTGCGCATGCCGGACTTCTCGGTGAAGCCGTCGGTGATGAGCTTGAACGTGTCGCCCTTCATGGCGCGGTGGGCGTGGTCAAGGTCTTCATAGAGCATGGGCGTTTCCAGCATGGCCATGGCCGGATGGAACTTGGACATCTGGGTGCCCGTGGCGCACATCTGGATGGTGCCGCGCTTGGTCTGGTCGATGTACGAGTCTTCCTTGCCGAGCATGCTGTTGGGATAGACCTGCACTTCGTACTTGCCGTTGGAAAGTTTCTCCAGGTATTCACCGAACTTGTGCATACCCACAGTTTCCGGCTCGCCCTCGGGTTTCATGCCGGCGATCTTGATGACCGTCTTGGCCTCGGCCGAGGGGGCGATGGAGAGCGCGAGCCCGCAGAAAAGGCCCAGCGCCACGCACATGGCGACAATGCGTTTCATCACAGAAATCCTCCTTTGATGGTGAACCCGGCTACCCGAGCCCCGAAACCGCCACGCACCAACCGGGGGATGCGCTGGGCGGGACCAGGCCTTGGCCTCACCGGATGCGCCGGTGACGCCCATGCCGCGCCGGGACGGATCGAAGATCCGTGGAGCTATCGCTTGCAGCCAATTTTACTTGACGTGGCGGATAAAATTCAATGCTTTTTTTGAGAAAATTTTTTGACCCCGCCGCGATGGCGGCAGGCGCCCTCCTCCGCCGGCTGCACGGGCGCTTGCTTCGCCGCTGGAGTGGCCGCCCGGCCGAAGATGTCTTGACGAATCCCGCGCGCCGGACTAGAAAAACCGCTGTGCCGGGATGGTGGAATTGGTAGACGCAGCGGACTCAAAATCCGCCGGGTTCACGCCCTTGCGAGTTCAAGTCTCGCTCCCGGTACCACGGAAATTCAAGGGTTTGCGGTACGAGCTGACAGCCGGCCGCAAACCCTTTTTTCTGTCTTGGGCTGATTTATCGCGCTCAAATAAGCGGGCGCGCAAGTTGGCACTGTTTTGCGGATACAACGGCACAGGTTGGACGCCAACAAAAAGTCCGGGCTGGGATGGACTTTTTCGTGCTTCCCGCCACGCTTCACTTTTCGCACGCGGGGGGCTGGGGTGCCCCACATCTTTGAGTCTCCCCCAAAGCGTGGCCGGTGCAAAGCCCGTGGCCCTGACACAGGAGCCCGGATAAAAAACGAAGTCGCCCCTGCTGAGTGCGGACCATCGGCATTTTATGCCAGCCCGGCTCCGGGAGGCGCGGGGCGGGCTTGCCCCATGCCGGGATTTCTGTTGCCACTAGCTGTCGAACTCCGCGCAAACACGCGGCCGGGGCGTCACCATAATGATGCCCTTTTTCGACGGACTTCGTCGAAACACTGCGGCGAAGCCCCTCCCCGTTTTACGCGTCCCTCATGGATGCCCGGGACTTGGCTCGTGCAGGCGCCGGATTGTGGGGCCTAGGGCGCGCCCCAGCCTGCCCGGCCGCCCTTCCCCTCGCGGCGCCTCTCCGGCTTGCCGAGTGCCCGGATTTCCTGACGCGGCCCGCCTTGGTTTATGGCAGCCTCTGCCTTTCCGCATTGTTCCGGGCGGCTCCTTGCGATTGGGCTCCCCCTATGTGCATGGTAAAGATCCCGGCCTTGTGGAGGGGCGCCAGCTCCCCATTATTTATCGAGGAGGGGCCATGCGCTTGCAGGGAAGGCTCATGGGCTCCACTTCTGTTCGTATTCGCGAAAAGCCCGGGCCTTGCCCCAAGGGCTGACAGCAAGCTGGAACCCAACGGGAGGGCCACGCAGGGCGATTGCGCTGCCTTTGGTGGACAGGGCGCTCCATAGGGCGTCGGCTCCTGAAAAATCTCCTCAACGGATGTTGGGCGTTCCCGGGGATGTGGACGTCACAGGCCCAGAAGAGGGCCACGGACCATGTGGCGCAACGCCCTTGGGCGACCGCTGAGATCGATGAAAGGGAAAATTTTGAGGAGCGCAACGCGGCGTTTGCCCATGAGCCATCAGGCCGGAACACTTTTACTGGCGCCAAAAGAGTGGTAATGCTGGTGCAGTGGTGTGGCAGCCACAGGGAAGAACGCGGCTAACTTTTTTGGTTAAACATGTGCACCTTCCTCTTCGGCTGCACAGCCCAGGTTTCAACCGGGAGGAGAAAATTTGCCTTTTCCGCTGATTTCTCGCCACACAGCGGGCTACCCCGGCAGGGACGCCAAGATGCAACCGGGCACTTCTTCAACCGGGCAAGGAGAAGGTGATGGAAGAAGCAAGCATAAGCGAGATTGTGCGGGACTGCGTCATCAGGGATTATTTTACACCGAATGTCACCGCGGAAACGACAATCGGCTGCCTGATCCGGCCGCGTCTGGCTTATATCGTCAACCGCCAGTGTGGCCTGAAGACAATCTATGTCGCAAAAGAGATGTCAATCCCGCTTGCCGCGCAGCACAGGGACAACCGGGGCTTCAAGATCGATTATGTCCTTGCAGACGATGCTTGCGTCTACCTCACTGAGCTGAAAACCACACCAGCCAGCATCAGTGCCACACAGCTCGCTCACTATGAGGCTGCATGCGGTCAATGGACCTTCGGCGAATCCCTGGGCAAACAGTTGCTTAAAATACTGGCGAAGGAGTACCCGCTTGGCCGCATCAAGGAGAGTGCTGGGGATGACGGCGCATTCGCCCGGTGCTTCAAAAGAATTACGAATTGTGATGCGGGGGAGACTGGCAATGTGGAGCGCGCGCTGGAATGCGTGAGAACGCTGGAATATGCATGGCGCCCCAGCAACAGATCAAAGAAATATTTACTCACCCTGGCGGAGCTCCTTGACTATCTCGGCGGAGGCAAAAAATCTTTATGGCACAAGCCCATGAAGATCATTTATCTCGCCCCCGGGAGCGCCGCCGCAGAACTTGATTCCCCACATATCCCGTGCCTGCCTACCCTCGAAGGCGCTCTCCCGCCACTTCTTGAAAGGGGCGATGCCTATTCGCTGATGCTCGCGGATATCCTGAAGCATGTCACCGACCGGAAAAATTCTGTGCGCGACCTTGCGGGCTAGCCTGTCGCAGTGCCGGCTAAAAACGTTGCCTTGAGGCAATACGAGCATTCCTGAGGAACGTGCAAGCCGCGGCGAAACTCCAACACATACATGCAACATCCGCTGGCTTCATCACTTGCCGGTTCAGGAAGACCCCAGTCCCCAAATTCTCTCCTGAAGAACCCGCAGGATGCCAAATCACGTGGATCAACATGATTCCGGCATCCTCGTCGTATCCAACAAAACCACGTGGCCACATGGGCCCCAGCCATCGGAGCTGAACCCGAGGGCAAGCCTGCCGCTTCTGGAACGCATGCCAAGAAAATGCGGGATTGTCCCGAGAGCGTGCTTCCTGGTCATGGGCGGGGGGCCATCCACTGCGCTCTGTGACGCCGACATCCTGCGGGGCGTTCAACTCGCGAGTCGGGCCGACCCCACAGATCGGCCCCAACCTCATGCGCCCTTGCTGGCGGCTGACGCGCGATGCTCGTATCGCGGGGCGCGTCAAGCAGGCCGGGGCTGGCGGACCGCCAGTGCCCCCGGTGCAGGCAGCATGGTTCGGCGCCCTCACCCAGACCTTGGGCGCCAACTTTCCCGCCTGCCTCTCTGGAATCCAAGCCGCCAGTTCGGCTGTATGCGTGGGAGAGGCCCGGGGACAGGCTCCTGCGGATATGCCGCCTCTCCCTGCCGGGCAGGAAGGCACGATGCGGTTCTCGTCCGCGCACGCCACGAATGGCCGACCATGGCTGCCCCGGCGCTGCAACGAGCTGTGCAAATCCTGCGCGCGCGTTCAGCCCCAATCGCAGCCGCGCAACCAACAGGAGCTGTTGCCTTGGAGAACTCCCCCTGGCCCACAAACGTCATTGACCCTCTTGTTTTAAACAGGTAGTGGAACGTGTCGATCAGTTCTCTGTGGGGGCGCCTGGACTCCTGCAAAACTTTTGGCATGAGCTGTTTTCCATTGGAAAACGTCTGTGGCAGCGGGCCACGCCGATGATTGAGACCGCAGAGTGCGGGAATACGCATTTTCTGGAAACAGGGAACAAAGGGTTTAAGAGTACTGAAAACGGTACCTATTTTCACGAAAAATCCAAATGATGTGAGAAGAGATATGCAAGATCGCTATGTTGGAGATATAGGAGATTATGGCAAACTGGGCCTGTTGAGGGCCATTACCAAGCATCGTTTAACCCTTGCCATTAACTGGTATAAAACAATTCCCGGCGCTCATGAGCTAAAAAAACAAGACGACGGTAAGTTTACTAAATATTTGAAAGATTCATCATATAGCCTGTATGACCCCGAATTGTATGATCAGTTACAAATAATTGTAAATAAGCACCGAAATATCGAAACTATAGAGAATGATGAGCTAGGCATAGTGCACGCAGAATTTTATGGTGTTCCTGTCCCCAAAGGAGAGAGGAAGTTATGGCATACTACTGCTTTAGAAAAATTAGGCGGCAAAGATATCGTTTTTCTTGATCCGGATAATGGAATCGAAACACAAGCAATGGTGGCGGAAAAAAGGACAAGCCAAAAGCATGTTAAGTGGGCAGAAATTGCTGGTTATTATAATCAGGGTCAAAGTATACTCATATACCAACATCAACCTCGCATAAAAGAAAAAGATTTTATAAAAAAATTACAAGCAAAACCAGAATTTAAAAATGCTGACTATATCAGGATAATAAAATATTCGAGATATACAAGTCGATTTTATATTCTCCTTTTACATAAAAAGCATCTTCGTAAGGTTGACTCAGCTTTATCAGAACTTGAGGGCAGGCTACACAAATTTTGCGATAAAATATATTGGAGAAACTGAAGATTGTCTCCCATTGCGATCCCTTGGGGAGGGGATTTGCCGGTGCATTAAAAGGCTCCTTGCTTATCCACTCCATTTTGGCAGCATTTCTCCAGGGCCGGCCGCCGCCGTGGGGAACCCGGTCGCTCACCACAGGCATGCCGCCCCGGTGCCCGCCAGTACGCGCAGCCAAAGCGCCCTGTCCTCGCGGGGCGCGCCCGGTCATCCTTCGCAGGATCAAGGAGCGGGCCCATCGTGGGCGAGGCTCGCCGCCACACTGTCCGGCATCTCCCGGACCTCTGGGGAGCCGGCCTGCCGCCGCTTCAAGGCTTTTCTGTATCCGGGTTGCCTCGTCCGCGGCGAGGTGTGCGAGAAAATGCCGGGTGCGGAGCAGCCGCCCAAGCTCCCGCGCCCAGCGAGCAAGCAGGCACATGCCCGGCGTGCCCAACTGGAGGGAAGCCAACAGGGCAAGGAGCTCACTCGCGGCCGTGGCCACCCCTGTTGGCTTCCCTCTCACCACATCAACGGGTAAAGCCCACGGTCTTCGCTGTGGATTCCAGCTTCATGCGCTGCTCGGCAAGGAGCGCCCCGACGAGCGCCTCATGGCCGAAGCTCCCCCTGGGCGCGAGGCGGTGCTGCATCCGCACGGCGTGGAAGTCCCCCGGGGTGAGGGCCTTTTGGCGGCAGAGCTCCTCCATGAGGTCCTTGTCCGGCTCCCCTTCCACAAGGGGCGCGAGCAGGCTTGCATAGAGGGCCCGCAACTGCGGGGGCCCGGCGTAGCAGAATTCCACCTTGAGGCTGAAGCGCCGCATGGCGGCGGGGTCCATGTCCTTGCGCAGGTTGGTGGCGCAGATGCAGAAGCCGCGGCAGGCCTCAAGGGCTGTCAGGAATTCGTTGGTCTGCGACACTTCCCAGCTGCGCACGGCCCCGGCCCGGTTCTGGAGAAAACTGTCCACCTCGTCAATGACGAGCACGGCCCCGCGCGCCTCGGCCATGGCAAAGGCGCTGGCGATATTTTGCTCCGTCTCGCCCACAAAAGCCGAGAGCAGGTCGCTCGCCCGCTGGATGTGGCATTCCCGGTTCACGCTTTCGGCGAGGTGCCGGGCCAGCGCAGTCTTGCCTGTGCCGGGCGGCCCGTAAAAGAGAAACGTGCCGAGGCCCGGCTCCGGCGCTTCGCGCCCATCGCGCATGAGGGCATCCAGCGTTGCGGCCTGGCGCACCACATCCGCCACGGGCCGCGCGGTGCACACCCCGGCGAGGCTGTAGCCCGGGGTGCTCCCGGGCGGGGATACGGCCCTGCCGCCGCGCTGGAGTGTCATATAAGAACGGAGCACTCGGTCCACGCAGGCAAACGCGCCTTCCTCCTTAAAGGCGGGGAGCACAGCCTGCCTGAGGGCGTTTTCCATGACAGCCACCTGGACGGGATAGCGCTCCACCAGTTTTGCCATGTCCCCCTCGCCGAGGCGCGCCTCAAGGCCGTGCTTCTCGCGCAGCCTGCGCCACATTGCGTGTCGCTCGCTCTTGCCGAGCTCGGGAAAGTGGACGCTGTAGGTAAAGCGGCGCCGCACAGATTGCTCGAGGTTGCTCACCTTGTTGGTGATCCAGAGGACGCGGGAGCCCGGCTTTTCAAGGAAGGGGTTGAGCCACGCGGTATCCGAGACCTCGCCGGAGTGGCGCCCCGAACCCGTTTCCAGGATGCGCTCGGCCTCGTCCACCAGCACGAAGGACTCCTCATCACGGGCCGCGCGCCTGAGGCAGCCCGTGAGCGCGAGGCGGCGGTCCTGGGCGGTGTCGTCCCCCTCGCAGGCCACTGCCCAGGCCTTGCACCCCAGCTCCCGCGCGAGGCTGCGCGCAAACGTGGTCTTGCCCGTGCCCGGCGCGCCGTAGAGCAGCACATGCAGGGGCCGGTCAGCGGGGCCCTCGAAGAGGCGGCGTACATGAGCCACGGCCTCCGCGGGGATATTGAACTGCCCAAGGGGCAGCACCTCGCCTTCCAGCGGGTGGCAGAAGGCCTCCTCCAGCCTGGCGGGATTTTCTCCCATCCAGGCTTTTTCTATCTTGCCGGTGAGTTTCAGGTCACCGCCGTCGTCAAGAATGCCAATTTCCGCCAGTTCCGCGATGAGCTCGCTGCAACGGGCGGCGGGGAGATGCAGCATGCAGGCCACCAGATGCCGGTTGCTGTACTGCTCGGTATCCAGGTGATAGTTGAAATACCTGCTTATCTGGTCATGATTGTGGACAAAAAAGGCATACTTGCAGAGGGCGATGCTCTCATCGTCCAGGCCGAAAAAATTCTTGATGTGTTCCGTTATGGGGGTTTCGCGCTGCTGGGCGGAGCACTCCTCCAAGGCCTCACGCACAAGGCCAGCCAGGGCGCTCGCAAGGCGCCCCGAATCGTCCGCAAGCTCTTCAAGACGGGCGGCGAGGCGCCTTTCCCTGAGGCGGGAAAGCTGCTTCACGGAGCTGCGCACCCCCGCCGGGAGGCGCGATATGGCCGAAGCCGCCTCCTGCACGGGCCTGACAAGGCTCTTGAGGCCGCCGCAACACCAGCCCACGAACTCAAAAAAACTCTCGTCAACGGGAACGCTGTCCCGTTCCATCAGGCGCAGCAGCCACAGCGCGGCCTCGGCACGGGCCGGCATAGGGTCGCACGTTGCGGGGAGCATCCTGCAACCTGCCCGGGGCCTTCTCATATACCTTTCCTGCATGGGGAAACTCCTTGTTGCGGAAAATTCTCCCAGCCGCCCTTGGGCGGCAGGAACTCGTCCCCGCCGCCCACCATCTCAGCGGCAATGGCTCCCAGCATGTTCTCCTCTCCGCGCCGGGGCGCGCCCGCGGGAGCCCCGGAGGCCGCGCCCGCCGGCTCCGCTCAGGCCTTTTCCAGCTTTTCCGCCGCCAGCGCGGCGATTTCCGGGTCTGCGTCCGCGGCGAGCAGCTCAAAGGCCAGCCTCGGCGCGTTCCCATTGTTGGCAAGGGCGAGGCGTACCGCCGGGTCCGGGTGATGGGCCAGCAGGGTGACAACGGCCTTGCGCGCCTCCACGTCCTCGATGTCCCCCACCCGGCCGGCCAGGTCCTGCAGCACCTCCCACGGCTGCCCCTTGTACAGGGCCACATCCTCCACGCTGAGCTCCGCAAAGGGATAGGTCCACATGTCGTAGCCATTGCGGATATATTCCGTCAGCGGCGGTTTGAAACGCTGGGGCGTGTATATATTTTTCGCCAAAGTAGCGCGCACGGACGCATTTGCGTGGTTGCGAATGTGTTCCATGAGGTTGTCTGCCGCCGCGCCGGAAATGCGGTCGGCCCCCCCGAAGACCGGATAGAGATACTCGCACCATTTACCCACGCTCTCCAGCATCTCCACATCGTCCTCTTCCACGATCTCCCGGGCCTGCGCGTCCGTGAGGTCGGCAATAAAGTCGTGGCCCTTGAGCAGCTTGCGCCGGAGGTAGGTGTCGCCGGTGGCCCAGATGGCATCGCGGTCCTCGGCGGTGAGGAAGCCCTTTTGGAGCAGTTCCCCGGTGATTGATGGGATGCCGAGCGCAATGAGGGCCTTGCCCAGATCCCTGCCGGCCTGTCCATCAGGGCACGCTTGCGCCATGCTTTTCAGCAGGGAGCAGGGAATGGGAAAATCCTTGCCGTTCTCGGTGAAGCGAAGGGTTACCATGATTTTACTCCTGTTCCGCTGGGTGAACTCGGCGGGGCATCGCCTGCGGAGGAAGATGCAACAGAATCGTTCCAGATTTTGACAATGGTCAGGGGGAATTTTGGGCCAGGGTTTAAGCGGACGGCGCCAGGCGGTCACGGCATGGCCGAAACCCCGTTATTTTCCCCGGGCGGCCCGGAGTACCAAAAAACGCCGTCACCAGGGCTCGGGCGCCCCAAACCCCGCGGCTTGCCGCGCAGGCCAGCACCCTTGAGTGCGGACAGGTGCCACTGACATATCATCGCTATTGTGAATGGTGGGGCGCATCGGGTCCGTATCAGCACTTTTGAACGATGGGCGGCGTATCCTGTTTCAAAGAATCAAGCAATTGTTGGGGGATGATGTCATGAGGATCAAAAAATCTCGTGATTTCAGGATTCTTGTGACAGGCAACAAAGGCAAGCAGCCGGTCACGCACACTTGGCGAAAGCCGGCCTTTGCCCGGATGCTCCTTTGGAAGATAAAGCACATACATGAGTCGCGCCACTGTCTGGAGCATATGCCGGTCATCTATGGCAATGATGTCTTCGGCCTGGCTGTCGGATAAATTGTCATAAAACTCTGGGAGCTCAAGCAATTTCCGGCAGGCCCCGATATCCCCCCCTTCCCACGCCTCATCTTGCTGCGCCGGGCTCAGGTGCCCCGAAGAGACTATGCTGGCACGGACGAGCGGATGCCCTGTATCGAAAAGGGGTGTGACGAGCGAGGCCCCCTTTTCCTCAAGGTCGCAGTAATCGCAAATTGTCAGGAGCAACTCGAGGTTCAGGGGAAACTCCTCGCCGCCGATATCCAGCACCACGCGCTGCTCGCGCCCATGCCGCTGCTGGAGCGCGTAGGTGGCCAACATGTCTTGCTTTTGCCATACACTTTCGCACATCCCCAGTGTTATGGCCATTTCGAGCGGCGCATGGCCCAGGGCCACGGAGGGATTCATTCTATATTTTTCAGGATAGAAGCATATTTCAAACGCTCTCCAGACTTCTTCCCGGGGAAACTCTTCAATTGCAAGCTGTGTGGCATCCCTGACAGCCATCCGCCTGGCAACCGCGTCAGGGACCGAAACGGAATCTTTTGCCCCATCCCGTTCATGGGCCGCAAGTATGGCTTCCATCAGCCTGATCCGTGTCTCCGGGGAAAGGCGTGGGGAAGCGGGCAGCACCCCCCACCTGAAACGCGCCAACCCGCGGGCCAGCGCCCGCAGGAAGTGCTCATCCATGCTGGAAAGTACAAGCTGTGCCTGCTTTTCGCTTAATAAACCCAGAAAATTTTCATCGCCAAGCAGCCGGCAGCGTGCAGCATGACCACCGGCATCCCACTCTTGATCCCTCTGGGCATAGAGAAGTTTTTCCACGCCTTCCGGCGGCTTGGGGAGTGACATGCCATAGCGGCCAAGGGCGGATGCCAGTGGGGAACAACGTTCACGTATGGGAAAACTGCAGATAAATGACTCTAGAAGTTCTCCGGCAAAAGGAATATCTTTTCCCTGATCCAGGAACCTGAGAGTTGGCATGTCTCACACCTTAGATAAAATGGTTTATGCGTCAGGAGTTCTTGACAGCGTTCTGGACAACTGAACACTGTCAAAATCTCCATTAGTGACAAGGCGGACAACGCCATGTGCCGATGGCCTCGGCCCTGCGCCTTGTCCTTTCCCCTTCAAGCGGGGCCAGCCTGACCAGTCGGGGCACAAAGCGCGCAAGGATGTCCACACGGCCGCCCTGGGGCGGCATGACGGCGTCGATGCCCTTGTCTACCCGGGGCGCTTCGTCCAACTGGCCGGAAAGCAGCTCCCCGCCCTCCTCATTGAGCATATGGCGCACCTCGTCCGGGTTGAGCGCCTGGAAAGCGGCGCATGCGGCCCCCCGCGCCGTGCGCGCAGGAATTGCGTGCATCCTGCTTGCCCCGCCCGCGCATCCACACCCCCGGCCGCCCAGACGGCGTCGCGCTGTTCCACAGCCAGAAATTTCTTGCCAACCAGCGCCTCGGCAATCCACGGGATGCCAAGCACGAGAAAGGCATTTCCAAGCTCGGCGCCCGGGGGCCCAGGAGGATACTGGTCCGCGAGGATTTTCAGCAGGCTTCAGGTAACCCAAAATTCCTTTCCCCCTTCGGCGAGACGAAGGGTCGCCATGGTAGTTTCCTCCCCGTCCGGGTTGATGATTACCCCGCGGGAGTGCCCACGCGGGAAGATGCCGCAGGATCGTTCCAGATTTGGGTACTGGTCAGGGAAAATCCCGGGCTGCTTTTCAGGTGGAACGGCCCGTGCGCAGGCTGCGTGCCCCGGCCCGACGAGCGGTGAGGGCGGCCCGTTCGCCCCCGCGACTTGCCGGAAACAGGAACCTCCACAGGAAGCCCCCAGCCTGTGCATGGCGCATGCGGCTGCGCCGGGCACAGGCGCCCTGTGCCCGCGTGCGCCGAAGGAGATGTTCGGGCGCCTGCCCCGAACAGCGGGCGCACCCGCGGGGCGGCAGCCTGACGCCCGGGCACGAGTTTTTCACTGTGGAAAAATCCTTGCCTTGTGAAAAAATGCGCTTTAAACTGGGGCCACCTGTACGGCATTTGGCCATGGGCAAACAGTGGCCGAAAAACTGTTTGATTGACCACTCAATTTCGCGTGTGTGGCCAGCTGTGGACGAAAACCTTTCGGGAGGACATATGCGGGAAATACCGGCGGAAGAAATCACTGCGGCGGTGGCGAAGCTGGCTGTGCAGGCCTGCTGCGACCTGCCCGGGGGGATGAAGGCGGCGCTCGAAAAGGCCAAGGCCGGCGAGCCCTCGCCTGTGGGGCGCGACATCCTCGACCAGTTGCTGGAAAATGCGGACATCGCCCGCCGCGAGCAGGTGCCCATCTGCCAGGACACCGGGCTCGCCGTGGTGTTCGCCGACATCGGCCAGGACGTGCACATCACCGGCGGCGACTTCGTGGAGGCCGTCAACAAGGGCATCCACCAGGGCTATGTGGACGGCTTCTTGCGCAAGTCCAGCGTGGAGGAACCGCTCTTCGAGCGCAGGAACACCAAGGACAACACGCCGGCCGTCATCCATACCCGCATCGTGCCCGGCGACCAGATCCGCCTGCGCCTCGCCCCCAAGGGCGCGGGCTCGGAGAACAAGAGCGTCCTGAAAATGCTCGTGCCGGCCGACGGCATCGAGGGTGTGCGCAAGGTCATCCTCGACGCGGTGAAGGCCGCGGGGCCCAATTCGTGCCCGCCCATGGTGGTGGGCGTGGGCATCGGCGGCAACATGGAGCTCGCCTGCCTGTGCGCCAAGCGGGCGGCCGCGCGCGACATCGGCACGCGCAACCATGACCCGCGCTATGCGGCCTTTGAGGACGAGCTGCTTGACCTCATCAACAAGACCGGCATCGGCCCCCAGGGCCTCGGCGGCGAAACCACGGCCGTGGCCGTGCATGTGGAGTGGGCGCCCACGCACATCGCGTCGCTCCCTGTGGCCGTGAACATCAACTGCCATGCCGCGCGGCATGCCGAAGCCGTGCTTTAGGAGGCGACCATGGCCGAAGCGAGAAGGATCACCGCACCGTTTGACGATGCCACGGCGCGCAGCCTCAGGGCCGGCGAAAAGGTGCTCATCACGGGCACCATCCTCGCCGCGCGCGACGCCGCGCACAAGCGCATGGTCGAATGCCTCGACAGGGGCGAGAAGCTGCCCGTGGACCTCACCGGGCAGGTCGTCTACTACGTTGGCCCCACGCCCGCCAAGCCGGGCAAGGCCGTGGGCTCGGCCGGGCCCACCACCGCGGGCCGCATGGACGCCTATGCCCCGCGCCTCATGGACGAGGGCCTGAAGGGCATGATCGGCAAGGGCTACCGCAAGCCGGAAGTGGTGGAATCCATGAAGAAGAACGGCGTGCCCTATCTGGCGGCCGTGGGCGGGGCCGGGGCGCTCATCGCCGAGCGCATCAGGAAATACACCGTGCTCGCCTGGCCCGACCTCGGCCCCGAGGCGCTGGCCGCCATGGAAGTGGAAGATTTTCCGGCCATCGTGGTCATAGACAGCGAGGGCTGCGACTATTATGAAGCCGGGCAAAAGCCGTATCGCAAATTGTGAGGAGAAACCATGACTCCACGATCCCCGCAAGAGGCCCCGTCCCGCCTGGATTTCTGGCAGGCCCTCTCCGGCGCCGTGCTCGCGCTCTTCATCTGCGTGCACCTGGTGCTCGAGGGCAGCGTCGTCCTGAGCCCGAAGATCACGGACTGGATCGGCTGGTTCATGGAAGAGATCTATCTCGCCCAGGTGGCCGCGCCGCTCATCCTGCTCATCATCGTGCTCCATTTCTGGATCGCGGCCCGCAAGATGCCCTTCCGCGCCGGCGAGCTGCGCGTCTATTTCCAGCACAGCCGGGAGCTTGGCGACGCGGACACGAGCCTTTGGCTCGTGCAGGTGGTCACGGCCACCATCATCCTCGTGGGCGCCTTCTTCCATGTCTATTCGGTGATGATCGACATGCCGCTCGAGGTGGACAAGAGCGCCATCCGCCTGCATGAGGGCTGGGTGGTCTTCTATGTCTTCTTCCTGCCGGCGTGCATCCTCCACACTGGCATCGGCGTCTACCGCATCGGCGTGAAATACGGCCTTATTTCCCGGGCGCGCCGCGAGTTCTGGCGCAAGACCATCTGGATCGTCATGGGCGCCTACCTGTTGCTGGGCACCTGCTCCATCACCCGCGTGTGGTTTATCGGCGACGCCCTCATCCAGGCAGTGCAATAGGAGGGGAACAATGCGGATCCATTATTGTGATGTCCTCTCGGTGGGCGCAGGTCTGGCCGGGGAACGCGTGGCAGTGGAGGCCGCCCAGGCCGGCTACAACGTCATCTGCCTGAGCATCGTGCCGCCCCGGCGCTCGCACAGCTCGGCCGCGCAGGGCGGCATGCAGGCGGCGCTCGGCAATTCCATCATGGGCGACGGCGACTCGCCGGAGATCCATTTCAACGATACGGTCAAGGGCTCGGACTGGGGCTGCGATCAGGAGGTGGCCCGCATCTTCGCCGAGCAGGCGCCCATCGCCATGCGCGAAATGGCCTTCATGGGCGTGCCGTGGAACCGCGTGGTGCCCGGCGAGCACACCTATTACAAGGGCGGCAAACCCTTCCAGGCCACGGAAAAGAAGGAAAACGAGGGCCTCATCCACTCCCGCGCCTTCGGCGGCACGGCCAAGTGGCGCACCTGCTACACCTCGGACGGCACCGGCCACGCCGTGCTCTTCACGCTCGACAACCGCATGCTCCAACTGGGTGTGCAGGTGCACGACCGCATGCAGGCCGAGGCCCTGATCCACGACGGCGAGCGCTGCATGGGCGTCATCGCGCGCAACCTGCGCACCGGCGAGCTGGAGGCCTATATCGCCAACGCCACGCTCATCGCCACCGGCGGCTTCGGGCGCCTCTACCGCGCCACCACCAATGCCGTCATCTGCGACGGCGGCGGCCAGATCATCGCGCAGGATACGGGCGTCGTGCCGCTCGGCAACATGGAGGCCGTGCAGTTCCACCCCACGGGCACCGTGCCCACGGACATCCTCGTCACCGAGGGCTGCCGTGGCGACGGCGGCACCCTGCTGGATGTGAACGAATACCGCTTCATGCCCGACTATGAGCCGGAAAAGGCCGAGCTTGCCTCGCGCGACGTGGTCTCGCGCCGCATGACCGAGCACATGCGCAAGGGCTTCGGTGTCAAAAGCCCCTACGGCGACCACCTGTGGCTGGACATCCGCCACCTCGGCGAAAAACACATCACCACCAATTTGCGCGAAGTGTACGACATCTGCCGCCACTTCCTGGGCGTCAATCCCATCCACCAGCTCATCCCGGTCAGGCCCACCCAGCACTACAGCATGGGTGGCGTGCGCGTGAACAAGGACGGCCACGCCTACGGGCTCAAGGGCCTGTTCGCCGCGGGCGAGGCCGCCTGCTGGGACATGCACGGCTTCAACCGCCTGGGCGGCAATTCGCTCGCCGAGACCGTGGTGGCCGGCCGCGTGGTGGGCAAGAAGGTGGTGGAGTTCCTGCAGGGCGACAGCATGACCTTCAAGGCGGACGCCATGCAGGACGCGCTCAAAGGCGTCGAGCAGCGCATCGAGAGCCTGAAAAAGGGCACCGGCGACGACTGCTACACCCTGCGCAACGAGATGCAGGACGCCATGATGGAATATGTGGGCATCTTCCGCAACGGCAAGGATCTGCAGAAAGGCGTGGACACGCTCCAGGAGATCCTCGAGCGCACGAAGAACATGCGCCTTGCGGGCAAGGGCCAGCGCGGGCAGGACGCCGAGATGGCCATGGCCCTGCGCGTGCCCGGCATGGTGCGCCTTGCGCTGACCATCGCCTACGGCGCGCTGAAGCGCACGGAAAGCCGCGGCGCCCACGCCCGCGAGGACTATCCCGAGCGCAACGACCGCGACTGGCTCAAGCGCACCCTCGCCACCTGGAAGCCGGGCGACACCCTGCCTACCCTCAGCTATGAGGAGGCCACGCCCTTCTTCATCCTGCCCCCCGGCGACCGCGGCTACGGCGGCGGCAAGATCATCGACGGGCCGGACATCCCCGCGGAGAAGCTGGTGCCCTTCGCCGAGAAAAAAGAAGCCCAGGGAGCATAGCTATGGGACGCACGCTGACCTTTGAAATCTTCCGCTACAACCCGGCGGACCCGGACTCAAAGCCGCATATGCAGACCTATACGCTGGAGGAAACCCCCAGCATGACCCTGTTCATCGCGCTCAACAAGATCCGCGAGGAGCAGGACCCCACCCTCCAGTTCGACTTCTGCTGCCGCGCCGGCATCTGCGGCTCGTGCGGCATGGTCATCAACGGCCGGCCGTGCCTCGCCTGCCACACGCAGACGGCCGACCTGCCGGACAAGATCACCCTGCACCCGCTGCCGGTGTTCAAGCTTCTGGGCGACCTCTCGGTGGACACCGGGACATGGTTCCGCGGCGTGGGCAAGAAGATCGAGTCCTGGATACACACCAAAAAGCAGTTCGACGAAAACGCGCCCGAAGAGCGCATGGACAACGAGCTCGCCAACCAGATCTTCGAGCTCGACCGCTGCGTGGAATGCGGCTGCTGCGTGGCCGCCTGCGGCACCGCGCGCATGCGCGACGACTTCATCGGCGCCACCTCCATCAACCGGCTGGCGCGCTTCTATATCGACCCGCGCGACGAGCGCAAGTCATCCGACTATTATGAGCTCATCGGCGACGACAGCGGCGTTTTCGGCTGCATGGGCCTGCTCGCCTGCGACAATGTCTGCCCCAAGCAGATACCCCTGCAGGACCAGCTCGGCGTCATGCGCCGCATGGTGACGCTGGAATCGGTCAAGGCCATCATCCCGGACTTCATCCGCAACAAGCTCGTGGGTTGCCCGGACAAGAACGACTAGCCCTTTCCCCGGCTCCGGCGCCCGCGGCGTTTTGCCCGGCGCGCCGGGGCCATTTCTCCAACACTTGCGGAGTCCGCCGAGATGGACTTACTCACCAAGCTCTTTATCACGCACGGCGCCGTGCAGACCACCCTCGTCCTGAGCATCACCATCGCCCTCGGCATCCTGCTCGGGCGCATACGGGTCTTCGGCGTCAGCTTCGGCATCGGCGGCATCCTGTTCAGCGGCATCATCCTGGGGCACATGGGTCTTTCGCTCGACCCGAAGGTATTGTCCTTCACGCGCGAATTCGGCCTCATCCTCTTTGTCTACGCCATCGGCATGGCCGTGGGGCCCACCTTTGTGGAGTCGCTGCGCGACCAGGGCCTCAAGCTCTGCGGCGCGGCCGTCTATGTGGTGCTGGCCGGGGCGCTCCTGGCCGCGGCCTGCTTTGCCGCGTTCGGCCTTTCCGTGCCACAGACCGCCGGCATCTTCAGCGGCGCCGTGACCAATACCCCGGCCCTGGGCTCGGCCAACGAGGCCTGGAGCATGGTGGGCGGAGCGCCGGACGTGGTGGCCGAGGGCCTCAAGGTCATCGGCATGGCCTATGCCGTGGCCTATCCTTTCGGCATCTTCGGCATCATCCTCACCATGATGCTGCTCAAGGGGCTCTTCAAAATCAATGTGGGCGAGGAGCTGGCACGCCTTTCCGCGGCGAAGCCCGGGCACCACGAGCAGCTCGACCTTGCGGACACGGAGACTCTGCTCGTCACGAGCGGCGCCGTCTCCGGCAGGGAGCTCGCCGCCGTGGCGCCGGCGGGCGCGGACATCAGGGTGCTCATCCGCGGCAGGAACGAATATGCGTGGAACGGCAAATGGCGGCTCAGGCTGGACGACAAGATCGTCGTCCAGAAGGGCCCGGGGGCCGACGCCCTGGCCAAGCTCGTGGGCAATGAACCGGCCCATCTCGAGCACCCCAACATGCTCGCCATCTTCATCGGCATCTTCGCGGGCGTGTTCATCGGCAGCATCCCGGTCTTCGTGCCCGGGCTGCCCACGGGCCTGCGCCTCGGCGTGGCCGGCGGTACCTTGGTGCTCGCCATCATCCTCGCTCGCGTGCAGCGCTTCGCCGGGCTCACCTGGTATATGCGCCCGGGGGCCAATAACCTCATGCGCGAGATCGGCATCCTGCTCTTCATGGCCTGCGTGGGCCTCTATGCGGGCACGGGCTTTGTTGATACCGTGGTCAACGGCCCCGGCTTGCGCTGGATGGGCATCGGCGCCATCATCACCTTTGTGCCGCTGTTCACCGCCGCCCTGTTCTGCCGCGCGGTGTGGAAGATCAACTTCCCCACCATCTGCGGCATGCTGGCGGGCAGCATGACCGACCCGCCGGCGCTGGCCTTCGCCATGCAGTATTATGGCGGCGAGGTGGCGGCCACGGGCTATTCGACGGTCTATCCCGTCACCATGATATTGCGCATCCTCATGGGGCAATTGCTCGTGCTTTTGCTCATTTCCTAGCCTTCCGGCGGCCGCGCACGATGCCCGGCCGGGAAACATAAGGAGTTCGCCATGGCCTTGTACACCAAACAGGAAGCACTGGACTACCACCACTATCCCCGACCCGGCAAAGTGGAGGTGCTCCCCACCAAGCCGTGCAACACCCAGAAAGACCTCTCCATGGCCTATTCCCCGGGCGTGGCCGAGGCCTGCATGGCCATCCACGCGGACGAGGCGCTGGTGGCCGACTACACGGGCCGCGCCAACCTTGTGGCCGTGGTCTCCAACGGCACGGCCGTGCTCGGCCTCGGCAACATCGGCCCCAAGGCCGCCAAGCCGGTCATGGAGGGCAAGGGCGTGCTCTTCAAGATGTTCGCCGACGTGGATGTCTACGACATCGAGCTCAACGAGAAAGACCCGGACAAGATCTGCGAGATCGTCAAGGCGCTCGAGCCCACCTTCGGCGGCATCAACCTCGAGGACATCAAGGCGCCGGAATGCTTCTACATCGAGGACAAGCTCAAGAAGGAGATGAACATCCCCGTCTTCCATGACGACCAGCACGGCACGGCGGTCATCACGGGCGCGGCCTTCCTCAACGCCTGCGAGATCGCGGGCCGCAAGCCCGGGGACTGCAAGGTGGTCGTCTCCGGCGCGGGCGCGGCCGGCATCGCCTGCTGCAACTTCTATGTGGCCCTCGGCGTTGACCCGAAGAATGTCTACATGTTCGACTCCAAGGGCCTCATCTGGAAGGGCCGCACCGACCTCAACGAATACAAGGCGCGCTACGCGCAGGACAAGAACTGCACCCTCGCCGAGGCCATGAAGGGCGCGGACCTCTTCCTCGGGCTCTCGGTCAAGGGCCTCGTCACCAGGGACATGGCCAAGAGCATGGCGAAAGACCCGGTCATCTTCGCCTGCGCCAATCCCGAGCCGGAAATCACCTATGAGGACGCCAAGGCGGCGCGCCCCGACTGCATCATGGGCACGGGTCGCACGGACTACCCGAACCAGATCAACAATGTCTCCGGCTTCCCCTTCCTCTTCCGCGGCACCCTTGACGTGGGTGCCACGGAGATCAACGAGGCCATGAAGATCGCCGCGGCCAAGGCGCTCGCCGCGCTGGCGCACGAGCCCGTGCCGGCGGAAGTGGAAAAGGCCTATGGCGGCCAGAAGTTCTCCTTCGGCATCGACTATGTGATCCCCAAGCCCTTTGACCCGCGCATCATCGAGTGGGTCACGCCCGCCGTGGCCAAGGCCGCCATGGATTCGGGCATCGCCGCGCGGCCCATCACCGACCTCGCGGCCTATAAGCTCGGCCTTTCCGAGCGCGTGAAAAAGGCCCGCGAGCGCGCGGCGGCGCTCTATGCGAGCTATGTGAAGTAGCAAGACGGAAAGGGCGCACGCCCCTCCCGCGCACAAGAAAAGCCCCTCTCACCGGAGAGGGGCTTTTCTTGTGCAAGCGCCGGGCGCCGTCACTTCATCATGCTTGGCACGCAGGTGATGATGCTCGGGAACCAGGTGAAGATGACGAGCGAAATAAGCAGGGTGGCGAGATAGGGCAGCACCTTCACCGTCACCTTGTCGATGGAAATGCCCGCGATGGAGGACACCACGAAGAGGTCGAGGCCCACGGGCGGCGTGATGCAGCCGATGGCGAGGTTGATGACCATGAGCACGCCGAAGAACACCGGGTCGATGCCGAGGCCGAGCGCCACGGGCAGCAGGATGGGCGTGAGGATGACGATGGCCGCCGAGGCGTTGATGAGCGTGCCGATGAAGAGCAAAAGCACGTTCACCAGCATGAGGAAGACCAGCGGGCTGCTCGCCACGTCGGCGAAGGCCTGGGCCAGCATGTGCGGCACCTGGGCGTTCGTCAGGATCCAGCCGAAGAGGTTGGCCGCGCCCACCACGAACATGATCATGGTGGTGTTGTAGGCCGCGCCGAGCAGGGTGCGCCAGAGGTCCTTGAGGTGCAGCTCGCGATAGATGAAGAAGCCCACGAAGGCGCCGTACACGGCGGCCACGGCCGCGGCCTCGGTGGCCGTGAAGATGCCGCTGTAGATGCCGCCCAGGATGATGACCGGCATCATGAGCGCCCAGAAGCATTCTTTCGTGGTGCGCAGAAGCCGCATGACCGAGAACTGGCCTTCGCCGCGGTAGCCGTTCTTCTTGGAGATGACCCAGCTCGTCAGGCACATGACCACGCCCATGATGATGCCGGGCAAGAAGCCGGCCATGAAGAGCTCGGCCACGCTGGTATTGGCGATGGAACCGTACACGACCATGGTGATGGACGGCGGGATGACGATGCCCACGGTGCCGCCGCTGGCCACCACCGCCGCGGCGAAGCTGCGCGGATAGCCGCGCCGCTCCATCTCGTCGATCATGGAGGCGCCGATGGCCGCGGTCGTGGCCGCGGACGAGCCGGAAAGCGCCGCGAAGAACATGCCGGCCACGGCCACAACGAGGGCGAGGCCGCCAGCCAGCGCGCCCACGAGCGCCATGGAGAAGTCCACGATGCGGCGGGTCACGCCGCCCTCGCTCATGAAGGCGCCGGCCAGCATGAAGAAGGGCACCGCCATGAAGGAGAAGGAGTCGATGGACGTGAACATGCGCTGCACGACGACCACAAGGGGCATGTCCTGCACAGCCCAGAGCACGATGGCCGAGGAGAGGCCGAGGCCCACGCCGATGGAGGCGCCGGTGGACAGGATGATGAAAAAGGAGACGAGAATTACCCAGAGCGTCATGGCGGCCTCCTGCTACATGTCCCCGGCGGGTGTCTTGATCACGTTGACGAGGTTGATGACCACATAGAGCAGCATCACGGCGCAGCCGAAGGGAATGACGCAATAGACCCACGACATGGGGATCATCATGGCCGGCGAGGTCTGGTAGCTCGTGCGCATGACCATCTCAACGCCGCAGACCACCATGATGAGCAGGAAGACGATGGTGAAGATGTCGGCGAGGATGTTCAGGAATTTCAGGGTTGCGCCGTGAACGTGGCTCGTCAGCGTCTCAATGGCCATGTGGCCGCCGCTTTTCGCCACCAGCGGCAGCGCGAGAAAGACCACCCACACGAAGAGGTAGCGGGCCAGCTCCTCGCCGAAGGACGGCGTGTAGTTGAAGACATAGCGGGTGATAACCTGGCCGAACACCATGAGCAGCATGAGGCCGTTCCCGACGATAACCAAAAATTTCAGCACCTTGTCCAGCCCGTCAAAGAGGGTCTGCCACAGACTTTTTTGCTGCATAGAAGCCTTCCTTTGGAGATCCTTGCTCTTGGAGATCCTTGCCCTGGACAAGGGAAAAACCGGGCGAATAAAACGCCCATCCGGGGCTGCCGACAGCATCGGCAGCCCCGGAAATCCTGAGGGAGGGCGCGGTGAGCTCCGCGCCTCCTGAAGGGCCGTTCAGCGCCCTTGCGTTATGCCGCGTTGCGGAGGGGGGATGCGCCTCCGCGCAACTCACGCGGCAAGGCCGGGGACGCGCAAAAAGACCCTTGCCTCGCTTCGCCTACTTCACGGCCTGGATGGCCTTGATGTTGGCGTCGCCAAAACGCTTCACATAGTTGTCCCACGCGGGCTTGGTGGCCTTGGCGAAGGCTTCCTTGTTCACGTCGTCGTTGACCTCGGTGGTGCCGGCGTCCTTGATCTGCTGGAGGAACTTGCCCTCGAGGTCGCGGCAGAGCTGGCGCTCCCAGTCGCGGGTGTCGATGGCGGCCTGCTTGACGATGGCCTGCTGCTCAGGCGTCAGCTTCTTCCAGGCGCTGGTGGAGATGAGCAGCGGCTCCGAGGCGTAGGTGTGGCCGGTGAGCGAGAGATACTTCTGCACTTCGTTGAACTTCTTGGTGGCGATGTGGCCGAGCGGGTTCTCCTGGCCGTCGATGACGCCCTTCTGGAGCGAGGTGTAGAGCTCGCTCATGGCCATGGGCGTGGGGCTCGCGCCGAGGGACTTCATCATGTCGATGTAGACCGGCTGCTCCATGACGCGCACCTTGAGGCCCTTCATGTCTTCGGGCTCCTTGATGGGGCGCTTGTTGTTGGTCATGTGGCGCACGCCGTTCTCCCAGATGGCGAGGGTGATCATGCCGCGGTCCTCGCCCTTCTTGGCGAGATCCATGCCCACGGTATCCAGCGCCTTGTAGGCGTGGTCGGTGTCGCGGAAGATGAAGGGCAGGTCGAACACGGCCACTTCGGGCACAAAGTTGCCCATGACGGCGGTGCCCGTGAGGGTCATGTCCACGGTGCCGAGGCCCAGGCCCTCAACGAGGTCGCGCTGGTTGCCGAGCTGGCTGGAGGGGAAGACCTGGATGTCGATCTCGCCGTTGCTGCGTTCCTTCACCAGCTTGGCGAAGTGGTCGGCGCCCTGGCCGTAGACGTTCTCGGGCTCGGCGATGTGGCCGAGTTTAAGGGTGACGGGAGCGGCCATCGCCAGGGAGGCGGTCAGCGCGAGCGCGCAGACCGTGCTGAAAAGCGTGCGAAGCATAGGGCACCTCATGGTTGTGCCAGGCGGCGGCGCCGCTCTGACGGGTTTTCGCAATACTAGTGCATGCGGGCGGCATCTGGCAAGCGCCGAGTGGCGCGCCATGCGCCGCCCCAGCGCCCGCGCCGGCTCACGATAGGCGCTTTTCCGGCTCCGCCGCAGGTTCCGTGACGCACAGCTCCGGGGGCGCCGGCGTCACATCCCCGGGGAGCAGCGGCATCTTCCCGCCCGGGCCCGCCCGGTGCCCGCCTGGGAGGAAGGAAAGCGGCCGGTAGATGGAAATGAGGCACATGGAGAGGATGATGCAGGTCTGGAGGATGCTCGCCCACACGGAATCCGGCAGGATGAGGCCGCGCATGAAGCGCAGAAGATCCGCGAGTATCGAGTTCCCGAGCCACGCGATGAGGCTGTCGCCCGCGGAGCTCCAGAAAAAGAGGCCCCAGAAGAGCGCGCTCGCGGAGATGAGCCACTTGTAGATGATCCACGCGAACCTGAAAAAGCCCAGCGAGGTGAAGAAGGAATAGAACAGGCCCGTGAGGATGCAGCCGAAGAGCCCGGGCATGACCACCCAGGTGTCGATGAACCACGAGCAGCGGGCGACCATTTCTGGCGGCACGCCGCCGGCGCTCGTCCGCAGGATGTGGAGCGCCTGCATGGCAAAGGCGCCGCCGCCCCAGGCGATGGCCGAGAGCAGGTGCACGGCCTTCATGTTCTTGATGAGGTCATGATCCCTGAAGCGGTAGCACTTGCCGCGCTGCCCGAAAGACCTGACGTGTTCGTCCAGCATTGCAGACCATGCCTTGTGGATGGCGCGCCGCGTGGCGCGCGTGGACGGAGAAGGGCGCACGGAAATGCCCTGAAAGACCGTGCTCCCCTACTCCGCCGGCTTGCACTCCTTGCCGGTGAGGGACTCGATATCGATGCGCAGGATGGCGACGCGCCGCGCCGTGGCTTCCGGCGTGGGGCGCGGGCAGCGCGCGGCGTAGCGGGCGCCGATGCAGTCGAGCGCGTGGCACTTTTCCGCCATGTCCTCCACCACCTGCGCGCGGCCTGTGCCGCAGACGGACTTGTAATAGGTGGAGGCCGACTCGCGGTCGATGTGGATGTCCACCGCGCAACTGAAGGCCACGCGCGGGTCGCTTCGCACGCAGTCGAGCTTGAGCCCCTCGTGCGCGCAGTGGATGTACAGCCGCGCCCAGTCGCGGGAGTGGTCGTAGGCGAAGTTCACGGGCAGGCAATACGGGGCGTCGCCGTTTTTCAGCGCCAGAAAGAGCACTTCCGACGCGGCGAACACGGCGTCAAAAAAGGCGGCGTCCGTCCTTTCCCTGTCTTTGCGGCGCATAGGCGCCCTCCTTGAAAAGATGTGCCGCGGCCGCCGCCGGCGAACGTTCCGGCGGCGGCCGCGTTAGTCGCTGTTACTTCTTGCCGAGCAGGCGCGCCATGTCCTCGTCCGGCGTGGTCATGAGGCGAAGGCCCCACTGTTCCACCAGGATGTTGAGGATAGCCGGGGACACGAAGGCCGGCAGGCTCGGGCCGATGACGATGTTGCGCACGCCGAGGGCCAGCAGGGTGAGCAGGATGGCCACGGCCTTCTGCTCGTACCACGAGAGCACCATGGAGAGCGGCAGGTCGTTGACATCGCACTTGAGCGCGTCCGCCAGGGCGAGCGCCGTCTGGATGGCAGTGTAGGCGTCGTTGCACTGGCCGCAGTCCATGAGGCGCGGCAGGTCGCCGAGCTTGCCCAGGTCCTTGTCATAAAAGCGGAACTTGCCGCAGGCGAGCGTCAGTACCACCGTGTCCTCGGGCGTCTTTTCCACGAATTCCGTGTAGTAGTTGCGGCCAGGCTTGGCGCCGTCGCAGCCGCCCACGAGGAAGATGTGCCTGAGCTTGCCCTGGGCCACGGCGTCCAGCACGGCCGGGGCGGCGTTCAGCATGGTCTTGCGGCCGAAGCCGGTGAGGATCTTCTGGCCGGGCGCGTCGTCGGCGTAACCGGGCATCTCCTTCGCCTTCTCGATGACCGCGGAGAAGTCGCGCTCCCTGCAATGGGTGCAGCCGGGCCACGACACATTGCCGGAGGTGAACACCTTGTCGCCATAGGCGCGCGGGTTCTGGATACAGTTGGTGGTGAAGAGCACGGGGCCCGGGAAGTCCGGCAGTTCCTTCTGCTGGTTCTGCCAGGCCGTGCCGAAGTGCCCGGCCAGATGCGGATAGGCCTTGAGGCGCGGATAACCGTGGGCCGGCAGCATCTCGCAATGGGTGTACACGTTGATGCCCGTGCCCTCGGTCTGCTTGAGCAGGGCCTCGAGGTCGCGGAGGTCGTGGCCGGAAATGAGGATGGCCTTGCCCTTGCGGTGGCCGAGGTCCACCGGGGTGGGCACCGGGTCGCCAAAGTGGCCGGTGTTGCCGGCGTCCAGAAGCTCCATGGCCTTGAGGTTGCCGCGGCCGCATTGAAGCACGAGGTCGAGCCAGCCGCCGAGGTCGCGCACCGCCCCGTCCCACGCTGTACCGGCGATGAGCGCCTTGCAGACGAAGGACGAGAGCTCCTTGTCGCGCTGGCCGAGGCGCGCGGCGTGATCCTTGTAGGCGCAGAGGCCCTTGAGCCCGAAGAGCAGGATCTGCATGGCCGAGTTCACGTCCGCGTCGCTGGAGAAGTGGTCCATGCCCACCACGCTCTCCGGGAGCTGCTTGCGGTACTCCTCGATGGAGAGCGCGAGGTCGTCGGGCACCTCGCCGAGCTCGGCCGCGAGGGTGCGCGCGTGGAGCAGGGTCTCGGTCTGGAGTTTCCCGATGGCCTCGGGGTCGAAGTTGACATTGGTCAGCGTGGCGAAGAGCGTGTCGGCGATGAAATCGTCATAGACATCGGTATCCATGCCTTTTTCGCGGGCCTGCTCCACCAGCGGCGCGAGGCGGCGCAACAGGTAGACCAACTGGTCCTGAAGCAGGGCCACTTCGGCATTCTTGCCGCACACGCCGGCCACGGTACAGCCGGTGCCCTTGGCGGTCTGTTCGCACTGGTCACAGAACATGGCGACTCCTTTATGTATTTTGGCGTTTTTCCGCAATCTCCGGCCCGCGGCGAGGCGCCGCCCCGGAAACTGCGGAAAGAGCATATCCTCCCCGGCCGAAAAATGCAAAAGCCCCCGCGCGGCGCGCGGAGGCTTTTTGCGTCAGGAGCGGAGCCCTCTATTTGCCGTCGTAATAATTGAGCCGGCCCTCCATGTGGCTCACGCACTTGGAGAGGATGAGGGTGATGATGAGATAGATGAGCGCCACCACCGTATACGTCTCAAAATAGAGATAGGTGGTGCCCACGAAGCTCCGCGCGCGCTGCATGATGTCCGGCACGGCCAGGATGGAGACCAGCGAGGTGTCCTTGAGCATGGCGATGCACTCGTTGCCCACGGGCGGCAGGATGGTGCGCCAGGCCTGCGGCAGGATGACGAGGAACATGGTCTGGAAGCGGTTGAAGCCCAGCGAGCGCGCTGCCTCGCTCTGGCCCTTGGGGATGGCCATGATGCCCGCGCGGAACACCTCGCCCATGTAGGCGCCGTAGCAGATGCTGATGGCGGTCACGGCCGAGGCGATGCCGCTCACCTGGAAGAAGCGCGAGAGCGCATAATAGATATAGAAAAGCTGCACCAGCAGCGGGATGCCGCGGATGACCTCCACATAGGTGGAGGCCAGGAGATTGATGAAGCGGTTGCGCGAGATGCGCCCGAGGCCCGTGAGCAGCCCGAGCGGCACGGCGAAGCAGATGGAAAGGATGGTGATCTCGAAGGTGATGACCACCCCGTCCGGCAGGTAGAGCAGGATGCGCAGGTAGGGGTCCGGCCAGATCGTGCAGAGGGCGATGAGCGAGCCGACGGCGCCCACGAGGGCGATGGACCAGGCATTGACCAGACGCCGCTCCTGCGGGTTGGGGATGGAGGCCCCGTCGGTCACAAGGACGATATTGGCCTTGCTGTGGACTTCATCCCCTTCAAAAGAAGGGCTGAGCCCGCGCTGGGGCCGGAACAGCCGGAGGAAGGATGGCTCCCGCTCCGCGCTGCCGGCGGGCCGTTCCGTATTCTTGCCTGTGTTGTCCATGCGGGCTCCTCCGCGTGAAGTCCTGGCCGGGCCCCGTTGCTTGAAAAGTGCGTCCTTCCGCCTACTTGCCGTCACCCATCCACTTGCTGATGAGCTCGGCTTCCTTGCCGGAATCCTTGACGGCCTTGATGCCCTTGTTGAGCTTTTCCACGAGGTCGTCGCGGCCCTTGCGCACGGTGAAGCCGTAATATTCCTTGTCGCCGGTCTTGTAGGAAAGGTTGAGCTTGCCGGCGGTGTCGGGCTTCTTGTTCACATAATACATGGCCACCGGGTCGTCGCAGATGACAGCGTCGATGCGGCCGCCCACGAGGTCCTGGATGGCGAGGCCCACGTCGTCATATTCGCGCAGATCCGCGCCGGTGTCGGCCTTGCGCATGACGAAGATGCCGGTGGTGCCGATCTGGCCGCCCACCTTCTTGTCCTTGAGGTCGGCAAGGCTCTGGATGCTCTGGCCCGCGGGCAGGATGACGGCCTGCTCCACTTCATAGTAGGGCACGGTGAAGGCGAACTGCTTCTGGCGCTCAGGCGTGATGGTGGTGGAGGAGGCGACGATGTCGTACTTGCCGGTCGCCACGCCACCGAAGATGCCGTCCCAGGCCACGTTCTGCACGTCCACGTCGATGCCGGCGGCCTTGGCGGCTTCCTTGATATAGTCCACGGAATAGCCGGTGGGCTGTTTCTGGTCGTCCAGAAGTTCCATGGGCGGCCAGGTGCAGTCGCTGGCGACGGTGTATTTTTCGGCAGCCTGGGCAATGCCGCCAAGGGCCACAATGGCCAAGGCGAGAACGAACCCGCCGCAGAGGGAACGGAACATGTGGGCCTCCTGAATGGGTTATGGTGAACAAAAACCGGCCCGGTGAGCCCGTTGCCGGAAATGCGCCGGCGACCCCCGCCTATTCGTTGCCGGGGCAGGGGTCATCGTCCTCGTCATCGTCCTGGGGGAGCACGGCGCGGTGCGCCGGGGGCACATAGCGGGCGGCGTGACTCGCCACCGACTCCTCCCCGTCCTCGGGGGCGCGGTCGTCGCGCAGGGCCTGCTGGATGAACCAGTCCTCGCGGATGCGCCATGAGGCCGCGGCCGCATAGGCCGGCGACGAATAGCCCACGGAAAGGACGAGGGTGCGCCTGGCGTGCTCCTGCAGGCGGATGAGCAGGGGCGTGAAATCCGCGTCGCCGGAAAGGATGATGAACTCGTCAAAGTGCGTGGAGTGTGAAAGGTCGTCCATGCAGTCCATGACGAGGTGGATGTCGGTGCTCGTCTTGCCGCGCGAGGTGAGCGGCGGGCAGTCCACCACCTGGAAGGCGCTGCGGATGAAGGGATTGCGGAATTCGCGGTAGCGCTCGGGGTTGAGATAACAGGTGCGTTTGAGGATGCGCCGGCGCACGCCGTCGCCGTAGAGGATGCGCAGGGCGTGGTTCTCAATCCAGCGCACCCAGCGGTAGGGCGAAAAGCCGAAGGCGCGGGCGGCGTCCGGGTCGGCCTCGAGGATGCGGGTATAGATGTTGTCAAAATCCACATAGAGCGCGCTGTACACTTCATCGAAATTGGTGAACCGGGCGCCCTCGGGTGAGCGGGTGGCATCGGAAAATCGGGCCATGATATCCTCAAAAAAACAAAGGTTCCGCAGGCCTTGGGCCTGCCGGTGCCGTCACCGGCACAATTCCAAGAAAGAAGGCAGCATGATAGCGCCAACACCTCCGCAAGACAAGGGAATGGACCCTTGAAATTTTTAGCCCCCGCCGTCGCCGCCGCCAGCCTGCGCCGGGCATCGACAGCAGCGATGGTGCCGGAAGAATCCTAAAAAATAAGATTTTTCGGCGCTGGCGCGCTAGCCGTTGGCGAGTCCGCGAGCCTTACGGATAGCGACAGTGACAGCGTTGGCTGTCTGGCGCGCTAACTAACTGCTGTCTTCATCCGTAGCTTCCTTCGTCGCAACGGCTGAAGCAAGGAAGATAAAAATTTTCGCAGGGAGTGTACTCAAGTACTCGACCGAGGAAATTTTTCTCTGACGCGGCCAGCGCCGAAGCGCTAGCCGTTGGCGAGCTTGCGAGCCTTACGGATAGCGACAGCGGTTTCGTTGATTGGCTGGCGCGCTAACTAATTGCTGTCTCCATCCATAGCTTCCTGCGTCGCAACGGCTGGAGCAAGGCTGTTTTTGACGGATAATTTCGGCATTACAGATGCAGCAGGGGTACACCATCAACTCAAAAGTATCATAAGGCCTTGGCGCAAGCCCGTGCCGCTACGCCCCTGCTCCTTCTTCCGCTTCGCCGCCGTTGAACTCGGCCGGGCTCGGCATGTGGCGCGCCCTTTCCCGTTCGCGCAGGATGCCCAGGGCTTCTTCTTTCGTGAGGATGCGGCCGCGGCAGGCCGGGTTCTGCAGGGCGTTCTCCGGGCAGTAGCCGAGCCCGACGCAGCTCGGGCCCGCTCCCGCGAACAGGTCGGGCGCGGCCTTGCGGCAAAGGCGCAGCATCTTCCACGCGAGGTCGCGGATCTCGGCCTGCGCGTTGCGGCAGCAGCGGATGGCGAACCAGTCCCTGAGGGCGTGGGCGTTCATGCCGATGATGGCCTTGAAGGTCGTGGCCTGGGGCTTGAGGTAGCGCAGGTCCTCCTCGGGGATGCCTTCCGCGAGGCCGGCCTCGTACCACTGGCGGGAGAGCTCGGCCAGGTCGCGGCCGGAAAGGCGCGCCGCCCGGCCGTCCGGCAGGCTGAGCTCGGCCGTGAAATCGGCCGCGGCCCTAGGCCAGGCCACGCTGAAGCGGCGCTTGCCCTTGAGCTCCGCCCGGCCGGACTTGATGAGGTAGGAGGCGTGGCGCTTGCGCACGAGCTGCACCTCGGTCACGCGGGAATAGCCCTCCACGCCGAAGAGGAACCAGTCGAATTCCAGCGCGGCGCCGTGCCCGCTGTTCAGGATATTGCGCACGATCTCGCGCGAATAGGGCGACGCGGCGATGTCTTCCAGCTCGCGCTCGCTGCGGACGAAACGGGCGGCGATATCGGTGAAGATCCTGCCGCCGCCCGCCAAAAGCAGCACCTTGCCGTCGCCGATGAAGCGTTCGTCCAGCATGGCCGGGCCTCCTGTTGTTGGCATTTGGAGCGGGCAGTCTAGCCGCTTTCGGGCGCTGTGTCCATGCGGATGACGGCTTGACAGCGGCCGCGCAAAAACGTGAGAGTGACCGGGCTTGTCTGTGCGCCGTCGGAATCTCTGGAAAAGCACACCTGATGGCGTTCGGGCCACAGCCTTCCTTAAATCCGTCTGGAGCGAAGCGGAAGACGGGTGCCGGTGCCGGAAGAATCCTAAAAAATAAGATTTTTTGGCGCTGGCGCGCTAGCCGTGGGCGAGTCTGCGAGCCCTACGGATAGCGACAGCGATTGCGTCGATTGGCTGAAGTGGTAACTAATTGCTGTCTCCATCCGTAGCTTCCTTCGTCGCAACGGCTGAAGCAGGGCTGTTTTTGACGGAGACTTCTGGCATTGCGGAAAGCACATAGGCACACAACAAAACCCCAAGCAAAATAACCATACGCCATAAGGAGATGACCATGAGCGAAAAGCAGGACGCCGCCCTCACGGGCAAGCCGGACAGCAGGGGATTTTTCGGCGCCTACGGCGGCCAGTTCGTGCCGCCGCCCCTCAAGGCGCGCCTCGACGAGGTGGCGGACGCCTTTGCGGCCGCTCTGGAAGATGCCTCCTTCCACCGCGAGCTCGACAGCCTCAACACCCACTTCGCCGGGCGCCCGAGCCCGGTCTTCCACTGCGCCAACCTGAGCCGCAGCCTCGGCGGCGCGCAGATCTGGCTCAAGCGCGAGGACTTGAACCACCTAGGCGCGCACAAGATCAACAACACCCTCGGCCAGTGCCTGCTCGCGCGCCGCATGGTCAAGAAGCGCGTGGTCGCGGAGACCGGCGCGGGCCAGCACGGCGTGGCCACGGCGGCCAGCGCCGCCCTCATGGACCTCGAATGCGCGGTCTACATGGGCGAGGTGGACATGGCCCGGCAAAGGCTCAACGTCATCCGCATGGAGATGCTGGGCTCGCGCGTGGTGGCGGCCCTGAGCGGCCAGCGCACCCTCAAGGAGGCCGTGGACGAGGCGCTGGAGGCCTGGATCGCCGACCCGGAGATGTTCTACGTGCTCGGCTCGGCCGTGGGGCCCCACCCCTATCCTTATATGGTGCGCTATTTCCAGAGCGTCATCGGCCGCGAGGCGCGCTCGCAGATGCTGGCCGAGCTCGGGCGCCTGCCCGACGCCTGCCTCGCCGCGGTGGGCGGCGGCTCCAACGCCATCGGCCTCTTCGCGGGCTTCCTTGATGACATGGAAGTGAAGCTCATCGGCGTGGAGCCGGGCGGCCGCGGCAAGGGCTACGGCGAGCACGCGGCCTCGCTCTGCCTCGGCGAGCCCGGGGTCATGCACGGCTTCAACTCCTACATGGTCAAGAACCACGAAGGCGAGGCCGGCGAGGTCTATTCCATCTCCGCCGGGCTCGACTACCCCTCGGTGGGGCCGGAGCACGCCCTGCTCAAGGATACGGGCCGCGCCGAATATGTGAGCGTCACCGACGAGGAGGCGCTGGACGCGTTCTTCCTGCTCTCGCGGCACGAGGGCATCCTGCCCGCGCTGGAGTCCTCCCACGCGCTGGCCCAGGCCGTGAAGATGGCGCCCGGCATGGGCAAGGACAAGGTGCTGCTCGTCAACCTCTCCGGGCGTGGCGACAAGGACGTGGAGCAGGTGGCCGAGCTCGTGCGCCAGGGCAAGGCCGGCCCCAAGGCCCGATAAAAATTTTTTTCAGGCGCAAAAAATCATAACACACTGAAATGGCAGGGAATTTTTTGATTCCCTGCCGCCTGAATTTAAAAAAGTAAAAATTTTTGCACGAAAACGCTTGCATCCTTCGGGGGGATTGCTTATTTTGCGCTCACGGGGAAATGGGAATCCCCGGGGGTTCTGTAATCGGCCTCCCCATCACGGGGCGGCAAAAAAAGGAAGGTTCAACAATGAAAAAGATCGCGACGCTTCTGTTGGCGGCCGGTCTGGTGTTCGGTGCCGCTACCGGCGCGAGCGCCATCGACTTCAAGGCCAAGGGTCAGTGGATCATGTCGTTCGACTACGGCCAGAACGGCACCTTCATGGGCAAGAACGACGGCCACCGCAAGGCCGGCTTCGGCAACGGCGAGGATGACTTCGAGGCCCGCCAGCGCGTCCGCCTGCAGTTGGACGCCGTGGCTTCCGAGTCCCTGTCCGGCACGGTGTACTTCGAAATCGGTGACACCATGTGGGGCCAGAACTCCTCCGGCGGCGCGCTCGGCGCTGACCAGAAAATCGTGGAGCTGAAGCAGGCCTACATCGACTGGATGGCCCCCGAGACCGACCTCAAGGTCCGCATGGGTATCCAGAACATCACCACGCCCGCCTATGCCTCCGGCAACTCCATCCTCAATGACGACGTGGCCGGCGTCGTGGCCAACTACCAGGTCAACGAGATGGTGGGCATCACCGCCTTCTGGGCGCGCCCCTACAATGACAACTTCGCCGGCTACACCGACAAGTATGGTCACAACAAGTGGCGCCAGAACTACATGGACAACATGGACTTTGGCGGCCTGCTCGTTCCGCTGGCCCTCGACGGCGCGAAAGTGACCCCCTGGGGCATGTATGGCGCCATCGGCCCCAACACCTTCCGCAACGCCACCACCGAGAAGGACGCGCTCGGCCAGTGGCCTGACAAGATGGTCAACAACTGGTCCGGCAACCTCAAGAACATGGGCGCCGGCTGGAAGTTCGCCAACGCCGGCCTCTTCCCGGTGAACGGCGCCATGCACCGCGACTTCAAGCCCGCCAACAACGAGCGCAAGCTCTCCACCTACGGCAACGCCTGGTGGGGTGGCATCTCCAGCGAAATCACCATGTGGGATCCCTTCCGCGTGGCCTTTGATTTCGAGTACGGCTCCGTGACCTGGGAAGACGACGGCCGCCTGAACCGTCAGGGCTGGTTCGCCACCCTGCTCGCCGAGTACAAGCTCGACTGGGCCATCCCCGGCATCTACGGCTGGTATGCCTCCGGTGACGACAGCAACCCGGCCAACGGCTCCGAGCGCCTGCCCAGCCTCGACGGCAACAACACCAACAAGTACTCCAACTTCGCGTTCGACGGCGACCCGTACATCGCCCGCGACGCCGTGGTCGGCCACAGCATGGCCGGCACCTGGGGCATCGGCGGCCGCTTGAAGGACATGAGCTTCATCGACGATCTGAAGCACACCTTCCGCATCAACTACATCGGCGGCACCAACAGCACCACCATGGCCAAGAAAATGTCCAACGCCGGCCTGTGGGCCAACTCGGGCGGCGTTGACAACGTCATGGGCATGGACGCCCTGTACCTGACCACCGGCGACAGCGCGCTGGAAATCGGCCTCTCCAACTACTACAAGATGTACGACAACTTCACGATCTCTCTTGAAGCCGACTACATCGCCCTCTGGCTCGACACCAGCACGTCCGCGTGGGGCGCCCGCCACAAGAAGAGCGAAGCCATCCCGCAGACCAAGGACGCCTGGAACATCAACGCGAGCTTCGTGTATTCCTTCTAGGCCTCAAGCCTGAACGAATCCGAAACGCATCCGAAAGGGGAGCCGCAAGGCTCCCCTTTTTGCGTGAAATATGCCGCAATGCCCCAAAAGTGGCCAGTGGGGTTGGTGCCTGCAGCCTCCGGAATGGGCCCCTGATTTCACAGCGTCGCCGGGCTGCGGACGCGCCCGGCAGGTTCCATTCGTTTTCTGCCAAACTTTTTGAAGTGCAAAATTTCCCTAGAAGCCAGCCGCGGAAAGGAGTTTCCTGAGGGCGCCCTCAATGTTGATTTTACCGCGCTGCTTGCTCTTTCTTTCCAGCGTCTCCATAAGCTTCGGTGGCTCAATGGCCGCATGGCGCTCCATAAAAGCTGATCGTGGTTGCAGTTGCTCGTCAAGAGCGCGTATGCCCATTTTCTCGGCCAGCGTGGGGGTGTCCGAATACAGGTTTGCCCCCAGGCCCAGGCGGTTACCGGAAATCTTGACGCCCAAGGCTCCGAGAATAGTGGGAAAGACATCAAATGCTGTGTAGGCGCGATAAAAAAGAAGCTCCGGCTCAGGCTCCGCATTGAGGATCAGCATGAAGGCCTTTCGCTCGTAGTCCTTGCCCATATGCTGGAAAAATCTTTCCGCCATGGAAAGGTGGTCGCCTGAGATCACGATGACGGTTTCAGGATAAAACTCCTGCTTTTCCACCCATGAGATAAAATCGCCCAGCTGCGCGTCGCTGCACCTGATGACATTGGCATAGATGTCCCCACTGTCACGCGGGCAAAGCCTGCAGGGGAGGCCGTCATGCTGTGCGTTCCCGTTGGCATGAGTGTCCACGGTGAAAAGCGTAAATGCAAATGGCGCATGTTCCCTTGCCAGGCCGGGCAAGGCCTGCTTTGCCATGGCGAAAACCTTTTCATCCTCCACACCCCACCAGGCCTCTCCAACATCCGGCCTGATATTTTTCTGCTTGAAAAAACCATAATCCAGTATTTTCGCGTTCCCGTGGGACTGATAAAACAGCTTCGTGCCCGCAAACCGCGCATCAGATCCCTGCAGGAGAACATTGGTATAGCCGTGCGCCGCCAATATATCGCCCAGCGTTGCAATGGTGGGGAAAAAGCCCTTTTGGCTGTCCATCATGTTGCCGTCAAGGTTGACCTTGAGCGGCAAGCCGGCTTCCTGGGAGAAAGCGGCGGCTATTGTCCATGTGGAGCCGTGCGTGGACAAGATGCCGTTAAGACGCCTGTCCTTTCCCCTGAAAGATACGCCCTCGCCGCTGCGCTGTGTGAGCGTGGGGATAAGATTCTGCTTAAGGGCTCCTCCATGCCCTTGGTCAGCGTAGGTGACTTCCATGGACTCCACATAGATGCGGATAAGATTCTTTTTTCTTTTTGGAAATTTCAGGCCAACAGTTTTTGGATCCAGGTAGTTGTCCTCTATGAAAGATGAGACCGACAGGTGAAGAAGTATATTTGATTTTTTATTGACCGAATACACGAATGCTCCGATTATGCCTGCAAGGCAACAGAGAAAAATGCCAAGAAAGAGGGAACATAATTTCCGAGAGAGAGAGAGAGAGAGAGAGAGAGAGAGAGAGAGAGAGAGAGAAAAATATATAATAGAGAAAATACCAAGCGGCACGAGGAAAAACTGGAGAACAGGGATAAAGAACTGCAGGTCAAAACTCCCCAGCGGGGCGTAAAATACCCAATATATTTCATCTATGCGTGGAGTACCGAAGGTGAGCCAGATATATAAGGAAAAGCTCGCAAAAAAGATAAGGAGAAAAGCACCGGCAGTTAATACGATCCGCTTAAAATTAAAACGCATGACTTCCTCTTGTGGCCTTTGTTTTCATTGTATTTCTGCCATTCGGGGAAAGCCTGTTAAAACCATTTGGACAGGAGATGGCTTCCCCATGTGACGAGAATGAACAGTTGCGCCATGAATTGCGCGGCGCTGCCGGCATCCTTGGCGAACTTGGCGAGCGGATGCCGCTCGGGCGAGATGCGGTCAACGGTCTTCTCAATGGCGGTGTTGAGCAGTTCAACGATGAGCGAAAGAAAGAGGGGCAGGATGAGCAGCATTGCTTCCGCCCAACTCTCCGCAAGCACCACGGCCAGCGGGATGCCGATGGCGGAGAGGTAAACTATCTGCCTGAAGGCGAGTTCAGTGCGGAAGGCGGCGGCGAGGCCGGCCATGGAAAAGCCGGTGGCCGCCCGCATGTGGCGCAGGTGGTGGCGCAAGGAAGTGAACAATTTTCCCATGCGTATGCCTTGAGCCCGTCAGCGCCGCGCAGCGAAAGGCAGAAGGGGGCGCTTCCGGCCGCTCGCAGGGCTGCCCGCAACCACGCGGCGCGCGAGGTTCCGGGCGCAGCCGCCGTATATCCGCGAAAAGCGCCCGGATGCAGGCTTTCCCGTGCGGCCGTTCAGGCCCCCCACTGCGCGTGGCCCAGGTCTTCCAAAACCACGGTGGGCTGGCGTTTCTCACGCGCGAGGTCCTCGCGCGTGGCTTCGCCGCTGAGCACGAGCGCGAAGTCGATGCCCGCGTTTTCGGCGAGCTTCTTGTCCGTGGAGAGGCGGTCGCCCACCATGATCATGTCTTTTTTGGCATAGCGCGCGAGCAGCGGCGCCAGCACGGCCGGGTCCGGCTTGCCGAAGATGTGCTGCGGGCGGCGCCCGGTGGCCGTGGCGTAGAGCTCGATCATGCTTCCCACGTCGGGCAGCGGCCCATCGGGCGAGGGGCAGACGAGGTCGGGATGTGTCGCGAGAAACAGCACTTCCGGCTTTTGCAGCAAGAGCGCCGAGCGCGCGAGCTTTTCATAGGTGAGCTCGGTATCGTAGGCGAGGATGACGGCCTCTGCGCCCTCCTCCCCCAGGGTGAGCTCGGGCATGCGGCCCAGGAGGTCGCGCTTAAAATCCCGGTTGCCCACCGCATAGGCGCGGCTGATGCCGTTTTTCCGCAAGAAGTCCACCAGCGGCGTCACTGGCGAGAGCAAGAGCTCGAGCCGCGCCGGGATGCCCATGCCGTTGAGCTTGTCCACATAGGTCTGCGGCGACTTGGAGGTATTGTTGCTCAAAAAGTAAAAGTCGAGGTCGTCCCAGTGGCGGCGGATGAAGTCCACGGCGCCGGGGATGGGGATGTGCCCGAGGTAGACGGTGCCGTCCATGTCCAGCACCACGCAGCGCTTGCGCGACCAGTCGATCATGCCTTGCCCTCCAGCACGCGCAGCTCCACCGAAAGGCGCCCGCCGTTGGAGCGCAGCACGAGGTAGCCGCCCTGCGCCAGCGCCCCGGGGTTGGCGATGACGGTGCGCCCGATGCGGTCCACGGCGCGGGCCTCGTGGATATGCCCGCAGAGGCACATGTCCGGCTGGGCTTCCTCCACAAATTCGCGCACCGCCGTGGAGCCCACGTGCACATCACCGGGGATGACATCACAGGCCGTGTCCTTGGGCGGATTGTGCGAGATGAGCACGGTGTGCGGGAAGGCGCGGGCCGTGCGCCACGCGGCCTCGAGCCACGCGGCGAAAGCCGATTCGGGAAATTCGCTGGGCGTGCCGAAGGGCGTGAAGGTGGAGGCCCCCACCCCGAAGACGGCGATGCCCGGCGCGAGCTCGCGCACCCGCGTATGCAGGTTGCAGCCCTGTTCGCTGAGCCACGCGTCCACCTCTGGCCGGTCCATGTTGCCAATTTGCGCGAGGACGGGCAGCCCCGGCGCGGAAAGGGCCTTCATGACGGCCTCGGCCTGGCGCACGCCGCCGGTGACGGTGAGGTCGCCGGTGACGATGACGCCGTCGGCCTGCGCGAGTTCGGGGATTTCGGCGAAATTCTCGGGCGCGTCATGGATGTCGCCCACGACAACCCAGAGATAGTCCTTGTGCCCTTCCTCCCGGGAAGGGGCGGTGCCCTGCGCCTGCGGACTGTTGGAGCCTTCCGTGCTTGGCATGGATGCTGTCCTTTGCTATGCTGATAAGGATGACGCGGCGCCGGCGCATCACCGCGCGCCGGGCTGTTGCCGCGCTTTTTCCACTGTGCCACAACTCCTGACGGAAGGAAAGGCCATGCCCCGGCCCCGCTGTGCGCCGGCCGGCGCACCTCGCGGCGGCTGCGCCCCCAACCGGGAGGAACTGCGCCGCAGCCTGCTCGAACGCCGGCGCGCCCAGAAGCCGGAGCTCGCGGCACGCCGTTCCCGCGGCGCGCAGGAGCGCCTGCTGGCCGCGCCCTGCTGGCGGGAGGCCGGAAGCGTCGCCCTGTATGCGGGCGTACGCGACGAAATGGCGACCGGCCTTTTGCTGCGCGCGGCCTGGGCCGGGGGCCGCGAAGTGTGGCTGCCACGGGTGCTTCCGGGCGCCCGGGGCCGCATGGAGTTTGTGCGCTGCGCTGGCCCCGGAGACCTTTGCCCCGGCGCCTTCGGCCTTCTGGAGCCGCGCCCGGAGCTCCCCGGCGCAGGGCCCGGGGACGCGGCCTTCCGGCCTCATCTCATGCTTGTGCCGGGCGTGGCCTTTGACCGCAAGGGCGGCCGCATGGGCTATGGCGGCGGTTTTTATGACCGCTTTCTCGCGGCCCTGGCCGCGCGCGCGGGCGCGAGGTGCCCGGCGCTCGGCTTCTGCTTCGGCTTTCAGGTGGTGGAGGCCCTGCCCTGCGCCGCCTGGGACAGGCCTGTGGACGGCATCTGCACGGAAGGAGAACTTTTCTGGATATCTCGCTGAGCTGGTTCCGCTTTCCCGGGGTGCCACGCGTGTGGTGCGCCTTTCAGGGCCGCGCGGCCGCCCCTTCCGGGGCGGGCGCCATCCCGCCTGCTCCGTGGTCGGGCGGCAACATCTCCTTCAATGCCGGCGACGACCCCGCCGCCACGGTGGCCGCGCGCGCTGCCCTGCTCGGCATGCTCAGGCCCCGGGGCCTTTCCACATGGGCCGAAGTGCGGCAGGTGCATGGGGACGCCCTCGTGGAGGAGCCCTTCGCGCCCGAAGCATCCGCCCTTCCTGCCTACCGCATGCAGGATTCGCCCGAGGCCGACGGCATGCTCAGCGCAACACCGGGCAAGGGGCTGCTCATCAAGACCGCCGACTGCCAGCCCCTGCTGCTCGCGCACCGCAGCGGCCGCCACATCGCCGCCCTGCACGTGGGCTGGCGCGGCAACCGCCGCGACTTCCCGTGGAGCGGCGTTGCCCGCTTCTGCGCCGCCTATGGCCTCGACCCGGCGGACATTTTCGCCGTGCGCGGGCCGAGCCTCGGCCCCTCGCGCGCGGAATTCGTCAATTTCGACAGGGAATGGGGCGAGGACTTCCGCCCCTGGTTCGATGCGGCGAGCCGTTGCATGGACCTCTGGGGCCTCACGGCAAGCCAGCTTGAGAGCGCCGGCGTGCCGCGGCGGCAGGTCTTCGGGCTCGACATCTGCACGAGCCTCAATGCGGCGCGCTATTTCTCGCACCGCCATGATGCGGCTAGCGGCCGGCAGGCGAGCCTTGTGTGGATCGAGGCCTAGAGGCGCCCGGGGCTTGTGCGAGCATGGACAAAGCGCGGCCAGGCGCGCTAAACTTGGTGAAAACCGCCCCGCAAGGGACGCAGGCAGGAGGTTAGCCATGAACGATGTGCCTGTTTCCAGACGCAAAATGCTCCAGGGCTCGGCCCTTCTGGCCGCGGCCACCATCCTCGCGCCGGGCGCCGCCCTCGCCGCCGGGGAGGCCAAAATCGGGGGCGCCAAGGCTCCCGGCAAGGCACCGGCCCAGGCTCCCGCCCAAGCTCCCGTCATCGGCTCGCGCAACGTCACCGGCCAGCCGCACAAGGGCTCGGCGGCCAAGGTCTATTTCTCGCCGGTCATCGACGCGGCGAGCCTCATCAAGCTCTACAACCTTGTCAACGAAAACATCTACGGCAAGGTGGCCATCAAGCTCCACACGGGCGAGCCCAACGGCCCCAACATCCTGCCGCGCGACATGGTCAAGGCCTTTCAGGCCGAGGTGCCGGAAAGCGCCATCGTGGAGACCAACACCCTCTACGAGGGCGGTCGCCACACCACCGAAAAGCACCGCGAAACCCTCAAGGTCAACGGCTGGACCTTCTGCCCCGTGGACATCATGGACGAGCACGGCGACGTGAACCTGCCCGTCGAGGACGGCTTCCACCTCAAGGAAGTGGCCATGGGCAAGGGCATCACCGACTATGACTCCATGATCGTGCTCACCCACTTCAAGGGCCACGCCATGGGCGGCTTCGGCGGCTCCATGAAGAATATCGCCATCGGCTGCGCCTCGGGGCAGGTGGGCAAGCGCCAGGTGCACGGCGTGGAGGGCACCCCGCCGGCGGACTGGAGCCAGTGGCCCGCCAAGGAAAAGCTCATGGAGCTCATGGCCGATTCCGCCAAGGCCGTGGCCGACCACTTCGGCAAGCACATCGTTTATATCAATGTGCTCCGCAACATGAGCGTGGACTGCGACTGCGCGGGCACCCGGGCCCATGACCCGACCATCAGGGACATCGGCATCCTCGCCTCCAGCGACCTTCTGGCCATCGACCAGGCCGCGTGCGACCTCGTCTTCGCCAGCGCCGACGGGGCGGACCTGCGCGAGCGCATCCAGAGCCGGCACGGCCTGCGCCAGCTCTCGGCCATGGCCGAGCACAAGATGGGCAACCCGCAGTACGAGCTCATCACCGTCAACTAGAAACCGCTTTTGCACCAGTTACGGGAATGTGCAAGTAGCATACGCGAGGAATAAAAATTCCACTTTCCGTCTGGAGCGGAGCGGAAGACGGGTGCTAGTGCCGGAAGAATCCTAAAAAATAAGATTTTTCGGTGCTGGCGCGCTAGCCGTTGGCGAGCCTGCGAGCCTTACGGATAGCGACAGTGGCATCGTTGGCTGACGGACGTGGTAACTAAATGCTGTCTTCATCCGTAGCTTCCTTCGTCGCAACGGCTGAAGCAAGGAAGATAAAAATTTTCGCGGGGAGTGTACTTAAGTACACGACCAAGAAAATTTTTCTCTGACGCAGCCAGCACCGAACAGGCTGTTTTTGACGGATAATTTCGGCGTTATCTGTGCTGCACAAGCACGACACAAACTCACAAAGACGACAAAGCCAACGGCCCCTGCGCCGGATGCCCCCGCGGGTGTCCGGCGCAAAGGCCGGACCAAGGAACAGGAATGCCCGAATTTCGACAGAACATCGTGGACGACCTCGCCGCCTCCGGCACCGAATCCTGGCGCACCTTCCGCATCATGGCGGAAATGGTCAACGCCCTCGACGAGCTCAATTCTCTCAAGGTCAACTGCATCTCCATCTTCGGCTCGGCGCGCAGCAAGCCCGAGAGCCAGGAATACCAGGATGCGGAAAAGCTCGCCGGGCTGCTCGCGCACGCGGGCTACGGCGTCATCACCGGGGGCGGCCCCGGCGTCATGGAGGCGGCCAACAAGGGCGCCACGGAGGCCGGGGGCGTCTCCGTGGGGCTGCATATCAAGCTGCCGCACGAGCAGGGCTGCAACCGCTATGTGACCACGCGCTGCAACTTCCGCTATTTCTTCATCCGCAAGTTCATGTTCGTGAAGTATGCCCGCGCCTATGTGGTCATGCCCGGCGGCATGGGCACCATCGACGAGCTTTCCGAGGCCTTTGTGCTGGCGCAGACCGGCCGCAGCCGCCCCTTCCCCATCATCCTCTACAATTCGCGCTTCTGGAGCGGCTTTTCCGAATGGCTGCGCAAGAGCATGGTGGCCGGCGGCTTCATCAGCGAGGACGAGATCGACAAGCTCATCACGATTTGCGACACGCCGGAGGAAGTGGTCAACCACCTGCGCAAGATCGTCATCCTGTAATATGCGGGAGGACGATGCGCCCCGCCCGCGCGCCTTCGCGCAGGCCGGCCCCGTGCCCTCGCCGCCCCCGGGGCGCACATGGGATGCGCTCATGGTGCTGGCCCTTGCGGAGGCCCGCAAGGCCGGGGCCGAGGGCGACGTGCCGGTGGGCGCGGTCATCGCGGGCGCGGACGGGAGCCTTCTCGCCCGGGCCGGCAATGCCGTGGAGCGCGGGCACGACCCCACGGCGCATGCCGAAGTGCTCGCCATCCGCGAGGCCTGCGCGAGGCTCGGCAACTGGCGGCTTTCCGGCTGCGTGCTCGTGGTGACGCTGGAGCCCTGCGCCATGTGCGCCGCGGCCATCGCGCACGCGCGGCTGGCGGGCGTGGTCTATGGCGCGGCGGACGAGGCCGCCGGCGCCGTCACTTCGCGCGCGGAATATCTGGACGGCCCGGCGTGCCCGACTCCTGTCTGGCACATGGGCGGCGTGCGCGCGGAAGAATGCGCGGCGCTCCTGCGGGACTGTTTCGCCGCCCGGCGGTAGCGGGAAAACGGAAACCTATGCTGGAACTGACGGTCTTCTTGAGCGGCGCCCTCGTCATGGTGCTGGAAATGGTGGGCGGCCGCGTGCTCGCCCCGCATGTGGGCACCTCGGCCATCGTGTGGACGAGCCTCATCGGCGTGATCCTTGCCTGCCTCGCGCTGGGCGCGTGGGCCGGGGGCCGCTTTGCGGACAGGTCGCTCTCCCGGCGAGGCCTCGGGCAGGCGCTGGCCGGCGCCGGCATCGGCTGCGGCATCACGGCCTTTTGCCACACGGCCATCGGGAGCGGCATCACCGGCGCCGTCGGCAACCTCTATGCCGCCGCCGTGGCCGCGGCCGTCGCCACCTTCGCCCTGCCCGCCTTTTTCTTCGGCATGATCACGCCCTATGTCATCCGCCTGCGCATCGCCAGCGTGGACACGGCGGGCGCCACCGTGGGCCGGCTCTATGCGCTCTCCACGGCCGGCAGCATCCTCGGCACCTTCTTGGGGGGCTTCGTGCTCATTTCCTGGTTCGGGAGCACACTCATCCTCTGGGCTCTCGCCGTGGCCATGCTCCTGCTCTCGCTCGCCAACAGCCATAAGCGCCCCTGGGGCCGCCTGATCCTCATCCTGCTCTGCCTCTTCCTCGCGTGGCAGGACAGCCTCTACGGCGAATGGCTGGCCGAGAAAAAGGGCACGCGCCTTGTGGAGAGCCCGTACAACAGCATCCGCATCATGGAGGGCGTGGACTACGCCCGCGGCGGCAAGCCCGTGCGCCTCATGGCCACGGACCCGGGCTACAGCCAGTCCGGCATGCTGCTGGAGGCGCCGGACGAGCTCTATTTCGACTATACGCGCTATTATGCCCTGGGACCCCGGCTCGCGCCCGGGGCAAAACGCCTGCTCATGCTCGGGGGAGGCGGCTATTCCGTGCCCAAGTGGCTGCTCTCGGGCAAGAGCGGCCTTGGCGACGACCTCGACCTCACCGTGGTGGAGCTCGACCCGGCCATGACCGAAAGCGCACGCCGCTGGTTCGGCTTGAAGGACGACCCGCGCCTCACCGTCCGCCACGAGGACGCCCGCGCCTTCCTCAATCGCCAAGAGGACGCCTTTGACCTCGTGTTCGTGGACGTGTTCAACTCCCACTATTCCGTGCCCTTCCAGATGGGCACGGTCGAGGCGGCGCAGGCCCTGCGCCGGGCCGTGGCGCCGGGCGGCGCGCTCGTCATGAACGTCATCTCGGCGGTGGAGGGGCCGGACGGCCGCCTCTTCCGCGGCATCTGGCATGCGCTCGCACAGGCCTTCCCCGAAGTGCGCGTCTATTGCGTGGGCGACCCGGGCCACCCGGAGCGCGTGCAGAACCTCATGCTCGTGGCGCTCCCCGAAGCGCGGGAGGATGCCGCGCTGCCGCTGCTGGCGGCCGACACCATGGAGGCCCACCGCTACACAAGCGCCATCGAGCCGGGCGAGCCCCTGCGCGACGATTACGCCCCGGTGGAGCGCTTCACGCTCATGCTGGCGCGGCAGTAGAGCCGGGAAGCGGCTTTTGGAGCCGTTGGTTCTGCCGGGGGAGCTTTTTTAGGGAAGGTTTGGGCGCGTTCTTGCGATGGTGATGCGCCTATGCTGCTCAGGGACGCCGAAATTATCCGTCAAAAACAGCCTTTTTGCTGCTGACTGCGTCAGAAAAAAATTTCCTCGGTCGAGTACTTGAGTACACTCCCTTCGGAGCTTCAGCCGTTGCGACGCAGGAAGCTACGGATGAAGACAGCAGTTAGTTACCGCGCAGGACAGCCAACGCTGCCACTGTCGCTATCCGTAAGGCTCGTGGACTCGCCAACGGCTAGCGCAATTTTTGTCTTCCTTGCCAGCAGCAAAAAATCTTATTTTTTAGGATTCTTCCGGCACCAGCACCGTCTTCCGCTTCGCTCCAGACGGACGGTGGAAGGTTCGGCGACGATGCTGAATGACTGAACTCTTAGAAGCAGCCCCTTGAATTGTGTCAGGAAAGGCCCCTAGCTCGTGCGGTTTTCCTTTTGGTACTTGGAGGGGCACTTGGTCATGAGCACCTTGGCGGAGAAGCGGCCGCCCTTGCCCATGCCGCCCTCGACGATGACCTCCGCGCCGGGCTTGAAGGCATCCGGCACCACGCCGCGGTAATCCACAGGCAGGATGACCGCCGCGTCGTCCTTGTCCTCAAGGCGGAAGCTGACGCCCATGGCGTCCGCCGGCTTTTCGATGCCCTCCCGCGCCACGGTGCCGAAGATGCGCGCGGCCGTGAGCCGTTCCTGCGTGGCCGCGCGGGCCTCGGCCACATTGAGGAAGTAGACGCTGTTCTCCGCAAAGCCGGTGTAGGCGAGAAAGCCCACGCCGCCCAAAAAGAGGAGGAAGGCGGCGACATAGAGGCGTGTGGTTTTCTTGCGCGCCATGCGTGCTCCGTCCCGGCGCAGCGCCCCATGCCGGGGCGGCGCCGCTGTTTGGCTGCCGATAGAGTGGGAAAAGTATAGCCGGTTTTGCGCCTGCTGACAATACAGGAATCATTCCTTGGAGGTTGTCAAGGCGCATGCGCTCATTCGCGGGCCTGCGACGCCGCCTTGCGCGTGAGGGCCTTGCGCCGCTCGCGCGCGAGAGCCCGCAGGTCGGCCACATTGTCGCTTTCGTCCATGATCTCGCTGCCGAGGATCTCTTCCAGCACATCCTCCAGCGAGACCACGCCGGCAAGGCCGCCGTATTCGTCGAGCACGGCGAAAAGGTGCACGCGCTCGCCCAAAAGCTCGCGCAAGAGCACGTCAAGGGTCTGGCTTTCCTGCACGAAATGCAGCGGCCGCATGATGGCCGAGAGCGGAAGGTCGAGCTTGTCCTCGGCGTAGCAGCGGCCGAGCGTGCGCCGCTCCACGAGGCCCACGAGGTCTTCGTTGTCCTCGCCGTAGACCGGGATGCGGCTGAAGTGCCAGATGCGCGGGTCCTTGTAGGCCTCAGCCACGGTGAGGTCGTCCGGCAGGGAAAAGACCACCGTGCGCGGGGTCATGATCTCGTGGACGCGCTTCTGGTCCAGCGAGAGCACATTGCGGACGAAGTGCTCCTCATAGGCCTGGATGCGGCCGGCCTTGCGCGAGAGGCTGGTCATGGCGCGGATGTCGTCTTCCGAGACCTCGGGCTTGCCGGATTTCGGCGAGAGCAGCCGCGTCAGGAGCCCGGTGAGCCAGAGCAGCGGCGAGAGCACCCGGATGATGAGCGTGAGCGGCCGCGCCAGCATGGCGGCCACGGGGGTGGCATAGGCCACGCCCAGCGTCTTGGGCACGATCTCGCCGAAGGCCAGGATGACCACGGTGAAGCCGGTGGCGAAGAGCGCCATGTGCGAGGCGCCGAACACGGCGAGGAAGGCGGCGCCCGCAATGGCCGAGCCCGCGGTGTTGGCCACGGTGTTGAGGGTGAGGATGGCCGCGATGGGGCGGTCCACGTCGCTGCGCATCCTGTAGAGGAGCTTGCCCACGGTCTTGCCCTCGCTGCGCAGGCGCTCGATGGCCGACCACGGCACCGCGTAGAGCGCGGCCTCGGCGAGGGAACAGAAAAAGGACACGAACACGGCCACGCCAACGGCCAGAAACAGCGTCAACATGCAGGCATCCCGGCAAGTGGTTCGCCGCCCCTTGGTGGGCGCGGTCGTTTCCATCCTAGCCCGGGGCCGGGGCTTTGGCAATCACCGGCGCCGCTGCCCCTGGTCCGCGAGCCCCCGGGCCGTGGCTTCCGCGAGGCCCGGCAGCAGCTCCACCAGCAGCCGGCCCAGCGCCTCCCCGGCGCGCCCGGCCACGGCTATGACCTCGGCAAGCGGCGCGGGCGCCATGCAGTCCGGCAGGTTCTTGTTGGTCAGGCAGGAGATGCCGAGCACGCGCAGGCCCATGTGGCGCGCGGCGATGACCTCGAGCACGGTGCTCATGCCCACGGCGTCGGCCCCCCACTGGCGGTACATGCGCGTTTCCGCCGGGGTCTCCATTTCCGGGCCGTGGACGCCGATATAGACGCCCTCTTCCAGCCGTATCCCGAGCCTGAGCGCCGCGGCCCGCGCGAGCTTGCGGAACTCACGGTCATAGGGCGCGCTCATGTCCGGGAAGCGCTCGCCGAAGTCGTCGCAGTTGGGGCCGGTGAGCGGCGAAACGCCGGTGTGGTTGATCATGTCCGCGATGCACATGAGGGAGCCGGCCTCGAAGAAGGGGTCGAGCGCGCCGGCCGCGTTGGTGATGACGAGCGCGCGGGCGCCGAGGGCCGCCATGACGCGCACCCCCATGCAGACTTCGGCCGGCGTGCGCCCCTCATAGAGGTGGCAGCGGCCCAGTTGCGCCAGCACGGGCACGCCGGCAAGCCGCCCCCACACGAAGGCCCCGGCATGCGAATCCACGCCCGGGCGCGGCATGCCCGGCACCTCGGAGAAAGGCACGCGCACGCTGCCCGCCCCGGACACGAGCGTTTCGCCAAGGCCGGAAAGGCCCGTGCCGAGCACGAGCGCCACGGGAGCCCGCGAAAGGTCGGCGCCGCCGCGCTCGAGCGCCGAGCGCAAGCCGGCCACGGCATGCTGGACTTCTTGCGGATTTTGCATAGAATCATCCCTTGATGGTGAAAACGGCGCCGCGCCGTTGCGCGCAAGCCCCGCGAAAGCTGGCGGCCGCAGGATATGCCGGAAGGCCGTTTCCCACAAGCCCGCGCCGCAAGGCGCGTACCGCAGAGCCTTTTGGGGAGAATCGCGTGAGCAAGGCCCAGGACAGCAAGAAGAAAGCGGCACCGGAGGCCGCCCCGGCCCCGGACCTCTCGGGCCACAAGGTGCTCGTGGCCAACCGGGGCGAGATCGCCATGCGCATCATGCAGGCCTGCCGCAAGCTCGGCGTGGGCTTTGCCGCCATCTATACCGGGGAGGACGAAGCCTCGGGCCATGTGGAGCTGGCGCGCCGCATCGGCGGCGAAAAAAGCCTGTTCCGCGTCTCCTCCTACCATGACGCCAACGAGCTCATGGCCGTGGCCGACGAGGCGGGCGCAACCGCCGTGCACCCCGGCTACGGCTTCTTTGCCGAGGACTTCCGCTTCGCCCGCCGCGTGACCAAGCGCGACCGCGCCATGATCTTCATCGGCCCCTCGTGGAAGATCATCCGCGAGCTCGGCGACAAGATCAACACCAAGCGCCTCGCGCGCAGCCTCAACGTGCCCACGGTGCCCGGCTCCGACCGGCCCATCTATGACGAGCTGGAGGCCGAGCGCATCGCCAAGTCCGTCTTCGAGTTCCAGGAGGCGCAGGGCATCCAGCGGCCGCTCGTGCTCGTCAAGGCCTCGGCGGGCGGCGGCGGCATGGGCATCGAGGAGGTCTACGACCCGGACCAGTTCCGCTCCGTCTATCGCCGCATCCGCAACTACGCGTTGCGCCAGTTCAAGGACGAGGGCGTGCTCATCGAGCAGCGCATCACGGATTTCAACCATCTGGAAGTGCAGATCGTTTCCGACCGTTCGGGCCGCAACCCCGTGCATTTCGGCACGCGCAACTGCTCCATCCAGTCCACGGGCCTCCAGAAGCGCATCGAGGTGGCCCCGGGCTTCGCCCCGGAGACCCTGCACTACACCTTTGACGCCAACCGCGTGCTCACCGACATCGTGGATTATTCCCTCGCCATGGCGAAAAAGGTGGGCTACGACAATGTGGGCACATGGGAGTGGATCGTCACCCGCAAGGGCGAGCCCTTCCTCATGGAGGTGAACACGCGCATCCAGGTGGAGAACGGCGTTTCGGCCTGCATCGCGCGCGTGCGCGGCGAGGAGGGCGTTGACCTCATCGCCGAGCAGATCCGCACGGGCCTCGGGGAGCCCCTGGGCTACACCCAGGCGGAGATCGCCACCGAGGGCGTCGGCGTGGAATACCGCCTCATCGCCGAAGACCCGGACAACAATTTCACCCCCTGGGTTGGTCGCATCGAGCATTTCTCGTGGACGCCGGCGCCCTGGCTCACCGTGCTCACCCATGTGCCGCTGGACCATCCTTACGAAATTCCTACGGAATTTGACCCCAATCTGGCGCTCGCCATCATCTGGGGCAAGGACATCGACGAAGCCAAGGAGCGGGGCCTTGCCTTTCTCGATTCCCTCAAGCTCGAGGGCGTCAACGGCGCGGGCGAGCCGCTCAGGTCCAACGTGAATTTCCTCAAGGCCAATACCGGGCGCATCCTCCGCTTCTGAGGGCGCGAGCAAAGGGCGAAATGGACAACAATATCGCAAAACGCATCCAGAGCCTGCGCGACAGGCTCGCCTACCTGCAGGATATTTTCGCGGGCAAGCACGCGGACAACGCCGACCTTTTGCGCGAGCGGCTGGACGGCTTCGCCAGGCGCGCGGCCGACGGCTCCCTCGAGGACCCTTACGCCGAGCTGGCCACTGTGGAGGATCTGTTCTCGTATGTGGAGCGGCGCCTCGACAACGAGATCACGCCCATGGACAAGGTGCGCATCGTGCGCCACCCACAGCGCATCTGCCTGCGCGACATCCTTGAAAACGTCTACGACAACTTCACCGAGGTGGGCGGCCAGGACGAGCACAGCCTCGACCCGAGCATGCTCATCGCGCGGGCGGTCATCATCCGCCGCCGCGGCAAGAAGACCTACCAGCAGTCCGTGCTCGTCATCGGGCAGGAAAAGGGCCACGGCGCCGAGTTCCGCAACGGCGGCTCGGTGAAGCCCTGGGGCAACGCCAAGGCCCTGCAATACATGCGCGTCGCCGAGACCGAGGGCATCCCCATCCATGCCTACATCTTCACGCCCGGCTCCTACCCCATCGAGGACTATCCCGGCGCGGCCCAGCAGATCGCCCGCAACATCTACGGCATGGCCGGCCTGCGCGTGCCCGTGGTGGCCGTCATCTCCGAGGGCGGCTCCGGCGGCGCCGAGGCCATCGGCCTCGCCGACAAGCGGCTCATGCTCTCGCACGGCTATTATTCCGTCATCTCGCCCGAGGGCGCGGCGGCCATCGAGGGGCGCCTCAAGGCCGGCGAGCGCGCCACGCCCGAGCTCATCGAGCATTGCGCCGAAAACCTGCACATCACGGCCGAAGACAATTTGCGCTTCGGGTATATCGACCGCATCGTGCAGGAGCCCCCCTTGGGCGCCCGGCCCTGGCACTTCGAGTTTTTCCGCAATTTGCGGCAGGAGGTGCTGCGCGCCACGGACGAGGTGGTCATCTCCACGCGCAGGCTCCCCATGTTCCGGGGGCTCGCGCTGTCGCGGCGTCGCAATCCCGAGGCCAACCTCGACGAGATGCACATGCGCTGGGGCCTCACCCCGGCGGCAAAGCTGCGGCTGCGCGAACGCCGCCAGCAGAAGTTCCTCAGGCTCTCGCGCAACGCCGCGCGTGACCGCCGCCCCTTCCTCACCAAGACGGCCACGGCCTTCTGGGACTGGGCGAGCAAGCCCTGGGTGGCCTTCAAGTACGATTTTTACCGCAAGCACCGCCGCAAGCTCAGCGGCTTCATGGAAGAAGTGGGCAACGAGTGGGAGACCTTCAAGGGGCGCCTTTTCTCGCCGCTGCACAAGATCGCCGGACCGCGCGCCAAGAAGGAGGACGCCGCGAGCGAGCTCACCGCGCTTTCCGCGTGGTCGGGCGACGGCCGGCGCCGCAAGTGGAACTACATCTCGCCGCGCTACAAGATCGACCGCGCCGTCACCTGCCCCAACAGCGCCTCTTACGGCTGCCTCGACCTCTGGGGGCCCGACCTTTTCGCCGAATTCGCCGGCGTTTGCAGCCATTGCGGCTACCACTTCCCCATGGAGCCGGAATGGTATGTGAAAAACGTGTTCGACGAGGGCTCGGTTTTTGAGTTCAACAGCGAGATCGAGGCCGGCAACCCGCTGGACTTCCCGGGCTTTGCCGAGCGCATCGCCGCGGCGCAGAAAAAGACCGGCGCCAAGAGCGGCTGCATGACCTTCGAGGCGCGCATCGACAATATCAAGATGGTGGTGGCCATGCTCATGGGCACCTTCCGCGGCGGCTCCGTGGGCGCGGCCGAGGGCTTCAAGTTCGTGGAGGCGGCCGAGCGCGCCGCCAAGAAGCGCCAACCCTTCCTCGCCTATGTGCACGGCACGGCCGGCATCCGCATCCAGGAGGGCACGCACGGCGTCATCCAGATGCCGCGCTGCACCGTGGCCGTGCGCCGCTATATCGAGTCCGGCGGGCTCTACATGGTGCTGTACGACACCAATTCCTTCGCCGGCCCGGTGGCGAGCTTCCTCGGCTGCTCGCCCTACCAGTTCGCCGTGCGCTCCTCCAATATCGGCTTCGCCGGGCCCGGCGTCATCAAGGAGACCACGGGCATGGACATCCCGCCCAAGTACCACCGCTCCTACCGCGCCCTGTCACGCGGCCACATCCAGGGCATCTGGGACAGGCGGCAGATCCGCACCAACCTGAAGCAGGCCCTGATGACCATCGGCGGCAGGAACCTCTATTACCGCTAGCGGGCGCAGGACGCGGCCCCGCACAGGAAAAGCATGATCGACATTTCCGCGCTGCTCGACGGCATCAAGGACTCCCCTTACCGGGAGATCGTCATCGCGGCCCCGCATACCGGCAAGGTGACTTTCGCCGGCCTCAAGCCCGGCGACAAGGTGCACGGCCCGCAAGGCCAATGGAAGGAAAAGCCCGGCACCCTCGTGGCCACGCTGGAGCGCGAGCGCAACCCCAAGCCCATCTGCGTGCCGGAAAAGGGCGAGATCTCGGCGGTGCGCGACGAGCTGGAAGGCGCCTTCGTGGAGGCCGGCACCGCGCTCGCGGTGCTGCGCCACAAGCTCACCCGCGAGGAAGTGCAGGCCATCATCCTGCGCAAGGCGCTGCACCTCTTTCGCGCGCCGGAGCGGGCCAAGTATTATTTCACCCCCGAGGTGGACAAGAAGATCCGCGCCTCGGACGCGCATTCCGTGGCCGTGCGCGACGGCATGGAGCTGCTCATCATGTCGCGCATGAAGCGCGAGGCGCCTCTGCGCTATTCCGGCCCCGAGGGCGTCATTTACTCGGTGTATTTCACCTATAACGAAAACATGGACGCCGGCGCGCCGCTCATCGGCGTGTGCCCGCGCGACCAGCTCCCGGCCATTCAGGATGTCATCATGCGCGTCCAGACCGAATGGAAGGAAACCGACTAAGGGAGGCCACCATGGGCAAAGTGCTGCAAATCAGGGTCACGGCGGTCACGTGGAACGACGACCTCGTGGAGGAATACTGGCCCAGGCTCGTCAGGCTGGCCGGCACCGTGCCGGTGAAGAGCGAGGGGCGCGGCGTGCTCGAGCTCGTGCGCCGCCTGGACGAGGGCCTGCGCTTCATGAAATGGTCCGAGGCGCGCAAGCAGGCCATGGGCCCGGGCATCCGCGAGGCCGCGCGCCTCAAGGCCGATCTTGAAGCCGCGCTCGCCGACTGGGACGCCCGCAAGGCCAATGCCCTGAGTGACGATCTGGAAGACGCGCTGGACGCGCTGGAGCGCGCCTACACCGAGTAGGGGCGCCCACTTCCGCCTCACCCTAGCCAGCTTGGCGCGGGGCAGCCCGCGCGCAGGAGCCTTACATGCTGAACAAGGTCATGCTCATCGGCCGTCTCGGCCGCGACCCCGAACTCCGCTACACCCAGAGCGGTTCCCCGGTGGCCACGCTCAACGTGGCGACCGACGAATCCTATACGGACAGGGACGGCAACAAGGTGGAACGCACCGAGTGGCACCGCGTTTCCGTTTTCCAGCGCCAGGCGGAAAATTGCGCCAACTATCTCGCCAAGGGCAGCCTCGTCTACGTGGAGGGCAGTCTCCAGACGCGTAAATGGCAGGACCAGTCCGGGCAGGACCGCTACACCACCGAGATCAAGGCCCAGCGCGTCCAGTTCCTTGACCGCAAGGGCGAGCGCGGCCAGGCGCCTGACGGCGCCCCCAATGACTGGGGCGACGGCGGCGGCCAGCGGCAGCGCCCGCAGGGCAACCGCCAGGGGGGCCAGCAGGGCGGCAGGAACGCCCCGCATGCGCCGCAAGGCCGGCAGAACCGGCACGACGATGACTTGGGGCCGGCCTTCCCCTCCGAGGCCTCGGGCATGGACGAGGTGCCGTTCTAGGGAGATGAAAGATAGAAGCCGGGCGCCTTGGCGCCCGGCACCTTTCAGGGCGTGCCCGCGTGCCCGTTGTCGAAAGTTTAGCTGCGGCTTTCAAATTTCCAGCGTGAAAGGGTATATTCTGCCATGCAGCAGATAAATATTCCTTCAGTCCGTCTGGAGCGAAGCGGAAGACGGGTGCTCGTGCCGGAAGAATCCTAAAAAATAAGATTTTTTGGTGCTTGCAAGGAAGAAAAACAATTTCCGAAGGGAGTGTACTTGAGTACTCGACCGAGGAAATTTTTTTCTGACGCAGCAAGCACCAAAGCGCTAGCCGTTGGCAAGTCTGCGAGCCTTACGGATAGCGACAGCGGCATCGTTGTCTGACCAGCGCGGTAACTAACTGCTGTCTTCATCCGTAGCTTCCTTCGTCGCAACGGCTGAAGCAAGGCTGTTTTTGACGGATAATTTCGGCATTATGCATGCACCACAGACACACCACCACCTCAGAGAAAACTAAAATCTCACGAGTACAGCATGGCGCGCGTCCTCTACGGCATCCACGGCACTGGCCACGGCCACGCCATGCGCGGCCTGACCCTGGCGCGGCGCCTGCCGGAGCACGAGTTCCTCTTCGTCGCCAACGACGACGCGGCCCGTGTGCTCGAGCCGGAGTTCCGCGTCTACCGGCTGCCCAACCTGGGCACGGTGTTCAAAAACTACAAGGTGGACATGGGCGCCACCATTGCCCGCGCCGTCCCCCTGCTCCTGCACCGCGAGCGCTACATCGACGAGACCCTGCGGCTCATCGACGACTTCCAACCGCATGTCTGCATGACGGACCTCGAATATTTCGTGCCCCGGGCGGCCGAGCGCGCGAATCTCCCCTGCCTCACCCTGGACCATCAGCACATCATCACCTCCTGCCGCCACGATCTGCCGCTGAACATGCGCTGGGACGCCTTTGTGCAGGGCCTGACGCCGCGCTGGCTCTTCCGGCCAACGAGCGCCAACCTCATCATTTCCTTTTATGCGCCGCCGCTTTTGCCGCGGTATGCGGCGACCACGCGCATCGCGCCGCCCATCCTGCGCGGGCGCGTGCTCGGCCTCACGCCGCGCGACGAGGGGCATGTGCTCGTCTACCAGAGCAATTCCACGCACAGGAAGCTCATCGACATTTTGCGCGCCGGCACCTCGCGCACCTGCTATGTTTACGGCTACGTGCGCGAGGAAGGACGGGAGGGCAATGTTATCTTCAAGCGCAAGAGCGAGGAGGAATTTCTCGAGCTCCTGGCCTCCTGCGCCTATGTGGTGCAGGGCGGCGGCCACACGCTCATGAGCGAGGCGCTCTACCTCGGCAAGCCCGTCCTCTCCCTGCCCATCCGCGCCATGGTGGAGCAGCGCTTCAACGCCCTCTACCTCGAACGCCTGGGCTACGGCATGCAGGCCGACCTCCCGAGCCTCACGCCGGACGCGCTTAGCGACTTCGAGGCGCGGCTGGACGCGTATAAGGCAGCCATCGCGCAGGGGAATTTTTGCGGCAACAAGCTGGTCTTCGGCCTTGTGGACACGTTCATCAGGACGGGGAAGCTGGAGATAAGCGAGAGCTGACAAGTGAACCCGCAGAGATCTGCCCCCACCGTGCCTGAAAGCGCCAACAGGCATCTCTGTTAAGGCGTGCCCCCAAACCGTACCCGACCATGAATCAGCTCCCGGAGCTCCCTGCCATTTTTGGAGAAATCATTGCCGAGGCGCGCGCAAGCGCCGGACTTTCACAGGAGCAGGTGGCGGCGGCCATCGGGGCCAGCAATGTCTTCATCAGCCTGCTTGAGAACGGCAAGCGCCAGCCCTCGCTTACTTCCGCCATCCTGCTCGCATGGAGCCTGGGCCTCCCGCCGGAAGAACTGGTGCGCCGGGTCGTTCTCAAACTGGGGCGGCGAAGATTTCGCAAAAACCCTGAAGGATTCCATCCTGTTGGGAAAAATTTTCAAATTTTTCTGGAAAAATCGAAATCCCCCCTAAAGCACACTTGTCCCCGTGCCGATAAGGCCGGTGTTGAGTGGAAGCAGTGGTACCCGTGCGCCTTGCGCGCGGGAAACGGCGCCATCCGTCTGCAGGGAAGCAGTGAACCATTCAAGGAGGAATGGACATGTCGCTGATTCTGAATCACACATCCTTTGAGCCGCTTTCTCAGCGGCCCGACGAACCCCCGGGAAGCCATCAGGAACTCTCAAAAATCGACAGATACCTCGAAATTCTGGAAGACAATAAAAACGCCAGCCGCTTTGTGCCCAATGACGCCGCCGTGGCGCTGGACATGGCCGGCTTCGTGCGCCGCCGCGTGGGCGGCGGACGACCAGGCCCCGCGCTTTCGGCAGCGCGGCTCGCGCTGGCCCTTGTGCAGCCCGGCGAGGAAATGCCCACCCAGTAGGAGCGCCTCGCAAGCCAGCCCTTCAAAGATGCACATCATTGGCATCGCCTTTCCGACATGAAGGCTGGCGCCGACCAGCTCACCGCATCCACTCAACAGACGATTGAGAGAAAGGAGGGGCCGCAAGGCCCCTCCTTTTGCTGCCGGCTCTGCCGGCAGCAACGAAAAACGCGAAGAGGCTGCGGCCTTGCCGCGCCGTTATTTGAGCGGTTTTCGTGCTTTCGGGCCGCGCAGCGGCCCTGACGAAAAAACCCCGCCTGTGCGGGGTTGTCCTTCGCGTGGCCGGCCGAAAGGCCCTCCTTTTGTGGCCCCCACGGGTGGCACCCCCGTGCAGATCGCCCCTGACGCCCTGCGTGGTGCCCGGGCCTTCTTTCCGCGCCTTGCGTTGCAGCACTGCATCTGGTAAGTTGCGCCTTTCTGCGGAGGCGCCCGCCGCTTCCGCCCGCACACGCATTTTCCCCGGGGGAAACCAGCATGAAAAAGAGTTTCTGCGGCGCGTTCCTGGCCGGCCTTCTCACCCTGTTCCTCGCGCAGGGCGCCCTGGCCGCTGATGCCAAGACCTATGTCAACGGCATCGACCCCAACTATCCGCCCTTCGCCTATGTGGACGAAAAAACCGGGCAGCCCGCCGGCTTCGACGTGGACTCCATGAACTGGATCGCCAAGAACATGGGCGTGAAGATCGAGCACAAGCCCATGGCTTGGGACGGCATCATTCCGGCCCTTCTGGCCAACCAGATCGACATGGTGTGCTCCGGCATGAGCATCACCCCCGAGCGAGCCAAGATGGTGCAGTTCTCCGACCCGTACTGGACGGTCTCGCGCGTCTTCGTGGTGCCGGCCGACTCCACCCTCACTGTGGAGGAGATCCTGAGCAAGCCCGTCAAGGTGGGCGTGCAGCGCGGCACTTCCGAGGCCAACGCCCTGAAGCAGGAGCAGCAGGCCAAGGGCTATCCCATGGAACTGCGCTTCTATGACTCGGCGCCGCTCGCCGTGGAAGACCTGCTCAACGGCCGCATCCAGGCGGCGCTCATGGACGAGCTGCCCGCCGACGACGCCATCTCCAAGGGCCGCGCCGTGAAGAAGGCCGGCACGCATGGCGAGCCCGACGGCTTTGGCGTGGCCATCCGCAAGGACGACAAGGACCTGCGCGCCCTGGTGGACGAAGGCTACCGCAAGCTCATGGCCGACCCCTACTGGCAGGAATTGCAGAAGAAGTATCTGCACAAGTAAGGATCTCGCGCCGGCCGTGCCCTGCGCGGCGTGAACGGCACTTGCCCCGGGCCCCGGCCGCTCCCGTGGCCGGAAGCCCGGGGACATGCGTGGTCGGGGGGCCAGTCCGGCTCCCCTGCATCATCAAGAGCCCCGTGCGCGCCGGCAGCGGCCCAGATGGCCGCCAATGGCCCCAACCCTGAACCGCCACGCCCATGGATTCGTTGCTCGTCGTCATTCAGGCGCTGCCCGCCATCCTGCCGGGCATCCTCGTCACCGTGGGCAATGTGGCCGCATCGCTCGCCATGGGCCTCGCCCTGGGCGTGCCCTTCGCCGTGGCGCAGGTCTACGGTCCCAAGTGGAGCCGGCGCCTCGTGCGCCTCTATGTCTGGTTCTTCCGCGGCGTGCCCATCCTCGTGCTGCTCTTCCTGTTTTACGGCTTCTTCATCAGCCTGGGCCTGCCCGCGGAGCCTTTCATCATTGCCTGCCTGGTGCTCGGCTGCACGAGCACGGCCTACCAGTCGCAGATCTTCCGTGGCGCCATCGAGAGCCTGCCGCGCGGGCAGTTGCAGGCGGCGCGGGCGCTCGGCATGAGCGATGCCACGGGCATCGCCTGCATCATCCTGCCGCAGGCCCTTAGGCTCTCCATCCCGGGCTGGGCCAACGAGTTTTCCATACTGCTCAAGGATTCGGCCATCTGCTTCGTGCTCGGCACGCAGGACATCATGGCCCGCACCTCCTTCGTCGCGGCGCGCACGCATGAGCACCTGGCGCTCTATGCCGCCGCCGGCGCCATCTACTTTTTCCTGACCTGGGTGGTGCTCCGCCTTTTGCGCCGCCTGGAAGACAAGGTCCATGTGCCCGGTTACTCCACCGGCGGGGCCGGCTTCGACATGGGAGAACCGGCGTGAACGCCGCGAGGGATGCGGAGGGCCGATGAGCGCGGAACAGGACAGGGTGCTCAGGGTGGAGCATGTCTCCAAGCGGCTGGGCGGCAAGCTCATTCTGGATGACTGCTCCCTCGACGTACGCCGGGGCGAGCTCATGGTGCTCATCGGGCCGTCGGGCGCGGGCAAGAGCACCCTGCTCCAGTGTATCGACTGCCTCATCCCGCCGGACACGGGCGAGATATGGCTGGAGGGTGAGCGCCTTGAGCGCGGCGACAAGCGCAAGCTCTGCGCCTTTCGCGCCCAGGTGGGTATGATCTTTCAGGATTTCAACCTCTTCGACCACCTCACGGCCGAAGAGAACGTCGCCATCGCCCTGCGCAAGGTGCGCGGCATGTCGCGCAAGGAGGCCCGCGAACGGGCACTGGACGAACTGGCGCGCGTGGGCCTCGCGCGGCGCGCCCTGCTCTATCCGGCGCAGCTCTCCGGCGGCCAGAAGCAGCGCGTGGCCATCGCCCGCGCGCTCGCCATGGACCCGAAGGTGATGCTGCTGGACGAGCCCACTTCCGCGCTGGACCCCGAGCTGGTGGGCGAGGTGCTGGCCGTCATCCGCGACCTGGCGGCCGGCGGCATGACCATGGTCATGGCCACGCACCAGATGGATTTTGCCCGCGCGCTCGCAACGGAGATCCTGTTCATGGAGCGCGGCCGCATCATCGAGCGCGGCTCGCCCGCGCAACTCCTCGCCGACGGCGCGGGCACGAGGACGCACGATTTCTGCGTGCGCATCCTCGAAGTCAGTCTCTGACCGGCGTTCATCGGGCTTTTGCGAAGGCCGGGCTCACACCCCGCCCGGTACTGCGCCGCAAAAAAACCCTTGGCCTGTCGCCTTCACGGCGGTGGCGCCCAAGGGTTTTGGTACGTTGCGGGAAGGGCCTGGCCCACGCCGGCTGGCGCCAGCCTAGCGCCCCTCCCCCTCCTGCTGGCGCGCCGGCCCGGAACTGCTCCATGTGCCGTCGGTCGTGCCCTCGCTGGCCTGCTTCTGCTCCTTGGGCTGGTTCGGCATGAAACGCTGCAAATCGCGCGAGACCTCGAAGGTGCGCAGTTCCGCCGCGGCCGCCTGGGCGAAGGGCGAATCGGGGAAGCGGCGCACGATGTCCTCCAGCAGGGCCTCGGCGCGCGAGGCGTCCCCGAGCTTGCGGTACAGCCGCGCCTCGCGGAAGCGCAGGCCCGGATATTCCTCCGAATCCTGCGGCACATAGGCATTATAGCGCTCCACCCATTGCAGGGCCTCGGGGATGCGGTTGCCCACCTCGCAGATGTCCATCAGGGCGGCGGTGGCCTCCTTGATGCGCTGCGGGTCAGCCTTGTCCGAGCGCTCGTCCTGCAGGCGGGTGAAGAGCTCGATGACGCGGCGGTTGGTTTCGTAGGCTGCGCGGATGTCCTTGCGGGCCTCGGCGTCCCTCGCGAGGAAATAGGTGGCGTAGGCCTGCTGGTAGAGCGGGATGTCCGTCCTTTCGGCGAGCTTGCGCCACATGGCGAGCGCCGGCGCCCCCAGGTTGAGGTTTTGCGCGGAGAGCGCCTGCGCGTAGTCGAGCTGGTTGCGCAATTGCGGCTGGAGGTTCCACGACTCCACCAGCTTGGCGAGGTCGAGGATCTTGTCCCACGCGCCGTTTTTCAGGTAGTGGTTGAAAAACTGCGAGAAAGCGGCTTCGCCGTAGTCCGGGTCCATGGGCCCCTTGAGGAAATCGGCCATGAGCTCGAAGGCCTTGTCCTCGTCGCCGCGCTCGAGCAAGCCCTGCGCCAGGGCATAGCGCAGGCGCGCATCCGGCTCGCCGTAGCGCTCGCGCACCAGCGGAAAGCCGTTCCAGAGCAGGAGGATGCGCCCGTAATTCTGCTCGGCCAGCGAATTGGCGAGCTCCTTGCTGAAGGCCTGCCAGAGCAGTTCGCGCGCCTCGGGCACGTTCTGGTGCTCGGGATAGGCGTCGATGAAGTCCGCCGCCTTGCCCATGGCCTCGGGATACTGGCGGTCCCAGTAGAGCCACATGGCCTGCTTGAGCCTGGCCAGCACCGCCTCGGGCGTGGTGTCCGACGACGCCGCGAGGTCGGAATACACCTGCCAGAGCGGCGGCTCGGAGCCCCGCGCGAAGACCTTGCTCATTTCCTCATAGGTGATGGGGGCCTCGTAGATGCCCTTTTCCGCCAGGCGCAGGCGCGCGGTGATGGCCGCCGGCGAGTCCGGGAAGTCGCGCACGATGTCGTTATAGATGAAGTTGGCGGCCTGGGCGTTCCCCTTGCGCAGATAGGTGTCGGCCATCTTGAGCAAAAGGCTGTCGTTGCCCTGGCGCCTGGGGTCAAGGTTGATGTAGAGCCAGTCAAGATCCATGGCCGCGTCGTCGCGGCCCATCTTTTCCTCATTGGCCGCCTGGAGGAGCAGGAATTCCGGGTCCTCAATGTAGTAGCGCGGCCAGCGCTTGCTGATAAAGTCGAGGATGACCTGCGCGCGCTCGTGCTTGTCCTGGTTGACGAGGGCGCGCGCGAGGCCCACGGACGCGGCCTGGAGCTGCGACGATTCCGGGTACTTGTCGAGCACGATCCCGAAGGATTGCTCGGCCTCGGCGTTGAGGCCGTTCTTGAGCTGGGCCTCGCCGAGAGCCGTGAGCCCCTGGGCCACGCCCGGATAATCGGGATAGCGCCGCAAGAGAGCGATGATATAGCCGCCAGCCTCGCCGAGATTGCCCACGTTGGCATTGGCGAGCCCGAGGCGCAGCAGGGCGTCGGGCACGCGCGGCGAACGCAGGTTGGCGTTCATGGCCTCGCTGGTGGAGGACACGATGGGGTCGAAGCCGGCCAGCGGATTGTCCGCGTAGCGGGCCCACATGCAATCGCTGATGCGGTAGAGGACCTTCTCGAGCAGCTCGGGCGAAAGGTTCGGCAATTGCCGGATAGCCTCGAAGGCGGGCAGGGCCTCGTCGTACTTGCCCTCGTCCATGAGCGCCTCGGCCTCGGCGAACATCTTGTCCGGCTCAGGCGGCTTGGGCACGGGATTGCCCTGCTCGTCCACATAGATGACTTCGCGGGGCTTTTCCGGCTCGGGCGGGGGCGCCGCCTTTTCGCCCAGCGGCAGGCCCACGGTGCCGGGCACGGCCGCGCCGGACGCGCTGCGGCCCTCATGGCGCACGGCGGGCGCTTCAGGCTGCTGGGCTGGCGCGGCGGGCACAGCGGCTTCCGGGGGCTGGGCTTCCTGCGCAGTCGGGGCCGCTGCCGGCGCCGAGGCAGGAGCGGCAGCCGGGATCTGTGCAGGCGCCGGGGCGGTGTTTTGCCCGGCCGAAGGGTGGGGAGCCGTTGGCTGCGGGGCCGGCGTCTGGGGCGCACTCGCAGGCGTGGAAGGCACCGGGGCGGCCTGCGCCGGGGCGCCAGTGGCTGCCGCCGGGGCCTGCGGCACCGCTTGCGGCGCGGGCGCCTGGGCCGGCGCTCCACCTTGGGGCACGTCGGCGGTGGTGGTGGAGAGGCCGCTGTCTTCGGGCCAGTCTTCCGGGCCGCCGGCATTGACCTTGCCCCGCAGGGACTGGCGTGAATCCATGATGCCCCGGCCGCCGAGGGCCTGCCCGGGGGCGCCCTGGGCCTGCGTTGCCGCCCCGGCTTCGGAGGTGGCGGCCTGTGCGGAGGCCGCGCCCAGGGCGCGGGCCACAACGCCGGGCCTTTCAGGGGCGGGGGCGGCCTCTGGCCACGCCACTTCCCCGCCGCCCGCAAGGGAATTCAACTGCGAATAGGGGATGGTCTGCCGGCCGTTGAGTTCCCCGGCAGCCCGGGCCGGAACGCTCCCAAGAAGGCAGGCGAGCGCCAGCACAGCGGGCAACCCGGAGCGCATGATGCGTATGAGGCGGAAAAAAGCGGCCATCGGCAATACCCTGCACAAAAATGTGCAAAAAAAATACCACGGCCCCGGCACCTGAAGCGCCCGGGGCTCCTGCGGGTTCAGGCGCCCCGCTTCTTGAGCTTTTCGATGAGGGTCGTGCGCTTGATGCCGAGGTATTCGGCGGCCTGGTTCTTGACCCCGTCGGCCCGGGCGAGCGCCTCGTCGATGAGGCGCCCTTCCACCGTGTCCAGAAAATCCTTGAGGTTCATGCCCCGCGCCTCAAGCACGGACAGGGTGGGCCAGACGAATTCCCCCGTCACGACAGCCACCGGCGCGGCCGCCGCTTCCCCGGCTGGGGGCACGGCGGCGTGCGCGCCATCGGCAGGCGCCGACGCGACGAGAGGCACCCGCAGCGGCGGCTCCGGCTCGGGCAGCGCCGCGAGGTCACCCACTTCGTCGAGGATCTTGGCGGGCAGGTCGGAAGGCATCACCGTGTCACCGTCCACGAGGATGCTCAGGCGCTCCATGAAGTTCTCGAGCTCACGCACATTGCCGGGCCAGGAATAGGCGGAGAGGATGCGGCGCGTATCCGGCGAAAGCGCGAGCGGGGGGCGATCCTTCTTCTTGCAGTCGGCCTCCAGAAAATGCTCGGCCAGAAGCAGCACGTCGCCGCCGCGCTCGCGCAGGGGCGGCAGGTGCAGGGGGATAACGTTGAGCCGGTAGTACAGGTCCTCGCGGAAGCGCCCTTCCGCCACCTCGCGCTCGAGGTCGCGGTTGGTGGCGGCCACCACGCGCACGTCCACCTTCTTGCTGCCGGTGCCGCCAACGCGCTCGATTTCCTTTTCCTGGAGCACGCGCAGGATCTTGACCTGGAGGCTCAGGTCCATCTCGCCGATTTCGTCGAGGAAGATGGTGCCGCCGTCGGCGAGCTCGAAGCGCCCCGGCCGCGAGCGGATGGCGTGGGTGAAGGCGCCCTTTTCGTGGCCGAAGAGCTCGCTTTCCAGCAATTCCTTGGGGATGGCGCCGCAGTTGATGGGCACGAAGGGCTTGTCCGCGCGCTTGCTGTTGGCGTGCAGGGCGCGCACGAGAAGTTCCTTGCCGGTGCCGGATTCCCCGGTTACAAGGACGGTGCTGTCCGTGGGGGCCACCTTGCCGAGAACCTTGAAAACCTCGGCGAGCGTGGTGCTCTGGCCGATGATGCCGCTGGTGTTCAGATCCATGGCTTTCCTGCTCGCGGCCCGGGCGGAGGCTGGCCTTTCCGCGCGGGCGTTTGACTGCTCTTCAGGTGTCAATACACTGACATGGGCCGAATTGCCAGCAAAAAGCCGCGCTTTTCCGCGTTTTCTCCGGGGGCGCGCGCACAAAGAGGACGGTCGGGGGCGGTTCAGCCGAAGAGCCGGTCAAGAAAGGCCGCGGCCCGGGCCTCGCTGTAATAGACGCCGCCAGCCTGCGCGAAGCCCACGTGGCCGCCGTGCGGCGCCACCTCGAGAGAGAGGGCCGGATTTTGCCCCGCCGCCTCGCGCGGATAGCACGAAGGCGTGCAGAAGGGGTCGTCGGCGGCAAGCAGCAGGTAGAGCGGCGTGCGGATGGAGGGAAGGTCGGGCAACACGCTGTTTTGCGCCCAGTAGTCCGCCGCCGAGGCGAAGCCGAAGACCGGCGCGGTGAAGCGCTCGTCAAAGACGCCGAAAGTACGGATCGCCTCCACGCCTTCCGCCGAAGGATAGCCGGGAAAGCGGCCGGCCTTTTCGCGCACCTTGCGGCGCAGGGTGCGCAGGAAATAGGCCATGTACAGGCGGCAGGAAGGGCCGTCCATCTTCAGGGCCGCCGTGGTGAGGTCGCACGGCACGGACACGGCCACGGCCGCGCGCACCAGCGGCGACACCGGCCCGCGCGCGAGATGGCGGCACACCTGGTTGCCGCCGAGGCTGAAGCCCGCGAGCGCAAGCGGCATGTCCAGCGACTCGGCGTAGCGGATGACCCGTGCGAGGTCGCCGGTCTCGCCCATGTGGTAGAGCCTTGCTGTGCGGTTGCTCTCGCCCGAGCAGGAGCGCATGTTCCAGGCGAGCGCGTCGAAGCCGTGCAGGGCCAGCGCCCGCACCATGCCGAGGATATACTTGCGGCGGCTGTTGCCCTCCAGCCCGTGGGAGATGATGACGAGCCCCCGGGCGCGCCGGTCCTTGTGGCGGTGCAGGTCGAGATCGAGAAAGTCCCCGTCGTCCGTGGCGATGCGGATGCGCTCGGGTTCGGCCATGCCGGGCGCGGGCTCGGGCCACGGGCGGAACAGCACCGGCCAGACGGTCGCCGCGTGGCCGTTGGCGAGCCACCACGGCGCCCGGTAGGAAGAAGGAAGGTTCGGCATGCCCAAAAACCCCGGGAAAGAGCGCGGCGCAAGGCCGCGGGCCTCTTCTACGCCGCCGGCTTTGCGCGTGTCAAATGGCGGCGTGGCGCGGGCGCCCCTCATCCCGGCACCGGAAGCCGACGGGAGAAGTTTGGAGCAGCCCCCGCTTTTCGATGTGCTCGTCCTCGGGGCCGGGGCTTCGGGCCTCACCTGCGCGGCCGAGGCAGGCCGCCGCGGCCTCAGCGTCCTTCTACTCGAGCGCGGCCCGCGCCCGGGCCGCAAGCTCGCGGTGAGCGGCGGCGGAAAGGCCAATTTCAGCAACCGCTCCGTCACGCCGGGCGACTATCTTTGCCGCCCCGATGCCGGGTTCTGCCGGCCCGCGCTGGAGGCTCTGCCCTCGGAGGCCGTAGTGCGGCGCGTACGGGCGTGGGGCCTGCCGGTGGAGGAGCGCGACCACGGGCGCCTCTTCCTCACCGTGCCGGCCCGGAGCCTCGTAGCCGCGCTGGAGGAAGACTGCGCCGCCGCATCGTGCCGCCTCGCCTGCGGGGCGGAGGTGCGCGCCGTGCGCCGGGAAGCGGGCGGCTTCGCCGTGGAAGCCGTGGACAGCGCTACCGGGGCCGGGCAAATCTGGCGCGGTCGGGCTCTCGCGCTCGCTCTCGGGAGCCCGGCATGGCCCCAGATCGGCGCAAGCCATGCGGGCTGGCGTATCGCCTCCTCGCTGGGGCACAGGGTCGCGCCCGCGCGGCCGGCGCTTGTGCCGTTGCGCCTGCCTGAGGATTCGGGCCTGCGCGGGCTTTCCGGCATCAGCCTCCCCTGCCGCGTGACCGTGGCGGATACTGTGGTCGGCCCCGCGCGCACCTTCGAGGACGACCTGCTCTTCACCCATACAGGCCTGAGCGGCCCGCTGGCGCTCACGGCCTCCCTCTTCTGGCGCGAGGGGGAGGCGCTTGGGCTCGACCTTCTGCCAGGGCACGACACCGAGGCCCTGCTGGACGCCGGCGGCAGCCGCACGGCCCGCGGCATCCTGCGCGAACTTCTCCCCCAGCGCCTGCTCGACGCCGTGCTGCCGGCCGGGCTTGGCCGGCGCAAGGCCGCCGAGCTCTCCCGGGCGGCGCGCCGCGAGATCGCCTCCGCCATCCACGCCCTGCGCGTCACGCCCGCGGGCACCGAGGGCCTCCACAAGGCCGAAGCCTGCGCCGGCGGCGTGGATACCGCGGAAGTGGACCCCCACACCATGGGGAGCCGGCTGGTGCCCGGGCTTTTCCTCATCGGCGAACTGCTCGACGTGACCGGGCGCCTCGGCGGCTACAATCTCCACTGGGCCTGGGCCAGCGGCATGGCCGCCGGGCGCGCGGTGGCTGGAGGGACGCAGCCCCTCACAGACTGCAAAAAAGCGTCACCCAGAAGGGCACGCTGAAATCGAGCACCATGGCGGACACGATGGAGGGGAAGGTCCAGAGCGTCCCTGCGGCGCGGGTGATGCCCGGCAAGGTCGTGTCCATGGTGGAGGCGCCGCCGCACATGATGGGGGCGGGCGCGCCCATGAGCCGCACCAGCGCCGGCGTGAACACCAGGGTAAAGAGCTCGCGGAAGATATTGGCGAGCAGGGCCACCGTGCCCAGCTCCTCCCCGCGGTACTGGGTGATGAACACCGACGAAAGCGAATAATAGGCGAAGCCCGCGCCCACGGCGAGGCAGTCGGCAAGGCTGTAAACGAGAAAGAGGCTCACCAGCGCGCAGCCCGCGAAGGTGCCGACGGTGGTGCCGAGCGGCAGCAGCAGCACGCGCGGCTTGAGCGAACGCAGGATCTCCATGAGGCGGCGGTCGGCCCCGAGGGAGAGGCCCACCAAGGCCATGAGCAGCCAGAGAGCCGGCAGGGTGGGATCGTGCTCGAGCAGCAGATCCGGCACAAGGCCGAAGCGCGCCAGCATGAGCCCGAGAAGAAAACAGCCCAGAATGGGCAGGCTCGCGCTCATGCCCCGGGGCCTTGGCTATCCTGCGCGCGGGTCTTGGGGGCCGGCGCGTCCCTGAACAGCGGGCGCAGCAGGGCCGCGAAGGCGAGGGTGCCCCCGAGAGCGCCCAAGGCCAGGGTGAGGGCCGCGCCGCCGAGATGCGGCAGGTCGCGCACAAGCCGCTCATTGCCGCCCACGGCCACGCCGAGCAGGAAGAGCAGGAGCATGATGGCGAGGAAGATCCAGCGCCGCAACGCCTCCTCCCTGAGGCGCCCGCGCAGGAGGCGCCCGGCGAGCATCCCGCAGAGCATGATGCCCAGGGCCGTATACATTCCAGAGACTCCGGGAGTTGATTTTTCCTTGCTTGCGCCGGGCCGTGCCTCAGCCTACCCGCACCGCCGGGGCCAGCCCCTGGCGGAGAAAGGCGAGGGTCGGGGCGTAGCGTGCCTCGTCCCCGGCGAGGGCGTCCACGTCCCACAGCACCAGCACGAGCTGGCCGAGCCAGCGCAACTGGGCGAGCGGCCGTGACGTGGCCGGGAGCCCCAGGGCGCGCACGGCGGCGCTGCCCATGACGATGACCGCGCGGCAGCCAAGATGCGCCGCGCCTGACCAGAAGGCGTCGGCATGCGCGGCGAAGGGCGCCTCCCCGCCGCTTTGGGGGGCGCCCGCCGGAACTTGCGGGAGGCAGGCGGGCCAGAAGGTGTGCGTGCCCGCCGGATGGGCGAGGTCGCGCAACAGGCGCGCCAGGAAGGCCCGGCGCGCCGCGCGGGCCTGCGCCTCCTCCCCGCCGGGCGCGCCTTTGGCCGCACCGGCCGCCAAATCCTGCCCCAAGGCCCAGTAAGTCCATGCCACCCGCCCGGGCCGCGTGGCCACAAGGCGGCTCCCCCAAGGTTCCGGCATGGCCGTGGGCGCGAGCGGGCGCCAGCGGGTGGAGCTTCCTGCGGCGCCCGGAGCCTCTTGCCGTGGGGCCGGTCGCGCCCTGCTTTCCTGGCGGGGGCGCGGGCCCGAAGCAGCCTCCGGGGATCGCGGCGCCGGGCGCCCCGGACGCTGCGCGGGCTGGTCCGGCCGCTGCGGAGGCGCCGCGGGCGCGGGCGGCGCGGCCGTCAGAGAAATCTCCGGCGCGAGGTCGGCCGATGCGGCCAGCCAGCGCAGGCCCCGGCCCTGCCAGAGCGCGGCGGTGAAGTTCAGATCCGCAAAAGCCATGAGCACAGATCCCAGGCGATGTCGGCCTTGTTGCGGGCGTTCCAGATCTCCCCCTGGCCGTTCCTGTCCGCCACGGCCATGGAGGCTTCGGCGGCGCCGAAGGCGCCCCGCCCGGCATTGACGGGATTGGCCGCCACCACGTCCGCGCCCTTGCGGGTGAGCTTGAGGCGCGCGAGCTGAAGCAGGCTCTCCATATCCGGCACGATCTCGGCCGCGAAGCCGAGCACCCGCTGCCCGGGGCGGCGGCTTGCCGCCAGTGTCCGCAAGATGTCCGGGTTGGGCGAGAAGGCGATGCTCAAGCCTTCTTCCGCGCCGGTCTTCTTGAACTTGGCCTCACCGGCGTCCGCCGGGCGCTCCGGCGAAAAATCGGCCACGGCCGCGCTGAAAAAGCCCATGTCCATCTCTGGCCAGGCGTCGCTCGCCACGCGGAACATTTCCCGCGCGGTGGCGACATCCTCGCGGGTCACGCCCTCGGGCAGCACGCTGCGCACGCCGGGCCCGCACACGGCCGTCACCCTGGCCCCGCGCAGCCATGCGCAGGTGGCGAGCGCGGCCCCCATGCGGCCGCTGGAGGGATTGGACCAGTAGCGCACGCCGTCCCAGGGCTCGCGCGTGGGGCCGAGGGTCACGAGCACGCGCAAGCCGGCCATGTCCTGCGGGGCGAGCGCGCGCAGGGCCGCGAAAAAGATGGCCGGAAGCCCCGCGAGGCGCCCTTTGCCCTCGTCACCGCAGGCCGCGGCGCCGGTATCCGGCACCACCACGGCAACGCCCCGGGCGCGCAGGCGCTCCACATTCTCCTGCGTGGCCGCATGGGCCCACATGCGCGGGTTCATGGCCGGGGCCACGATGAGCGGCCCGGCAAAGGCCAGCGCCTGCGCCGAGAGCATGTCGGACGCGGCGCCCGCCGCCAGCCGCGAGAGCACATCGGCCGTGGCCGGGGCGATGACCATGGCCTCGGCGTTCTGGCCCGGCTCAAGGTGCGCGAACACGTCCTGGCCTTCGGCAAACATGTCCCCGTAGACCGGCGCCGCGCCGAGCGAGGCGAAGAGCAGGGGCGTCACGAATTCGCGCGCGCCCGCGGTGAGCGTGGCCGAGACCTGCATGTCGAGCCGCCGCCAGGCGCGCAAAAGTTCCGCCGCCTTGTAGCAGGCCACAGAACCGCTGACGCCGAGGTGCAGCCGGCGCCCGGAGAACTTGCCGCTTTCCGTGAACGGGGTGTCGTCCCACAGCGCGTTCACAGGGCACGCTCCTCAACGCCCCACTGTTCCACGGTGCCCGGCGCCGGGGCGCTTGCGCCCGAGCTGGCGCCCGGACTCTCGGCATCGTCCAGCGGGCCGTATTCCTCGCCGGCGAGCTCCACGCCGCTCTCGCCCGTATCTTCCGTCTGCACGGGCATCTCGAGCGCCGCGCCGTCCGGCAGCCGCTGGCCCACCCAGATCTCGAGGATGGTGAGCATGGCCTGGCTGCGGAAGGTGAGCACCGCCATCTCCGCGCCCTTCTCATACACTTCAAGCATATGGTCTTCCTTGTGCAGGGCGAGGCGCAACTGCCAGCCGTGGCTCTTGAGCGCCGAAAAGAGCTCCATGGCCGTGGCGCCGGCGTTCACGTGCCCGCGCAGGATCTCCAGCCCCTCGCGGGCGCCGCTCGCGCTGGTCGCGGTGTAGCCGTGCGAGGAATAGCGCTGAAGCCCGGCCGGGAGCGGCACATTGAGCAGGGAGCTCGTGGAGGTGTCCACCCCGCCGGTCAAGGGATCGTTGGCAAAGGGATTTTCGAGGCCCATGGAGGCACAGCCCGAAAGCAGGCAGAGCGCGCCCAGGGCGAGGGCAAGAATGCTGGTGACAAGCTGCCGGCGCATGGCTATACTCGTTTTTTTGTTCTGTGCGGCGTGGGAGCGGCCCCCGGGGCGCCTTGCGCCGCTTCACGCGGACAGGGAAAGGAGCCCCCGATGGCTGCCAGCGCGGGCGCGGCGCGCCCGGACATATCAAAAAATCCTAGCCTCTCCGCGAGGGACTGGCAAGCCTCGCCCGCGCGCGCTCCCGGGCACGCGGACTTTCTGCTGGAAAGTTACCGCTTTCCCCTGCCAGAGGCCCAGATCGCCCAATTCCCGCCCGAGGTGCGCGGCGCCTCGCGCCTCATGGTGCTCGGGCGCGCCGGGGGCGCGCCCGAGCACGCCATGTTCGCCGAGCTCGCCAGCTGGCTGCCCGAGGGCGCGCTCCTCGTGGCCAACAATTCGCGCGTCCTGCCGGCGCGGCTTGCCGGCCTGCGCGAAGCCACCGGCGGCAGGGTGGAATTTCTCCTGCTCACGCCGCTGCCCCTCCTGCTGGCGCAGCCGGGCGCCGGTGAAGACGCGGCCGACAGCCCAAGGAGCGCCGTGGCCGAGGGCCTCGTGCGCTCGGGCGGCAGGCTGCGCGAGGGCGAGCGCCTCACGCTCGCCGGCGGCATCACGGCGACACTGCTGGAAAAAGGCCCCTTCGGGCGGCATCAGGTACGCCTCGAGTGGCGGGGCGACCTCGCCTGCGCCTTCATCAGCGCGGGCGAGATGCCCCTGCCGCCCTATATCCGCAGGCCCGCAGGCCCCAAGGACGCCGAGCGCTACCAGACCGTCTATGCCAGGCCCGACAAGACCGGCTCCGCCGCGGCGCCCACGGCCGGGCTGCATTTCACGCCCGGGCTGCGCGCGGAGCTTGCGGCGCAAGGCTTTCCCTGGCGGGAGGTCACGCTCTATGTGGGCTACGGCACCTTCAGCCCGGTGCGCTGCGAAGACATCCGCGAGCACCAGATCCACTCGGAATACATGGAGATCCCCGAAGACACCGCCCGCGCCGTGCGCGAAGCCAAAGCGGAGGGGCGCCCCGTCGTGGCCGTGGGCACCACGAGCGCGCGCGCCCTGGAGGGCTGCGCCGCGCAGTCGGGCGAAGTGCGCCCCTTTGCGGGCTGGACGGATATTTTTCTCTATCCCGGACGCCCCTTTCGCGTCATCGACGGCCTCGTGACCAATTTCCACCTGCCGGAGTCGTCCCTGCTCATGCTCGTTTCCGGCTTTGCGGGGCGCGAGCGCGTGCTCGCGGCCTATGCCGAGGCCGTCGCGCGGGGCTACCGTTTCTTTTCCTATGGCGACGCCATGCTCATCCGCTGAACCCCAGCACCCAGGAGGCCAAATGTCCCACTCCACCGTTGTCATCAAGTACGGCGGCCACGCCATGGACAAGCCCGAGCTCTCCCGCGCCTTCGCGGAAGACCTGGCCCTGCTGGCCGGGCAGGGCATGCGCTTTGTCATCGTCCACGGCGGGGGGCCGCAAATAAGCGGGCTGCTCCGGCGCCTCGCCATCGAAAGCCGCTTCGTGGACGGCCTGCGCGTGACGGACGAGGCCACCATGGAAGCCGTGGAAATGGTGCTCTGCGGGCAGGTGAACAAGGCCGTGGTCAGCGAGCTCGCGGCGCGCGGCGTCAGGGCGGCGGGCATCTCCGGGCGCGACGGTGGCCTTTTGCTGGCGCGGCCGAAAAACCCGGCCCTCGGCCTCGTGGGCGAGATAGTGAAGGTGGACCCGGCGCTTACGCGCTGCCTGCTCGAGGGGGGCTTCGTCCCCGTGGTCGCGCCGGTGGCCTCCGGCCCCGGGGGCGAAGCCCTGAACATCAACGCGGACACGGCCGCGGGCGCGATCGCCGGGGCGCTCGGCGCCGAGTATTTCGTGCTCATTTCCGACGTGCCCGGCGTGCTGGACGGGGACGGCACCCTGCTGCCCGCGCTCGATGCGGCCCGCATCGCGGCCCTGCGCGAGGCCGGCGTCATCAGCGGCGGCATGATCCCCAAGACGGAAGCCTGCCTCGGGGCGCTCGCCGCCGGCTGCGGCCGCGCCCTTATCCTCGACGGCCGCGCGCCCTCGAGCCTTCGGCGCTTCCTCCTCGAAGACGCGCCCCTCGGGACGGTGGTGACGGCCTAGGCCGGGCTCCCGAGCGGGTCAATGCGTTTCCGGGAGGCCGTGGCGCACCCACCAGTCCTTGTCCACGCGGCCATACCACCAGCGGTTCGGGTCGGTGCGCAGGATGGCCTCGGCGAGCTCGCGGCCTTCCGTGGTGCGCAGGCGCTTGAGGGCGCTGTCCAGCCATTCGCGGGCGAATTCGTTGCCGCGCGAGAGCTCCGCCTGGAGATTGCAGATGAGGTCGAGCTGGTCGGCGTCATGGGCGAGGCGCGCGGCATCGGTCCGCGCGTCTTCCAGTTCGTCCCAGGCGCCCAGGATGTCGTCGGCAAGGCCCGTGCCAGCGGTGGCGTCCTCGAGGGCCGCCCGGGCGCGGCAGGTGTCGTAGCGGTGGTTCACATAGTTGAAGTCGCCGGTGCGCGCCTCGTGCAGGTCATGGAAGAGGCAGAGCATGACCACGCGCGAGGGCTCAAGCCCGGCCATGCGCGCGAGCATGTAGCCGAGCACGGTCGTCCTGTAGGAGTGCTCGGCCACGCTTTCCTTGCCGCTGCCGAGAAAGGCGTAGCCGCTGCGCGGGGTGTGGCGGAGCATGCCCGCCTCGTTGCACAAGTCCGCCAGGCGTTCCAGCGTTTCCGGCGTGAGGGTGAGCGGCGCCTCGCGGCCGCTTTCCTTGGGTGAGGCCATTGTTCCTCCTGTGCCTTTCATGATGCCGTCCCCCTGCTCTAAACGGAAAGCGGCGCCGTGGCAACTTGCCGTGGCGCGGGCGTGCGGGCATTGCGCCCCGGGGCGCCATGCGTTATATTGATGCGGTGTGCGGAAGCGGCCCGGCGCTGCCGGTTCGCCCGCAAGGAGGCGCAAGAGAGTGCGGCGTTTTTATCAGGAAAGCTGGCAGGGGATACCGTTCACGGCATTCTCGCATATTTCGTTCTTCCGCCTGGCGGACCCCAAGTTCTACGCCACCTTTTATGAAGAACTCTTCCGCCGCTACCAGGGCTGGAACGACCTGCCCTCCCGCTGGCGCGCCAACAAGGCCAAGGACGCCCGCTGGCTCGCCGACCGCATCCGCGAGGTGGTCGCCGGCCAGTGCGAGGACGGCCTGCGCGACAACGACGGGCCCGCGCGCGTGCTCTCCATCGGGAGCGGCGTGGGCTATATGGAAAAGCTCCTCCTCGAGGAGCTCCCCGGGGTGGAGCTCCACGTCAACGAGCCGAGCACCGTGGGCATGCGCTGGCTCCGGCGCCTCATCCCGGCCGAGCGCATCTATATCGGCCTTCCGCCGGCCTGCCTGCCCCCGGACGTGCAGTACGATGTCATCTACCTTTCGGCCGTGGATTACGGCATCCCCACGCGCGAGCTCGTGCATGTGCTCGGGGAGCTGCGCAGCCAGCTCGCGCCCGGCGGCGAGCTCATCTGCCTTTCCGCGTCGCTTTTGGAGGAGGATTCGTTCATCGGCAGCTTTGTGAACGCCATCAAGATCCTCATCCGGGCCGTCCTGCACCTGCTCGGCATCCGCCGGCAGCAGTTCTGGGGCTGGCGGCGCACGCGCGCCGAGTACCGCCGGCTCTTCGCCCAGGCCGGTTTCGGCGGCATCGACGACGGCATCCTCGACGACGGCTTTGAAACCTACTGGATCCTCGGGCGTCCTTAACCAGGCAGCAGGCGGCGGAACAGGCGCCGCAGACCAGTTCAGCGATGGAACTTGACGCTCCGGCGTCGACAGGCGCCGCACAGGAGGCCGCGGCCTCCGTCCCCTTCCCCGCCGGGCAAAGCCACGCCCCGGCCGACACGTCCCTGCACCTCGGGCTTGACATCGGTTCCACCACGGTCAAGGCCGTGCTGCTCGACGCGGACGACCGCATAATCTTCAGCAAGTACCGCCGCCATTTTTCGGATGTGCGCGGCTGCACGGCGGCGCTTCTGCGCGAGATGGCCCCCCTTGGGGCCGGGCGGCCCTGCCGCGCGGCCATTTCCGGATCGGGCGGCATCTCGCTCGCCGGGGAGCTCGGCCTCCCCTTCATCCAGGAAGTGCTCGCCTCGAGCCTCGCCATCGGCCGCAAGATCCCGGATGCGGACGCGGTCATCGAGCTGGGCGGGGAGGACGCCAAGCTCATCTTCCTCACCGGCGGCGCCGAGCAGCGCATGAACGAGACCTGCGCCGGGGGCACCGGGGCCTTCATCGACCAGATGGCGGCCTTCATCGGCACGGACGCCGGCGGCCTCGACCGGCTCGCCCTCAGGCACAAGACCATTTATCCCATCGCCTCGCGCTGCGGCGTGTTCGCCAAAAGCGACATCCTGCCCCTGCTCAACGAGGGCTGCGCCCGCGAGGACATCGCGGCCTCCATCATGCAGGCCGTGGTGGGCCAGACCATCGGCGGCCTCGCGCGCGGGCGCCCCATCAAGGGCAAGGTGGTCTTTCTCGGGGGGCCGCTTTTCTTCCTCGCCTCCCTGCGCGAGCGCTTCACGGCGCAGCTTGCGGAGATGACCGAGGCCGTCTTTCCCGAAGACGGCCACTTCTTCGTGGCCCTGGGGGCGGCCTGGCACGCGCGGCACATGGCGCCGCCGAGCTTTTCTTTCGCGCAGGCGCTGGAACTTCTGGAACACGGCACCCCGCCGGACGCCTGCGGGCGCCTGCCCGCGCTCTTCGCAAGCGAGGAGGAGCGGCGCGCCTTCGCCGCCCGCCATGCCGGCCGCACCGTGGCCGAGCTGCCCCTCGAGGAGGCCGAGGGCGACGCGTGGCTCGGCTTCGACTGCGGCTCCACCACCATCAAGGCGGCGCTCATCGACGCCGGGGGGCGCCTGCTCTATTCCTTCTACGAGGCCAACAAGGGCGACCCGCTCACGGCGGCGCTCGGCGTGCTTGCCGAGATCTACCGGCGCAAGAGGCCCGGCCTCGCCATCCGCGCGGCCGCGGCCACGGGCTACGGGAGCGCCCTGCTCAGCGCGGCCCTGCGCCTCGACATCGACGAGGTGGAGACCGTGGCCCATTTCACGGCCGCGTCCTTTTTCGAGCCCAAGGTCTCCTTCATCCTCGACATCGGCGGCCAGGACATCAAGTGCATGCGTGTGCGCGACGGCGCCATCGACCGCATCAGCCTCAACGAGGCCTGCTCCGCCGGCTGCGGCTCCTTCATCGAGAATTTCGCCGAGTCGCTCGCCATGCCCCTTGCCGACTTCGTGGCCGCGGCCCTCGCCGCGCCCTCCCCGGTGGACCTTGGCACGCGCTGCACGGTGTTCATGAATTCCAAGGTCAAGCAGGCGCAGAAGGAAGGCGTTTCCGTGGGCGACATCGCGGCCGGCCTCTCCTGGGCCGTGGTGCGCAACGCCATCTTCAAGGTGATGAAGATCAGCCACACGGCCGAGCTTGGCGACTGCGTGGTGGCCCAGGGCGGCGCCTTCCGCAACGACGCCCTCTTGCGCGCGCTCGAGCTGGAGCTGGGCGCCAAGGTGACGCGGCCGGGCATCGCCGGCATCATGGGCGCCTTCGGCGCCGCGCTCATCGCCAGAAAGCGCGGGCCAGCAAACGGAACGGCGACAGCACTCATCGGGCCCGAGGCCGTGGCCACCTTCAGCGCGCGCACGGCGACCACGCGCTGCCGGCGCTGCCCCAACGCCTGCCTGCTCACGGTGACGAGCTTCGGCGACGGCCGGCGCTTCATCTCCGGCAACCGCTGCGAGCGCGGCGCCGAGCACGAGCCCCAGCGCCGCCCCAATCTTTACGCCTACAAGCAGGAGCGCCTGTTCGGGCCCTATGCGCCGCTCGCGCCGGAAGACGCCCCCCGCGGCCGCATCGGCATCCCGCGCGCCCTGAATATTTTTGAGAACTATCCGCTCTGGTTCACCCTCTTCACGCGCCTCGGCTATCGCGTGGAGCTCTCGGCGCCGTCCTCCAAGGAGATCTTCTACCGCGGGCACGACACCATCCCCTCGCAGACCGTGTGCTACCCGGCCAAGCTCTCGCACGGCCATGTGCGCGACCTCGTGGACAAGGGCGTCACGACCGTCTTCTTCCCCTGCGTCCAGCGGGAGCAAAAGGGCGCGGGCTATGGCGGCGCGGGTTACAATTGCCCGGTGGTCATCGGCTATCCCGAGCTCCTGGCGCGCAACATGGGCATCCTGGAGGAGCAGGGCGTCACCCTCATCCACGCCTTTTTGCCGCTGGAGCGCGAACTTCTGGGCCGGCGCCTGCGCGAGATCCCCTTCTTTGCCGGCATCCCCCAGGCGGAGATGGAAGCCGCCGTGGCCGCGGCCTTTGACGAGATGGACGCCTACCGCCGCGACATCCGCGCCGCCGGCGAAGCGGCCCTCAAGGAGCTGGCCGACAGCGGCGAAATGGGCCTCATCCTCGCCGGGCACCCCTACCACACCGACCCCGAGATCCACCACGGCGTGGCCGAGCTCGTGACCTCCTGCGGGCTCGCCGTGCTCACCGAGGATTCGGTGGCGCACCTCATGCCCGACCCGGGGCCCCTGCGCGTGGTGGACCAGTGGGCATACCACTCCAGGCTCTACCGCGCGGGCGCCCTGGCCGCCGCGGCCGACAACCTGGCAGTGCTCCAGCTGCTCTCCTTCGGCTGCGGCCTCGACGCCGTGACCTCCGACCAGCTGGAGGAGATCGTCCGCCGCGGCGGGCGCCTCTATGCGCAGATCAAGGTGGACGAAGGCGCCAACTTGGGGCCCGCGCGCATCCGCATCCGCTCCCTGCTCGCGGCCATGCGCGACCAGCGCGAACGGCGCGTGGCCGCGGCCCCTGCGCGGAAAATCCCCCCCGCGGGCGCGGGCTCCCCCCCATGCCGGGCCGCCTGCCGGAAAGCCGGGCCGGCCGCTGCGGAACACGACGACGCCCCGGTCTTCACCCACGACATGCGCCATACGCACACCCTGCTTGTGCCGCAGATGTCGCCCATGCACTTCCAGTTCGCGCCCGAGATCTTCGCCGCCGAGGGCTATGACTCGGTGCTTTTGCCGAGCGTGAGCCGCAAGGCCATCGAGCTGGGCCTCAGGCATGTGAACAACGACGCCTGCTACCCGGCCATCGTGGTCATCGGCCAGCTGCTGGAGGCCGTGCTCAGCGGCGAGTACGACACCAGCAAGATCGCGCTCGTCATCTCGCAGACGGGCGGAGGCTGCCGGGCCACCAACTATGTGGGCTTTTTGCGCAAGGCCCTGCACGACGCCGGCCTTTCGCACATCCCCATCGCGTCCTTTTCCACCAGCATCAGCTCGCCGGGCATCAAGCTCACGCCGCGCATCTTCAAGCGCCTGATCATGACCGGCCACTATGGCGACGCGCTCATGCGCATGGTGCACCGGCTGCGCCCCTACGAGCGCGAGCCCGGCATGGTGGAGGCGCTGGCGGCCGAATGGGCGGAAAAGGCCCGCCGGAACATCGCCTCGGCCGGCGTCCTGCGCTTCCAGCGCAACATGCTCGCCATGATCCGCGAATTCGACCGCCTGCCCCTCGTCACGGAGGAGCGCCGCCCGCGTGTGGGCCTCGTGGGCGAGATCCTGCTCAAATACCACCCCGACGCCAACAACAACGCCGCGCGCATTATCGAGGAGGAGGGCGGCGAGGCCGTGGTGACCGACCTCATCGACTTCTTGCTCTACAATTTTTACGACCACGTGTTCAATTACCGGCACCTCGCCGGTTCGCGGCGCGACGCGCGCGTGGCCATGGCCGGCATCGCCTTCCTGGAGTTCACGCGGCTCTCCATGCGCTACGGCTTCCGCCACAGCCGCCGCTTCAGCGCGCCCGCGCGCTTCCACGAGCTGCGCCGCCGCACGCGCAACCTCATCTCCCTCGGGCACCAGACCGGCGAGGGCTGGCTTTTGGGCGCGGAAATGGTGCGCATGCTCGAAAGCGGCGTGAGCGGCATTCTCTGCATGCAGCCCTTCGGCTGCCTGCCGAACCACATCGTGGGCAAGGGCCTCATCCGCGAGCTCAAGCGCCGCTACCCCAAGGCCACCATCACCGCGCTGGACTATGACCCCGGCGCGAGCGAGGTCAACCAGATCAACCGCATCAAGCTCATGATGCGCGCGGGCCTTGCGGAGGCGCCGGGGGCGGCCCGCTCCGCGTGAGGCGCCCGGGACGGGGACTCGCCTTGATTCTGGAACGTGCTTGCCAGCAGGAACTTTTTATGCCATAAAGCTCCTGTACCTGCGGCAGCCTGCCGCGCGACCAAGTGGGAAACTCGGCCGGAATGGGTTCCGGCTGGCCGACGTCAGGGCAATCCCGTCCCGTCGAGTGAGATTATCTGTCCAAGGAGGACACGCATGGCTGAGATCACCTTTAAAGGCAAAAGCTTTGAAGTTGACGAAGACGGCTTCCTGCTCCGCTTCGATGACTGGTGCCCCGAATGGCTCGAATATGTGAAGGAGTCCGAGGGCATCAGCGATATCACCCCCGATCATCAGAAGATCCTCGATTTCCTCCAGGACTACTACCGCAAGAACGGGATTGCGCCCATGGTGCGCATCCTTTCCAAGAACACCGGCTACAAGCTGAAGGAAGTGTACGAACTCTTCCCCTCCGGCCCCGGCAAGGGCGCCTGCAAGATGGCCGGCCTGCCCAAGCCCACCGGCTGCGTGTAGTCAACACTTTTCCCTTAAAAGGAGGACACGCGCATGGCTGAGATCACCTTCAAGGGCAAGACGTTTGAAGTGGATGAAGACGGCTTCCTGCTGCACTTCGATGACTGGTGCCCGGAATGGCTGGAGTATGTGAAAGAGTCCGAGGGCATTCCGGAAATCACGCCTGATCACCAGAAGCTGCTCGACTTCCTCCAGGACTACTACCGCAAGAACGGCATTGCGCCCATGGTGCGCATCCTTTCCAAGAACACGGGGTACAAGCTCAAGGAAATCTACGAGCTCTTCCCCTCCGGCCCCGGCAAGGGCGCCTGCAAGATGGCCGGCCTGCCCAAGCCCACGGGCTGTGTGTAGTCCCCGCCGCTGTTTCTCCCACTTAATGCATTAATGCAGAAAGCCCCCGGTCATGCCGGGGGTTTTCTGTTTCTGCGGCCGGGCGCAAGGCCCGGAAGGGCGGGGCCAAAAATCGTTGAGGCATGCTATGGGCGCCAGCCTCGGCGGCGCGTGCCCGTTGCCGCCAGGCCCCACTGTCCCGGCTTCTACCCGTAGTGGGGGCGCGCATGTTGGGCTGCCAAGCGAGAGACTTGCGGACTGGCGAAATGAGGGAAAGCCCCCGCTTGTGGCGGGGGCTTTGGTCTTTGCCCCAGGGCAATCGTTGGAAAAAACCTGTCGCCCCGACGCGGCGCACAGCGATGCGGGTGCTGAGGGGCAGCCCCGCCGCGGCCCGACGCCCCAAGCGCGGGAGCCACGTTATCCCCGGCCCTCCAAGGCGGAGGGAGCTCTGCTTTGCGGCTCATTCCCTTCGGGGAGGCCCCTCCCCAAGCTCGACTTGTGCGGCCGCGCCCCCTTTCAGGGCAGCTTCGCGCTAAAACTTGGGAAAAATCTTCGGGTCCCTGGCCTTGAGCTGCTTCATCACTTCCTTGCCGGCCTCGAGGTCGCCAAAGATGGTCACGGCGGCCGCTTCCTTGCCGTTGGCGCCAATCCACGCTCGGCCCGTGGCCTTGCCGCGGGAAAAACCGAATTCCTGCAGGCCGTCCTTTTCCACCGGCTCCTCCACCGTGGCCTTGTCCTTCTGCATGTTGGTGCGCATGTTCTTGGCGATGTCGGCCGCGCCGAGGTTGGCTTTCATCACATTGATGGCGATGGCGCCCTTGTTGCCCGGCGCCCCGAGGAGCACGCTCACCGCGCCGTTCTGCGACTGCACAGGCTTGAGCAGCCGCCAGCCGCCCGGGAGGTCAAGGGTGAAATAGGCCGTCTTGATGACCTTGGGCTGCTGCTGTTGCGTGCCCGGGGCCTGGCCTTGCTCCTGATGGTTCTGGAGGTGGCGCGGCGCCCCCACCTTGGCGGACGCAGCACCAGAAAGCACAAGCGCCGCCATCAACATCCCTGCCACACAGCACACCTTAAAGCCGGTTTTCATCTTCACTCCCTGCTGTCCTGCAAATCGCCTGAAAATTTCTTCGCCGCCGACATTAGCCCGGGAACGCCCCGGAGGTCACCTGCCGGCAAGGCGCAGCATAGCGCGCATCGCCGTGCTACGCCAGTATTGCGGAGGCTCTTGCCCCTGCCCTCGCGTCATCCACCTTTTTAGGCTATGAACGGATTTAATGACACCCGTCTTCCTTCATGCGCCGCGTGGGGAGCTTCTCCCCTGAAGAAACAGCGAAAGTCCGCAACGCCTTGAGTGGTGCGGACTTTCGCTGTTTTTCTCTGAGACTCTTATTGGCGGGAGAGGAAGCCGAGCTATCACTGCAAATTATTGCATTCAATGAATTTACGAAAATAGCCTTTTCCCGGTTGCCCCCAAAGTTGCCCCCCAATTATTTTACAGCTCAAATTCCCACATCTGCCCAGTCCGCCTCACCTCACTAGCGCCAAGGAGTAAAACTTGGGCTTGCCTGAGCTGCGGCTGAGAATCGCAGGTGTACCTTCCCTGCATGTCTCCCATTACCTAGACCATGCATACGGGGGGAGAGAAGCCTCGCCGAGACAAGACCCTGTTGAGCGCATGGTCTGTATGCGTTGCGATCAAGTATAGTAGTTGGTACTCCCGCTAGCCACTCGGCCAATTCTCCACTCGGGAGCGCCCATCAGCGAGCCCGCACAAGCACTTGGCTGAACACATTAAAATATATAATAATTTCATCATATTATATTTATACACCTTGATTTTCGCGCCGGAGTACCAACAGCACAAAGAGAACTAAAACACAAAAAGCAATATGAGTATGAAATTTTGCACTCAATGCTACGATATTCCAGTATTAAAAATATCTCCCCCAAACAACTCAGACTAATAAGTTGTTGCAAAATGCCGAACTCAGATATACTTACTTCCTCACGTAAGATTTTCGCAAACCGGAGATGAAATGAATAATATCTTGTAATAACAAACTTTTTTGAAATAAAAAAGCTGCAGGAGGTTAGACATGCCCATTTATTCGGAAAAGTACACAAAGCCGGAAGAAAAAATTATCGACAAATTCAGCGAGCTCTGGCCTGATTTTACCCGTGGAGACTTCTGGGATCGCTTGAAATGCGGCGGCTACATGACGTTACCAAAGACGATGCCCCTTATGTGCGTCTATATGGACTGCTTGGAGAAGGGGGGCGCCCTCTCTCCAACTTACCTTGCTCTTTGGGCGAATACCTTCGATTTGCCATGCGTCGAGATTAAGCAGGAGGCGCTGCTCGCAATGGAGTCAGGGTTCAGTGGGCAGCGCCCAGTGGATACATGGAAAAAACGAATGCGCGCATTGGAAAAATGGGGATTCATCATGACAAAAAAGGTAGCGAGCGAGTTCAATTTTGTTCTCCTACCCAACCCCCATCTGATTATAGAGAAAATCCACAAGGATCCTGCCATCACCTACGACAAGGAACGGCGGGAAAAAATCTACCAAGCGCTAAGAATAAAAGACCTTGAAATCAAGGGAAACGGTTTCCTGAGCCGAGAGGAACTTAGGAAACGCGAATCGAAAGCTCAAACTGGCAGGCGTTCCGGAAGCAAGCCGTAAGGAGGGTACCCACATGGTACTAGACCTGACGCTGAGCATTGGCGACAACGAGCTCACCAACATATGCCTACTCGCCATGCTCTTTATTGATGGTATCCTAACCCTTAAGAGTTAATGCTTCCTGCGGAATCCCGCAGGAAGCATTAACAAGTTCATCCCTTGGGGAGAGCCGGGCCCTGCTAACGCTTCCGGCAGCTCGGACCAAGTGGCGGCAAGAGTGGCACCTCTTGCCGCCACAATTCTATCCTAGTGGTCGTTTTCCTTCAATGCCTGCCAGTAGTGGGGCTTTAGAACAGAATAGACGAGCAAGGATGACTAAAACGGTAGCAGGTCGCCGGCGCACCAACAAGATAAATCGGCTATCTCCTGAGTAAGCTTTTATTTTGTTGACGTCCCGACTCATACGTCTCGGGTTGCTGAGCCTGTACCATAAACGCAGGAACCCTCGAAGAACAATGGCGGATTTCCCAATTATCACACGGACAAAGCGATAATAGTAGAATATTTATAGTTGATAGGTATCAAATGCATCTCCGCTGGTGGGAGCTTATATTCCTTCCCAATGTCTCGGAATTGTTTTAGGTGGTCGATCCGAAGTATCCCCATATTTACTTTCCCACGTAATTCTTGCATTATATTTTTTCCATATTTTTTCATATTTAGTTTGCGGTGAGATATTTTTTTAAAAACCTCTACAAAGTGGACTTGTGCTGGAGTTATAGGAGAAATATCACCATTTACTAACGCCCGCATCCATTCACCATATTTAACCAAAATTGCCTCTTCTTCTTCCGAAAATATATTATGACACTCGATTGAGAATTCCTTGTATAAATAATACCGATGCCTATTTAATTCTACTTTATCATACTTATTGTTCATACAAAAACTCCTTGATTGAAATATTAAAATTAGCCTTTTCAAGGAATGTTTCTAAAAAGATTTCCTGCTAGATGTAGTCACACTCAGTACCCATTTGAGTTAGATTACAATCTTATAGCAATTAAGATAATATTATAATATATATGTTCTTTATAAAATAAATTACCATCTGTCAAGTTAAGATCCTCAATAAAAATAACACCTCTTCTCCTATATTCGCTGCATGCTACGATTAAGGAGATCTGATACATTTTCATACAATTGCGCATTTTATTATATATAATAATGTACATATCCTTATAAAAAATCTTTTATTTAGCATACTAAGTCCAATTTTGAATATGTATACCCCAAAAAATATTCCATGAATCAAATATACTTATTATTTTTCTAGCTACTTCTCTTAGTTTTATGGACATCTTTAATCGCTTATACTCAACTCCCCAACTAAAGCTGCCCCCAAAGGGCCTCACATTATAATGAGCAACCTTTGGCGCAGGGAGATGTGGGGTCGACGCACGGACTTTTGTTATTCCGGTGTCCTTCCACTGTGGGGTGGCGGCAGGCTACCCGGTGAGCGTTGGAGATCTAAGTCTGTACCACCCTCAGCCTGTTAGTCGTAACCTGCAGCATCCGAAGCCGCTCCTATTCATAAGTTCCAGGGCTGTAGCAAGAGCTTATCCTTTGCTAGACGCTCAGTCCTTGGCCTTGGACATACCGGTGGCGGGCGGGATGTATGCCAAGCTTATCTAGTTCTTGTCGGATACTTTTAACTTTAATTTGCCAGTGTGATTGTCATTTGTATTCTCCTGAGTGGCACCATACCGATCTCACCCTTTGGATTTAAGCGCTCAAGCGGCACGCTTGCCCACTACTTCACGCCTGTGAAGTATAGTGGGCTATAGCTGTCCCTTCTCAGCGGAATGGCCGGCGGATTCCCGCAAGCTGTCCAAGTAGTCGGCCCACGCCCCCATCATGGCCCGGCGCTCCGGGAGATAATCGGCATGGTTATACGCGGCCCGCACCGCGTTCTTCTCCCTGTGGGCAAGCTGCGCCTCTATCACGTCCGGACGGTAGCCTTGTTCATTGAGCAACGTGGACGCCATCGCCCGAAATCCATGAATTGACATGGTTTCCTTGGCATAGCCCATGCGCCGTAGCGCATTGAGCAAGCCCACATCCGTAAGGCAACGCGTGGTGGAAAAGGTGGAGGGGAAGGCAAGCGGCCCGTTGCCGGTGAACTCCCTCAGCTCATGGAAGAGGCGCACCACTTGCGGGGCGAGCGGCACCACATGGGGGCGGCGCTTCTTCATCCGCTCGGCAGGAATGAGCCAAGTGGCGGCGTCAAGGTCGATTTCCGCCCACGGTGCGGCCCGGAGCTCACCGCTACGGACAAAGACATATGGGAGAATTTTCAGAGCGTAGCGCGTCACCACTTCGCCGGGATACTCATCGATAGCCCGCAGGAGCGCACCGATTTCCTTCGGGCTGGTGATGGCGGCATGGTGGCGGATTTGGGCCGGGGCAAGCGCTTCTGTGAGTCCGCTGGCGGCATCGGCCTGGACGATACCGGCAACGCGGGCATAGCGCGTCACCTGCCCGCAGAGTTGCGCCAGCCGGTGCGCCATTTCAAGGCATCCCCGCGCCTCTGTCTTGTGGAGTACGGCAAGGAAGTCAGGCGCTCCCAGTTCGTCAATGGGGCGCGACCCCAGCTCCGGGAAGATGGCAGCCTCAAGCCTTCCCATCACCTGCCGGGCATAGCGGGGCGTCCAGCCGGGGCTTTTCTTGCTGTGCCATTCCCGTGCCACCGCCTCAAAGGTCTGGCCCCTGGCAATCTCCACCGCCGCCGCTTCCGCCTTGGCGGCCTTCCTTTCTTCGCCGGGGTCGATGCCGCGCCGCAACAGGTCTTTGATTTCCCCGGCCCGGCTCCGGGCCTGTTTTAGGCCCACGGCAGGGTAAACGCCAAGGGAAAGCCGTTTCTCCTTGCCCCCGAAACGATATTTGATTCGCCACCACTTGCCCCCTGTGGGGGCAACCTCAATATACAGGCCCTCGCCGTCCGCCAGCTTGTAGCGTTTTTCCTTCGGCTTGGCCGCGCGGATGGCGGTGTCTGTGAGCTTGAAGGGCATAGGGGGCAACTCCTGAAATACCAACACTTACGATTCTGCGTTGCCCCCATTGTTGCCCCCAATTTTCTTGGCTGTCAACGGACTCCAATGGATGTTATGAGGTGAGAAAAGCAGGAAAGTCCGCTACTCTCAAGGAGTAGCGGACTTTCCTGTATCTCTCTGAAACTTTTATTGGCGGAGGGAGAGGGATTTGAATTGTATAGATAATTCATGTAAATAATTGGATAATTAGAAATTACAAACTTATTTGGTACACAGATAGATACACATCTATCTAGCGCCAACACTCGTGATGGGACAGCCCTTCGCCAAGATCACCCCCGCACAACTAGCTTGGACTTACCTGCCTTCTAGCCTCGTGTAAACTTTCGATTCCACGCAAAATCTACCGTTTATACTCCGTGTGACACTTTATTTCAAAAAAAAGTGTCACACTAACTTATTGTTTTTTTTGGAAAATCATTGACGGGTTCCCCAGCGACGCTAATATCTCTTCCACGAGGTGCCACTCGCAGGAGGATTCACCACATGGGGCATGAAATTTTTACCGGAACCCTTTGTCCGAGGATTCGAGTCAAGGAAGTTGCCCACATCCTTGGATGCAGCATTTCAACGGTTTGGGCGTGGGCCAGGGCTGGACTGATTCCTCAGCCCACGAGGGTGGGAACACGATTTTCCTTCTGGCTGCGTGAGGAAATCGAAAAAATTGCCACCGGTAAGGACCCAGATTCGAAGTCTGAAGGGAGGCAGGCTACCACGAATGACATGTAAGGAAAAAGCGGGTGGTTCGGTTGCACCGAACGGATCAAAACCAGCAAGTCGATATGGGCCGCCATCTTTTTTGTAGGCTTGCCGCTAGGACCTCAAGGAATTTAACTTCAATCTGGTAATTCTAGCTAGTAATTCAAGGGGGAATAATGCTCCAGTAAACAGTAAAGCAACCATCAACACGGATGTCGTAGACTGAGGCAGAAGTTCAGAGGCTATCACTGCTGAACTAAAGTTCTAAAAAATCGAATATACATTTATTTGTGAGGATTCATGAACACAGCAACGATTGAAACAAGGCGGGGTTATAACCTCGTCCAATTCCAACACTTCAAGACAAAGTGGGAGAATCCCCGACCGTTGGTTTTATCCAAGGGCGGCATTCCACTCACCACAGATGACAACTTTTCACCGGCACTCCAAGAAGTCCTTGGCCTTGGAAATACCACTTATATCCACGGTCTTGAGGGGCCCCACTTGGTGGGAATGTTCGAGGCGCTGATGGATCGCGAGGCGTGTGCCCTGTATCACTACGGCACTGAACGTGACGCAATCAAAAGGTTCACTCAGGTTGAGGACTTCTACTACTGTAAACTCGACAGGACCGGGACGCTGCGGTGGCGCATGTGGGGCAAGCAAGAAGTGAGCGGCCATTGGGTGGACTTGATTAGCTACGTCTTCAATCTGCCCGCTATGGACGCGCTGGCAACCTTGGCGGAGATGCTGCGGACGAATATCGAAAATCTACAACACCCGACAAATGGAAATAGTCGGGACGGTAGCGCCGCCTTTCGGCACTTGACGGTGGACGTGCCTGAGCTCCTTTCTTTGACACAATTTAGCTCTGGGCATAAGAGCGTGGAATTAGTGTATCGCCACGACATCCACGACCACTCGGGGGAGGTGTGTGGCTCCTTCCTCGAATATACGGTTGACGGAAAAAAGTTCTGCCTGCCTGCAACCGTCCGCAATGATGTGTTATCAGTGGGAAATCATCCGCCACGGGCCTGCTTTCTGAATGAAGACATCCTTGGGCGCTACCCCGCAAGCACCATCCTTTTTTTCCAAGATGCGCGCTCTGCGTTGTCCATGGAAAAGCGCCTGGGCCAGATTCAAGGCTATGACCCCACTCACTTTATCGTGACCGCCCATCTGGGAGACGACCTCAAAATCTTCCCTTGGAGTTACTTCTGGGGCCATGACGTGATCTTCATCCCCGCCGCCAGCAAGGGTGATATGGCTCGGGTCAAGCTATACAAGGATTTTATTACCGGGGGGGGTGCCAACAGCTTCCGTGCCTTCCCGGGCTTCTTGCTCCATAGCGCGCCCGGGGCAGCGTTGGAACAGGCAAAAGAGAACCTGACTTCGCACGAAGCCGCCCTGTTGCGCGACACGATGTTCATCGATGACATAGAGATGCCTTTGCGTGCGGTGCGGCAAATTATCGAAAAGGCGATCTCGTTTGAGGGCTTCATTAAGTGGGGACAAGATTTGGAGATCTTCAGGAAACCAAAAGAATCGGTGACCTTGTTCTCAACTCATGAGTGCCCAGGCTTACCGCCGGCTGACCCCTCGGAGATTCCCCCAGCCCCTCTGAAACTGGAAGAGGTGGTGCTTCACCACTTCATCCGCCCGGGCTCCAACGTGCTGATTCTTGGCGCCAAAAATGCAGGAAAAACCCTGTTTGCGCTCTCCGTATGTCAAGCGCTCTGCCAAAAGAGTGTCCTGTGCTCTCTGTTCCACAACAGGTCCAAAGTGCCAGGTAAGGTTGCTTACATCGATGCAGAAACCCCGTTGGACGAATTTCAAGCAAACCTCAAGCGGTACCAGCTCAAAAACGACGACGGGTTCTTAGCTTTGAGCAAGTTTGGCGAAAGACCACAAGGATTACCCAACAGTTTCTCGCTCATCAACCCAGAATTTCGGGAGGGGCTACGAAATCATCTACTGAAAAAGCACTGCCGCTACATCGTTCTCGACAACTTGACTGCACTCATGGGTAACAACGTGGATTATGGTTCTCCGGCTCAAGAAGTGATCGATTGGATTGAACAACTGCAAATAGACAATATTTGTGCTGTTCTTATTCATCACAAGACGGATACAGATACGGAATCAACCCATTACAAGGGACGTGGAAGCCGGATATTCAATATCCGCGCCAGGAATGTCATAGAACTCATCGGCAGGGATGAAATCCTGAACAACCGTGCTAGTGAAACAATTAAAGCCGCCGTCCTCCAAGATGGCATGACCATCGGAATACGGTTCAAAACGTGTAAGGCCGCAGGGGTACTCGACGGTAAGACCTTCTACGCCCATCTACCCTTTGGCGCTGCACACTGGCAGTTTCTGGAGGCCTACGGACTTGACGGCAAAGAAATCGAGATTTCTGGAGCGGACGAGGGTAGCGCCCTCACAGAAACCCAGCAACCCGATACGGAAGAATCCTCTCTCAACGACATGCTGAAGACCCTATCCCCTGACCATCACCGCGTGGTGGAAATCCTCAAGGACGGCTCTGCGACACGTGAAGACATACAAAAACAGCTGAAGCTGGGTGAAAGCAAGACTCAGCGCATCTTAGGCGAACTCGTGGAAATGAAGATAGCCACGAGGCATGGGGCGAGCAGCAGCACCTACTACGCCTTGAACACCGTGAAATAGAACTAGGCTGTTCCTCTGAATGCCGCTCCCCGGAATGCCGTTTGGTGTTCCGGGGATTCTTTTTGCGATGGTCTCGCCATGGTCTCGGCACGATTTCGCCATGCCTCTCCCCGAAAGATCACATTTTCACGCCACGGTCTCGCCTTCACCGCGCCTCGAAGTCGCCGAGAATGCCTTACTTAATTTAATCGAAGTAAATAATTTCAATAACTTAAACTAGTTGATTTCTACATCTCTGCTATGGAATTTTCTGTACGCAATCGGGGCGACAAACGACATCGCCCGGATACTGACGTTATGTTCCCGAGAGCCGCAGCCAGTCGTCAGGAAACAATTTGTTCAACATCCGATACGGGGATTGACCTTTGCTCTCCGTTGGCATCCTCTTCGCTGCTTCCATACGGCTGCCCTGGCATGAGAAAGCCCCGGCGGAACCACTCCGGCGGGGCGTCGCTGGCTGGGGAAGTTGCAAACGGCAACACCGAGCCCGTGGACATCTATGTCAAAAATGGGCAGGGGGCAAGAGAACCGAGCCGCAAATGCGGGAATTCCAGCCGGCCCCGGATGTGGTTCAGCAATGAGCCGCCCAGCAGCGGCGTTGGTCAGAGCTTATGGACGACATGGCTCACGACGCCCCAAATGTGGACATGCTCAAGCTCGGTGACTTCAAAGTCGGGATAGCCCTCATTGGCCGATTTCAGCAGGACACGGCCCCCTTTCCTGCACAACTTCTTGACCAGCAGCTCTCCGTCGAGTGCGGCGATGACGACGCGGTTGTGAGATGCCTCAAGGGAGCGGTCAACGACGAGGAGGTCGCCGTCATGGATGCCCACGCCCAACATCGAGTCACCCGAGGTCCTCAGAAAAAAAGTTGACGCCGGGTTGCGGACGATGAGCTCGTGCAGGTTGATTTGCCCATCGATGTAATCCTCGGCGGCGGACGGAAAGCCCGCGCTCACCGGCGAGAGATAGAGCGGGTTGGTGGCCTTGTTCGCCTCACTGGCATCGGCCAGCCCGAGAATGGTCAAAGGGCTTTTTTCTATCATAGTCTATCGCTGAGGGAGATGCTGCGCCCCTGCTTCACCACAATGTCCCTGAGCGACCCTCGCGCTCAAGCGTGTCCAGGGAGCCTCATGGGCGTTCCCTTCTTCGCGCCTTCAGTCGGCTGCTTCCACCCCGCAGCCTCGGTGTGCGGAATCATGTGGTATTTTATCCGGCTCGCCTTGAGCATGGTCTCCGCAAATTCCTGCTTGGCCCGCACGTCCGGGTCGTCCATCATGTTCTTGGCCTTCACCTCCACCACCAGCCACTCGCCGTCCTTCGTGAGGATGAGGAAATCCGGGTAGTAGTTCCGCACGGTATGGGTTTCCGGGTCGATGTAGTTGAGGTGGAAGTCCGACTGGCCGTGGGTGAGCATACCCGTGAAATAGACCTCCTTGATGTCGTCCTGCCGGATGACGTTCAGGAAAAAATCCTGCTCCGGCATGGAGTCGAAGCAGTAGGTATCCAGGTGGAAGCTCTTTCCGGCCAGTGCGCCCTTCTTGGCATCGGCCTGCCACTCCCTGAAAAGCTGCGTCTTTTGCGGGTCGCCGTGTACCTCAAAGAAGCCGCCCGCCGGGTCGTGGACAAGTTCCACCTCCACATGCTCCTGCTTATCGTAATTCGTGACCTCGTAGAGCGCGTCAAACAGCCGGGGGATTATCTCGTCATAAATCAGCTCGTTGAACTCGTTGACCTTGGCAACCAAGGCGTCCAGCCCTTCCTCGCTCTGCCGCAGCAGCGCCTCGATTTTCAGCGGCGAAGCGCATAGATAGCGGGCAATCTCGGCCACAAGCGTATAGGCGCTCCAGGTGCGCTGTTCCTTGATATGGCTGATGTCGGTAGCCTCTTCCTGCGTCCTTTTCGCGCCCGGCTGGAGCATCTTCTCCTCGGTGTGGAGGATGCGGTAGCGCTCCACGTCCCAGTCTTCCACGCCAAAGCTCACCGGAGCGGCAGGCTCCTTTTCCTTGCAGTCATAGAGGTGGCGCACGCGCGTCAGGGAGATGCGCTTCTTCTTGAGGACGCGCACCTCGTATCGCTTGCTGTCCTTCTTCGGTGGCAGCAGGTCGTCAGTGGTCAGGCGGAAGTTCTGCTGCAATTCGTCGTTGAGTATCTGTGCGTTCTCCGCTGTGAGATAGACCTGCCCCTCCTCCTGCCTGTCCCCGATGGAGCGCAGGCAGCGCATGGAAGCCTGAAGCACAAAAATCTTCGACTTGGGCTGACGGAACATGGCCACGCCGCACAGCGAGCGGCAGTTCCAGCCCTCCTTGCCTTTGTTCACCAGAATGAGGAAGCGCTTTTCCGAGCCCACGCTGTCCAGTTCGTTGAAAGCCCTGATGTCGTCATTGCTGGTGACTTTCGGGTCGCCCACGTTGACAAGGAGCTGCGAGACCGGGATGTCGCGCCGGGCCAGTTCCTCCTCCAGAAGGGGGCGCAGGTTGCCGGTGGCGTCCGCGATGGTGGGCGAAAAGAACACCAGCTTGGGCTGCATCCCTTCGAGGGTGCGCCCGTCAAAGCGCTCAAGGAAGTCGCCCACAACGGCGCGCACAAATTCCCTGTCGCGCGTGTTGGCGAATTTATGCAGCCGCAGACTCTTGAGGTAGCCGTTGTTGATGGCGTCCTTGAGGCTGTAGGAATACACCACTTCGGGCAGCAGCTCGTTCTTCACATAGGGCGTGCCCGTGAAGTTGTAGCAGGCCACCATCGAGCTGCCCATGCGCTTGATGCCCCTGGCCAGCGTATTGATAGTGAAGCGCAGGGAGGTTTCCTTCTGCGGCTCCAGCAGGTCTTTTTTCAGCGCGTCCCCGAAGGCATGGTGAGCCTCGTCCACAAAGACGCCCAGTTTCGGGAGCTGGCGCAGCTTGAGAAAGCGCTGGTTGATGGTCAGGTCAACCTCGTCCTCCGGGGAGTCGAAGCCGTAGAGGTCGGAAATATCATCATAGACCGACTTGGCGTCAGCGCTCCGGGGCTCCACGTCGGGCAGGTAGAGCCGCTCGGCGCTGCTGGGCACCTTGTTCTTGCGCTTGAGCAGAATTTTTTGCGTATTGGAGACGACAAGGTTGTAATCGGAATTATTGATGACGTTGAGTGTGGCCCCGGCCTCGTCCAGATATTGCAGCTTGAGGTTCGCCTGAAGCCAGTTGGCGTGCTTCGGGGGCAGCACCTTGGCGAAGTCGAAGCTCTCGATTTCGCGCAGGGATTGCAGCACGGTCTTGTCCGGCGCGAATATCAGGGCGTTGTGACAGTAAATCTTGTCGTCAGGGAACTTCCGGGCCAGCACGAAGTCATAGAAAATGCAGGTGGCCATGAGCAGGGTCTTGCCCACCCCCATTGTCAACGCGAAGATATAGTTCGGGTAGTCCTGCCGTGCGGCCTTCATACGCTTGAACACGGCAGCATAGGCTTCGTCGTTGAAGGCAAGCGATTCATGGAGCGTGCCCTGTGTGCCCATGCCAAGCACGTCGCCGCGATTTTCAAAGCCCTTGCGCCGCTTGTACCAGTCCGCAAAGATGTCATGCACCGGGCGCAGCTCAAGGAACTCCTTGAGAAAAACATAGATTTCCAGCGCCTCGAACTGCGGACGCCGAAGGAACTGGCCGGGCCGGGGCCTGTCCGGGTCGTTGTAGTCCAGAATTTCCCGCGTCAGGCCGCGATAGTGCGAACGGATGCTGCCCTTGTTGTGGCGATAAAAGCGGAACAGCTCATGGTAAAAGGTGGCGTTGAGGTCCACATGGAGGTCGGCCTGCTTCTTCCTTCTTCCGGCCATTAGTCCGCCTCCAGCGTGGTCTCCAGGCTTTCGGAGAGCAGGTCGGTGATTTTCACCCGGATGCGCCCTTGGTCGCCGGGCACTTTGTAGCGCCCCTGAACCAGCTCGTTCTTGCCGGGATTGTCATAGACCGCAGGCTGGAGCACCTCGCCGTTATAGTTCCAGTCAATGGCCACGGTCTCCACGAGCTGCCGCCAGTCCTCCACGTTTTCGTCCAGCATGGAGAGCTTTTGCAGCAGATTGCGGGGATAGAATTGCCTGATGACCAGCTCGCCGTTCTCCACGGCGATGTCGGCTTCTGAATCGTACTTGAAGGCCAAGTCCTTGCGGTCGCGCAGGATGTCCACCACCTGCACGTCCACCCGATACTGGTCGCCGATGTCCATCTTGAGGCTGGCGGCAAGGTCAGGCTCGTGCCCCATGCAGACAAGCATGATGCGCTCGGCCGGGCTGCCCGGCGAGGCTTCCATGCGCTTGTCCATTTCCCGGTAATTGATGCCGCTCAGGATAGGGTTGAGGTCGGCCCGCGTGGCGATGCGGTTGACCGGCATGATCTTGACCTTGTAGCCGTCCTTCATGCCGTCAAACACGTCCGTGGACTCCAGCGGCTCCACCTCCAGCGCCTGGAGCAGCAATTCCCGCGCCTGTACGGGGTTGCGGAACACGTCGTAGTGATTGACGTTGTACACTTCAAAATTCAGATAGAGTTTTTTGTTGGTTCCGGGCAGGGAAAGCTGCCCCTGCTCCTTCAATTCGTCAATGATGCGGTTCAGCCGCTTGGTGGTGGTCTGGATGGCTCCGAGGTTGATGTCCGCCCCGATAAAACGCCTCGCGAGCTTCATGGCCACGGCTTGCGTGGTACCGGAACCCATGAAGCAGTCGAGAACCAGAGAGCCGGGGTTAGTGGAGGACAGAATAATTCTTTCTAATAGGATTTCAGGCTTTTGCGTGGGATAGTTTGTTTGTTCATCAGACCACGATACTACAGGTTGAATATCATCCCATAAATTTTGTAATGCAATACCTTCACTCTCATCTAAATATTGCTTAAGCCTAGGAATATTATTTTTTGTGTAAAAAATCCTGTTCTCTTTATCCAATTTTTCCATAGTGGACATTGGACATCTCCAATATCCGTCAATGCCTTTCCAATTATAATGATAACCTCCACCTTTTAGACCATTCGCAGACAAATCACCTGATTTAAAATTTCTACCATCCGAATCAACATACCGAAAATACCGTTTTTTATACCACTCATCATAGCCAATAGTTAAATTATTAAATATATAATTATTTGATTTTGTATAAAATAAAATTGTATCTAAAATGTCCCCATACACCTTTGAATCGCTATGTGCAGAAGTTTTTTTCCAAGAAATTTGACTTCTAAAATTTCCAAAAACTTCATCAAGAATCATTTTTATAAAATGATTTCTCTTATTATCGCAGTGTAGATAAATTGAACCTTGTTCGGAAAGTAATTCTCTAAGCAATATTACTCTTTCATATAAAAATTGTAGATACTCATCGTTTGTCCATATATCCGTATATTGTTTTTCTTCAAAGGACGATAAATCTGATGCACCACTTTTTCCTTTCATTGTAATTATTTTTTTATAATCGGCCTTTGAGTCAAACGGCGGGTCAATATATACCAAGTCCACCTTGCCCCGGAACTCCTTGAGCAAATGACTCATAACCTGCAAGTTGTCGCCCCAGTAGATGTGGTTCATCCACCCGTCCACCGGGTCGCCGTAGCGTTCCTTGAGCTGCGCCGGGTAGTAATGCGTAGACGTGAAGGGCCGCTTGCCCGTCCAGCGAAGCTCAGGAAAGCCCTTGATGGGTTCTGGCTGCGGGAGGTCAAAGGTCATCTGTTCCACATTTTCCCTAATATTATGTAACAACCTCATAAGATAATCTCTTCCTTTCAATATTGGTTGTGGAAATATATTAATTACGTTGTTGCCTATATTATCAAGAAGTGACTACAAATTAATATAATAAAAAAATGTATTGAGTATTATTCTCCTAACAACTTAATATATGAAAAAAAATTATGAATAATGCCTTTTAGAAATAAATGTACCAATATATATTTCAGGAAAATAAAATAACATATAGTAATAAAATATTAAGGTTTTTATTAACTACAAAAAAAAATTTAAAATATGTGTTATTACTAGATAAATTAGAATAAATAAAGTATATGAAATCCCACTAATCATCAACAATTCTGCGTAGTCCTCCCTTTCTCTTCATCCTAAAACCATGTAAGTAGATTTCTGGAGTATTGATACGCCCGTCTTCCGCAACAAATATAATTCCAAGCTTTACTAAAACTTGGAAAATTCCTTGTGCGCTTTGACTAGGCAGTTGCTTTTTTTCCTCATCAGTCCACTGATTGATATCTATCCTCTCGAGAAAAGCATCTTTTGTTACCAACATTGTAAGACCATCTAACATATCCTTTAGCTTTGCCAGCCAAGGATATTCTTCCCCCAATTCAGCGACGCGGTCTTCAGATACGCTTACTAGGGCATTCTGTATCATTGTAGGTAAAATTATACTAATGGGTGATAATTTTCCTAGTTCTGCAGGATGTTCTAGCATTCCATTTGCAGCAATAGAAAAGCATTTTAAAAACGATCTGGGAGATAGTGCACCCTTTGCATCTTGCAGGTGGTTTGGCATCCACTGATAACTGACGCCTTGTTTGGGAGATTTACCCATGTAATGCCCTATCAAATTATCAATTAAACTTTCTACCGTATCTTTATTCAGCGTAGGAATATATCCAAGCACAGATTTCTTAGTACTGCTAATTAAATTTGGAACAATTTGAAGATATTGTAAAGTATCCTCATCGTGTGAATTTGCAAGCCGTTTAATTAACAATCTATATAGGGAAAGAGTCCTCCATTCTAGGCGTATTAGATGATTATTCAACTTCGATGCATCCATAAAGTTTAGTAAATCTGATTCAAAAAGATCATTTCGTAAAAAAACCTTTGACCTTATGCGATCCCAGTGCCTATCGTGAGCAAACCAGAAAGACAATAGCATACGAATAAAAGGGAAAAGACTGTTATAGTCGACTGTAAGTCTATCTAAAAAATCGTATGAAACAAATATCCATTCATTTGTTCCGCGAAGATAATCATTTATTTGCTGGAAGACTCTCTCCCATATTTCGGGATTACACTTAATATATTCAAGCCAATGATCAATCATCTTTAAATTTTCTATATTAAAAAAAAGTTGCAGGTTCTTCTCTGAGTTCAATGAGTCTACAATAGGCCGAAATTTTTCAATCTTCTTTAATTGATTGAAAAGTACAAATAATAGATTACCAACCCAATATGCACGTGCGCTCTTATCTTCAGCATAATTTTCTAAAATATCCGGGGTGGGAAAAAAGGATGCAAAATCATGTCCTTTAATTGAATAGGCAGTAGATGAGCCCAAGCCAGATAAGGACTCTCCCTTCAGTATCTCACTAAAACCTGCTGGTTCCGTAAAAGTGTAAAAAAGTCTAGTTTTACCCGAGCCCCTACCTCCTAATACTAAAAAACGCTTTGGATCACGCATATAGGAATATTCCTTCATCATCAAAAAATCTTCTAGCCTATTCGGTTCATATTCTGCCGAAGTTTCAATACTGGCTATAGTTTTAAGAATTGCTTCTTTATTTAAACTATCCATTTTGCTCTCCACCTTCCACTTGATTATTCTCGAACCAAGAATGGATGCGTTCAACGAGTTCTTGATAATGTTCGTTGCATAGAACATTTTTGATGCTTGTAACTTGTTCTGTTTTCTCTTGCGATCCATCACTAAAAAGAAATATCTCTTCCTTCAAAACAGGTGAATACGGTACATAGACAGGGCTATGCGGAACATTTTTTGCTTCTGGCCCTGGTTGAGCTTCAGATTCCAGATAATAAAAATCACAACATGATGCATATGAGTGCGATTTAAATGACTCTAGTCCTTTTTTTGATTTTTCCGTATATTCTTCACACATATTGTCAACGATGACGAAAGGAATAGGTTCCTTCTGTGTTGTAGCTGCAAGTGCAATGGCTTTATTGAGACCTTGCCATGATTGACGAGTATCTCGACCAACCAGTACGATCCCATGTGGTATTTGAAAAGTGATAACCCCTCCCAAGTCATGGAATCCAGCTCTTGCATCCATGAGGATATAATCCATTTTTATTCCTTTTTCTTGTAAAAAATCAACAGCTTGTTCTATGAGTCTAACAACTGCTTTCCGCATTCCATCTTCAACAATATCTTGATAGTCAATTCGTGCTAGTTTAGATAAATAGAAATCATTAGTTTGACCAGCTGGAATAAGAAAAATTTTTCCGTCGGTTTCTTCTACTACTGATTCATCAGTAACTTCCAGTATATATGCTAACATATCAGGTGCATAAGAATTACTTGCTTGATATTCTACAAAGTAGTCCACAGTACCGTTATTGATAGAGCTATCGTCAAAGAAAATATTTGCTAGACCAGGAGCTTCAACATCTGTATCGATAATTAGTACATTATACCTGGCTTTGGCAAGCAGAAGTGCAGACGCTACCAGTGCCGTTGTTCGTCCCATTCCACCCTTGAAAGAATAGTAGGATATAACCCTAGGTTTATTTAATGAGTTTGCGTCTTCATAATCCCATATAGGCTGTTTGTCTCCTGGTTGATCCAACCATGCCTTTTTAGCAATCGTCCGTTCTAACATGTACCATGTACAATTTTGATCCCTATCCACAATGTTTCGAAGAATCTCTATCTTCTTAATAATTTCCTTCTCAACATCCGTTTGGTTAATTTTTTCTTTATGATAAACTATCCCAGTGAAGTAATGTCCTAAAGCATTTTTCATGTCATTTTTTAATATTTCTAATGAATTATCAGAAGATAAAGCAAAATGTGAAATTAGTACCGCAATGCGCCCCAATACATCTCTGATTAGGGTTACTTCTTGCATTGCGTGATAGTCATACCACTTCTTAATTTGAGTTTTTGCGATTTTTAACACATCATCATAGCTAATCATAGGCTCGCCTTTCGCTAGTTAGTCCAAAATATCTGTCCATCAAGTATGGAATTTGTTAGCCTTTCTGCTAAAGAATGTGCAAATACCTTCCCCTGCTCCACTTCTTCGTCACTGTAGTCCGTATCTCGAAAATACCGCCGCTTCGGATGATTTTGAACTAGAGTCGATGGAACATTGCCAATTCCACGTAGGAGTATATACTTTGGGTGTATGAGCCCAAGCAACTCGTTGTACGCGCGCACCAAATCCTGTAGCTTATCTAGTTCATGGATACGTGGTGGTTTAGGTTTAAATGCTTTGAGCACACATTCAACTGAAAATGCGTAATGGCAGATTGCATTATCATAACGATGTCGTTCATATAAAATATCTGCATCTATCAGATGTCTTATTGAGGCGCATTCAAATGAATCGTCCATGGTTTATCCTCATTAATTTCTAGCAAATAGATATTAATCATTTGCAAGATTGAATTTATACAGTCATCAAACATTTATAAACAGTATTTAGCATGATTTTATAAAAGGTATATTTAGCTGATAGTCTCCCCGTATTTGTATATACCCTCGAAGGGTTCGCTTGATTGGCAGAGAAACCGGTAACATTCCTCCAGATTTTAATTAGGATGAAAATTGACATCTTAAATCGTTGCTCAATAAGGCTCAGGTAGTCAGAATTACACGGTTGTTCTCAATCGGCTAGCTTTCTTTGCAAGAGTAATTTTTTTTTTGTTTTATGTCAATAAAATGTTGCATGAAAACAAATTCCCATATTTTCCATTATTATAATCATTCTAACATAATAAGCTATTTCTTTTAATATATAATAATTTCCTTTTTATATTATTCAATAATATATTACTTATCAATAGTATATAATTGTACAATGAACTTAAAATTAATAATACAATTTATAAAACAATTTATGCAAATAATTATTATTTATAACTTATTATAATACTACAAGTTACTGTTACAAAACGCTTGCAAGTCACACTCTTTGCACAGCTTGGCTGGGCGCTCCGTGACCCCAAATTCCCGGCGCTCCATACAGCCCACCACGGCGTCCACGTCGGCGATGGTCTTGTCCACGGATTTGCCGTCAAAGGGGAAGCGGTAGGTCGGCACGCCGGATGTTTCGCCGGTATAATAGAGGTTCATGGCGCTGACCTCAAGGCCGTGGCGCTTCTCCACAAGGTAGGCGTAAATCTCCAACTGGCGGCGGTAGCGGTCGAGGATATGGCGCTCCGCGTACTGGTCGGGCTTGGGCGTGGCCTTGAAATCCACAATTTCCACGGTATCGCCCTTGCCCTGGATAAGGTCGATCTTGCCCGTCAGGATGTACTCGTCCCGCACGAGGGACACGTCCACTTCCGTGCCGCGAATGTCCTCCCAGTTGCCGTGCCTGCGCTCCACATAGCGCAGCACATGGCCGAGCGCCACCTCCCGGATTTGCGGGGAGAGGTACACGCGCTCCTTGTGGCTCAGGTTGGCGTAGTTCACGTCGAACCAGAGGCGGATATTGTCCTCGGTCACGCTTTCCGGCTGCTCGCGCAGGACGGCCTTGTGGATGTCCTCGATGGTCTGGTGGACAAGCTGGCCGAACAGCATGGGGCCTTCGCGCACCGGGCTGAACTCCCAGTATTTGAAAAACTGGTACTGGCGTGGGCAGCCCTCATAGAGCAGGACGTGGGAGGTGTAGGAATAGCGGCCCTTGATACCCGCTGGCTGGACGGCATCCACCTTGAGCGCCGAAAGGTCGGCCGCGCGCCAGTCCGGGAGCGGCGCATAGAACTTGTGGAAGTATTCAGTGGGGGTGCTGAGTTTGCCACGCTTGGTGCGTTTTTCCTGACAGGTGAGGACGAGCAGGTTCTTGGCGCGGGAAAAGGCGGTGTAGTAAAGGCGCTTGAAATCAAAATCCTTCATCCGTTCCAGCGGCTCAAAGGGTGGCCGCTCGTGGTGGCGCGCCTCAAGGGCTTCATCCAGCTCGCTGTAATTCTTCCGGGGAGTGGCGTTGAGCGAGCCAACGATGGTGACGGGAAACTCCAGTCCCTTCGCCTGGTGGATGGTCATAAAGGGGACGGCCCCGCCCGGCGTGGTGTCGTCAGGGTCTTCAAATTCCGTGATGCCGCCGTCCTTGATGTAGCGGAAGAAGTGGTTGAACAGGTCGCCGACGTTCTTTTCCAGATAGTCGGGGTGCAAAACCTGGATATGGTGGAGATATTCAAACTTGACCAGAAGCTGCGAAAAGATGGCCAGATTGCGGGCCGGGCGCTCGTCCCGCGCGGAGGTGCCCAGCTCCAGAAAGGCCGAAAACAGGGGGAACTGGATCAACTGGTAGAACAGGGCGGAAAAGCCGAAGTCCAGCGGCTTGTTGTGGGAGAGCATCCCTTCGATTTCATTGAAGCGGCGCACGCACCAGTCCTTCAGCTCCTTGTTTTCCGGCTGGCGCAGCTTGGCACCGAACTGGCGCAAGCAGGAGTCATAAAACTCCCAGACGGCGAGCGGGCGGTATTTGGCCTCCCACTTTTCCCGCACCTCTTTAAAAATTCGGAAGATGAAAAGGAAGGCCCCGAGCATGAGGCGCACCTCCTCCCGCTCAAAATAGAGGTCAGAGCGCGGCGCATAGACCGGGATGCCGTGTTCTTCCAGATAGCTGGCCAGCGCCTTGGCCTTCTCCGAGCGCACGGAGCGGAAAAGGAAGGCCACCTGATTCCAGTCGCTGAGGTTGGTCGCCTTGAGCGTTTGCAGGAAGTCCAGCACTTCCTCATGCCAGTTTTGCTCATCCGCGCTGCCGGAAACGCGCAACACGGGCGTGTCCAGCGCGGGCTTGCCGGTGGGCGGTTCGATCTGCTTGGGATGCCGGAAGTGCTTGCCGCTTTCTCCCTCCCAGGAAAAGTCGTCCACCGAGCCGTCCATCCAGCCGTTGTAGAAGGCGATGATGCCGGGGTCAGAACGGTAATTGACAGTCAGCGAATGGACGGCGCACTTGCCCTTGGGGAAGTGGTCGGCAAATTCCAGGATGTTGCGGATGGTCGCTCCCCGGAAACGGTAGAGGCCCTGGTCATCATCGCCCACCACGCAGATGTTCTGCTTCTCGTCCAGCAGGGAGAACAGCAGCCGCTCCTGAATGGTATTGGTGTCCTGATACTCGTCCACCATGACATAGCGGATTTTTTCCTTGAGTGGCGCAAGCACAGTGTCCGGGTTTTGGGTGAGCAGCCGGTACGCTTCAAGCTGGATCACCGAGAAGTCCAGCAGGTTCTCCTGCTCAAGCAGTTTCTGGTAATGATCGTACCACTTGCCGAGCGCCTGTATGGCTTCGTCCGGGTCGGCCATGAGGGCGTCGGCGGAAAGCATCTCCTCGGAGAGCTTGTTCATCCAGCGGCAGAGCAGGTTCGCCTTATTCCAGCGGCTGGTCTCCTTCTCATCCTTGAGCAGCAGCGTCACCGGGGCGAGGTCCTCAAACTCGCGCAGATGCTGGAAGAAAAAATAGCTCTGGTCAAACTGGTCCATCACGGTGAAGTTTTTCTTCAGCCGCGTGAACTCTCGATGCTCCTCAAGCAGCCGCAGGCATATGGAGTGGAGCGTGCCGATGTACATTTCATCCACATTTACGGTCACGCCTTCCTGCATGAGTCGCCGAGCCACGCGCGAAATGATTTCCTTGGCGGCCTTCTCGGTGAACGTAGCCACAAGAAGCTGCTCTGGCTGAACGCCCTTGTGGACGACCAGATGCACGATGCGCTCGACAAGGGTGAAGGTCTTGCCGGAGCCTGGCCCGGCAATGACCAAGAGCGGCCCCTCGCCATGGGCGATTACGGCTTGCTGCTGCTCGGTAGGGCGAAAGTCCATGATGGCCTCTGGTGTTTATGCGCTTGGGGGCACTTGCTAAAAGGCACTATACGGTTTAGGTAGAGAAATATCTACGAGATAATGCTAGATTAGATACGCCAAATGATGAGGCAAAAAAGTTTTATGCTAACTGTAAGCTAGTAATGTTAAGCAAAGATTAGCGCGTATGCCGTTTTGCTCTTTGGCATTTAAGAGTCAAGCTGATACAAAAATTGGGAGGTGTTAATATGAAGATACGCTTATTAATAACTTTATTCATATTATTTTTTCCTTATACCATCTATGCGTCCGATGTACATACAATTGTTCAAAAAGCTGAAAAGCTGTTCGAGATAGGTGATGTTGACAATTCTGTTGAGCTTTTTGAAGAATGTTACAGAGATACACAGAATACAATTTGTATTTTACGCCCTTTGGAGATTCTTGAGACGGCCTATTCTTCACTACCAAAACCTACTCACAACACGATTACCGTATTTACGCCTGAAAAAACTAATATCTCCTTGGTAGAGTACATAAAAAAGGAAGCTATTGAATTTTTTACACCTAGTAACCTTATTTCAATAGCTATTACTCCGTTTGCCCTTCCTATTTCTTTTAAAGAGGATATGGCTAGGTATTCTAGACTATATCACTTCATATCAAGTAAAAATTTACCAGGATCTCCTATCCATATTGCAACTCCGGAGGACGTATCAAAAATATCATCCTCCATCTCTTTCTTCAAGAGCTGGACGCAAAAATTAAATCACATCGCACGTGATTGTTATTCACGCGATGATCAGGAAATTTGTCTAGGATATATGAAGAAAATCGCTTCATTACGGAAAGATTTAGATTCCTATTACCGAAATTTTTTTTCCTATGAAGTTGCAAGTCCAATTCTGGCCAAGACACAGCAACTCATATTCATCGCCGATACCTCAAAAATCATCGGTGTCGACGAGAATGTTTTACGTGATGCCGCGAGGTTGCTTGGCACGTTGAATGATGATCTTTTTCTCTATATAAATCAGGAGGTGCGTAACCAGTTTCTTGACGTATACAAAAATTTAAAGGAAACGGCAGGAAAGTCCCAGATAGAGGAAATGGCGGCAATCCAAACCATGCAGGACAAATTTATCAATAACCGCTATTCGGAGCCTATGTTTTGATGCGTCAAGCTCTAATCTTTATCTTTATCATCTTGATTACACCGACTCTCTGCACGGCTAAATCAGGTCAAGCCCATGTTTTTGATATGCTATCTATAGTTTTTGAAAATGCCAATATACAATCCCCAGAGGTTAGAGCTTACCTGCACGAATTTACAAAAACAATTGACAATTTTGAAGTAGTAAAGGCTCTCCCGCTTGGTCCTGACGGACATAGGCTTTATGGTCATTGGGGTTTTTCTGATGCAATCCCTTTTAATCGGGAACCGCTAAAAGGGATGCTGGAGAAAATCGCCGCATCGGAAGGCAAAGAAGCAGCGAATGCTGCAAAAGAAAAAATCATACGCGCATGGCGACACGATGTAGCCAACATGGAAAGACTCGCCGCAAGAATGCTTGGGGTGGAAGGACGGGTAGCCAAAGGGTTTGCAGGTCTTTTGTACGACATTCATCTCCTTGGGGATTATTCGGGTGTAAAACTTGGTGCACTTCAAGATGAGAGAGCCCTTAAATATGATCTTTTAAAGAACATCAATCGCGTATTCGGGAACAATTCTGTAGCGGCTAAGGAAATTGCGAGTGGTCTTGAGGCTGTATACAAAGCCGGCAGAACGCCTGCACAGAAGTCTGCAAAAATGCTTGAATATCTCACGGGGTCGAAGGAATTCAAGTCTTATTTTCAGGCTCTTTTACAAAAGGAGAGGTTCGTATCAACGCTGCTTAAATTCCCAACAAAGATTGATCTCAAAGGGGTAAAAAAATTAGATGACCTTAAGAATCTCGTAAAATCACATGTAAAATCTGACATTAAGCTGGCTCCTGCCCTGATTCAGGAAGGACGCATACTAGTCGCGCTGAAAGGAGGAGCCGGTGCAGGGCTAGTGCTCTTTGCGGTGGACAGCGTGCATCCAACGTGGCAATTTATTAAGGGCAATATGCTGAAGCCTGAGTATGAGGAAGCTATCATTCAGGCAGCCATAAACGGCACAGCAGTAGGTGGTATGTCTGCTGTGCTGGTCATGCTCGGGGCAAATCCCGCTGGTATTGTGCTTGTCGGAATTGCCACAGGGACCTACATAGCCGTTGACAAATTACAGCAAATTTATAAGGAGAAAAGAAATAGTAAATATCTTTCAAAAGATGACTTACTTATTTTTGGCATCAAAAAAGACAGTATTCTTGACATCAACATTGATAAAGGAATTCCCTTGAATGTTGAGAACTGGTACAAATAAATATAATTGTTATCCCTCTTTTCTATTTTCATCTCCATAATATTAAAAAAATTACTATAGTAAGTCAAGCTAGTGCCAGTCATACTGGACGTATAATTTTCCCTATAAATTGTCTGCACCACGAGAATAACGACAGTTTTTGCCGTTATCAGACTTTCGACAAGCGAGATACGCAGCTTGACGAGCTTCATCCTTCATCCCACCCATTGTGCGCCGTGCGCTTGTGCGCCTCCCAATGTCCCCTTTCCGTTGCCTCACTTCCTGCCCTTCGTGCAACGCACACCGCACACAGCGCACAACAGCCCGTTCAGGCTTAACCCTTGGGAACTCCGCCGGGTGAGTCCGGCGGAGTTCCTTACCTATCCTACGTCAAAACACATTGCCTGGATTGGGATCATACGGATTGAAGGGCTTATCTAAAGCCTGATTCGGCTTTTCCACTTCTTCCGCCTTCCCAAGCCATGCGCTTGGTCGGAACCCAAAGCCTCGGATGTTCTGGCCGCCGATGGACTTCGTGACCATGATGGTTCCTTCCTTTGTAGTAAGCAACATCCCGCGCTCCCTCATGGTATCAAGTAGTTCATTGCGGTTGACCCACCCCACGAGCTTGGTAAAAATCTCGGCCTTGATGAAAAACTCCACTTCGCCATCCTTTTTCCAATAATAACCGTGGAGTTCCGGGTAGCGCGAGCCGTCCCCGTAATTGTCAAGATTGTGATAGTTGCTTTCCCTGCGGAGCGCCCATTCATCCTGAATGGCTTTGATCGCTTTTTCCACTTCCAGATTGCCCGTGCCACCGCGTTTTTCCATCCAAATCGCAAACCACTCCTCAGCGACCTTTGCAGCGTCTTCGGGAGACCACGGCAAAAGCCCATGACGGGCTGCAAAGCCACCGGCAGCAGCAATCAAGCCAAATTTGATAGCAACTCGGTGGATTTGCCCCACGCCCTCTTTCGGGCTTACCCGCTCCACGAAGCGCCGCGCGTCCTGAGTAATTTCCTCGACGTTGGCATGAAGCTCAGCAGGATTGGCCCCACAGAGAGCGGCGATGAAGGCCCGGAGCAACGTGCCGTAAGCTTCCTTGGACGCACGCTTAAGGTGCTCACTCAAAGCCGCAGGCGAGCGGAAGCCGTGCAGACTTTTGAATACGTTTTCTCCGTTTGGGCCGAGCACGGGCAGGTTGATAGTGCGAACTTCTTGTCCGGCCATGACCTTGTGGCGTCCTCCAGCCTCGATTTTCTCCCCTGTGGGAACCTCACCCGTGGACATGTAATTTAGCCGCCACTGAAATGCTTTTTTAGCAGTGGCATCTGCCCGGAGCCTTTCCTTGCCCTGACCATTGGTAAGCATGTAAATGGCTTGGAATACCGTGTCGCTCGTGGCTTCGCCGATTTCGTCCAAGACAAGGAGCCCGTCGTTGTGCCTGGCGGCGGTACTTTCCAGCGCATTAGCGGTACTTCGCCACTGGGTCAGATAGCCCTTGCCCGGCTTACCGCCGCATACGCTACCCGCGACTAGAGCCAGCGTGGATTTTCCGCTCGAGGAAGGCCCATAGAGATGAAGCCCACCGCCCTCTTGGCCGCAGCGTCCAAGTAAAATCGCAGTTAGGGCGTATTGCACCACGAGCATGGGCAAGGGATTTCCCACGCAGTAGCAGCCGATGCGCGAGATCCAGTCCTCAAGCGTGCCAGAGACCTGAAAGGCCCCAATTTCGCCAAGGTACTCAGGTTTTTTGTCATAATGGCCGATGACAATATCTGGGAGCACATAGCAATCGCCGACCCACCCGAGCGATTTCACGCCGACCTTGATACGGGCAGGAGATGCTTCTCGAAAATAGAGTTTGAGCAAGGCGCCCGCATGTTTATGCGGGGCCAACTCTAGCCCATGCTCACACAACACTCCGAGCAGCGTATCGACATTGGGCGACATGCACTCTCTCAGCGGAATGGTAAACTGGTGGTATTTACCATCAGGAGCCCTCACCTTGACTTCTCGTGACCACCCAGTGCCCTCAGCATTGCAGACCCTGGCCGTTGAGAAAATGGGGCTACAGACCCAAGCTTCATCGTGACCTTCCATATCCCAACCCTTGAGGGAGTAGAACAGGCCATTCTGGCGTTCCTGAAAATGCTCCATCAAAGCTGCGCCAGCCTGCTCTTTTTCCTCCAAGTCATAGGGGGCATGGGCGCCGCAGCTTCCATCACAGCCATGTAGTTGGGCAATCTCGGCACAGGTGACGAGCCTTCGTTCCTGCATGGCTTCAATAAAAGCCACCCTGATGGCCGACTCTGTGGCTCCAAGCACTTTCTGACCCCATTCTTGGGCCATTTTCATTCCTTCCTTGCCAAGCGGTGCAAGCAGCCCGAAGAGGAGTTTCTGTTTTTTCTCGTCAACATTTTCCGGGTGTGCCATGCAGGATTTGAAAAATGGGCACTTGGTCACGGACTCCTTGCGTATATTTGGAGCGAGTAGCTCACACCGGGCGAACATGATGGCGTCATAAACCCGATGAAGGCTCGTAATCTGAGGCGCGACAGAATCGACAGGAAATTGTCTTCCTTGCTCCACGCTTGACCACAAATCTGCGGGATACATGTTCATAAACGATTTGTAGTCGACTTCCACGGTAAAATTATCGCCGTGATTGATGCCAGGCTCAAGAAACATGAACGGCCTATTGAGGGAATAGGTGTCTTCGCGTACATTGAAGCCTACCAGCTTAGGCGGCTCGAAACAACTCAGCCTCGTGCAGGTAGCCATCTTGGCTCTGGGTTCATCTTGGTAGCGGACTAGCCTGTCAGCCATTTGGCGATGGTAAAGTGGGAGCAGCGGGACACCGCAATCTCCGCCAAAGACGGGCGCAGGAATACGCAGATAGACCGAGCCTCCTGAGTCGAGATAGTACCGAAGCATCCCCGGATCGATGTCGCTGTGCATGGCTATGATCCCTTCGACGATACGCCGCATGGCCTCAAGCGCGTCCCTGCGATCCTGGTGGTCGGTGGTCACAATCCAAAGGTCGCCAAAAATAAAAGGAGCAGGCTCATTGGGGTTCGGAGGGTTAGAATAAGCGTATATGGAGCGGTAAGGCATCCCCTGAATGATGGAATCTTCTAAGTTGGCTGGGGTATTGATGATCCAGTCATGCTTGCCACGCAAGACCTCATCCTCAGCTACTTGAATAAACGCAGTTCGATTTTTCATTCCTACTCCTTTTGGGAGGTATGGTTATGCTTCGGGATATTCCTCAGCATACCATACCCCCAAAGTAATTTATTGATTGAAATTAGGCATCGCTAGTAAAGCGGGATTCGAGCCAGCCCAGAAAATCCTCGCGCTGATACAGTACCTTCTTCCCAATACGCTCCTTTACACATGGGTCAACGCCTCTGGCATCGTAGTTAGCAAGTGTCTTTGCAGTAAGAAGGCCACCAAGATGCTTGGCGGCAACATCGCGAGTGAAAACAGCAGGGAGGCTTTCACGAAGGGAAGTGATGAGCGGATGTTCCTTTTTCATATTGCTCCTTTAGGGTCGAAGGTGGAGGAGTGGTGTCTAGCGCCAATTTGAAGGAAGTCGTGAAGCTGAGGAAAACCGTGCACCCTTGGCTTTGTATTCCTTGCTGCTCGCCTTAGCTAGATAGCTTGCTGCGTAGGTGGCCTCGTTGCGTTTATCCTCAACATGAGGGTCATTTCTGTCGATGAATATGCCCTTCTCACCGTTGCTCTTACAAAACTCAACAAGTCCATCATTCGCATCAGGAATCTGACGTTTTACAACTTTCTCAAGAGTCTTGAATATCCCATATCCGTTTTTGGTTATATTCCCGTTTACCAATATATCCAGGTGGACATGCTCTTTTGCAGCCTGTGCTGTTCTCTCAGCCGTCCAGACATAGTGCATATCTACTTTGTTATTACTATTATTCTTGCTCTCTAGGTTCCTTTTTGTTGATTCAAGGATACGTGTCATTTTCTTTCTAAGAGGAACTTCGCTATCGATAGGTGTGTGTATGTCTAATCTCACGGAAAGAACTCTTGAGTGCATCTTTTCCATGTACTCTAGTATATCAATATACTGGTCTAAAGTTTTGATATTACAAGGAAGGTTGTTATTTTCACCTGTGTTGATTCGATAACCACGATACGTTTCTTCAATAGTCGTTTCCATTATTTTCTCCTTGGTCTTGTTAATGTTCGTTTCTGTTGTACTACTCATCCAAGCTATAGTGTACCTCATTTTTATTTTACATAGGATACTGGGATGGAAAATGTAGTAGAGAATTTAATTGAGTAGTTTCTATATTTTTTATTTATTGTAGAATGATTTATATATTTTATATATGGCATATCTACTAGAATATATTAATTAGGATATTACCAATTAAGCGGGGAAAATGTTGATGACTCAACACAGGGAGTATCAGGTTTTTATTTTGAAAAATGTAGAAAATATCAGGAGTTTATTTTTGCGATAAAGTTTATACTTTGCATAACAAAAAGAATGAATAACAATCTTCGTAAATATCAGTGTGCGCCTGTGCGCGTGCACCAAGCAAGTAGGAACAATGTGTTTCATCCGTATTCGCAGCTATATTACTTCTTTGAACAGGGGAGCAGATTTCCTGTTCGAGAAGAATAATTAGCAAGCAAAATCGGAGGAACCATGCAGGAGATGAACTCGCAGGACACTACGAAATTGGCAAAGGCCCTGCTCAATGTGCAGCGGCAGTTGCTGCCCGCTGCCAAGGACGCCACAAATCCGTTCACGAAGTCCAAGTACGCCACCCTCAACTCGGTCATGGCCGCGAGCCGTGAGGCGCTGCTCGAAAACGGCATATGGATGTGTCAGTGCCCGGTGCCCGTGGATACGCCCGGAGCCATCGGCCTGATGACCAAGCTCACGCATACGGAATCCGGCCAGTGGCAGAGCTCCATCGCCGTCGTGCCGCTCCCCAAGGCCGACCCGCAGGGCATGGGGAGCGCCATTACCTACGCTCGCCGGTATGCGCTCACGGCGATGCTCGGGCTTGTCACGGAAGACGATGACGGTGAAGCAGCCTGTGGCAGGAAGGGCGGCTCGACACGTACACAAACGCCTCGGAGGCTGGCTGGCAATCGACAGGAGGCTGCTCAGGAGCCTGCGGAACTTCCGGCGCTGGAGGGCGTCACCTATCAGCGCGTATCGGCGCAGGATGGCCGTGAGTGCATCGTGGCCAGCGGCAACACCCAGCCCAAGAAGGAGATTCTCTCTGGCCTGGGTTTTCGGTGGAACGCCCAGCGGAAGTATTGGTGGAAATACGCGGACGCCGTTTAGGAGGCTGACATGTGTGAGACTGGACGCGAAAAGGCCCTGCTGGAGGTTCTCCGGCGGGGCCTTGAGCTTCATGGGCAAAAACAGACAGAAGCTCAGCTTGGCGACCGCTCGGCTTATCTGGGCATGAGCGACATTGCTCGCTATGCGGACTGCCCCCGTGCGGCTGTGGCAGGAAAGTTGGCTGAGGCCGACACGACGGTGGAGCGCCTGCTCACGCTCCAGCGCGGGCATTGGTTCGAGGATGGCATCGCTGGCTCGCTGGCGGCAGCGGGCCTGAGCTTCATGCGGCAGGTGGAAATCAGCGACAGCTATGCCGGTGTCCCCATCCGGGCGCATCTTGACCTCGCCCTCGTCTGGGAAAAGCCCAAGCCTGCCGTGCGCGTGCTCGAAATCAAGAGCATGGAGACGCTGCCAAAAGAGCCCTACGAGGCCCACGAGCGGCAGGTCATGGGACAGGTGGCAATGCTGGATGAGCTGTGGGATGCCCCGAGATTCACGCTGAGGCGGGAGGATGGCTCTATTGCGCATGAGAAGGTAGGCTTCCCGGAGCTGTGCCGCCGTGAACTGGGGCTGAACCTCCCTGATAACCCCGAAAAAGTATCCATCGAGGGCTGGCTGCTCTGCGTGTCGATGCGATACGCACGAGCCTTTGGGCCGTATCTGTGGGACGCTCACGCGCTGGAGAGGCTCAGGGAGCAAGCGCATGAGTATTGGGCTTTGCTTTCCGGCGTCAAGGAAGGACGGGCTGCCCTGTCCGACATTCCGCACGCCACGGGCTTTCATCCCCTCTGCACGAGCTGCCAGTTCAACGGGGACTGCCCCAAGTTTCCTCAAGGGGCAAGCCAGCCGCAATGGGAGCCGGCGCTCGATAAGCTGGAAAACCTCAAAGAGCGCCGCTCCGAATTGGATGGCGAAATCAAGGAGCTTGAAGCCGTCCTCAAGGTGGCGCACCAGCTCGCGGGCACGCAGGACTGGATCAATACCGGCGGGCATCGTTTCAGGGTAAGCGAGATAGCCGGGCGCAGCGTACTCAACCGCGACACGCTCAAGGAAGAGCTGGCGGCGATCTTCTATTCGGAGCACATGGACGACATCGACGTGGACGCGCTGCTTGCCCGCCATGAGCGGGCAGGTGCGCCTTCTTCGAGGCTTACCGTCAACGCGATCAACTGACAGTGACAGGAGGAAATCATGGGCTATCGGTCTGATGTGGGCTTGGCGCTGACCAGGCACGGGGTTGAGACCCTGGAGAATAGGCTGGCGTCACCTGAACTCGGCGAAGGAGTCCGCAAGCGCGTCCGGGAGTTCTTTGACTACGCGGACAAGCACGCCAAGGACGAGGAAAGCGGCCATGAGGCGTGGTACTGGGACTACCTCAAGTGGTACGACGATGACCCGGCGCACTTCCCCGAGGTGGACTTCATCGAGAAGCTCATGTCGGAGCTGCCGTATGAGGATTTCCGCTTCATCCGTATCGGCGAGGACTACGACGACACCGAGTTGCGCGGCGGCTTCTGGGAAAATCCCTTTGATATGGAGCTGGGGCGATATATCAGCTTTTCCGAGGCTGTCTAGCCGATGTCCTCGGGAGGGTATTGCTGGGCAGTATGAAGGACAATGAGGACAACGATGTCCTCATTCCGTTGTTCATAGACAAGGACATAATTGGAGCGAACCACAACTTCCTTTGTGCCCTCAACTCTACCTAATCGGCCAGATTGAGGAAACATCGCTATGCGCTCAATGGCTTTTGAAAATTCGTTATCTAACGCGATGGCTGCTTCCGGGTTGTCTCTGGAAATATAGCGAATAATCGTATTCCGGCTTTCAAGTGCAGGAATTGACCAGATAACGCTAGTCATTTTCCACCAGACATCATTCTGCGAAGTTCAGCACAACGCTCTTGAGCGATACGCGTTGCCTCCTCATTGGAGACATATCTGCCTTCCTCATATGCCTTGCGCCCCTCCTCAACCTTGGCCCTGAACCAGCGGTCATACTCGCAATAATTGTCGATAGCTTCCCGCAGGGCTTCCTCGCGGGAAACGGAATTGGCCAAGGACGTGGCATCGAGGCGGGCAAGCATATCCGCGTCAATGGAAATCTGCGTCTGAGCCATAGCAACCTCCACCATGAAACCTTACCCCGCAGGCAGCCTCCCGTCAAACGGAGGCTGTCTGCGTATGGAGACCAGCATGAACATGATCCATGAAGAACTCTCCGCCCTCCAACCCGTTGAACTGGATGCGGGGCAGGTATTCAGCGGTAAAAAGAGCGGCACAATCGTTAGGGGCTACGCCGCGCCCTCCAGCTACACGCCGGCCATCGACCCCGGCTACATCTTCCATGAGGCCAGCCGGGACCTCGTGGTCTGGTTCCTCGACCCGCGCGACCCGCTCTACGTCTTTGGCCCCACGGGCTGCGGCAAGACCTCCTGCATCAAGCAACTGGCCGCCCGGCTCAACTATCCCGTCTTTGAAGTCACGGGCCACGGGCGGCTCGAGTTCGCCGACCTCGTGGGCCATTTGAGCGTCAGGGACGGCAACATGGTGTTCGAGTACGGCCCGCTCGCGCTTGCCATGCGGTATGGGGGCCTCTTCCTCCTGAACGAAATTGACCTCACCTCCCCGGAAGTGGCCGCCGGTCTCAATGGCATACTCGACGGCTCACCCCTCTGCATCGCCGAGAATGGCGGCGAACTCATCGCTCCCCATGCCGGGTTCCGCTTCGTGGCCACCGCCAACACCAACGGCGGTGGCGACGACACGGGCCTCTATCAGGGCGTGCAGCGACAGAATCTGGCTTTTGCCGACCGATTCATGCTCTGCGAGCTCGGCTATCCCGCTCCCGAAGTCGAAAAGTGCCTGCTCGGGGAACGCTTCACGCAGCTTCCCGAAGCCCTCTGCGCCACGATGGTGAACTTCGCAAACGAAGTCCGCAAGCTCTTCATGGGGGAGGACGGCGGCAGTTTCGGCACAAGCATTGAGGTCACGTTCTCAACGCGCAGCCTCTTGCGCTGGGCTGACCTCACCCTGCGTTTCCAGCCACTCGCGCGACAGGGCATCCAGCCCGTGACCTATGCCCTCGACCGGGCATTGGGCTATCGCGCTTCGGCGGAAACCCGCGCCATGCTCCACGAGCTTGCCCAGCGTATGTTCCCGCAGCATGGCGGCGAACAGCCGGAGGAGACTGTCAGCCCGGACAGCGGCGACACCCTCACAGGCGCAAATGGCGTCCGCTTCCTGACGACGAGGCTTGCTGCCGTCCCGCAGGACAAGGATGTGCGCCTGTACCTCCGCAAAACCACGATGACGTCTGAAGGCTCCCGGTCAAAGGACTGGATCGGTTCCATCGTGCCGGAGGGACTGCGTATCGCCTTTGGGCGCACCCATGCCGTCAACCAGAGCCGCTTCTTCGCCAAGGACAAGTGCCGTGAGAACGACCCGCGCAAGGAGTTGCAATACCGAGCGGGCAAGAAACTCCGTGAGGGCTACGTTATCGTTGAAGCCCTCACCAACATTTAAACCAAAATCTCAAGGAGATTCCCCATGTCCTATCAGGTTCGAGTGAATGCCCTCTCGCTGGGCCATGCTCTCAGGGACGCCGCCCTCTATGCCGGCAAGAACGAGGCGTGGGAGGCCACCGCCCACATCCTGCTCATCTTGCCGCCCAAGCAGAAGAAGCTGGCCGTCATCGGCTGCGATGGCAACGGCTACTATGAACGCCGCCTCGCGCTCGTGCAGGAAAAGGGCGCACCCAAGCCCTCGTTTCCGAGGAAGGACAAGGCCGTGCTTCTGGGAGCGCAGGAAGCCGCCCTGCTCGTGAGATTCTGCAAGAGCAAGGGCGTCGCTACGCTCACGGTGAATGAGGAAAAAGGTCAGGGCTACCGCCTTTCCGTGGCCCTCCCGGACGGCAGCTCCACCAGCGTGGCCTGCCCCGCCAATCTGGAAGTCCCGGCCTACGACCAGATAACCACCAACGCCGCCAAGGGCGAAAAACAGGCCATGTCGCCCGCCAACGTGTGCATCCCGGTGCGGGAGCTGGGTCGCGCAAGCAAGGTCTTCCCTGTGCCCGTGGGCCAGACCATCCCCATGTCCGTTGCCAGGTGGAAGGACGCGGGGTGCCTCGCGCAGCTCAAGTACCATTCCGATGCGGACGACGCGGACATCCGCGTCATCTTCGTCCTCAGCCTCCCCGAAGCCAAAGCCGCCTAAAAAAGGAGAATCACATGAACAACATTCTGCACTCCGACATCCAAATCCTGGACAACCTCTTGGCCGTCAACCTCGACATCAGCCTCTGGTCGGCCCGCAAGAAGATGACCCCCGAGGACTTGGGCGGCGCTGAACTGCCGCCCGAAGACCTCGCCTCCCTCGGCTCCAAGCGTGTGGCTGACCCGGAAAGCCTGCGCATCTTTTCGACCCTCAAGTCCCGCGCCTTCACCTTCCTTGACCGGCACGGCGTGCGCTTCATGTCCGGCTGGGCCATTCCCGAAGAAAAGGCCGGGGACATCGTGGCCGAGCTCATCAGCATCCGGGACGAGTTCCGCGCCGCCAAGGAGGACTTCCTCGCGGCCTACGACACCTCGCTGGAAGCGTGGATCGCCAAGCATCAGGAATGGGCGTCAATCATCCGCAATTCGGTCGTTTCCTCGGACTATGTGCGCGGTCGCATGGGGTTCCGCTGGCAGCTCTACAAGGTGGCCCCGCTGGAAAGCCATGCGGATGAAAACGCCGTGCTGGAAGCCGGGCTCGCCGACGAGGTGACAGGGCTTGGTGGTACGCTCTTCTCGGAGGTGGCCAAGTCCGCGCAGGAGATATGGCGGCGCGTTTATATGGGCAAGACGGAAGTCACCCACAAGGCGCTCTCGCCGCTCAGGACTTTGCATGGAAAGCTGGTGGGCCTCTCCTTCGTGGAGCCCCATGTCGCGCCTGTGGCCGACATCATCAAGGCCGCCCTTGGCCGGATGCCCGCCAAGGGCACGATAACGGGCACGGACCTGCTCCTGCTTCAGGGGCTGGTCTGCCTGCTCTCGGACAGCAAGGCCCTTGTCCTGCACGCCCAGAAGCTCATCGAGGGCTACGGCCCGGCCACGGTGCTGGACGCGCTTCTGGCCGGTGGACAGACAGCCCCGGCCACATCGTCCTCAGAGTCTGGGGGCGTGGACGGTATCGATGGACAGGAAGAAAGCCGGACAGACGGCAGCCAGCCCGAAGACAATAAGGGTTCGGATAGCGATGCGGAGCCCGTCCTGCCCGAGCTTCCCGTGCCCGCGAATGGCATGGATATTCCCAGCATGGGGCTGTGGTGATGCCATGATCCAGAACAAGGACGTAATCAACTGTCTGCCATTACTGGCTTCGGTGCTGGGAGACCGCTACGGCGTGCAAGTGCAAATCGGCGGCTACGAAGCTTGTACGAATGGCAAGATAATCCGCATCCCGGCGCTCCCCGTTGACTGTGGCAAAACAGCACTGGCGCTGGCCAAGGGCTATATCGACCACGAATCCGCCCATATCCGGCACTCGGACTTCGGCGTCATTCGGCAACCCGGTCTGGACAAGTCAACGCGCTACCTGTGCAACGCCATTGAGGACTGGCGCGTGGAGCGCCGCATCTCTGCAATATACCCTGGATGCCGACAAAACCTGGACTGGTTGATACGGCGGTTCTTCGTTGAGGAAGTGGACACGGGAGCCGGGGAGAAATCCCCGGCTCTCGCCGTCTTGAGCTATGTCCTGCTGACGGTACGCTCATGGGACGTGGCCGAGGTCAATGGCCCTCGCACACGCACGCGCGCACAAGTGGAGGAGGCGTATCCGGGTCTGGCTGAAAAGCTGGACGCGGTGCTCGACCGGGTGTGCCATGATTGCCCGGACACGGCTGCGGCCCTCGAAGCCGCTAGGGAACTGGTCGAAATCATCCGGGCATTTCAGCCTGAGGAACCGGCAAAGGGACACCAAGGAGGTGGTGGCCAAAAACAAAACGGCAAGGAGCAGGGAGGGCACCAAGCCCCCACCGCCTCTGCCACCAAATCTGAAGAGCCTGAAAAGGAGGATAGGCAAGACCCAGCGCCTAACGCCTCGGCCTCTGCCGGAGAAGATGACGGCGGCGATTCGGCAACAAAGACGGAGCAGCCTGTCTGCTCTGCCCTTGAAGGCGAAGCACAGCAGGTTGCGGATACAGGAACCGGCGAAGGAGGTGATGAAGCCGGTGAGGGGGGCAACGGAGCCGTTGATTTGGGCGCGTTCCTTGACACCTTGGACGAGGACAGTCTGCTCCGGAACTTTGGGGAGCGCATCGCTGCGGAACTCGCAGACGCGGGAGCTTCAGCGCCGGCTGGCGGCGGTGTAGCGGTTGCCACACCCGGCTTTCGGGTCGTCACCGAGCTCGCTCCTGAAGAAATAGAGCGGGCGTTGCGCTGCTCCATCGCGCTCAGGAAGCGGCTCCAAGGGCTCCTCCAGGCACACGAGCTCCGGCATGTGGCAATGGGCAGACGAGGCAAGCTGGACGACCACAAGCTGTACCGTTTGAGTTCCGCAAACCCACGGGTCTTCAGGCGAGAGGATAATCAACCGGGGCAAAACTCCGCCGTTCATGTCTTGCTTGATTGTAGTGGGAGTATGTCTGGTGTTCCCATCCAGCTTGCTCGGCAGTGCTGCTATGCCGTGGCCAAGGCTCTGGAGCCCATCAAGGGTGTCAATGCCGCAGTCACGGCCTTTCCGGCAATCACCGACCGGGGAGAGGATGGCGTCAAGCCGCTCGTGCGCCACGGTGAAAAGGTCACAACCCAATTTGGAGTGGAAGGCATAGGGGGAACGCCGCTTGCCCCAGCCCTTTGGTACGTCTTGCAAACCCTCTACGCGCAAAAGGAGGAACGAAAAATCGTCATTCTCATCACGGATGGCAGGCCCGACAACGTTCCAGCGTGTCATACCGCCCTCAGCAGGATGCGGGCTCTCGGTATGGAGGTGTACGGCATAGGTATCCGGCTGCCTCTCATCCTGACGCTCCTGCCTCGGACGAGCAAGGTCATCTTTGAGCTGTCTGAGCTTGCCCCTGCGGTGTTCGGCCTATTGCAGGGGGCGTTGCTCAAGGGGGTGGAGCGATGACCATACCGCTCGATTTCTGCCGTGGGTCTGGGTGGCTGAACGGGCTCATGCGCCTTGGCTGCCGACCGAAACCGAAAACCATGCGGCGCATCCCGTGCCGCTGAAAACCTAGGAGGAAGCTATGATTACGTGGATTCCCGTGGCCATTGCCGTGTTGCAAGTAATCAAGGAGAGCATGGACGATTAAAAAAGTCCTAGTGGGGTAGTTGTGACTACCCCACTAGGACTATATATATTAAAAATAAGCAGAAATATATAGACTTACTTTAATTGACAAAAAGATTTCATTTCAATACTATTTAACGTACCATTATAACATCTAAAAAGATATTTGATTTTTGCGTCTTCAGTTCCTTCGTCTTGTTGCATAAATTTTTTAATAAAATTTATGCTAATACTACGTATTGATTGTTTATTATATATATATTTTTGATCCCAAATATATAATCCATGAATTCTTGAATTAAATGTAATTTTATTATGCTTATTTTTAGAGTCTATCATTTTAATAAAATAAGCTATCTCATTCATTGAATATGTCATTTCCTTATTTTCCTTATAGAAAAAAAGCGCATTTAGCAGGGTTCCATATACGTAATTCGCTATTTGTAAGGAATCTAAATTACTTATTAATTTTATGTCTATGTTAATGTTATGGTTAATCTCATCAGTATTAATATTAATTAATTCTCTTATGAACTCATCATCATTTATTTTAATAGGTATAAAAAAGAAGTGAGATAAATTTTGTATTGTATAATGATTACAGATAATATTATCAATACTTGTTAATTTAAATAGATCGGTCATATAAAGGGAATATTTATCTATTATGTATTTATAAAGCATTAAAAATCCGTCATCTAAATTTGAATCTAATACATTATTAATAATTCTTAATGTGTTACTAAATTTATTTTCTTGATATTTAATATTATATGGTTTATACATCGATAAAGGTTGAACATTATATAAAATCCTTTCACAGTAATAGTCAGTTATTGGATTTAAATTTTTTAAGAAAAATATATCATCATCCGTTATATACTTGGAATGAGAGTATTCTTCTGGATTTGATATAAATTTTCTTATTTTATCAATGCTAATATGAAAATAGGACTCAATTGTTTTATAAATATTATATCCGAACCGCTCAAAGGAACAAATAAATTTATCCTTCCCATATATTTTCTTTATATCAAAATTTAATTTATCTTCGTTTAAAATAAAAATATTTTCTATGTAATTTCTACATTCCTCATTTGAATTAAATATATTTCTTGTATATCTATAATTTTTTTTTGGTTTTATACTTGTATAATAGCAATCTAAATAAAATTTTCTTTTTAAATATTCTCCATATACAAATATTCTTTCCGAATCTTCTTGATTAAATTTCTGCGGCTCTATGCGCTCAAATTTATCTTGATATTCCTTTGGAGGATTTGGATATTCCTGAAGGTTCCGCATTGTTACATAGTCAACAGGGGTACTATGTCTATTAAAATTATGCATCCCTTGTTGTCTAGCCTTAGCGTATTTAAATTTCATATACCACCTTCGTTATCAAGAATAAGCAATTTCTGTTTTTAATACTAGAGGTGGAACTTTATCATTTTTTTCTAATGCATCAAGTGTATCACACCACCATTGAAAAACGTACCTCATTACCTCTTTATACTGAGCTCTATTATAGGCATTCTCTACAGCAGATCCAGAAGAGTGAGCGAGTCCACGCTCTACCAGTTTATCAGGAAGACCATATTCACGGGCAAGTGAGCCCCAAACCTTTCGCCAACCGTGAATACACATTTTACCTTTAGGTATTCCAGCCATATGAAGGGACTTGTTTACGCCTTCTATAGATAAATGTCCACTTTTTCGCCCAGACGGGAATACATATTTGCTAATAGAGAAGTTGGAAAGATTTAACAATATTTCATATACTTGTTTTGATAGAGGGATTATAAAATCCTTTCGTTTTCCTATTTCTCCCTTCATGTGCTCTGCTGGGATACGCCATTCCATAGTTTCAAAATTTATATCTTTCCACTCAGACATCAGCATTGATGATGCTCGAAGCGGCACCTTGGGGAACAAGAGGAGTGCTGCACCCATATGAGGTGAGCATTTTCCAAGCTCAACGTATTTTGTTATTTTTTGTAGCATTTCTGCAACGCCAACCTTATCAGTGATGGCAGGGAACCCTTCAAAATTTATATCTCTTTTGGGCTTGGGAAATAGTCTAGGTAGATCTTCTGCGATATTGTATTGATGATAGCCATTAATTTTTGCGAAACGGCATACCTGATTGATGATTGTACCTACTCTATTAGCCATCTCCCTATGTCCAGAATTAGCAATTTTTAGACAAGTATTTTTTAAATCGGTAAAGTTAAGTTTGCTATATGGAATTTTGCCTAAACTCGGGAGGATATGCTTGTTCATCCTACCTATAGTAGATTGGATAGTCTTATCATCTTTATCATTTTTCCAAAACTCTAGCCATTCCTGCGCAATCATCCCAAAGGTTCGCTCTTCATACTCCGTTTTCTTCCAGAGTGCCTTCTTTTCGGCAATGGAATCAACTCCCGCTTTGAGTAACTTTTTCTCCTCAATTTTTAAAGTCCTGGCCTCGGCCAGAGTCATGTCCTCATGGCCCAAGACTCGTTTCTTCGGAACGCCATTAAGCCGTCCGCGCACAAACCAGATACCCTTGTTCTTTTCAGACACTGAAAAAAATAGGCCGCCTCCATCTCTCAGTTTCACAGGCTCCCCTTTTTTAAGGGCTGCCTTAATCTGTGTGGACGTGAGCAAATTTTCAGGGCGTGGCATGCCTTACTCCTGGACTGTGTACTTTTCAGATGTGTATCTTTAAGCCTTAATCCCTGAGCCGAAGATACACATTAAAGAACACATTGTCAGCTGGATGGGTACACTTAAGGATACACAACGCGACACGAAAACGTACAAACTAAGATGAAAAAAAGAAGTCCTTTCGGATGGTTAGCCACCAAAAAGGACTTCATTGAATAAATTTGTGGCGGAGGGAGAGGGATTTGAACCCCCGTGGGGCGTGAACCCCAAGTGGTTTTCAAGACCACCGCTATCAGCCGCTCTGCCATCCCTCCGCAGGGCCGGGCGCTCCGCATGTGGACGCCCGGGGCGAAATGCGCGGCGCGGGCGCGCTCAGTGGCAACGGATGCCGTTGAGCAGGTGCGCCATCTTTTCCTTCTTGGTGCGCAGGTAGGCCTCGTTTTCCGGGCAGGCGTCGATCTCGATGGGCACGCGCTCCACGATCTCGATGCCATAGCCGGAAAGGCCCACTATCTTCTTGGGGTTGTTGGTCAAAAGGCGCACCTTGCGGATGCCGAGGTCCACCAGCATCTGCGCGCCGGTGCCGTAGTCGCGCAGGTCATCCGGGAAGCCGAGCATGCGGTTGGCCTCCACGGTGTCGTAGCCCTGGTCCTGCAGGGCATAGGCGCGGATCTTGTTGGCGAGGCCGATGCCCCGCCCCTCCTGGCGCATGTAGAGCAAAACGCCCCGGCCCTCGTTCTCTATCTGGCGCAGGGCCGCGCCGAGCTGGCCCCGGCAGTCGCAGCGCAGGGAGCCCAGGGCGTCGCCCGTGAGGCACTGGCTGTGCACGCGCACGAGCACGGGCTCCGGGCCGCTGATGTCGCCCTTGACGAGCGCCAGGTGCGTGCCCGGCTCCATCTCGCTCTCATAGGCGTGCACGGTGAAGTCGCCGTACATGCTCGGCAAATGCGCCGTGGCGTCGCGCCTGACGGAGACCTGCCCGCGCTCAAGCTTGTGGCGGATGATGTCCTTGACGGCCACGATCTTGAGGCCGTGCTCCTTGGCGAACACCTCGAGGTCGGGCATGCGCGCCATGGTGCCATCGTCACGCATGATTTCGCAGATGACGGCCGCGGGCTTGAGGCCGGCGAGGCGGGCGAGGTCCACGCTGCCCTCGGTCTGGCCGGTGCGCGCGAGCACGCCGCCGGCCTTGGCGCGCAGGGGGAAGACGTGCCCCGGCGAGACAAGATCTTCGGGCCGGGCGCCGTCCGCCACCGCCGTCCTGATGGTGGTGGCGCGGTCGGCCGCGGAAATGCCGGTGGTGATGCCCTCGCGCGCCTCAACGGAGACCGTGAAATTGGTGCCGAAGCGCGAGCCGTTGCGCTGGGTCATCATGGGCAGCCCGAGCTTGTCCACCAGTTCCGGCGCCAGCGGCAGGCAGATGAGGCCGCGCCCGAACTTCGCCATGAAGTTGATGGCCTCGGGCGTCACATGCTCGGCGGCCATGGTCAGGTCGCCTTCGTTCTCCCGGTCTTCGTCGTCCACGAGAATGACCATCCGGCCGGCCCGGATGTCGGCAACGGCCTCTTCAACGCTGCTCAGGGGCATGATCTCTCCTTCCTTCTCCGGCGGAGATCCGCCGGCATTCTCCCCGCAAAGGTAGGTCCGCCGGAGGGCGCTGTCAACGCGCGCCCGCCGCGGCCTCGCCGCCTCCGGAGGCGCGCCCGGCCTGGCCCGAGTGACCCGGGTGGCCCGTGGGGTCCGCGCGGCGCAGGCGCTGCGAAAGCCGCTCCATGTAGTAGTAATAGACCGGCGTGATGTAGAGCGTCACCACCTGCGAGAAGCAGAGCCCGCCCACCACGGCCATGCCGAGCGGGCGGCGCGCGTCCGCCCCGGCGCCGATGCCGATGGCGATGGGCAGCGCCCCCATGAGCGCGGCCATGGTGGTCATCATGATGGGCCTGAAGCGCACGTGGCAGCCCTCGGTGATGGCCGCGAGCGGCGAGATGTCCGGGTCGCGCCGCTGCGCCTCCAGCGCGAAGTCGAGCATCATGATGGCGTTTTTCTTGACGATGCCGAGCAGCATGATGATGCCCACGAAGCCATAGAGGTTGAGCTCCATGCCGAAGATCCAGAGCGTGAAGAGCGCGCCGAAGCCCGCTGCCGGCAGGCCCGAGAGGATGGTCAGCGGGTGGATGAAGCTTTCGTAGAGGATGCCGAGCACGAGATAAATCACCACGATGGCGAGGAAGAGCAGCCAGCCCATGCCCTCGAGGGAGCTCTGGAAGGCCTGGGCCGTGCCCTGGAACTCGGCGGTGACGGAGTCCGGCAGAAGCGGCGCCACGGCGGCGTTGACCGCGGCCACGCCCTCGCTCAGGGCCACGCCGGGCCTCAGGTTGAACGAAACCGTCACCGCCGGGAACTGGCCGTTGTGGTTGACGGCGATGGGCCCCACCCCCGGCTCCATGCTGGCGAGGGTGCTGAGCGGCACCAGGGTGCCGTCCGCCGCGCGCACATAGAGGCGCGACAGCGCGGACGTATCCTGCTGGAAGCGTTTTTCCAGCTCGACAAAGACCTTGTAATCGTTGGTGGGCGCGTAGATGGTGGAGATCTCGCGCGAGCCGTAGGCCGATTGCAGGGCGAGCTCGATCTGCTGCGGCGAGACCCCCAGGGCCGCGGCGCGGTTGCGGTCGATGCGCACGCGCAGTTCCGGGTTCTTGAGCTGGAGGTCGCTGTTCACGTCCTGCAATTGCGGCAGCGCGCGCAGGGCGTTCTCCACCTTTTCCGCGCTGTCGTAGAGCGCCTCGATGTCCGGGCCGAACATGGTGTACTGATAGAGCGCCTTGGCCGCGCGGCCGCCGATATTGATGGCCGGGGGCACGCGCACGAAGACCCTAAGCCCCGGCGAGACGTTGAGCTCGCGCCTCAGGCGCTGGGCCACGTCCTCGATGGGTTCGCGCTCGCTCGGCGGCTTGAGGGCCATGAGCAGGTTGCCGTTGTTGATGCTCTGGCTCGAGCCCACGATGCCCACCACGGAATTGAACATGGCGAGCGCCGGCTCCTTCTCGAGGATGGGGTCGAGCTTGTGCTGCGCCTCCACCATGCCCTCGTAGGAGATGCCCTGCTCCGCCTCGGTGCTCGCCACGAGGAAGCTCATGTCCTCGGAGGGCAAAAAGCCCTTGGGCACGAGGATGGCGAGCCACGCGGTCAGCCCCAGCAGCACGAAAGACGCCAGCAGCGTGGCGAAACGGTGCCCGAGCACAAAGTCCAGCGAGCGCGCGTAGCCGTGCGCCAGCGCGTCGAACATGCGCTCGAGCTTGCCGTACAGGCCTTCGTAGCCCGCCTTGTGGCCGCCGCCGGCCTTGAGGAAATAGGCGCAGAGCATGGGCGTGAGCGTGAGCGACACCACGCCGGAGCACAGGATGGCCGTGATGATGACCACGGCGAATTCGCGGAAGAGCCGGCCCACGATGCCGCCCATGAAGAGCACGGGGATGAACACCGCCGCCAGCGAGACGGTCATGGAAACGATGGTGAAGCCGATCTCGGCCGAGCCGTCGTAGGCCGCCTGGAGCGGGCTCTTGCCCATCTCCTGGTGGCGCACGATGTTCTCGAGCATGACGATGGCGTCGTCCACCACGAAACCCACGGCCAGCGTCAGGGCCATGAGCGAGAGGTTGTCGAGGCTGTAGCCCATGACCGCCATGACCGCGAAGGTGGAAATGACCGACATGGGCAGCGCCAAGGACGGGATGATGGTAGCCGGCAGGTTGCGCAGAAAGAGGAAGATGACGAGCACCACGAGGAAGACCGTGAGCACCAGCGTGAACTTCACGTCCGCCACGGATTCGCGGATGGATTCGGCGCGGTCGTTGAAGATCACCAAGTTGACCGAGGGCGGGAGCTGCCGCTCGAGGCTCGGCAGGATCTTCCTGATGGAGTCCACCACCTGCACGGTGTTGGCGCCGGGCTGGCGCTCGATGCCGAGCATGATGCCCACGTCCTCGGCGCCGCCCCAGGCGAGCTGCTTGTCCTGCTGCACGCTATCCACCACGGTGCCGATCTCGCGCAGGCGCACGGGCGCGCCGTTGCGGTAGGCCACCACGGTCTCCTCGAAGGCCTTGGCGTCGAAAAGCTGGCCAGAGGACTTGATGGCCACGCTTCTCTGCGCGCCCTCGAGGCTGCCCGTGGGCAGCATGGAATTGGCCGCTGCCACGGCGTCCGCCACCTCGTCGATGCCGAGGCCGCGCGTGGCGAGGGCGTCCGGGTCGAGCTGCACGCGCACCGCATATTTCTTCTGGCCGAACACGAGCACCTGCGCCACACCCTCCACCATGGAAAGGCGCTGGCCGATGAGCGTGTCCGCATATTCGTTGAGCTGGTAGAGCGGGAGCGTCTTGGAGGTCAGGCGCAGGAACAGGATGGGGAAGTCCGCCGGGTTCACCTTGCGGAAGCTCGGCGGCGTGGTCATGCTTGTGGGCAGGCGTCGCTGCGCGAGGCCGATGGCCGATTGCACGTCGAGGGCCGCGGCGTCGATGTCGCGGTCAAGGGCGAACTGGATGGTGATGCGCGTGCGGCCCGTGGCGTTGATGGAAGAAATGGAGTCAATGCCCGCGATGGTGAAGAATTCCTTTTCCAGCGGCGTGGCGACAGAGGCGGCCATGGTCTCCGGGTCCGCGCCGGGGAGGTCGGCGAGCACGGAAATGGTGGGGAAGTCCACATTGGGGAGCTGGTTCACCGGCAGCGAGCGGTAGCCCGTGATGCCGAAGAACAGCATGCCGAGCATGAGCAGCACCGTCGCCACCGGGCGGCGGATGAAGATGGCCGCGATGTTCGCGCTGTGGTGGTTCTGTTCCATCCTGTACTCTGGCCTTTGGTCCGGCTCTCGCAGTCCCGCTTTGCAAGGGAACCTTATCCCTAGCACGGGACCGCGCCCGCCCGCAAGCGCGGCGCCTCAGAAAAGAAGTCGCATGCCGAGGCACGCGAGCCAGAGCGCGAGGGCGCCGCACACCGCCCCCCACTGCTCGAGGGCGATCAAGGCCCGGATGCGGGCGGCATCCCAGGGGGCGGCGTCCCGCTCCGGGGGCCCGAGCCAGGGCTTGACCACGAGCTCGCCGAAATAGACGGAAGGCCCGGCCATGCGGCCAGCGCACAGCCACGCGCAGGCCGTCATGGACCAGCCGGAATTGGGGCTCGGCATGCCCTTCGCCTGCCGAGCGACCACGGAGAGCCCGGGCCAGGAGCCGCGCCACGCGCGCCGGGAAGGGATAGGGCGCGCCGCGGCGTCCGCCAGGCGCAGGGCAAGCACGGAAAGCCGGGCGGGCACGAAAGCCAGCGCGTCGTCGGCGCGCGCCGGCGCCCAGCCGAGCCAGCGCCAGCGCGTGTTGAGATAGCCCCACATGGAATCGCCCGTGCTCACGGCCTTGTAGACCCACAGGCCCACAGGCCCGCCCACGAGCAGCCAGAACCACGGCGCGAGAAAGGCGTCCGTGAAATTTTCCGAAAGCGTGTCGGCCAGCGTCTTGCGGAGCATGAGCCGCTCAAGGGCGCTCACGTCGCGGCTCACCAGTCGGGAGAGCGCCGCGCGCGCCTCCGGGAGGGGCGCCTCCTCCACCGCTTCCGCCACTTCGCGCCCGATGCTCACGAGCGAGCCCATGGCGAGGCCGGCCCAGGCCAGATAGAGCGCCAGGAGCCCCCCCGCCGCCGGCAGCGAGACCAGCAGCCACACGGCCGCGCCCGTGCCCGCGCAGAGCAGGAGGAGCGCCATCGCGCCCGCCAGCAGGAGCCGCAAGGGCGCGCGCGGCCCCGCACCGCCGAAACGGCGCGCCGGGCCTTCCAGCCGGGAGAGGCACTTGCCCACAAGGCACACGGGATGCGGCCACGGCAAGGCCGGGTCCCCGAACATGAGGTCGAGCGCAAGAGCGCAGGGCGCGAGCCACCAGCACTCCCAGGCCGACCACGGCAGGACGGCCCACGCGGGGAAGAAGCCGCTCACGGCCGTGCCTGTCCCGGGCCGATGAGGCCGCTTGCCGTGAGGGCCGTGAAGAGCACGATGCCCGCGGCGGTGGAGAGGTTGAGGCTGCGCACCCCGCCCTCCTCCATGCTGCGCACGGGGATGCGCACCCGCCACGGCGAAGCGGCGAAGAGGCTGTCGGGCAGGCCCCGCGTTTCGCGACCGAAGATGAGGGCGTCTTCCGGCTGGAAGGCGAAATCCTGCAACGGAGTGGCCTTGCGCTTGGCCGTGGTCAGGATCCAGCGCTCAAGCCGGCTGCGGCCCGGGCGGTGCGCGAAGGCGCCCCAGCCGGGCCAGACGAAAAGGCGCACATGCGGCCAGTAATCGAGGCCCGCGCGCTTGAGGTAGCGATCTTCCAGCGAGAAGCCGAGCCTGCCCACGAGGTGCAATTCCACGCCGAAGCCCGCGCAGAGGCGCGCCACATTGCCCGTATTGGGCGGGATCTCCGGCTCAAACAGGACTACGCGCAACTGTCCTCCCCATGGCTTAGCGCTTTTTCCGCAGCAATATTGACAAGAAAGAGCCGCCCCTGTAGCGTTGGATACATGGAAAGAGGCGGCCTGCCCTTGCAATGGCGCCGCCCTGCAACAGAAAAAGGCTTCGCCCATGCCGTCGGCACCACTGTCCAGCCCCTCCATGCGCCCGCGCTTTTTGCTGACCTGCGGCGTCAGCACGGTTTTGGCCGTGCTGCTGCTCGTGTCCGGCGGCCGCTCTACGCCCTTGCCGCGCTTGGGCTGCGACCGGCTGCCTTCGGTCACGGCCGGGGCGCTCGCCGTGGGCTCCGCCGTGGTGGTGACCCTGCGCCAGGCGAGCAAGCAGCGCCAGCGCCATGCCTTCGCCCATCTCCATGCGGCGGGCACGGCCCTGAGCGCCCGGCCTCGGCTGCCGCATCCGCCTGTCTTTTTTGCCGCCCTTGCGCCCCAGCGACCTGATCTGCCTCCAAGGCGCCATCTGCGCGGCATGCTGCCCCTTTCCCAGGCTCCGCCCCGCGCCGTGGGCGCCACTCTCTGAATCCCGGGGATACTTCCACCACCGGCCGTCCCCTGCGGGCGGCGCGGCAGCCCTGCGCCAGTCGGCGGTCTACGCGAGTAGCGGTCTTGGCCGGCGCCCGGCGTGCCTCATACCTCAAAGGAGCCAACCATGGATCTCGATACCACCGTTCTCGTCATCTGCGCCGGATTCCTGCTCTTCGCCATCATCGTCGGCCTTATCGGCATGAAGATGAGCGACGACCATTAAGCCCCCGGCAAGCCCGTAGGCCACAAGTGAGCCGCGCCCGGCCTCCCATGCGGAAGCCGGGCGCTTTTCCTTCCCCGAAAAACGCCGCTCAGGCCCCGGCGGACAGGCGCCCGGAAATGCCGGGCCGCACCTGGCAGGCCACGCGCATGTCGCGTGAGCCACGGCCGCCATCATCGAGGGTGGCGAAGAGGTCCGCCTCCACCACTTCCACGGCCGCGTCGGTGACGCCCTCGGCGGCAAGCCGCTCCTCGAGCAGTTCCCGCGTGCGGTCCGCCACCGACTCGAGCGTCGCATGGCGGCCGAGGCGTTCGTGCAGGTCGAGCGCCGGTACGCTGTAAACGCCCCGCCCGCTGTCCGCATAGGCTTCCAGCACGGCCGTCGGCACGGCGAGGCCCGCCCCGATGGCGTTGGCGACCTCGGCATGCGGCGGGATGGCGACCGGGAGCGCCAGCGCCTCTTCGAGATACGGGCGCACGCTCGCCGCCGGGCCGCCCACAAGGCAGGCCCGCACAGGCCGCGCCTCGCGCACGGCCCTGAGCGCCGCCAAGGTATAGATGGGCCGTGCATTGACGCCTTCAACCAGCGCATAGGCCGCGCGCGCCACCTGGCCGCAGGCGTCCTCCACGGCGAGGCGCGCCAGCTGGGCGCCCCCGCCCGGCGCAAGCACGATCCCGAGCGACGCCGCGAGAGCTTCCATGCCCGCGCGGGAGGCGGCGCCGTCCCCGCACATGCCGCCCGCCTGCGCGAGCACGTTGAGCGCGTCGAGCAGGGTGGGCCGCTCGCCGCCGAAGGCCATGGCCGGCCCTTCGCGCAAGGGGCCCACATGCACGGCGAGGGCGCCGTCCTGCGTCCTTTCCGGCCTGAGTTGTGAATCCCCGCCCACGCCGATGGAAATCGCCGCCAGCGCCCGCACCAAAGTGCGCCGCCCCATGAGCAGCATGCCGTCCCTGTCCACCACGGGCGAGCCCTCGTAAAAGAGCGCAAGGTCGGTGGTGGTGCCCCCCATGTCGAGCAAAAGCGAGCAGCCCTCGGCGGCGTCGGGCCAGAGCGCCATGACGCCCATGACGCTGGCCGCCGGCCCGGAAAGGATGGACTGCACGGGCTCGCGGCGCGAAAAGGCCAAGGTCGCCGCGCCGCCGTCGGCCTTCAGCAGGCGCACGGGCGCCCGCACGCCGGCATCGGCGAGCGCCGCTTCCACGGCGTCGAGAAATTCGCCCGTGAGCCGCGCCACTGCGGCATTGTAGTAGGCCGTGGCGATGCGCCGCGGGAAGTTGAGCCGTCCGGAAAGGCTGTGCCCGAGCGTCACGGGAAGGCCCGAGGCTGCCCCGGCCACTTCGCCCATCTTCTGTTCCTGCGCCGGGTTGCGCGGCGAGAACTTGCCCACGCAGGCCACGGCGGCGACGCCCTCCCCGGGCCAGCGGGCCGCGGTCTCGGCGAGCGTCTCGGTAAAGAGGGGCGCCACCTCCACCCCGCGGTGGTCGAGGCCCCCGGGCACGATGCACACATGCTCGCCCAGGGTGAAATGCACCGGGTCGAGCCCGGGCCCGGCGGAAAGCGCCAGGCCCACCTTGTCCGCCCTGCCCTGCACCAGCGCGTTCACGGCCAGCGTGGTGCCGAGGGTGGCGCGCTCCACGCGGCCGAGCAAGGCCGGCCCGTCGAGGCCGGCTTCCGCCAGCGCCGCCGTGAGCGCCGCGAGCACCGTGCGCACGGTGCCGGGCAAATCCTCATGGCGCGTGCTGACCTTGGCCGAGGCCAGCAGGCGCGCCTGCGGCAGCCCGGCCGCTGCTTCCGGCAGCGCCAGCAGCGCCGCGTCCGTATGCGTCCCCCCGGCGTCGATGCCGAGGACGAGAGTTTCCTTCATTCTGCTTCCCTGCCCGCGTTTCGGCAAAAATTCAATGCTGGCAGCGCACCTGGTTGAGCACGGAGAGGCGGCCGAGCATGGATTCCAGCGCATGCCGGAGGCGCCGCTCCATCCCGTCGGAAATATCCGCCTGCACTTCGGCAAAGGCCTCGTTGAGGGCCTTTTCGATATAGGCCGAATTTTTCTCCACGATCTTGCGGCGGTTGCTCTCGTTGAGGAGAAAGCCGGGCAGCTTGCGCTTTTCCAGAAAGCCGGGCGCGGCCCGGCCGAGCAGCCATGCGCCCCCGAAGGCCACGCCGCCGCCGAGCACCGTGGACACCGGCTCGCCCGTATGCGCGATGGCGCCGGCCGCCGCGGTGCCGGCCAGCAGGGGCAAAACCGCCGTCAGGGTGAAGCGCATGATATTGAGCGAATCCAGCCGCGAGAGCCGGACGCTCAGGCCCTTGAAAAAGTCCGCGCTGATGGCCTGCGCCGGCACCTCGAAGCGCGGCACGAGCAGCACGCCGTTTTCCCGAAGCCACGCGCGGAAGCGCAGGGAGAGGTCGCGCTGAAGCTCCGCGCGCAGGGCGTCGCTTTTTTCGCGCACGATGTCGAGCAGGGCCGTGTCCTCGCGGATATTGCGCTCAAAGGCGGCTTCGAGCTCAGCCACCGTGGTGGGCGCGCCTTGCGCCGCCTCGAGGGCGGGCATGATGTCCCGCTCCACCATGCGTTGCGTGCAGCGGCGCGCCAGCGCCCGGCCGCTCTTTTCCACCAGCGCCCGCGCGGCCGTGGCGGCCTCGGCCGCGAATGCGGGGAGCTGTTCCTTGAGCAGGCGCTCCACGCGCTCGCGAGAGGCCGCGAGCACCGGATAGAGCGCGAGCCCGTAGGCTATGTCCTCATAGGTGCGCCGGCTCATGGCGCAGGAGGCGGCGGGGAAGAGCTCCTCCACCAGGGCGCGCACGAAGAACCAGCGGCTGCTGCCGCCGGTGAGGAGCACGCGGCCCACCTCGCGCCGGCCTTCAAGGCCGCCCAGAAGCTCGCGCAACCACGAGACGAGGCCGATGCTCCGCCCCCCCAGCAAGTCGCGCGCGGGCCCGCTCAGGCCGCCGCGCCCCGCATACTGGGCGAGCATGGCGAGCATCTGCGGCGAGGCCGCATAATTTTCCGCGTCGCGGATGAAGTCCTCGCGGCTGTAGTCATGCACCCAGGCGTCGCGCCGGCTGCCTTCGGCGTCATACCACACGGCGTGCAGGCTCACGCCGGCCTCCTGCGCGGGCGCGGCAGGGTCAGCCGCGGTTTCCCCCCCCGGCGCGAGCGCGCCTGCCTCGGCGCTCATGGCCTTGGAAAAGCGCTCCTTTTCCGTCTTGCATTCGATCCAGTGGAAAAAATAGGCATAGGCCGAGCCCGCAAGCCCGGGCGCGAGCTCCGGCACGCGGCGGCAAAAGGCCTGGTAGATGAGGTCGTCGAAGAGGCGCCCCCCATAGAGCGGGTCGCCGCCGTTGGCGAGGGCGTCCACGCCGTCGAGCACCGTATAGTCGCAGGTGCCCCCGCCGAAATCGAGGATAACGGCCCGCCGCTCGAGGTCGTCGATGTCCAGCGCGCCGGACTGGAGTGAGGAGATGAGCGCCGCGTCCGACTCGCGCACGAAGACCGGCGCGGGCCAGCCGGCCGCCGCAAAGCAGCGGCCGAGATTGAGGCTGAAATCCTCCCTCGTGAGCGAGGGGATGCCCACATAGAGCTTGGTGCCATCGGGCGGCGCGCCCCCGGGAAGCGCCTCCCCGAGCAGGCGCAAAAAATCCATCATCCAGCGCAGGGCCTCGGCGCCGCCGTGGGCGAGCTCCGGCTTGAACTGGGTGCGGAGCACGCGGCCCGGCTTCGGGTTGGCGTAGCACTCGCTTTCGGCCATGTTGCCGATGAGGATGGGGCGGTCATCCTCATAAAGCACGGCGGTCGCCATGCTGCCCGCGGCGTCGCTCACCCCGGGCACGACCACGGCCTCGGGCCGCGAGGCGCGGTCCATGCTGCCGGCGAAGAGATAGGTGTTGCTCGTGCCGAGATCCATGCCGAGGATGCGGCCCGCGCCCTCCTGCGCCGCCTTCGTCCCCCCGCTCATGGCCGGGCTCCCCGCTGTATGGGCGCAGTGTCGGGCGCGCGCTGCACAAGGCCGCGCGTAACACCCGAGGGCGTGCGCATGGCGCGCCGGAGGATGCGGCAGCGGTCGCCCTCACGCACGAGGCCCACGGTGTCATAGAGTTCCGCATCGCGCCCCGGCTGCCAGACGAGCCAGTCCTCACCCGTGCTTTCCGGCGTATAGCCCGCGGCCGCAAGCCGCTGCAGGAGGAAGCGGCGGGCGTCGGGGTCGAGCCCGTCGAGCATGCCGAGCATGTCCCGGGCAAGCGCGTCGCCCGCGCGGCGCGGGGCCTCGCCATCGGCGGCTTCGTCCAGCCGGTCCCTGAGCTCGGCGAGCGCCGCGTCGCGGCTTTCCACCTCGCCGAGCACGAAGGCCGCAAGGCGCAGGCAGCCCTCGGCCTGCTCGCGCAGGGAATGGCGGAAGGCCGTCATGTCCAGCGCGGTGATCTTTTTGGAGAGGAAGACGAGCACGAAGAAGGCGCCGAAAAGCAGCCACGACACCTTGAAAATATTGGGCAGCCGCCCCACGCCGAAGATGGCCTGGCGGATGCTGCCCCACGAGGTCAGGCGCAGCATGCCCGACATGGCGCTCATGGCGAAACGCCCCAAGGCTCCCATGCCGAGCAGGGCGAGCACGGTGTGCCGCGCGCGGGGATTGGCGGAGAGGTATTCCGACAGCCAGAACATGGCCCACACGCCGAAGGCCCGCAGGATGTCACCGCCAAGCCCGAGCCAGCCGAGCACCGTGGAGGCGAGGCCGCCCAAAAACCAGCCGAAGACGGCCATGCCGGCCATGGCCCCGAGGGAGGAACGCTTCTGGTACAGGGCCTCAGTGCTGAAATCCGGGAGCGCGCGGGCCAGGTCCCACACGAGGTCGGCATGGGGGAGGCCCGGGGGGACTTCCCCTCTATCGTCCACAGCCGGCGCAGCTTCGTTGCCCTTTTCTTCCGCCCGCGCGGGCGCCTCGCCGCGGTCGGCGAGCTCCACGAGCGCGAGCTTGAGGTCGTGGAGCACGCGCGCGTGCGCCGCGTAATCCTTGGGCGCGGCGGCGATGGCGTCCGCTGCCTCGTCGGCGAGACGGGAAGCCACGGAAAGCTCGCCTGGCGGGAGATCCACCAGCGGGGCCGGGGCGGCGGACACTGCTTCGGGGGCGGGTGCGGATTTCGCCATCACGCCTCCCGGGGCGCGCCGCAGCAGCCGGGCGCGGAGGCTGCGGGCGCCTTCTTTTTCGCCGGCGCGTGCGTGTACGCAAAAATGGGCACGTCATCGCCCACCGCCGCCCTGACCACTTTGGCGAGCCTGGCCGCAAAGGGGCAGGCGTAGTCGATGGGCGTGCCCTTGGTGATGCACGAGGCGAGCGCGATGGCCTGTGCCCCCCGGCGCAGCATCATGGCCGCCCGCAGGCCGGCTTTTTTGCCCGGGCAGCCGCCGCAGGTGGTCACCCCCACAAGCTCGAGCCCGCCCTCCACATCGGCGAAGGCGTCCTTTTTTTTGCGCATGGCGTCCAGGCAGCGCGTGGCCGGGCACAGTTCCTCGGTCTGCATGCAGCGAATGAGGCCGATCTTCATGCGTTCACCTCCGGGGCGGCCGCGTCAGGGCGCGCTCCAGCCCGCATTCTCGCACGGCGCCGCCCCCCTTGCAAGCGGCGCGCCCGGCAGGCCCGGCACATTGACTTTCGCGCCGGGCGTGCCCACTCTCCTTCAGATGATGCAAGGACGCTGCCGCGAGGAGTGAGCCATGAAGATGAAAATCGGCGAACTGGCCAAGCTGGCCGGCTGCCCGGTGGTGACCATCCGCTTTTATGAAAAGGAGGGCCTGCTCGCGCGGCCCGAGCGCAGCGAGGGCAATTACCGCCTCTACGGCGAGGCGGACCTCGAGCGCCTGCGCTTCGTCATGCACTGCCGGCGCCACGGCATGAAGCTCGCCGAGATCCGCGAGCTGCTCGCCTTCCGCGACAGGCCGGCGCGCGACTGCGCCTGGGTGCACCAGCTGGTGGACGAGCACATCGCCAATGTGGAGGCCCAGATCGCGGGGCTCGAACACCTCAAGGCCGAGCTCACGGCCCTGCGCGACGCCTCGGCCCACGGCCCGGGCTGCGGAGCCGGCTGCGGCATCCTCGCGAGCCTCAGCGCCGCCGATTCGTGCCCATATTGCGAGGATCTTCGTTGCCGCGCAGGTCAGGCCGCTGACAAGGACAGCGGCCCCGAAAGCCTCGCATCCGCCCCGGCGGCGCCCGCGCCGCTTGCCAAGCCCCGCGCTTTTAAGTAGCATCTCTCCCTTGCGCGGCCGCGCGGGCTTTCGCCCGCCAACCGCACGCGCCAAATGCGCCCAGCGCGAGGACAGCCATGCAGACAACGCACTTCATCTGGTTCGACGGCAAGCTGGTTCCCTGGGATCAGGCCCAGGTTCACGTGCTCACCCACTCCCTGCACTACGGGAGCGCCATTTTCGAGGGCATCCGCGCCTATGCCTGCGTGGACGGCACCTCGGCGGTCTTCCGCCTGGGCGACCACTGCAAGCGCATGCTCAATTCCGCCAAGATCCTGCGCATGAAGCTGCCCTACACCGCCGACCAGCTGGCCGACGCCTGTATCGAGACGCTGGTGGCCAACAAGCTGCCCGCGGGCTATATCCGGCCGCTCTCCTTCGTGGGCTATGGCGAGATGGGCGTCTATCCGGGCAACAATCCCATCCAGACCATCATCGCCGTGTGGCCGTGGGGCGCCTATCTGGGCCCCGAGGCGCTGGAGAAGGGCATCCGCATCAAGACGAGCAGCTTCGCCAGGAGCCATGTGAACACGAGCATGTCCAAGGCCAAGGCCGCGGGCAACTACATCAACTCCATCCTCGCCAAGATCGAGGCCAAGGAGGACGGCTACGACGAGGCCGTCATGCTCGACACCAACGGCTTCGTTTCCGAAGCCACGGGCGAGAACATCTTCATCGTGCGCGACGGCATCATCAAGACCACGCCCCTCACCTCCATCCTCGGCGGCATCACGCGCAATTCCGTCATCACCGTGGCGCGCGACATGGGCTATACCGTGAAGGAAGAGCAGTTCACCCGCGACGAGCTCTACACCGCGGACGAGGCCTTCTTCACCGGCACGGCCGCCGAGATCACGCCCATCCGCGAGGTGGACCACCGCCAGATCGGCGCGGGCCACGCCGGCCCCGTGACCAAGCGCCTCCAGAAGGAGTTTTTCGCCATCGCCACCGGCGAGAACCCCAAATACGCCGACTGGCTGACGCATTACACGTTCTAGGCAGGCCGGTTGCCCCGGCGGAGCGGCATGAAGCACCTTTCGCTCGCGGCGCGCTACCGTCCGCAGACCTTCGCAGAGGTGGCCGGCCAGGAGATGGTCGTGGCCGCGCTGTCGCGCGCCGCGGAACGCGACAGCCCGGCCCCGGCCTATCTTTTGAGCGGCACCCGGGGCGTCGGCAAGACCACCATCGCCCGCATCTTCGCCAAGGCGCTCAACTGCGAGCACGCCCCGGCGGCCGAGCCGTGCAACGAGTGCGCCCAGTGCCGCAAGATAGCGGCCGGCTCCCATGTGGACGTGACCGAGATCGACGGCGCCTCCAACAACAGCGTGGAGGACGCCCGCGCACTCAGGGAGCATATCGGCTACGCCCCCATGGACGGCCGCTACAAGGTCTTCATCATCGACGAGGCGCACATGCTCTCGCGCAGTGCCTTCAACGCCCTGTTGAAGACGCTGGAGGAGCCGCCGGAGCGCGTGGTCTTCATCTTCGCCACCACCGAGGCCCACAAGTTCCCCGTCACCATCGTCAGCCGCTGCCAGCACTTCGTCTTCCGCCACCTCGGGGAAGACGCACTGGCCGCCCATCTCGTGCGCACCCTCAACGCCGAGGGCCGCGGCTATGAGGACGCGGCCGTGCGCCTCATCGCGAGGCGCGCCGCGGGCAGCGTGCGCGACGCCATGTCCCTGCTCGACCAGACGCTGGCCCTCGGGGGCGCCACCCTCGACGCGGAGACCACCCGGCAGGTGCTCGGCCTCGCCGGCCAGGAGCTCTTCACCCGGCTCTTCGGCGCGCTTTCGGCGCAGGATTGCGCCGCAGCCGCGGACACGAGCCGGCACCTGTTGCGCGAAGGCGTGGACATCGGCTTCTTCCTGCGCGAGCTCGCCGGCCACTGGCGCAACCTCTTCCTCTTCAGGCAGGGCGGCGGCGCGGCGCTTGGCGCGCTGGCCCTCCCGGAGGACGAGGCCGCGTGGCTCACGGCCATGGCGGAGCGCTTTTCGGCCCCGCACCTCCATGCCGCCTGGCAGATGACCCTCGACGCGCAGCGCGGCATCACCCAGAGCCCGGAACCCGGTGCAGCGCTGGAGCTCTTGCTGCTCAACCTGGCCCTTTTGCCGCGCCTGTTGCCGCTGGAAAAGCTGGAGGGCCTTGCGGGAGCCACGGCGGAGCCGGCGCGCCCCGTGGCGCCCCCGGAAAGCCGCCCCCGCGTGGAGCCGGCGCGGCCTGGGCCGGCACAGGCTCCGGCCCCGGAAGCGAGAGCCCCGAACGCGACAGAAGCGCCCGCGCCCGTGCCGGAAGCTGAGCCTCGGAGCGCGGCGCCCGAGCACGCCGAAGCCGCCGCACACATCGAGCCACCCCGGGAGACTGCGGAAAAGCCTGCCCCCGCCGCTGCTGCATCCAGTGGAGCGCCCGAGGCCGACACAGCCGCACCCGGCAACGCGCCTGAGCCGGTGCAGGCCGCCCCCAATTTCCAGCCGGACTGGGCCTCGTTCTGCGCCTTCTGCACCGCCGAGCACGAAGCCGGGCGCCCCGCGCCCCCGCTCCATGCCCTGCGCGGCCTCGAGGTGGACTGGCGCCCCGGGGCGCTCACCCTGCACGCGCCCGCGCGCGCCCTCGTGCACCAGCTGGAAAAGCACCGCCCGGCGCTGGAAGCGGCCCTCGCCAGCTATTGCGGCGGGGGGGCGCCCGAGCTCGACATCGTGGCGCCCAGGGCGCGCCGCAGCCAGGGCGAGCTCATCGCCGAATTTTCCCGGCGCCCCGAGCTTAGGCACTGCTTCGAGCTTTTGGGAGCGGAAATCGACCATTGCACGGAAGCGGGCGCCCCGGCCGCGCCCCTGAGCGCCAAACCCTAACAACGACGCGCCCCCGGGCGCGAGGAGACCCCCATGCGCAACATGAACGACATCCTGCGCCAGGCCCAGGTCATGCAGAACAAGCTCGCCAAGCTCCAGCAGGAGATGGCCGAGCGCACCTACGAGGCCGCCAGCGGCGGCGGCATGGTCAAGGCCGAGGTTTCCGGCAAGCAGGAGCTGCGCAAGCTCACCATCGACCCCAAGGCCCTTGAGGGCGGCGACGTGGAAATGCTGCAGGATCTCATCCTCGCCGCCGTCAACGAGGCTTCGCGCATCGCCCGCGAAAGCATGGAGCGCGAGATGAACGCCATTTCCGGGGGCATCAAGTTGCCCGGCATGTTCTAGGCCATGCCGGCCCGCGTTCCCGAGCCGCTCAGGGTGCTCGTCGAGCAGATGGCGCGCCTGCCGGGCTTGGGCCCCAAGTCCGCCATGCGGGTCGCCATGACCCTGCTCAAGTGGCCCGAGGCCGAGACGCGCCGCCTCGGGCAGAATATCCACGGCCTGCGCGACAGCCTGCATCTTTGCGGCCGCTGCGGGGGCCTCTCGGCCACCGACCCCTGCGCCATCTGCGCCGACGGCGCCCGCAGCCGCGACACGCTCTGCCTCGTCACCGAGTGGGACAGCATGCTCACCCTGGAAGAAGGCGGCTTTTACCGCGGGCAGTACCTCATCCTCGGCGGCCTCCTGGGCCCGCAGGAGGGCGCGCCCGACCTCGGACGGCTGGAGCGGCGCCTCGCGGAAGGCGAGATAGCCGAGCTCATCCTCGCCCTCGGCGCCACCGTGGAGGCGGAAAATACCGCGGCCTATGTGCGCGAGATGGTGCGCCGGCGCTTCCCTTCCTTGCGCGTGTCGCGCCTTGCGCAGGGCATCCCGCTCGGCGCCGAGGTCAAGTACATGGACCGCGAGACGCTGCGCCAGTCCCTGCGTTTCCGGCAGGAGCTGTAGGCGAAGGGCCGTGCACCGCTTCCGGGTTGGTGCTGTGCCTGTGCTGCCTGTGTAACGCCTAAAGTCTCCGTTAAAAACAGCCTTGCTTCAGCCGTTGCGACGAAGGAAGCCACGGATGAAGACAGCATTTGGTTAGCGCGGTAGCGAGTCAACGGAACCGCTGTCGCTATCCCTAAGCAGGCAGAGCCTGCTAACGGCTACCGCTTTGCTGCTTGCTGCGTCAGAGAAAAATTTTCTCGGTCGAGTACCTGAGTACACTCCCGTCGAAAATTTTTATCTTCCTTGCAAGCAGCAAAAAATCTTATTTTTTAGGCTCCTTCCGGCACCAGCCCCGTCTTCCGCTTCGCTCCAGACGGATTTAAGGAATATCTCTCATAAGCCACGCAAGAAAACCTCCCCCGGCCCGGCGCCATGGCCCGCCCCCTCCCCTTTTTTCTTGCAAAAAGCCCCGTTCCATATAAAGTTTCTCCGCCACATACCGAACAGAAGTGCAGATTCCGCCATGCGGCGCGGCTTACCCGCCGCCGGGCGCCCTTTCAGCTCAGCAGCTTTTGGAAAGGACACAGCCATGAGCAATTCACTCAGCTCCAAACAGGTGCTTATCTTCCTCTGCTTTTTGGTGCTCGCGTGCCTCGCCTGCATCGTAAGCATCTGCATGTCATCGGGCGCCTCCGCCTGGAGCGCGGCGCTCCCGGGCATCGGCGCGGCCATCGTGCTCGCCATCATCGGGGCCGTCCTCATCTCCAAAAGCACGGGCAATTTGCCGAAGATCGCGGAATACGCCGAGGCCGCTTCCCAGGGCAAGGCCGTGCCCCAGCTCGACCCGGCCGCCTGCGGCAGCCTCGCGCCGCTCGCCCGCGGCGTGGTGGGCATGCGCCAGCGCTCGCTGGACCGCACGCACTGGTACGAGAGCATCCTCAACGGGCTGCCCTGGGCCATCGCCGTCACCGACCCGGACATGAACTGGACCTTCTGCAACACGGCCTCGCTCAAGTCCATGGGCAAGACCTCCATGGACGAGGTCATGGGCAAGCACTGCTCCGCCAAGGGCGGCAACATCTGCAACACCCCGAACTGCGGCATCGAGCAGCTGCGCAAGGGCAACCATCGCGTCATCAACCACATGCCCAACGGCAAGACCATGCAGATCATCCTCGAATACCTGCATGACGCGAGCGGCAAGGTCATCGGCCATCTCGAAGTGGGCGAGGACATCACCGAGCGCATCGCCCTCGAGAAGCGCAGCAAGCAGGCCGCGGCCGAGGCGCGCGCCCACATGGTCACGCAGCTCGAAGGCGTGGTCAGCGGCATCGACAAGGGCGCCGAAAGCCTCAACGTGGCCTTGAACGAAGTGCGCAACCAGGCGCAGGAAGCGGCGGCCCGCCTCTCCGAGTCCGCCACGGCCATGAACGAGATGAATTCCACGGTGCTCGAGGTGGCGAGCAACGCCGAGGGCGCGGCCGACGCGGCCACCTCGGTGCAGACCCAGGCCCACGAGGGCAATGCCCTAGTGTTGCGCACGGTGGAGAGCCTGCGCACCCTGCGCACCCTCTCCGTCAACCTCAAGACCGACATGGAAGGCCTCGACAAGCAGGCCAAGGACATCGGCACGGTGCTCACCCTCATCCGCGACATCGCCGACCAGACCAACCTGCTCGCGCTCAACGCCGCCATCGAGGCCGCCCGCGCCGGCGAGGCGGGCCGCGGCTTCGCCGTGGTGGCCGACGAGGTGCGCAAGCTTGCGGAAAAGACCATGAGCGCCACCCGCGACGTGGAATCCGCCATCGAGGCCATCCAGCAGCGCACGGCCAAGAGCTCCGCCAACCTCGACACCGCGGTGGAGGCCATCGAGCACACGAGCCACATGGGCGAGGAATCCGGCGCCGCGCTCGAGCACATCTCGGGCCTCGCCGAAGACTCCAGCCTGCGCGTTTCGGCCATCGCCGCCGCCGCCACGGAGCAGTCCGCCGCGTCGGAAGAGATCAACCGCAGCATCACCGAGGTCAACCACCTGAGCGCCGAGATCTCGCGCGTCATGGGCGAGGCCGTGGAGCAAATGGCCGAGATGGTGCAGGAATCGCACGTGCTTACCGACATCCTCGAAGGCATGCGCAAGGAAGGCGAAAAGGAAGGCGCCTAGCCGGCAGTCCTCCGCGGCGCACGCACATCCGCAACAGCACTTCAGGGCCGGTTCCCCGCGGGGGCCGGCCCTTCGCGTTCTCAGGCGGCCGCCCATGGATTTTTGCCCGTCTCTCTTCGCCGATTCTCCCGTTCTGCGAGGGGGTTCCGGCAAAGCACGCCGCCCTCCCGGCCATCCCTGCCTTGCAATCCGCCCTGCCCTGAAGTAGATTTTCTTCTTCGCAGCCAAGCCGCCGCAGCCGGGCCTGCGGCCGATGAAGGGGGCGCGCGCCATGCTTCGCAGCATGACCGGCTTTGGGCGCTGTCTTGCGGAAAGCGCGGACAGCATCCAGCAATGGGAAGTCAAGAGCGTCAACGGGCGCCATCTGGACCTCAAATGGCGCCTGCCGCCCGCGGTGCGCTCTCTCGAGCCCGTGCTGGAAAAGATCGTGCGCCGGCACGCCTCGCGCGGGCGCGTGGACGTGAGCCTCACCCTCCAGGGGGCCACGGGCGCCCCCGGCGCGGGCTTTGACGCAGGCTTGGCCTCCTCCATGCTGGACAGCCTGGCCGCCCTCGCCCGCCAGCGGGGCGACGCCTTCACGCCCGACTATGCGGCGCTCCTCTCCGTGCCCGCGCTGTGGGGCGAGAACGCCGCCGCGCCGGACGAGGCGCTGGTGCTCGAGCTTGAGGCAGGCCTTGGCCGCGCCCTGGAGGACTGGAACCAGTCCCGCGAAGCCGAGGGGGCCGCGCTCGCTGCAGACCTCGATGCCCGGCTCAGGCGCATGGAAGAGTGGACCTGCGAGCTCGCGGCCGCGGCCCCGGCCATCAAGAAGGAGCGGGCCGAGGCGCTGCGCGCCCGCATCGCGGGAGAGCTCGCGCCCGAAGGCCTTTCGCTCGACGAGGCGCGCTTCCTGCAGGAAGTGACCGTGCTCATGGACCGCCTCGACGTGAGCGAGGAGTTGACGCGCCTTGGCGCGCACCTGACGCGCCTGCGCGAGCTTTTGCGCGGCGGCGGCGACGCGGGCCGGCGCCTCGATTTCACGCTCCAGGAGTGCTTCCGCGAGATCAACACCTGCGGCAACAAGATCCCCGACATCCGGCTCTCCCGCCTGGTGGTGGATTTCAAGAACGAGCTGGAAAAGTGCCGCGAGCAGGTACAGAACCTGGAATAGCCATGGCAGGCGAACGACTCATCAATATCGGTTTCGGCAACTATGTGCTCGCCGCCCGCGTGGTGGGCATCGCCAACCCGGCCTCGTCGCCCATGCGCCGCCTCAGGGAGGACGCCCGCGCGGCCGGGCGCCTGGTGGACGCCACTCAGGGCCGCAAGACGCGCTCCATTTTGGTGACGGATTCCAACCACGTGATCCTCTCCTCCATCCAGCCGGAGACCATCAGCCAGCGCTTCGCCCAGGAGGACGCCTGATGCGCCAGGGCATCGCGCTCGTGCTCAGCGCGCCTTCCGGCGCCGGCAAGACCACCCTCGTCCGGCGGCTTCGCGCCGAATTTCCGGCCATCGGCTATTCCGTGAGCTGCACCACGCGGGCCCCGCGCGAGGGCGAGGTGAACGGCAGGGACTACACCTTTCTCAGCCGTCCCGACTTCGAGCGCCGCCGCGCGGCCGGCGAATTCGCCGAATGGGCCGAGGTGCACGGCAACCTTTACGGCACGCCGCTCGCCCCGGTGGAGGCCATGCTCGCCGAGGGGCGCGACGCGCTGTTCGACATCGACGTGCAGGGCGCGGCGCAGCTCAAGCTGAACCTCGAGGCCGCCACCTTCGTCTTCATCCTGCCGCCGAGCCTCACCGAGCTGGAGCGCCGCCTGCGCCTGCGCGGGCAGGACGACGAGGAGGTCATCGAGCGCCGCCTCGCCAATGCCCGACGCGAGCTGCGCGAAGCCGCATGGTACGACGCCCTCGTGGTCAACGACGACCTTGACGGCGCTTATGACCGCCTGAGGGCGGCCTACCTGGCCGCCACCCTGGCCCCGGCCCGCAACCCCCGGCTTGTGGATTCCCTTCTCGCCACCTCCTGACACGGCGGTATGCCCATGCCCGAGCTCATCGTCGCCCTCGACCTCCCCGACCGCGAAAAGGCGGTCAGCATGGCCCGCCAGCTGCGCGGCGTCCTCGACTGGTGCAAGGTGGGCCTCGAGCTCTTCACCCTCGGCGGCCCGCGCCTGCTGGAACGCCTCAAGGAGCAGGGCTACCGCGTCTTCCTCGACCTCAAGTATTACGACATCCCGCACACCGTGGCCCAGGCCGTGGAGGCCGCGGCCGTGCTCGGCGTGGACATGCTCACTTTGCACTGCCAGGGCGGCAAGCGCATGTGCCAGGCGGCCGTGGAAGCCCGCGACGGCGCCGCGGACGCCTGCTCCGCCCCTCTGCTCTTCGGCGTGACCGCGCTCACGAGCTTCGGCCCCGGGGAGATGCCCGGGATCGCCGTCCATCCCGGCGTTTTCGCGCAGGACCTCGCCGCCGGCGCCGCGCGCTGGGGGCTCGACGGCGTGGTCTGCTCCGGCCACGAAGTGCGGGACATCAAGGCCGCGTCGCCCGAGCTCCGCTGCCTCTGCCCCGGCATCCGCCCCGGCGGCGCCGACGCGGGCGACCAGCGGCGCACCATGACCCCGGGCGAGGCCGTGCTCGCGGGCGCCGATTATCTGGTGGTGGGCCGGCCCATCATCGGGGCCCCTTCGCCCGCGGAGGCGGCGGCGGCCATTGTGGAAGAAATGCGGGCCGCGTCCGTGGCGCCCGCCGCAGAATAAAGCACCAGAGGAAATCATGGCCGAGTCAGCAGCCACCGCCGGACAGAACAAGACCGATGTGCGCGGGGTGTTTTCCACCCAGGAGATCCGCAAGGTCGGCACGGGAACGACCACGCGCAAGACCGTGCAAAAGACCTTCTGGTTCGTGGAGCAGCACGGGGACGTGATCGAGTGCCAGCCGCTCAACGCCAACTATGTGCCGAGCGGCCCCAAGCGCAAGATCACCATGGACGAGCTCATCGCCAAGTTCTCGCCGGAGCCGGAATTCTACCAGATGTCCGTATATCCGAAGATGCGCGAGGTGGAGCAGTCGGTGGACAAGGGCGACAGCCACCGCGAAAAGGGCGAGACCTTCGCGGCGGAATACGAGTATTCGCGCGCGCTCAAGGTGGACGTGGCCAACGTGCGCGCCAATTTCGGCATCGGCCTGACCTACATGGAGCGCGGCGAGCTCGACAAGGCGCAGGACATCTTCGACCGCCTGCTCAAGCTGGACGGCGCCTTTGACGCCGAGCACAAGCACCTGTTCAACGAGTTCGGCATCAACCTGCGCAAGAACAAGATGCTCGCGCAGTCGGTGGAATACTACCAGCGCGCCCTCCAGCTCACGGCCAATGACGAGAACCTGCACATGAACCTCGCCCGCGTGCTCCTCGAAACGCGCGACATGGACGGCTGCCTCGAGCACCTGTTCGCCGCGCTGGAGCTGGCGCCGCGCCACGAGGTCTCGCTCAAGTTCCTCGCGTGGCTGTTGCAAAAATCCATGGTGCCCGCGGAAAAGATGGACAAGGTGCGCGAGCTTCTCACCGCCGCCAGCCAGGGCGCGCGGGCCGCGGCCGCTGCCGCTCCCGCGGCAGCCCCGTCGGCGGAGGCGCCCCAAGCCCAGAGCGCGGCCCCGGGCCCGCAATGAGCCACTGGCGCCTGCGCGAGGCCCCGCAAGACGCCCCGGCCAAAGAGCCGCCGGCCCGCTGGGCGCAAGAGCTCTCCATCTCGCCGCGCCTGCTCGACATCCTGTGGCGGCGCGGCCTCACGGAGCGCGACGCCATCGATGCCTTCCTCTCCGCCCGGCTCGATTCCCTCACCCCGCCGGGGCGCTGGCCGCAGCTCCCCGAAGCCGCCGCCCTGCTCGCCCGCGAGCTTCTCGCCGGCAAGCGCCTCGCCGTGTGGGGCGACTATGATGTGGACGGCGTGACCGCCACGGCCCTCGTGCTGGACGTGCTGGCCGCGCACGGCATCGAGGCCGCCCACCACCTCCCGGACAGGCAGGCCGAGGGCTACGGCCTCAACACGGCCGGGGTGGAGGCGCTGGCCGAAGCCGGCTGCGGCATCCTGCTCACCGTGGATTGCGGCATTTCCGACGCCGCGCCCGTGGCCCGCGCGCGCGAGCTCGGCATGACCGTCATCGTCACCGACCACCATGTGCCGCCGGCGGAGCTCCCGCCCGCGCATGCCCTGTGCAACCCGCGCACTGGCGAGCCTGCCCTGTGGCCTTGCGTCCACCTTGCCGGGGTGGGCGTGGCCTTCTACCTCATGGCCGCTGTCAATGCGGCGCTGGCCCCGCATACGGGGCGGCGCTTCCGCATGGACGGCGTACTCGATCTCGTGGCCCTGGGCACGCTCGCCGATGTCATGCGCCTCACGGGCGAGAACCGCGTGCTCGTGCGCGGCGGCCTCGCCCGCATCGGCAAGGGCGCGCGCCCCGGCATGGCGGCGCTCAAGGCCGTGAGCGGCCATGACCCTGCCGGGGCGCTCACGGCCGGGCAGGCGGTGTTCCGCCTCGCGCCGCGCATCAACGCCGCCGGCCGCATGGGCAGCGCCGAAACGGCGCTGGCGCTCCTGCGCGAGCAGGACCATGCCCGGGCGGCAGAGCTCGCCGCGGAGCTCGACGCCTGCAACCAGGAGCGCAAGGCCGAGGAAGAACGCGTCCACGCCGCCGCGCGCGAGCAGGCCGCGGAACTTTTGGCCCGGGGGCCGCACGCCGGCCTCGTGCTCTACGGGGAGGACTGGCACCCCGGCATCGTGGGCATCGTGGCCTCGCGCATCGTGGAGGAATTTTACCGGCCGGCCATCGTGCTCTGCCGGGACGGCGCAAGCCTCAAGGGTTCGGGCCGCTCCGTGCGGGAATTTGACCTGCATGACGGGCTCGCCCGCACCGCGGACTGCCTCACGGGCTTTGGCGGGCACCGCCTGGCCGCGGGGGTGCGGCTTGAAGAAAACCGGCTCGAGGAGTTCCGCGCCCGCTTTGACGCGGCCGTGGCTGAGGCTCTGGGCCCGGACCCGCTGGAACCGACGCTGACGCTTGAATGCGAGCTGGGCTTCGCCGAGGCCGCCGACCTCGACTTCCTCAAGGAGCTCCAGCTCATGCAGCCCTTCGGGCCGGGCAATGCCGAGCCCGTCTTCGCCTCGCCGCCGGTGGTGGTCACGGAGCGGTCGTATCTTGGCCGCGGCCGGGAGCATGTGCGGCTGCACCTCAAGGACGAGGCCAGCGGCATCACGCTCGCGGCGAAAGCCTGGCGCATGGCCGACGCGCTCCCCGCCTCACTGGTGGGCAAGACCATCCGCATCGCCTACACCCCGCGCATCGACACCTACAACGGCATGGCCTCGGTGGACCTCGGCATCAGGGACTGGAAGCCCTGCCGCGACGTGGCGCCGGCGCGCCAGGCCTAGGCCAGGGGCGGCTCCCCCCGCTCCAGCCAGAGGCGCAAGCCCGCGTATCCCACCACATGTTCGCTGTCGCCCGAGGCCGTGGCCGAGGTGTCGTGCGCGGCGAGCTCCACGCGCACACGCCCGAGGCGCTCGGCCGCAAAGAGGGCCAGCGCCAGCGGCGCGGCGCCGCACATGCTGATGTCCGCCTCGTCCACCACCCGCAAAAGGCCGGTGGCATCCGCCGCCAAGGCGCGCTCAAGGGCGAGCGCGTCCTTCTGCTCGGTGCGGCGCACATTCTCATAATGGTTCATGTCCGAGCTGACCACCACGCCCACGTCGGCGTTTTCCGGCCGGCCGAGCACCGAGGCCAGCGCCTCGCCCGCGCGGGCGAGCGCCCCGGGGTGCCGCGTGCCCACGCAGACAGGGACCACCGAGTGGAGGCCCCGGCCACCCTCGATGGCCGTCTCCTGCAGGAAGGGCAGCAACACCTCGATGGAATGCTCCCCAAGATGCGCGTGCACATCCGGCCTGAAGCCCCCGCCTGCGGCCATAAGTGCCTGGGCCAGCGCCTCGTCCACCGTGACCTGGCCCAGCGGCGTGAGCCACGCGCCACCGGGCCAGACGCCCAAAGGCTCACCGCGTCCGGTGTGGTTGGGACAGAGGATGACGAGCCTTCCGGGCAGCGCCAGGCCATCGAGCGTGGCCCCGGCCACGGCGCCGCTGAACACATAGCCCGCATGGGGCAACATGCAGCCCCAGGCCTTCCGGCTGCGGCCGGGAAGCGCAGCGTCTTTGGACGCCGCGAGAAACCGGCGCACTTCCCGGCGCAGGTCCTGGGGATTTGCGGGATAAAACCGGCCCGCGACCACTGGCTGGCGAACTGGCATGGCCCCTCCTTCTCTAGAAAAGCGCCTTGCCGCCGAGCCAGTGATGGCGCACGCGGCCATGGAGCCGGCGCCCCAGGAAGGGCGTGTTCTTGCCGCGCGAGCGCAAGGCCTCCGGCGTGACTTCCCACGTGGCGTCCGCATCGAAGAGGAAGAAATCCGCCGGGTCGCCCGGGGCGAAGTCATTGCGGGGGAGCCCGAAAATCTCGGCCGGCCGCCGGCTCCAGAGGCGGTGGACATCGGCCTCGGTGAGCGCGCCCTCGCGCACCAGCTCCCACGTGAGGGAGAGCGCGAGGTCGAGCCCGGTGAGGCCGCAGGGCGCGAGATCCAGTGTCTCGTCCTTTTCGTGGGCCGCGTGCGGGGCGTGGTCCGTCACAAGGATGTCCACGATGCCGGAGGCCACGGCCTCGCGCAGGGCCGCGCGGTCGTCGGCCGTCCTCAGGGGCGGGCTCACCTTGGCGAGCGTGTTGTAGCCCTCGAGGGCCGTCTCGTCGAGCAACAGGTAATGCGGGCAGGTCTCGGCGGTGACGCGCACGCCGCGCGCCTTGCCCCAGGCGATGAGGTCCACGGTGAGGCGGCTCGACACATGGGCGATGTGCACGGGAAGCCCCAGATATTCGGCGAGCATGATGTCGCGCGCGGCCTGCATGGCCTCGCCCGCCGCGGGCTGCCCCTTGATGCCGAGCATGCCGCTCACGTCGCCCTCGTGCATGAGCCAGCCGCGGGCGAGGTGCGGGTCCTCGCAGTGGTCGATGAAGACCATGCCGAGGTCCGCCGCGTATTCCATGATGCGCCGGACGAGCTCCGCGCTCTCCAAGGGGCGCCCGTCGTTGGACACGGCCACGCAGCCGGCGGCCCGCATCTCGGCGAGCGGCGCCAGGGCCTCGCCCTTGAGGCCCACGCTGGCCGCGGCCACCGGGTAGAGGCGCGGGCCATCGGGGTGGCTCTCCCGCGCGCGCTCGAGCATGAAGCGCGTCACCGCGGCCGTGTCATTGACGGGCTTCGTGTTCGCCATGCACATCACCTGCCCGAAGCCGCCGTGCGCCGCCGCGTCAAGGCCGGTGGCGATCTCTTCCTTGTATTCAAAGCCGGGCTCGCGCAGGTGCACATGCGCGTCGGTGAGGCTCGGGAACAGGCGCAGGCCATGGGCCTCGAAGACCTCGCAGCCCTCGGGCGGCGCCACATGGCCAGCGGGCGTCATGGTGACGATGCGGGCGCCGTCCACCAGAAGGTCCACGGGCGCGTCCAAGTGCCGTGCATTGCGGATTGAGAGCATTAGGCGGCCCCTCCCTCGGTGCGCGTGGCGAGCAGGTAGAGGATGGCCATGCGGGTCGCCACGCCCGCGGCCACCTGATCGAGCACGAGACATTCCGGCGCGTCGGCCACGGCGCTCGAAATTTCAAGGCCCCGGTTCATGGGCCCGGGGTGCAGCACCCGGCAGCCGGGCTTGGCCTTGTGAAGATGCCGGAAGTCGAGACAATAGCGGCGCGAATATTCGGAAAGATCCGGCAACAGGCCGGCCTGCTGCCGCTCGAGCTGGAGGCGCAGGCACATGACCGCGTCCACGCCGTCCATGGCCTTGTCGAGGTCGGAATAGACCTCGGCCGGCCAGTGGTCCACCCCGGCGGGCAGCAGGGTGCGCGGCGCGCAGAGCCGCACCTTTACCCCGAGCATGCGCAACAGGTGCAGGTTGGAGCGCGCCACGCGGCTGTGGGCGATGTCGCCCAGGATAAGCAGCTCGCGGCCGGCGAAATCGTCGCCCCAGACCTCGCGCAGGCTGAAGCAGTCAAGGAGTGCCTGCGTGGGATGGGCGTGCCAGCCGTCGCCGCCGTTGACCACGCCGCAGGGCAGAAGCTCCGCGAGGTAGCGGGCCGCGCCGCTCGACTGGTGGCGGATGACGATGACATCCGGGTTCATGGCCTGGAGCGTCAGGCCCGTGTCCTTGAGGCTTTCGCCCTTGTTGATGCTCGAGCCCGCCGTGGAAAGGGCGAAGGTGTCGGCAGAGAGGCGCTTGGCCGCCACGTCGAAGGAGGTCTTGGTGCGCGTGCTGTTTTCGGCGAAAAACAGCACCACGGTCTTGCCCTTGAGGGTGGGCACCTTTTTCACCGGGCGGCGGTTGATCTCCTGAAAGCCCGCGGCGAGGTCCAGCAGGCGGCGCACCTCGGCGGCGTCGAGCTGGGTCACGTCGAGGAGGTCCTTGTGCGGCCAGGGGTGGCGGTTGTCATCGGGCATGGCGCGGCGGCCCTCCTTGGCTGCGGGTGATGCGGCGGGCCGTGGCAGGCGCAAAAAAAATCCCCGCTCTCGGGAACGGGGAAACGGCTGCCCGGACGGCGGGGCCGGCGGGACGGGACAAGGCCCGCGCAAAAGTCTGCGCGGCGACGAAAGGCCGCGCGCAAGCGGCAGGCGGCTGGGTATCCATGCCCGAAGTCTAGGCGCGGCACCGGGCATTGTAAAGAAAAAATCCTGCCGCTCCCGTGAAGCGGTTGACGGCGCACGGCCCATTGACTACCGTGGGCCTGCCCGCGCGGCCGGGATAGCTGCGCGGGAAGGAGCCATGCCAGCGGGGCCACTGCCTCAGGGAGGATCCGCATGCTCGTCTCGCTTCTCATCTACCTCTGCTGCGGCGCCGTGGTCGGCGTGCTCGCCGGGCTGCTCGGCGTGGGCGGCGGCACGGTCATCGTGCCCATCCTCGTGGCCGTCTTTCCCCATGAGGGCGTGCCCCCGCAGTATGTGCAGCAGCTCGCCCTCGGCACCTCGCTCGCCAGCATCATGTTCACCTCCATTTCCAGCGCGCGGGCGCATCACCTGCGCGGCGCCGTGAGGTGGGACATCTTCCGCCACATCGTGCCCGGCATCCTGCTCGGCACCTTTTTCGGCGGCCTCATCGCCACCCACCTGCCGACCATGTTCCTCAAGATCTTCTTCATCTGCTTCCTCTTCGCCATTTCCGCGCAGATGATCTCCAACTACCGGCCCCCGGCCAGCCGGGACCTGCCCGGCGCCCTCGGCACGGCAAGCGTTGGCGGCGTCATCGGCATGGTCTCGAGCTTCGTGGGCATCGGCGGCGGCTCGCTTTCCGTGCCCTTCATGACCTATTGCAACGTGCCCATCCACACGGCCGTGGGCACCTCCGCGGCCATCGGCTTCCCCATCGCCGTGGCGGGCACGCTTGGCTATATCGTGGGCGGCTGGGGGCGGCCGGACCTGCCGGCCGCGTGCCTCGGCTTCGTGCATCTCTGGGCGCTGTTCGGCATCGCCTGCGCGAGCTGCCTGACCGCGCCCATCGGCGTGCGCCTGTCCCACTCGCTTCCTACCAAGAAGCTCAAGCGCTTCTTCGCGTTCTTCCTTATCGTTGTCGGCCTGAAGATGCTCTGGGACCTGCTCTAGACCGCCCGCGCCATGCTGACCACCTATAACCGCAAGCTCACCGAATCCGTCTGGTGGAACCTGCTCTGGCTCACCGTGGGCGCCTTCTTGATGACCGTGTGCATCCAGAGCGTGGCCGCGCCGCACAACTTCCTCGCGGGCGGCGTCATGGGCGTGGCGCTGTTGCTCAACTACTGGGCGCACGGGCTGCCGCCGCTCGTCTGGTATCTCGCGCTCTGCCTGCCCATTTACATCGTGGGCTGGTTCCTCCTCGGGCGGCGCTTCCTGCTCTATACGGTCTACGGCACGCTGGCCATCAATTTCTTCGGCTACTTCGTCACCTTTGAGCTGCCCTTTTCCAACGACGTGTACGCGGCGCTGGTGGGCGGCGTGCTCAACGGCGCTGCCGCGGGCATCATGCTGCGCACCCTCGGGAGCAGCGGCGGCACGGACGTGTTCGCCATCCTGCTCAAGGAGCGCTGGAACATCCCCATCGGCCAGTTCAACTTTCTCTTCAACGCGAGCCTTTTCCTCATCGGCGCCTTCCGCCTGCCCGCGGACCTTATCGTGGCCTCCATCCTGATGATGTTCATCTCCTCGCAGACGCTGGAATATGTGCTCGGCATGTTCAACCGCCGCAAGCTCGTCATGGTCATCTCGAGCCGCGGCGAGGAGATCGGCGAGGCCGTGCTGGCGAGCGAGCGCTACGGCGCCACCATGATCCGCGCCAAGGGCGCCTATTCGGGCACCGACCGGGAAATATTGCTCACCGTTACCAACAACGTGGCCCTCAAGCGGCTGGAAAACCTCGTCTATACCATCGACCCGCACGCGCTCTTCATCGTCGAGAACACCTTTTACGTCTCGGGCGGCCAGTTCGCGCGGCAGGGCCGCTAGGCCGTGCCCCGGGAGGAGGCCGGGCGCCCCGTGGCCTTTCGGGCGCGGAGCCTGTTCTCCCTCGCCGGGGAGGGGCCGGCGCGGGGGGCCGGGCTTTTGGCGCCGCTCGCCCGCGTGGATGACGCCGTCCTGCTGACGCGGGGTGGCTTCGTGGAGGCTGTGGGCCCATGGAAGGGCGCGCGGCTCCCGGTGGGGACGCTGGTGCGGGATCTGGGCGATGCCTGCCTCATGCCGGCGTGCACCAACGCGCACACGCATGTGCAGCTTTCATGGCTCGCCGGGCGCACGCTGTGGGGCCGTGGCTTTGCGGCGTGGCTCACGAGCCTCATCCCGCAGGTGGTGGCGCCGGTAGAGAGCGGGGAGGCACAGCGCCGGCGGGACGCGGTTGGCGCGGCCTGCGCAATGCTGGCGGAGTGCGGCACCCATTGGCTTGGCGATGTGGGCGGCTCCGCGCCCGGGGCGCTCACGGCCGTGCGCGAGGCTTGTGACGCCGCCGGGCTTGAAGTGCGCCAGTTCTGCGAGTGGTTCGGGTTCGCGCCGCCGCTCGTGGACGGGGAGCGGCCCTGGCCCCCCCGCTGCCGCGCGGAAATCGCGGCGGATGCGGAACTGACAGCAGGTTGCGCGCCAGCGGGGCACGCCCTCTACTCCACGGCGCCTGAGCTTTTGCAGGCCGCGCGGGAGTGGTGCGCCCACTCCGGGCGCGTCTTCAGCTTCCATCTTGCGGAATCCCCGGAAGAAACCGAATTGCTCACCAAGGGCACGGGCCCCTTGCGCGCCACTTACGAGGACACGGTGCTTCCCGCCGGCTGGCGGGCGCCTGGCCTGCGGCCGGCGGCCTATGCCCTGGGCCTCGGGCTGCTCGGCCCGGGCGTCCTCGCCGTGCACGGCGTCCAGCTCAATGCGGACGAAATCGCGACCCTCGCCGCCAGCGGCGCCGCGCTCTGCCTCTGCCCGCGCTCCAACGAACATCTCGGCGTGGGTGTCGCGCCGGTGCGCCAGCTCATGCAAAGCGGCGCCTTGCTCTGCCTCGGCACGGACGGCCTCTCCTCCAACAGCGACCTTGACGTGCGCAACGAAGCCCTGTGGCTTCGCGAGTATCTCGATGTCCCCGTCCGCGCCCTGGTGCGCATGCTCACGGTCAACGGCGCGGCGGCCCTCGGGTTTCCGGCAGGCGCGGGCACGCTGGCGCCCGGCCAGCCGGCGGCCTTCGCCGCGCTGCCGGCAACCCTCGCGGCCTGGCTCCTCCTTCACGAAGCCGTTTACAATCCGGCCCGCACTCCCTATGCTGTACCGGCATCGCGCACAGCAAAGGAGGAGTGCATGGCCACCGTTACCGCCAAATATCTCGGGGATCTGCGCACCGAATGCGTCCATGTGGCGAGCGGCACCACCCTTGTCACCGACGCGCCGGTGGACAACCAGGGCAAGGGGGAGGCGTTCTCGCCCACGGATCTTTGCGCCACGGCGCTCGCCACCTGCGCCATGACCATCATCGGCATCTATGGCCGCGCGAACGGCGTGGACGTGACCGGCACGACCCTCGAGGTGACCAAGACCATGAGCGCCGACCCGCGCCGCATCGCCAGGATCGAGGTGGTCCTCCACATGCCGGATCGCGACTACACCGACGAGCAGAAGCTCATGATGGAACGCGCCACCCTGACCTGCCCCGTTTGTCTCAGCCTGCATCCCGACGTGGAGCAGGTGTTCACCTTTAAATGGGCGCGCTAGCCCAGCGAGGAACATCATGAAAACCGTCATCAAGAGCGCCAGTGCCCCGGCCGCCCTCGGCCCCTATTCCCAGGCCATCCGCAAGGGTGACACCCTCTATCTTTCCGGCCAGCTTGGCATCGTGCCCACCACGGGCGAGCTCATCTCCCCCGACGTGGCCGAGCAGACCACCCAGGCGCTCGCCAACATGAAGGCCGTGCTCGCCCAGGCGGGAGCCTCGGTGGACGATGTCTGCAAGGTCACGGTCTTCCTCACCGACATGGCCGACTTCCAGACCGTCAACGATGTCTACGCCCGCACCTTCACCGCCAACCCGCCGGCGCGCTCCTGCGTGGCCGTGGCCGCGCTCCCCAAGGGCGGGCGCGTGGAGGTGGAGGCCATCGCCGTTTTGTAGGCACGGGTTTTCCCCACAAAAAGAGCGGGCTGTCGTTTTCCGGCAGCCCGCTCCTTGCTTGGAGCCGATGTGCGTTCCATTTCCGTCGCTGCCGCGTGCCGCCGTCAAGCAGCCGCCAGCGGGGGCGCCTGTGGTTTAATATCCCCGTTTCGTGCGCCTGTCCGCCAGTGCCGGAGCCGGCTTAAAATCTGTTCACGGCGCAACGCGCGCCCCAAACAGCCTCACTACCCGGAGATGATCACCGACGGCCGCAGGGGTTCCTTGCGCCTCTCGGGGCGTGTTGTGCCGCAAAATTGCCACAGGCGGCTGCCAAGCGCCCACAAAGAGAGAAAAACCGCAAAGATAAAAAGCGTTTCTGTCAGGTCTATGTATCTGGGCAAAATAAAGTTCCCATAGGATATGACAAACACATGGAGCAAATGGGCCGCTCCGGGCAAGAACAGGCAAAACCGCACCTGCGGGCATAGCAGCAGGCCCAGGCACCAGGCCCCCCACGCTCCCATAATAAGGGGCAACCCGTATGCCCACAGGGAGGAGCTCCGGTAATCCCTGTAATATCCCAAACCTGCCAGTATATTGCAGCCCACAGTCTTGATCCGGTCACCGGTGTGCCGCATAAGCATACCTATTTTTAATTCACGGCCGGTTTTCACCATTTCCTTGAGACTGAGAGGGCCGATGCGCGGGTTTTTTGCAAGCTCCGCCCACACCTCTCCTTCCGGGCCATATGTCAAAGGCCAGACAGTCGTGTTGTACACATATCCGAAGCTCTTGGTCCGGGGCCATTCCTTGAAATCGGGCCCGAAGGCGCTTGTGGCATTCTCCTTCTTCCAGAGCTCAACTTTGTCCAAAAATATCCTCGCATACTCCCGGGAACGCAAGGTGGGCATGTTCCCCATATCTTCCTTTTGCAGATAATAGGACGAAAACTGAAGATCCGAACCTTGCGGGTGTGTGCCAAAGAACAAGTGCCCTGAGGTAAGGCTGATATAGCCAATATATGCGACGGCCGGCAAAAATCCTGTGGCTGCGAGGAGGAATTTAAAAACATGGCGGAAGCGTGCTTCCCAGAAGAAATAGAACCAGCAGATTCCGCCCAGGCCAAGCATGTATATGCCGGCGGGCCTCACCAGATAAAGGGCGGATGCACAAAGGGCAGCCAAGAATAATAAGAAAAAGTTTCTTTTTTTAAAGTACAGTAGCAGAAGGCCGACAGCGAAAAAGGACAAGGGCTGCGCAACGCTTTCCGTAAGGAGCATTGAGACATTAACGAGAGGGGTGACCTGAACGCCGAGGAAAAAACACGCGCCAACCACAAGGGCATTTATGTAGAGTGAACAGGCATAAACAAGAAATGCTGCGCCTATACTGAGCAATAATCTCTGAGCGAGGACAATATTGTCAAAAACCCCTTGCAAACCCTCCCCATTAATAAACTCGGGGAGGCGCTTCCCAACAGCAAATACTTCACTCGGGGGAAGCTTGCCGGCTTTTTTAAATGCATTGGCAAGCTCCTTTTTATGCGGCTCTAGGAAGGCGTAGAGAAAAAGGCCATAGCCAGGGGCACGGGCAGATTTCCATGGATCCAGCGACAGCAAAATAGATGGGGAGAGAGACAGTGAGAGATAAGAAGAGGTATCAGGGCGATGAACATATGTACCACCGTATTTATTTAAAGAATAATCAAGCGGGATGGAAAATACAAAGAAAAATATAAAGAGAGAAACGAATATGCGTATCAGGAAAGGATTGATACCCTTACTTGCCATTCCATCCATGCTTGTGCTCCTGAGCCGATATCTACGGGAAAGTTGTCCATCGTCTATATTACTGCAAACAACTCAACCACCGCGCTCAGTGGCTTTGAAGATCCGCACGCTCCGTGCTTGCTGACGCTATGTGCCAACTTTCCGCTCATGTTCGCCCGCGGCCAGCCGCAAGTCGGGACAAGCCAGGCCATCCGTGGGGGCCCTGTGGAGCTTCAGTATTCCCGTATGGTGGCGTCATGAATCCTCTTCCGCACGCTTGCCGGCAGCCCGGCAGGGAGCCACGCTATGCGGGCCGAATTCCAGCACGGGACATCATTGGCGCAGTCCCCTGCATAATCATAACCGCCCGTGCCGAACCTCGCGTTGAGCCAGCGGGCTTTTGTCGCCCCCTTGAGCCTTTGCAGCCTGGTTGAGCCGGCGAAGTGGGTCAAAAAGGAAAACTGGTGAAAGACTTTTTTTGCCAGGAGAACATGGCTTGCCGTAACCAGCCATACCTCGGCCCCGCGCTCGCGGTAGGCCTCCGCTATGCGCATAAGGGGTTCATTCCAGTAAGAGGGCGCCAAGGTATGGGCATAACGTGACGCAAGATAGGCCTTAAGCCAGGGGACGCCTTTCCAAAAGGCCGCGAAGATATTGGCATCACCCGCCAGGCACGCTTCCTTCAGGAAGTGGCGGCTTGAATCGACGCGTAGCAGTGTCCCGTCCAGGTCAAGGACCAGCGGTATGTTGTAGGAAAGTCCAGTATCCATTCGTGCCTGTATTCCGCAGTTGCGGCCAAGGGTTTGTATGCTTGTCCAGGGCGCAACGCGCCGCAAACAGTCCCACTTCCCGGGGTGCATCACCCGGCGGCCTCCATGGTCTCTCTCCCTCTTGCGCCAGATGTTTTTCGATAAAATTGCCACAGGCGGCAGGCAAGCGCCCACAAAGAGAGAAAAACCGCAAAGGCAAAAAGTGGTTCTGTGAGGTCAACATACCTGTATCCGATAGAATTCCCATAGGAAATGGCAAACACATGGAGTAAATGGGCTGCCCCTGGCAAAAGCAGGCAAAAGCGAACCTCCTGGCAGAGGAGCAGCGCGATGCACCACACTCCCCACCCGCAAACCATAAGAGGAAACCCATATTTGCGCTTCAGGGTGGAGCTTGGAAAATCACTGTAATATCCCAATCCAGCCAGGATATTGCAGCCCACAGTTTTAATACGATCCCATGAATGCCGCTTAAGCATGCCTTTTTTTAACTCACGTCCCATCATCACCCTCTGCTTGAGATTGAGTGGGCCAATCTGTGGATTTTTTGACAGCTCCCTCAATACTTCGTTTTCCGGCATGTACGTGATGGGCCACGCGCTGTAGTTATACAGGAAGCCAAAGCTCTTGGTCCGAGGCCACTCCTCGAAATCCGGCCAGTAGAGTTTGCTGATTTCCTTCTTCCAAAACTCGACTTTGTCCAGCTGTATCCTCGCATACTCCCTTGCACGCAAGGTAGGCATATTCTCTATATCTTCCTTTTGCAGAAAGTAGCACGAAAACTGAAGATCCGAGGATTCCGGATGTGTCCCAAACAACAGGTACCCGGAGGTAATGCTGAGATAGCCAATGTACGCGACAGCCGGCAAAAAACCTGTGGCTGAAAAGAGGAATTTAAAGACATGGTGGAAGCGGTCTTTCCAGAAGAAATAGAGCCAGCAGATACCACCCAGGGCAAGCATGTAGACCCCCGCAGGGCGGACAAGATATAGAAATGATGCGCAAAGAGCAGCTAAAAATAAAAAAAGAAAATTTCTTTTTCTAAAAAACAGCAGCAGGAGGCCTATGGTAAAAAACGACAGTGGCTGGGCCACGCATTCAGTAATGAGCCATGTGGGGTTAACAAGGGGGAGCATCTTGACGCAGAGAAAAAAGCATCCCCCCACAACAAGCGGATTTATGAATAAGGCGCAGGTATAGACCAGAAAGGCCGCGCCGATGCTGAGCAATAATCTCTGGCAGAGAACAATATTGTCAAAAACTCCTTGCAAGCCTGCCTCATTGAGACATTCATGAAAACCTGTGGAAAAGTCTTCAGGCGCAAGCTTCTTATGTGCCATTTTAAAGGCCGCCGCCAATTCTTTTCTATGTGGTTCAAGAAAGGGATAGAGAAAAAGGGGATACCCTGGGGTACGGGTAGATTTCCACGGATCCCAGTACAGGGGAAAATAGGTACCCGTGTCAGGAGTATAGACATACGTACCACCGTATTTATTTAAAGAATAATCAAGGGGGGTAAAAAATACAAATAAAAACGTAAAGAGAGAAACAAGTACATTTATCAAGGGAAAATTAATACTTTTCATTTTTTTTCCTGACATGGCTGCACACCTGCTACGAAAGCGGTAGGGAATCTCTCTTTTCTTCCATAGATTAAATCATGATATCATGATACTTATGAATAATTCAACAAGAGATGATTGCGCTTCCTCTGCCATGAGGATGTTGCGTCCTTCGCCACAATTCTTTATCATTGAAATTTTATGGGCGAAACAAACACTTCAAATTCAGGGATATTTACAAAGCAAAGCGCACAAAACAAAAGTCCGAGAAAAAACACATATGCGATAAAATATTTTCTTTTATACAGTTTTTCTGGCGTTTGTACCACGGAATCTGGTGCAAGACTGATATTGAAATACCAGCTAAACAACAGGGCGATAAAAGGAAACAGAAGTAGCATTTCAACCTTATACTTAATGAGGAAAATTCCAAGAAAGAGCGACGAGACCATGGCATAAAAGATTGCTGCGGAAAGAAGGGTTTTTTCGCTATACCCGGCAAGGCTTTTTCTGTAGGCCTTGATGACATCCGGGTCCTTGAGTTTGCGGATTTCTGCAAACCGCTTGAGGGTCATAAGATAGGCGCCGGCCGCCCAATATCCCAAAATAAAGCTTGACGGCGGCAGGCCGTTGGCAACCACTATGCTGAAGCCAAGCAGCAGGCGGATGGGGTTGTTTACCGATTCCACGATCACGTCCAGCCACGCGCGATCCTTTGCACGCAACGGTGCGACATTGTAAATGAGCCCCATGAAGAGCAGAAAGATGATGAGGGATCCGAAAAGGCTGTTTATCGCATAGCCGAGAAGGATCGCGCAGCAGACCAGAAAAAAATATTCGACGAGGAGAAAAGGGAGCGTGATCAGGCCCCGGGCGGCGGGCCTGTTACATTTCATGGGATGCAGCCTGTCAAACGGAGCGTCGAGGTATTCGTTGATCGTATAGTTGGCGCTCGCTGCAAAGCAGACAGAAATACAGGCCGCCACAAGGTTCCAGAATCCGGGCCAATGAGGATAAAGAATGATACCAAAAATGAACCCAGGGAGTATAAAGATATTTTTAAACCAGTGATCCGGGCGCGCGATATTTATATAGGGGATCAGATGGTGCAGAAACGGCAGGAATCGAGAGAGAGAGAGAGAGAGAGAGAGAGAGAGGATTTCTGCTTACGGTACATCGGGATGCCCCCTTTTTTCCAGAGTGCGTGAGAAGCGTGAGGCCACGGACCTTAGTTTCGTGATGTTCGCGAGTGTTTGGTTGTGGTGCGTTTTCCACTATTTCCCCCTAAAGAGACATGCATCCTCTTTGCGTTTTCGCAAAATCCCGGGCGAGCTTATAAAGGCCATCTGCGCCCGCTCAAGAGCTGCAAAAATTTCCTTGCGTCAAGAGCCCTCATTGACTGCATGCGCTAACATGAGGACTGTTAATGAAAATTACGAGAAACGTGGCCCATGCGGCCTTGCCGCGGGCAGAGCCTCGAGTGATCCATCTTGACGGTTGTCAGGGCCTGTGCTTTTTATGCGTTTTTCTTCAGCAAACGAATATGCTCCATAGACTAACGCCTGGCGGCAATGGCATACCAGGAGTCAAACAGATTGAGAGGCACGGTCCATTTGCGCCAGACTTCCGCATTCACCAGGGCCTGGGGAAGCGGAAAATATTTCTTTAACCTGTTTACCAGATAGTCGGCCTTGAAATGCCAGACTGGCCGGTTCATGGCGAGGATGCTCAGCCCGGCATTCTCCAGGAGCGTGGCCAGGTTCTTCCTGTTGAAATAGCAGATATGCGCGATGCGGTAATGCCACCAGCGCCTGCCCAGCAGGCGCGCCATGAAGGAAGCGCTGTCGGGCGTGGTGAGAAAGAGAACGCCATCCTTGCGGAGATATTTTGCAGCCTCCCGGACCAGGAGATCCGGGGCCTGCACATGCTCCAGCACATCCGTAATGGTGATGATGTCAAAATCTCTGTCGGGAGCGACTTCGGGAAAGACGCCCTGCCGTATGTCAAGGCCGCGGCGGACGCCAACTTCGCAAAGACTGGCGGATGGTTCTATCCCCACCGCGGAATACCCAAGCTCGGTGGCTGCCTGCAAAAGCACGCCACAACCTGCACCAATATCCAGCAACTTCCCAAAGGGTTTATAGCGCTGTATGACCTTTAAAAATCCCTGCGCCTGAAGTATCCTTTCTTCAAATGTATCCACATACTCCGTATCTTCCAGAGCCGTGTAGTACTCTCCCGGTTTATCAACATCGCTACATTTTATAAATCCACAATTTGCACACTTCCATAATTCACCGGTAATTCCATAGTGGCTATCCGTAATTTTAAACATCTCCGGTTCAAGAACTTGGGGAATATTGTTTTCTTTAAAAAATTTCCATTCCTCAGCCCCACACACCGGGCATGTCCCCAACCCATCATCATTTTTTATGCGCATAGCGACCCTTACCTGCTCTGAAAACTTTATTACCGCTTGGCTCTGTGCTGGCCGGGCAAGCGAGCCACCCCTCGGCCCATGCCACAAAAAGGACTGGCTTGGCCCTCCCACATATTGGTATTATCAGGCACAACCCTTCATTCTCTTTGCAACAGGCCACCGCAAATTCCTTTCCCTTCAGGATGCCGCCACGGCCAATGGGCCCCTCTTGCGCCACGCACCTTGTCACCCCCGCACTATCGTCTGTCCGGGCCCTACGCTCAACGTCCAATCAGGTATCAGCGGCCGCCCCTCGCCGCGCAGGGCGAGGATGCCCGCAAGGATGCTCCAAGGATTGGGCGGGCAGCCGGGCACATAGATGTCCGGCGTGAGGCCGGCTTCCGTGAGGGTGTCCGCCACGGCGGGAGCACCCGGCCCCGTGTCCCCGGCCGTGCCGCCGAGGCCGCCCAGACATTCGGGCGCCTCGCGGAACAGGCCGCCGGAGATGGCGCAGGCGCCCACGGCCACCAGAAGGCGCGGGCGGGGCACAGCGGCCCAGGTGTCGACGAGGGCCGCGCACATGTTGCGCGTCACCGGGCCGGTGACGACGAGGCCGTCGGCATGGCGCGGCGAGGCCGTGAACTCGATGCCGAAGCGGCCGAGGTCATACACGAGCGTCCCGAGCACATTGGTGTCCGCCTCGCAGGCATTGCAGCCGCCGGCGCTCACCTCGCGCAGCTTGAGCGAGCGCCGGAACAGGCGGAAACGGTCGCCCATGAGTGCCGCCGGGTCGGCCGGGGCGCCCCCAGCCCCCTCCCCTCCCGCTGCCCTCGGCCCCACCAGAAGCCCCTCGCGGCTGGCCGCGGCCACCCGGTAGTCGCGGCTGAAGCGGATGGCGCCCTCGGGGCACACCTCGGCGCAGGCTCCGCAAAAGATGCAGCGGGCCATGTCCAAGAGCGGCGTGCGCCCCGGCGCGTCCGCCCGCGTGAACAGCGCCCCCGCCGGGCAGGCGGCGTAACAGGCGCGGCAGTCCCCGCACGCCGTGTCGGCAAGCTCGGGGCGCCCGCGATAGCGCGGGGAGAGCGCGGGCTCCTTCCGGGGCCAGTCAAGGGTGCGCGAGCCTTGTTTCAGGCGCTCGGCGAGGATGCGGAACATGGCGAGCCCTCACAGGTCATAGCCGCAATAGGACAGATTGAAGCTCTTGTTGCAGAGCGGAAAATCCGAGATCTGGCCGCCGCGCATGGCGAGCGCCATGCCCGTCCAGTTGTGGAAGGAGGGGTCCACCACCCGAAGCGCCAGAAAATCCCCGTCCGGGCCGGTGACGCCCACATGACAGATCTCGCCGCGCCAGCCTTCCACCTGGGCCACGGCCAGCCGCTGTGGCGGAAGCTGTGCGAGCGCGGCTTTTTCCATGCCGTGCGCCCGCTCCCGCTCGGCCGCGTCCTCAGGATGGCGACCCAGCCAGTCGAGGTCGGCCTCCACCATGGTGAGCGAATCCTCCATCTCGGCCCGGCGCACCTCGGCGCGGGCGAACACGTCGCCCGTGCGCTCGGTGCGCGGGCCCGGCGCCGCCTGCGGCAGGGACGAAAGCGGCGCATGGAAGCGGGCGTCGCGGGGGAGGCCGCTGGCTCGCGCGGCCACGCCCACAAGGCCGATCTCGCGCGCAAGGGCCTCCGTCACCTGGCCTGTCCCGGCCATGCGCTGGCCCACGCTGGACGAGGCGAACATGGTTTTCGCCGAGCCGGCGGCGTCCCTGCCGGTGGCGGCGAGGCGCCCGGCCATGTCGGCGCATTCTTCGGACGAAAGGCCCCAGGCCGCGCCGCCATAGGCGAGCAGCCCGCGCCCGAAACGGTTGCCGCACAGCGTTGCCGTGAGATTGAGAAAATCCCCCCGGATGCGGCCGTTCCACGACGAGGTGGGCAAAAAGCCCGTGTCGCCGGCGATGGCGCCGAGGTCGCCGCAATGGTTGGCGAGGCGCTCGAGCTCCAGGCCCGCGCGCCGGAGGCGCTGGCAGCGCTCCGAAAGCTCGCCAAGGCCCAAAAGGCGCTCGCGCAGCACGCACAGGGCCGTGGCGTGCGCCACGCTGGAATCACCGGCCGCGCATTCCGCAAGGCGCAGGGCGGCGACGGGCTCGGCAGCGGCCCGCGGGCGCAAAAGCGCCATGAGGGCGCGATGCTGGTAGCCGAGCGCGATCTCCAGATGCAGGATGATCTCGCCATAGCACTGGAAACGAAAATGCCCGGGCTCGATGATGCCCGCATGCACCGGGCCCACGCCCACTTCGTGCACCTCGCTGCCGTCCACGCGGTAAAAATCGCGGCCCGATCCGCCGGGCGCGTCCGGCGAGCGGCGCACGGGCTTGAGCCAGGGGTGCCCCTCGGGCAGGATGCCCCATTCCTCATAAATCTCGCGCTCGAAAAGCTCCACCTGCGGGCAGGCTTCGGCCAGCGAGGGAAAGGCCGTGAGCGGCGCCGTGCGGGCGGCGGCGAGGCGCTGCTCGGCATCGTGGGCGAGCACGCAGCACAGGCCCACCGCGCCGTCCCCGCCGGCCTCGGGCAGGCCGAAATACGCAAGCACCCGCCAGCCGTCGCGGACATGCTCAAGAATGCGCTCCCCCAGCGCTTCGGCGGTGAGCACGGGGACTTCATTGAGCGCGACGGCCTTGCGATAGTCAAACTCGTGCATCACTGCCCCCCGATGAGCCGGCCGCCCATCTCGAGAAAATGCCAGAGCCACGCCGGCACCCAGAGGCCGAGCCCGAGAACGGCCACGGCCAGCGCCAGCGGTGGCACCACGCTCCAGAGCGGCTCGCGGCGGCTGCGCGGCCTCGCGGACATGTCCAGCGGGCGCGCGCCCTGCACCATGCGCAGCACCGCCACGGACATGCCCACGAAGATGACCGCGAGCGCCGCAAGGTAGATGCCCGCCACGAGCCACGCGCCGTCGGCGAGCATGCCCTTGAGGATGATGAGCTCGCTCACGAAGATGCCGAAGGGCGGCGAGCCGGCCACGGCGAGGAAGCCCGCCGTCCAGAGCGCGCCCGTGGCCGGCATGGTCCAGCGCAGGCCGCGCACGTCGTAGCTCGAATAGGTGTGGTAGCGGGCGAGGATATTGCCCGAGAGCAGGAAGAGCAGGCACTTGGTCAGCGAATGGCAGACGGAGTGCAAAAGCGCGCCCTCCACCGCGATGCCGCCGAGGCCGATGCCGAGGGAGAGGATGCCCATGTGCTCCACGCTGGAATACGCGAGCAGGCGCTTGTAATGCCCCTGGCCCACGATGAAGATGGCCGCGGTGAGCAGGGAGAGGATGCCGAAAAACACGAGCAGCCCGCCGCTGAAGCCGCCGAGCCCGGCGGCGAGCAATATCTGGTGCCCACGCAGGATGCCGAGGAGCGCGCAGTTGAGCAGCGCGCCGGAGAGCAGTGCCGACACCAGCGAAGGCGCCTGGCTGTGCGCGTCGGGCAGCCAGTTGTGCAGCGGCGCGAGCCCCATCTTGGTGCCGTAGCCCACGAGCAGGAAGATGAAGGCCGCCTTGAGCCAGGGGGGCGCCGCGTCGCCCGCATGGGCCACGAACCAGCCGAGGGAGTCGATGTCATCGGCGAGCACTGGGCTCTCGGCGCCGCTCCCGGGGGCGTAGAAGGCCACGGAGAGCAGGATGTTGCCGAGCAGCGCGAGAGCGATGCCCACCGAACAGATGATGAGGTATTTCCAGGTCGCCTCCAGCGAGCGCCGGTGGCGGTGAAAGTAAATGAGCGGCGCGCTGGAGAGCGTCGTGGCCTCGATGCCCACCCACAGGGCGCCCAGGTGCGGCGTGGTGGTGACAAGGCTCATGGCCGCGAGGAAGAAGCAGAGGCAGGCGGTGAAGCGGCGCTCCGGCGAATTGGTGAAAGGGCGCCCGTCGTGGATGCAGGTGCGCACCTCGATGGCCTCCTCCTCACGCAGGTAGCCAACGGCGTAGATGGAGGCCGCGAAAAAGAGCAGGCTCGCCAGGATGAGGAAAAGCCCGCCAAGCGCGTCCGGCGCCATGAGGCCGCCCAGGGCAGCGGGGTGCTCGCCCCGGGCGACAGCCGCCACCGTGGCGAGCGAGAGTGAGACATGCCCGGCGCCCGTGAGCGGCAAAAGCGCGCGGCAGAAGGCCGCGTTGCCCACGGCCAGCATGAGGACGCCCGCCACCAGCGGGAGGAGGATCAGGGCTTCAAGCATGATCAGTCCCTGAGGCTGCGGAAGCGGCCCGTGTCGAGGGAGTCAAAGGTCTCGCCGATATGGCCGATGGCATTGCCCATGACGAAGACGGCCACGAAGATGTCGAGCAGGAGCGCGAGCTCGAACCAGATGGCGCCCGCGGCCATGAGCGGCATGCCGAGGAGGAAGATGCCGTTTTCCGCCACGAGATAGCCGATGACCTGCGAAATGGCCGTGGCCCGCCCCACCACGAGGATGAGCCCGCAAAAGAGCGTGGTCAGCGCCGTGGGCAAAAGCAGCGGCGGGAAGAGGTCGGGCAGGATGGGGAGCCGCGTCTCCAGCCAGAGCGAAAAGACGAGGCCCAGAATGCCCGTGACCACGCACACCCCAAGGTGCATGCGCGGCCGGGGCTCGTCCGCTGCGCCGAGCCTGCGCCGGGTGCGCTCCAAAAGGCCGGGCAAAAGCAGGCCCTTGATGCCGAGCACCGCGCAGGCGAGCAGCGCGTGCTCCATGCCGAAGAGCAGCACGCCAAGCAGGATGCCCTGAAAGGCCGTGAGCCGGATGAGCGCGCGCAGGCCCGGCGCGCCCAAGAGGAGCAGGTTGTTCAGCAGAAGCAAAAACAACATGGTGGAAAATAGCGAGTTCAGCGAAATCAGCGGGATCATGGGGCTCGCTCTCCGTGGCTTCGGCGGCTACCGGGCCTGCGTCAGGATAAGGGCCAGCGCCGCCAGGGCCGCGGCCACGCCGAGAAAATGCGGCACGCGCGTGAGCTTGAGCCGGGCCATGCCCGATTCCACCAGGCCCACGCAGCAGCCGATGCCGAAGATGGCGGCGAGCGAAAGCGCCGCATGTTGCCAGAGCGGCAGCGGCGGTACGAGGAGCCCGGCCACGAGCGCCGCGAAAAACCAGAGCTTGAGCGCCGCGCCGTAAACGATCATGGCGAGGTTGGGGCCGGAGTGGTCCAGCACCATGACCTCGTGGATCATGGTCAGCTCGAGGTGCGTGGTGGGGTCGTCCACGGGGATGCGGCAGTTCTCGGCCAGGAGCAGCGCGAAAAACACCGCCGGCGCCAGCAGAAGCTCGGGGCGCCCCGACTGCCAGAACGCGGCCATGTCGCCATTGAAGAGCGCGGAGAGCGAAAAGGCCGCGCGCGCGTCCACCACGGAAAGCCCGGCCTCGCCGCGCCCGAGGTCGAGAGAGAGGCTCGTGAGCGTGAGAAAGGCGAGGAAGAGCGCGGGCTCGCCCAGGGCGGAAAAGGCGGCTTCGCGGCTCGCGCCCATGCCCTCGAAGGAGGAGCCGGTGTCGAGCGCGGCCAGCATGGTGGCGAAGCGCCCCATGCCGAGCAGATAGGCGGCGAGCAGGAAGTCCCCGCCGAAGGCCAGCGGCGAAGTCACGCCGCCCATGGGCAACAGGGCCAGCGCGCACAGGGCCGCAGCCAGCGACACGCCGGGGCCGGCGGCGAAAGTCCAGGTGGTGGTGCGGCTTACGACCTCGCCCTTGCCGAGGAGCTTGGCTAAATCATAGTAGGTCTGGAGCAGGGGCTTGCCGCGCCGGCCGGCCACCTTGGCCTTGACGCGGTTGATGACGCCCGGCAAAAGCGGCGCGAGCACGAGCGCGAGCCCGAGCTGGACGAGGAAGCAGGCGGGCGCGTTCATGGCCTGAGCCCCCAGACGAGCAGCCCCACCACCGTGGCGAGGATATAGAGGATGTAGAGATGGATCTTGCCGTGCTGGAGGATCTTGCAGGCATTGCAGGCCCGCTCCACGAGCTCGAAGAGCGGCGCGAAGACATGGGTCCTGAGCCTGTCCGGCGCGGAGGTGCTGAAGACCGCGCGCTCGGGGAAGATGCCCTCGGGCGCGCCGCCGCGCTTCAGAAGGCCCATGCCGGGCGCGAAAAGGCGCGCCAGCGGCTCGGCGAAGGAGGCAGCGGTATACTGGATGCGCGCCGAGGAGGCCTGGTAGCCGCAGCCCCAGGTGTTTTCGCGCAGGACGCCGTGCCGCCGAAGGAGCAGGCCGCGCGCGGCGAAGAGCAAAAAGGCCAGCGCCACGCCGCCCCCGCTCACCATGGCCACGATGGCGAGGCTTCTGCGCATCTGCACGTCCGCCCCGGTGGCCGAGCCGGTCAGGCCCTGCGGCAGGGGGATGGCGGAAGCGGCCGTGCCGGCGGCGAGATCAAAGAAATACGGCGCGAGCAGCCCCCCGGCCACGCAGGCCGCCGCCGGGATGATCAGCGGCCACACGCCGCGCCACCCGACGGCATGGGCATTGGCCGCAAAGCCCGTGCGCGGCTCGCCGAGAAAGGTGATGCCATAGGCCCGCACATAGACCGCGGCGGCGAGCCCGCTCACGAGGGCGAGCCCGGCCAGCGTGAACAGCAGCACGAGCTGCCGCTCCACCCCGGGGAGCGAGGCGCCGTCCAGAAGCGACATGGCGAGCACGAATTCCGAGGTGAAGCCGCTCAGGGGCGGCAGGCAGGCGATGGCGGCGGCACCCAGGGCGAAGGCCGCGCCCACTAGGGGCAGGCGGCGTTGCAGGCCGCCCAGAAGCTCCATGCGCACCGTGCCCGCGGCGTGCAGCACTTCGCCCGCGCAGAGGAAGAGCAGGCCCTTGAAGCCCGCGTGGTTGAGCATGTGCAGAAGCGCGCCGGCAAAGCCCAGCGCCGCCGTCCAGCCGTCGCCCGCGCTCACGCCCACGAGGCCCGCGCCCACGCCCATGAACATGAGGCCCATGTTCTCCACGCTGGAATACGCGAGCAGGCGTTTCAGGTTGCCCTGCCCCAGCGCCTTGAGGATGCCGAGGAGCGCCGTGGCGAGCCCGAGCAGCAGCAGGAACCAGCCCCACCATTCGGGAAGCTCCCCGAGCACCCCGGCCGAGGGCGAGCCGCCCAAAAGAGCCAGGGCGCGGATGAGTCCGTAGAGGCCCGCGTTGATCATGGCCCCGGAGAGCAGGGCCGACACATGGCTCGGCGCGGCGGGGTGCGCCTCGGGCAGCCACACATGCAAGGGAGCTATGCCCGCCTTGGCCCCGAAGCCGACCACGGCCAGCACGAAGAGCACCGAGAGCGTCCCCGCGCCGGCGTCGGAGAGCGGCGCACAGGCCGCGAGCGTGAGGGCCGTCGAGCCCGTCACCTGCCAGAGCAGCACGAAGAAGGCGATGAGGAACACCGCGCCGAGATGCGCCGCCACGAGATAGACCCAGGAGGCGTCGCGCACCTTGCTGTCGCCATCGTTGAAATCAATGAGGAAGAAGGGCGCGAGCGACATGATCTCCCACGCGAGCAGGAAGAAGATGGCGTCGGCCGCGCACATCACGCAGGCCATGCCTGTGAGCAGCAGGAGAAAGAAAAACCAGTGCGCCGCGAGATTGTGCTCGCCCGGGCGCACGGAGCGCAGGGCGATGCCGCCGGAAAGCGCGCAGACAAAGCCAAGCCCGAACACCGGCAAGAGAAAGAAGGCGGAGAGGGCGTCCAGCCGGAGCACGAGGTGGCCTACGGGCAGGCCCCAAAGAAGCTCGACCGTCGCGCCGCCGTTGATAAGCGCCCCGACGGCGCCGGCAAAGCCAACGGCGCAGCCCAAGGCCGCGCAGCCGGCGCCCAGCGCGTTGACCCGGCGGCTCCTGCGCGGGCGCGGCGGCCGGATGGACGCCGCCACGGCCGCCGCCCCGAGCACGAGGGCCGAGGCCACGAAAACGCAAAGACTGGCGAGATAACAATCCATGGAATACCCGCGCCTCCGGGGAAGTGTCCCGGAAAACCTGAAAGCCGCCCACACGCCCCGCCTTTTCGCCAGGCACGCGTCCCCCGCTAGATGAGCCCTTCTTTGAGCAGGCCGTCGAAATAGGCGATGGTCTTCTCAAGGCCGGAGGCGAGCGGCGTCACAGGCTCCCAGCCGAGCTCGCGCCGGGCGAGCGTGATGTCGGGCCGGCGCTTGGCCGGGTCGTCGGCGGGCAGGGGCTCGTGGATGATGCGCGAACGGCTCCCGGTCATGTCCACCACCTTTTCCGCCAGCTCGCGGATGGTGAACTCGCCGGGGTTGCCCATGTTCATGGGCCCGGTGAAGTCCTCGCGCGAGGCCATGAAGCGCACCATGCAGTCGATGAGGTCGTCCACATAGCAGAAGGAGCGCGTCTGGCTGCCGTCGCCATAGATGGTGATGGGCTCGCCCTTGAGGGCCTGGACGATGAAGTTGGAGACCACGCGGCCGTCGTTGGGGTGCATCTTCGGCCCGTAGGTGTTGAAGATGCGGCCCACCTTGATGGGCAGGCCCCCCTGCCGCCAATAGGCGAAGAAGAGCGCCTCGGCGCAGCGCTTGCCCTCGTCGTAGCAGGAGCGGATGCCGATGGGGTTGACATGGCCCCAGTAGGATTCGGGCTGGGGATGCACCTCGGGGTCGCCATAGACCTCGCTGGTCGAGGCCTGGTAGATGCGCGCGCGCAAACGCTTGGCGAGCCCGAGCATGTTGATGGCCCCGTGCACGCAGGTCTTGATGGTCTGCACCGGGTCGTGCTGGTAATGGACGGGCGAGGCCGGGCAGGCGAGATTGTAGATCTCGTCCACCTCGATATAGAGCGGAAAGGTCACGTCGTGGCGGATGAGCTCAAAGCGCATGTTGTCCATGAGCTCTTCCACGTTGGAGCGGGCGCTGGAGAAAAAATTGTCCACGCAGATGACCTCGTTGCCCTCCCTGAGAAGCCGGGCGCAGAGGTGCGAGCCGAGAAAGCCGGAACCGCCGGTGACAAGGACCCTTTTGCGCAAGTGCATGCCATCCTCCCCGCGCCTTTCGCGGCCTTTGGCCGCCCGGGCGCGCACCGCACTCTTACGCGCAAAGAGCCGGCATGGCAATGGCTTTCTTGCGCGCCCGGCGCCCCTCTGCTAGGATGGCGGCTTCCCGCAAAAACGAGGCTGAGACACAGGCAGGCAACGATGGGACACAAGAAACCGCAGCGGATCGACCCGCTCACCGTGGCCCTGCCCCCGGGCGGCGTGGACAGCCACGCCCACCTTGACGGGGCGGAATTCGACCCCGACCGGGAGGCCGTGCTCGCCCGCGCCCGCGAGGCCGGGGTGTCGGGCATCGGCAATGTCTTTCTTTCGCCCGAGGCCTTTACGGAACGACGCGGGCTTTTTGCCGCTCACCCCGGGGTCTTCTTCCTGCTCGGCATCCACCCCTGTGACGGCGAAAAGTGCACGCCCGCCTGCCTCGACAGCATAGCCTCCGCCTTCGCCGCTGAGCCGCGCCTTCGGGCCGTGGGCGAGATCGGCCTCGACTTCCACTGGGACGACTGCCCGCGCGAACTGCAAATGGCCGCTTTCGCCGCGCAGCTCGACATGGCCCGCGCCCTTGAAAAGCCCGTGGTGCTCCATTGCCGGGAGGCGGAGGCGGAATGCCTCTCCATCCTCGAGGCGCGGGGCTTCGCGGGCTATCCGCTGCTCTGGCACTGCTTCGGGGGGGCGCCCGCGCTGGCGCGGCGCATTCTCGCCAACGGCTGGCACATCTCCGTGCCCGGGCCCGTCACCTATCCCGCCAACGGGGCGCTCCGGGAGGCCGTGGCCGTCATCCCGGAAGATCGCCTTTTGCTTGAGACGGACGCGCCCTATCTTTCGCCCGTGCCCTGGCGGGGCACGCGCAACGAGCCGGCCTATACGGTCTTTACCGCGCGGGCCGTGGCCGAGGCGCGGGGCGTGGCGCCGGAAGAGCTGTGGCGCACCTGCGGCAGGAACACGCGGCGCTTTTTCGGGCTCGAGGGCCGGGCGGAAAGCTGCCGTTCCTGATGTTGAAGCTATGATTGTGAGTTGTTGATGTTCCTATGCTGCACTGATAATGCCGAAATTATCCGTCAAAAACAGCCTTTTTGCTGCTGGCTGCGTCAGAAAAAAATTTCCTCGGTCGAGTACTTGAGTACACTCCCTTCGGAAATTTTCGTCTTCCTTGCCAGCAGCAAAAAATCTTATTTTTTAGGATTCTTCCGGCACCAGCACCCGTCTTCCGCTTCGCTCCAGACGGACTGAAGGAATACCTGTCAACTGTATTTGTATTGGCTGATATACGCTTTTCTGAAATCCCCAAGGAGGCCCGCATGGCAACGCGTCCCGTCTTTTTCGTCACCACGCCCGCCGAGTCCTGGGTGCGCGTGGAGGAAGTCAGCTTCCAGTGGTTCCCGGGCATGTCGCTCGCGCAGAAGCGGCGCTCCATCGACGCCATGCAGGCCGCGGCGCATGCGCTCGCGCCCAAGGCGAGCCTGCTTGAGATCTCCACCAAGTCCGCCATGGCGGACGGGCGCGCCCTGAGCGGCTTCGAGCTCTGCCTCGAGGCCCACGGCAAGCGCATGCCCGTGGAATCGCTCTTTCAGGGCAGCAAGCTCTGCCGGGTGAGCGATGGCGTGGCCGGCCCGTATCAGGAGCTCTATGCCGAGGATGCCGTGGCCGCCAAGCGCGACCCGCGCCTCGCCCAGTGCCATCTCGCCGGCTTCCGCCTTTTTGACGAAGAATGGCCGCTCGACGCGTGGCCGCCCAAGGACGGCCAGCAGGACGCCCTGCCGCCGAGCGCCTTCTATGACTACCTCTATTTCCGGGCGCTCGGCCAGCAGCCGGAGCTCGCGGCCAAGGCATGCGGATACGGGGGCTTCACCGACCTCGAGTTCACGCCCGGCAAGTCGGACAATTGCCAGGCCTTTTCCGCCGCGCTCTTCGCGGCGCTGACGGCCGCGGCCAAGGCGGATGCGCGCATCCCGGCGCCCGCCGCCCTCGCCGCATCTGGGGCGGCCTTCAGGGAGGGCGCGAAGCGCCTCGGGCTCTACGCCGCGGCCACGGCGCTCTGGCCCAGATAAGGCCCATGCAGCCCCCCCGCCTTGTGCCGCCCCCGCGGGACGCAGCCCGTGATACCGCCACGAAAGTGGCCCTGTCGGACCCGTTGGCGCCCGACCATCCGGGACTCTTTCCCGGCAGTGAGGCGGACATGGGGCGTGGCTTCTTCACATCCTCAGCCGGAGCCGGCGCATGAGTGCCCCTGAGCGTCCGCGCCTTCCCGACTTCGCCGGGCGCCCCGTGAGCCTGCCTGACGCTCCCGACGCCTGGGAACTCCTCAATCCCGGGGGGAATCACCGGGACGTGCTCCTGCTCGGGCTCGGCCCCGGAAACCCGCAAGAGCTGCCCTTCGTGCGCGCGGCCGCGGAGCGCGGCGGCACGGTCTTTTGGGTGGAGGATGGCCGGACCCTGGGCAGGCTTCGCCCCGCCGGCTTCGCCCCTCCGGGCTGGCGCCGGCTCACGCCCGGGGAGGCCGCGCGGCTTTCCGGCGCCGCCGTCCACCTCTACCGGCCTTCCCTCAGGCTCGCGCCGGACTTCTGGGGTCCCATCGCAGGCCGCATCGAAGCCAAAGCCACGGCCCTGCCGGGGGCACCGGCCCCGACGGTGTGGCTGCCCGGCGATGAAACCCAGCTCCTGCACCGGGAACTGCGCACCGCGCTGGAAGAAGCCGGCTTTTCCCCCTTCTGCGGGCCGGCCCCGCGCGGGGCGGCGGAGCTCCCCGATGCCTGGGGGGGAAGGCTCCCGGCCTTCGCGCTCTCCGTCAACCTGCGCGGCATGGATGCGGAGGGCCGCGTCTTCCACGCCTGCCGGGCGCTTGGCGTGCCCGTGGCGCTGTGGTTCGTGGACAATCCCTGGCATGTGCTCCCGGCGGCGCGCCTTCCGTGGTGGCGCGAGGCCCATCTCTTCGTGACGGACGCGAGCTTCATCCCCGGTCTCACCGAGTACGGGGCCACGAGCGTGCACCACCTGCCGCTGGCCGTGGCGCCGCACATGTGGCGGCCGCTCCCGGACGAAACCGAGGCAGGGCACCTCGCGCGGCTTGCCCCGCGCTTCGTGGGGCGCGCGGCCTTTCCCGGCCGGGAGCGCTTTTTCGCGGCCGCGCGCGTGCCCGGGGAACTGCTGGCCCGCGCCCTTGCCCTGACGCGCGAAAGCGCCGCTCCCTCCCGGCTGGCCAATTTCCACTGGTGGGCGCAACGCCTCCATGTGCGCCTCTGGCCCGGGCATGAGGTGCGCGCCGCCGGCCTTGGCGCTGAGCGCTGCGCCCAGGCCAACCGCAGCCGCTGGATAGCGGCCGGCCTGCCGCTGGGCCTGCGCGTCACCGGGGACGCGCTCTGGCGCGAGCTCGTGCCCGGCTGCGAGCCCGAGGCCCCTGTGGATTATTACGGCAGCCTCCCCGAAGTCTACCGCCAAGCCTCCGCCGTGCTCAATGTGACGAGCCTCCTCCTGCCGGCGAGCCTGAGCCAGCGCCATTTCGACGTCTGGGCGGCCGGGGGCCTGCTGCTCACCGACGCCACAAAGGGCCTCGACATCTTCCCCCACGAGCTCACGGCGCCCATCACCCTCACCTCCCGCGCGGAACTCGGCCCGCGCGTCGCGTCCCTCGCCGCAAACTCGCAACACGCGCGGGATTTGCGTCAGGCATGGCGCGAGCATTTGCGCGCCGCCCATACCTACGGCCACCGGCTCGCCTTCATCCGCGAAAAAATCGGCGCCTGAGCCCGTACAGCCCCCGCGCCCGCATCGCCGCGCGGCTCGCGCCTCTCCGGCCATCCCTCCCTCCAAATTTCTCCTCACGGACGCGCACTGAAGCGCGAAAAGTTTTCAAAGGTGGTTGACTTTTTGTTAGAATATTCACAAGATGGTCGCGGAACCATTCCACTGGCGGCGCAGCGAGTGCGCCCCGAAGCCGCACCGCGGGGCTGCCGGGCAGCCGCCGGGAGCGGTTCGCCCGGAACCAAAACATGGAGGATTTCGCAATGTCCAAGCTGGTACCCCCGCATGGCGGCAAGGGTCTCGTGTGCTGCCTTCTCGAAGGCAAGGCCCTGGAAGACGAAAAGAAAAAGGCCGAGGGCCTGAAAAAGATCGAGATCTCCTCCCGCGCCAAGGGCGACCTGATCATGATGGGCATTGGCGGTTTCTCGCCCCTCAACGGCTTCATGAACAAGGCCGACTGGAAGAGCGTCTGCGAAAAGATGCTGCTCACCGACGGCACCTTCTGGCCGCTGCCGGTCACGCTCGACATCTCCGCCGAGGAGGCCAAGGGCCTCAAGGTCGGCGAAGAGGTGGCCCTGGTCCGCAATGGCGAGATCATGGCGACCATGAAGATCGAAGAGATCTATGAGATGACCGAGGACGACAAGAAGTGGGAATGCGAGATGGTCTTCAAGGGCGAGGGCCCGGACTCCGAGAAGTTCTGGGAAGTGGCCCCCAATGACCATCCCGGCGTCAAGATGGTGCTCGCCCAGAAGGAGTACAACATCGCGGGCCCGGTGAAAGTGCTCTCGCAGGGCGACTTCCCGGAGCGCTTCCCCGGCGTCTACATGACCCCGGCGCAGTTGCGCGAAAAGCTCGACGAGCGCGGCTGGGAGAAGGTCGCGGCGCTCCAGCTCCGCAACCCCATGCACCGCTCGCATGAATATCTCGCCAAGATCGGCATCGAGGTCTGCGACGGCGTGGTCATCCACTCCCTCGTGGGCTCGCTCAAGCCCGGCGACATCCCGGCCGAAGTGCGCGTGAAGTGCATCGATACCCTGGTGGACAACTATTTCGTCAAGGAATTCGTCATCCAGTCCGGCTATCCGCTCGACATGCGCTATGCCGGCCCGCGCGAAGCCCTGCTGCACGCCACCTTCCGCCAGAACTACGGCATCAACAACCTGCTCGTCGGCCGCGACCACGCGGGCGTGGGCGACTTCTACGGCATGTTCGAGGCGCAGGAGATCTTCAAGAAGATCCCGCAGCCCGAGGACGAAGGCAAGCGCCTGCTCTGCCAGCCCCTCGACATCGACTGGACCTTCTACTGCAAGAAGTGCGACGGCATGGCCTCCATGCGCACCTGCCCGCACGGCAAGGAAGACCGCGTCATCCTCTCCGGCACCAAGCTGCGCAAGATGCTCTCCGAAGGCGCGGAAGTGCCGGATCACTTCGGCCGCCCCGAAGTGCTCGCCATCCTGCGCAAGTACTACGAGGGCCTGACCGACAAGGTCGAGATCAAGATGCAGCGCGCCGCCTCCGGCAGCACCATGTAAGATGGCGACGGCGGCTTGCCGCTGACGCTCGGGGCGCCCTTCGGGGCGCCCTTTTTTTGCCTTTCGGCCGCATGGTCGCCGAAAGCTCCCGCCAGAAGCAGGCTGCGCCCTGAATATTCCTTGCGGGACAGGCAGTTGAAAAATCCTTTTTTTCACATCGGAAAAAAAGTTTTTGGCGCTTGTCAGGGTAGACCGAATAGGCTAGGTTTCTCCATATTCGAATTTTTCAGTCAGCTCCCCGGCTGCCCGCAGGGCCTCCTGCGCCGTTGCGCCGCCGGATGCGGGCAGGGCTTGAAGATTCCTACCAATGGGGCGTCTATGACAGCAGCATTGTTCACCACAAGCGGTTCCTGGCTGCCGCTGGCCGTCGGCTCACTCCTCCTGCTCTACGCCACCGCCAAGGCCGTGCAGCAGCGCAACGACCCGCGCCGGCTCATCCTCTGGGGCGGCCTGCACGATGTGGGCGTCATCTGCATGGCGCTTTGCGCGCAGGTGGCGGCGGGGCTCACCGGCCTCTGGCTCTTCGCCATCTTCCAGATCGCCGCGCGCCTCCTCGCCTGGTGTGCCCTGGCGAGGCTTTCGGCCCCTGCGGAGAGCGCGTGCGCCTGTCCCTTCCGCAATCTCCTTGCGGCGGGCCCCTCGCTGGACGAGCTCAACGGTCAGGGCCAGGCCAGGCCCTGGGCCGGCGCGCTCTTCGGCCTGGGCCTGCTGGCCGCCGTCGGCGGGAGCCCCTTCCTCCTGCCCGAGGCGCGGGCGCTCCTCACCGTGGGCCTTCTGGAAACGCTGCCCGCGGGCGGCTTTTTCTGCCTCATGCTCATGGCCGCGGCGACCACCATCTTCATCTGGCTCTACGTGGTGGCCGTGCGGCACATCTGCCTTGAGCGCCCCGCCGGGGGCAAGGAAGTTGCGGGCGAAAAGGCCGTCCTCTTCGGCACCGGGCTCACGCCGGCGCTCTTCGTCCTCGGCCTCGCGGTGGCCCTGCTCGGCGTGTTCCGCGCGCCCATCACCGACGCCATCGGCGGCGCCTTCGGCCTTGCGCTGCCGCACAGCCCGGTGAGCCCGGCCTTCTGGTGCCTCTATATCGGCGCCTTCGTGACGGGCGCGGCCTTTCTCATGCGCGTGCAGGTGGCGCCCTATATCGGCACCCTCTTCTTCGCCTGCGCGCTGGCCGCCGTCTGCGTGGCCGAGGCCGCGCCGCTCGCGCAGTTCTTCCTCGTCATCATCGCCCTCATCGGCCTCGTGGTGGCCGTCTACTCCCTGAGCTACATCCACGATGGGCGCAAGGGCTGGTACTGGTTCTTCCTGCTCCTCACCTTCGCGTCGCTCGCGGGCATCGTCTCCACGCCCGACGTGATGGCCATGTACGGCTACTGGGAGCTGATGACCTTCGCCTCCTACTTCCTCGTGGTCCATGAGGAAAAGCCGGCGGCCTACGACGCGGGCCTCAAGTATTATGTCATGTGCGCGGGCGGCGCGCTCTTCATGCTGCCCGGGCTCTTCCTGCTCAAGGTGTTCTCGCTGGAGCCGGGCCTCGTCTTCCAGTTGCCCGCGTGGCTCCAGATGGGGCTCATCCTCTGCCTCGCCGGCTTCGGCGTGAAGGCCGGCCTCGTGCCCCTGCACTCGTGGCTGCCCGACGCGCACCCGGCCGCGCCCTCCTCGGTGTCCGCGCCCCTTTCCGGCGTCATCACCAAGATGGGCATTTTCGGCATCCTCTCCGTCATCATCATCGGGGTGGGCCGCCCGGAGAGCGAACTCCCCGGCATGTTCGGCCTCTCGTGGTTCGGCACATGGCTCTGCGGCATGGGCGCGGCCACGCTCATCTATGGCGAAATCATGGCCCTCATGCAGAGCGACATCAAGCGCATGCTCGCCTACTCCACCATGGGCCAGATCGGCGAGATCGCGCTGGTGCTCGGCCTCGGGACCTGGCTCGCCACGGCGGGCGCGCTCTGGCATGTGTTCAATCACGCGGTGATGAAAGACCTGCTCTTCCTCGCCGCGGGCGCGCTCATCATGCGGGCCGGCAGCCGCAACCTCGCCGACCTGCGGGGCTTGGGGCACCAGATGCCGTGGACGGTCGCCTGCATGTGCGTGGGCCTCATCAGCATCATGGGCCTCCCGCCCTTCGGCGCCTTCTACAGCAAGTTCCTCATGATCCAGGCCGCGGTGAGCGCCGGGCACATCTGGGTGGCCGTGCTCCTGCTGGCCGGCGCGCTCGTGGGCGCGGTGTACTACGGGCGGATCCTCAAGACCCTGGTCTTCGAGCAGCGGCCGGCGGACCTGCCCGTGGCCGAAGAGGCGCCCTTCACCATGCGTATCGCCATGCTGGTGCTCGCCGCCATGAGCCTCGTGGCCGGCCTCGCGCCGCAAGTGCTCATGCCGCTGGTGCTCCCGGTGGCGTCGCTGGCCTACGAAGTGCCGGCGCAGGCCCCGGCCATCCTCGCGGCCATGAGCGTCAACTGGCCCATTTACGTCATCTTCCCGGTGTTCGGCGCGGTCTTGCCCGCACTCTTCTGCGGGAAGCCGCGCATGGCCGGCTGGATGAGCGTGGGCGTGCTGCTCGTGACGGCGCTGCTCGTGCTCATCTTCGGGCGCGACCTCGACACGCTCTCCTTCTGCTTCGCCCTCATCGTGCCGCTGGTGGGCGCCATCAACATGGCCTACGCCGTGGGCTACATGTCGCACAGCCACTCGCAGTGGCGCTTCTACTGCGCCTTCACCTGCATGTGCGGCGGCCTCGTGGGCATGTCCGCGAGCCAGTACCTTTTGAGCTTCTTCCTCTTCTGGGAGATCATGAGCTCGTGGACGCTCTACATGTCCATCGCCCATGAGGGCGACCCCGACTCGCTGCGCGAGGCGTTCAAGTACTTCCTCTTCAACCTCTTCGGCGCGGGCTTCCTCTTTGTGGGCCTCGCCGTGCTCGGGCCCTTCACGCCCTTCAATACGAGCCTGCTCTCCGGCATCTTGGGCGGCATCTCCCCCTGGGCGGCGTGGCTCGGCATGGCGCTGCTCGCCATCGGCTTCGTGCTCAAGGCGGCGCAGCTTCCCTTCCGCATCGACTGGCAGATGCACCCGGCGCTGGCGCCCACGCCCGTTTCCGGCTACATCTCGTCCGTCCTCCTGAAGAGCGCCATCATCGGCCTCGTCAAGCTCTTCATGCTGCTCGGCGGCGGCTTCGCCCTGGCGGGCCTCGTGAGCGGCCTCGGCGAGAGCATCATCACCACCGTGGTGATGTGGATCGGCGGCATCACCATCATCATGGCCGCCGTCCAGGCGCTCCGCGCCAACGGCATCAAGCTCGTGTTCATATACTCCACGGTGAGCCAGCTCGGCTACATGGTGCTGGCCGTGGCCGCGGGCGGCGCGCTCGGCTATGCGGGCGGCCTTCTGCACCTCATCAACCATGTGTTCTTCAAGGACCTGCTCTTCCTCATCTGCGGCGCGGTGATGTTCGCCACGCATGCGGACACCCTGGACGACCTCGGTGGCATCGGCCGCAAGATGCCGTTCACGCTCCTCATGTTCGCCATCGCGGGCCTCTCCCTGGTGGGCGTGCCGCCGACGAGCGGCTTCTCCTCCAAGTGGCTCATCTACCACGCGCTCATGCAGGCCGACCAGCCCTTCCTGGCCCTGCTCTCCCTCGTGGGCAGCGTCATCACGCTGGCCTATATCGCCAAGTTCATGCACGCGGCCTTCCTGGGCCAGCCCGGGCCGCATCTGGACAAGGTGACGGAGGCGCCGCTCGTCATGCGCGTGCCCATGGGCATCCTCGCTCTGGGCTGCGTGGTGACGGGCATCTTCCCCGGGCTACCGCTCATGCACATCAACAATATCCTCGCCCAGTACGGCGCCTCGCCGCTCAATGTGGGCATCTCGGGCATTCTGTCGGGCCCCGGCACATGGAACGCCACCGGCATGTTCATCATGATGGCCCTGGCCTTCGCCGGCGGCACATGGTTCGTGCGCCGCTTCACGCGCCTGCGTGAGATCGATGTCCACACCTGCGGCCTGCCCACCGAAACGGCCACCAGCCGCATGACGCCCGCGAGCATCTACGGCGACCTCGTGCGCATGCTCGGCGGCGACAGCGCCCCCAAGGAGAACCGCTCATGAGCGACACCCTGCTTGCCATCCTGCACATGTGCATCTTCCCCGGCGGGGCCTTTGCCCTGATTGTGGGCTTCCTCTTCAAGGGGCTTGACCGGCGCGTGGAGGCCCGCCTCCAGCGCCGCGTCGGGCCGCCGCTCATCCAGCCCTGGCTGGACGCGGCCAAGCTCCTGACGAAAGAGACGCTGATCCCGAAGACGGCCGTGCGCTCGGCCTTCCTGCTGGCCCCGGTGTTCGGCTTCACGGGCATGGCGGTCTGCGCGGCCTTCATCCCCATCCCCGGGGTCTTTGACGGGCTCTTCAACATGGGCGACCTGCTCGTCATCTTCTACCTGCTGCCCATCCCGGCCATGGCCCTCATGCTGGGCGGCTCGGCCTCCAGCTCGCCCTTCGGCGCCATGGGCTTCTCGCGCGAGATGCTGCTCATGCTCGCCTACGAGACGCCGCTGCTCATGATCCTCTTGGCCGTGGCCATGCTGGTGGGCAAGGCCATGAACGGCGGCGCCTGGGGGGCCGAGTTCTCCCTCCTGCACATCGTCGCCTGGCAGCAGGAATACGGCTCCCTCGGGCTCAACCCGGCCATGATCCCGGCGCTCGTCGCCTACCTCATCTTCCTGCCGGGCACCATGGGCGCCGCGCCCTTCGACATCGCCGAGGCGGAAACCGAGATCCTCGAAGGCCCCCTGCTCGAGTACGGCGGCCCGCTTTTGGCGCTCTTCCAGGTGACGAGCGCGCTCAAGACCTTCGTGGTGCTCGGGCTCGGGGTGGCGCTCTTCTTCCCCGGGACCATCTGCGACTGGTGGCCGGTGAACCTTGTCTGGTTCGTGCTCAAGTGCCTGGTGCTCATGCTCATCTCGCTCACCATCGTCAAGTCGGCGACGGGGCGCTACCGCATCGAGCAGGCGTTTCGCTTTTATGTGACGGTGCCCACCGGGCTCGCGCTGTGCAGTCTCATTCTTGTCTGGGTGATGTAAGGAGGCAGCCGTGGCTCTGGATACTACGCTGAAGAAACTTTCCGTCCGCTCGCCGTGGCTCTTCCGCATCAATGCGGGCTCCTGCAACGGCTGCGACGTGGAGCTCGCCACCACGGCCTGCATCCCGCGCTATGACGTGGAGCGCCTCGGCTGCCGGTATTGCGGCAGCCCGCGCCATGCGGACATCGTGCTCATCACCGGGCCTTTGACCACCCGCGTCAAGGACCGGGTGCTCAAGGTCTGGGACGAGATCCCGGAACCCAAGGTGACGGTGGCCGTGGGCATCTGCCCCATCTCGTGCGGCGTGTTCCGCGGGGGCTATTCCATCGAGGGGCCCATCGACCGCTACATCCCGGTGGACGTGAACGTGCCCGGCTGCCCCCCCCGGCCCCAGGCCATCCTCGAGGGCGTGGCCAAGGCGCTGGAAGTCTGGAAGAAAAAACTGGGCATCGAGGGATGAGGACATCCGGCGGCCTCTTCGCGCGCTCCTTGGCGCGCCTTCGCGCGGCCATGCGCGACGACGGCGAGCGCTGCCACCGCTGTGGCGTCTGCCACAATGTCTGCGGCCTCATGGGCCGCGAGCCCGGCTGGCTGCACCGCGCCGAGGCGCGGGCCGGCGCTGCCGCGACTACGAGCCCCCACCCCATTGACGCCAAGGCTCAGGAGGACTGATATATGGCGGGCTTTCTGAAAGTTCTGTTCCGCAATCTTCTGGACGGGCCGAGCACCGATCCCTTCCCGCTGGGCCCGACCTTCACGCCCAAGCGCCTGCGCGGCAAGGCCGTGGTGGACCCCGACCTCTGCGTGGGCTGCGGCGTCTGCCGGCATGTCTGCACGGCGGGCGCCATCGACATCTCGCCCAAGCCGGACAAGAGCGGCTACACTATCACCATCTGGCAGGATTCCTGCTGCCTGTGCGCCAATTGCCGCCACTATTGCCCCACAGGCGCCATGAGCATCACCAATGACTGGCATCTCGTGCACCCCGAGTCGGAAAAGTACGAGATGCTGGAGCAGCACACCATCGACTACGAGCCGTGCGCGCACTGCGGCACGCTCATCCGGCCCATCCCGCTCAAGCTGGCGGAAAAGATCTACGCGCACGACGCCAACATCTCCCCCGAGGAGATCCGGCACCTCTGCCCCAAGTGCCGCCAGCTCGAGGATGCCAAGCGCATCGAGTGCGTCTATCCGGCCGTGGAGACGGAAGAGATCAGGGAGGCCGCCGCCCTGCCGGACCCTCCCACCCCGCCGGAGCCTGAGGTGGGCCATCTGGAGGAGGCCCCCTCCACCCAGATGAACCTGCCCGTCGAGGAGCCGGCCCCGGCGGAAGAAAAAGCCTGAGCTCCGAAAAATTTTGTCCGCCTGTGCGGACAAGAGCGGAAAACGACTTAGTTATTGCTGCGCAAGCAATAAACTTCAGCATAGGACCGACCCATGCACGACATCATTCGCGGCAACAGCACCATCATCGAGGGCATCGAGCCCTTGTGCGCCCACGGGGGCAGCGTGCGCCACACGAGCGACAGCTTTGGCAACGCCTACCACTGGTTCCAGATCGACACGCCCCACCAGCTCTTGCAGGCGGCGGACATCCTGCACTCGCAGGGCTCGCGCCTCGCCATGATCACCGCCTACAACCGCCACTCGGACACTGGCCCCATGCAGGCGCTCTGCTACCAGTTTGTGCTCGAGGGCGTGGTCTACAGCGTCACGGTGCCGCTGGACGCGGAACACCCGCAGGTGCCCTCCATCACGCCGCTCTTCAACAATGCCGACTGGCACGAGCGCGAAATGATGGAGCTCTATGGCATCAAGATCGTCAACCAGCCCAACCCGCGCCGCCTCTTCCTTGACGAAGAGCTGGACAAGGGCCTGCTCGGCGAGCTCGTGCCGCTCTCCATCATGATGAACGGCGCCAGCTCCCAAGACCTTTGGGAACGCATCCTTCAGGGCAAGGAGTAACTCATGAGCAAGAATACCTTTACCATGCCCCTCGGGCCCGTCCATGTGGCCCTGGAGGAGCCGGTTTACTTCCGCCTCGAGGTGGAGGGCGAGACCATCCGCAATGTGGACCTCACCTCCGGCCATGTGCATCGCGGCATGGAGGCGCTGGCCCAGCAGCGCAACCTTGTCAAGAACGTTACCCTCACAGAGCGCGTGTGCTCGCTCTGCTCCAACAGCCATTCCTTCACCTACTGCATGGCCGTGGAGAACGCGCTCGGCATGAGCATCCCGCCCAGGGCGCGCTATTTGCGCGTGCTCGCCGAAGAGATCAAGCGCGTGGCCTCGCACCTTTTCAACACGGCCATCCAGGCGCATATCATCGGCTTCAAGTCGCTCTTCATGCACGTCATGGAAGTGCGCGAGATCATACAGGACGTGAAGGAGACGGTCTACGGCAACCGCATGAACCTGGCCTCCAACTGCCTCGGCGGCGTCAAGTGCGACGTGGACCCGAAGCTGCTCGAATACATCCTCTCCCAGATCGCCAAGATGGAGCCGCAGGTGGAGGAGATCCGCGACATCTACAACACCAACCACAATGTGGTCACGCGCACCAAGGGCATCGGCCTCCTCCCCAAGGAGGACGCCATCCGCCTCGGCGTGGTCGGACCGGTGGCGCGCGGCTCCGGCGTGATGAACGACGTGCGCAAGGAATCGCCCTACGCCGCCTATCCCGACCTTGAGTTCAAGTCCATCATCAAGGACGGCTGCGATGTGCACACCCGCACCCAGGTGCGCCTCGACGAGATCTTCGAGTCGTTCGGGCTCATCCGCCAGTGCTGCGAGCGGATGCCCGAGGGCCCAGTCACCTGCGCCATGAACCCCATCCCGGTGACGCAGGCCACGGCCCGCAGCGAGGCGCCGCGCGGCGAGGTGTTCTACTACATCCGCACCAACGGCTCGGAAACGCCCGAACGCCTCAAGTGGCGCGTGCCTTCCTACATGAACTGGGAGTCGCTGGGCGTCATGATGCGCGATTGCGCGGTGGCGGACGTGGCGCTGATCACCAACAGCATCGACCCCTGCGTGTCCTGCACGGAGCGCTAGGGCTTATGGATATTCCGGCGCGTCGTCCCGTGGTCACGCAGGCCAGAGCAGGCCACGGGGCGCATGCCCCGACGAGGGGGCGGCGCGCCCGTGCATGAGGCGAGCCTTGTCCAGGGCCTGCTCGGCCTGGCCCTGAAGTCGGTCGCGGAGCACAATGCCGCCCACCCGGAGCAGCGCATCGCCCGCATCGAGGAACTCGTCTGCGAGATGGGGCTCATCGCTTGTGTGGAGCCCCGCACGCTCGAGGCCTGTTTTGAGCTTTTCGCCGAGGGCACTGCAGCCGAGGGCGCCAAGCTGACCCTCGAAACCGCGCCCCTGGCTTGCCGCTGCGAAGACTGCGGCCATGCGTTTGAATTGCGGCAACGCCACTTCGCCTGCCCCGAGTGCGGCGGCGAAAACATCCATTTCAGCGGCGGGCACGGGCTGACGCTCCAGTCCCTGCGCGTCGATACCGAGGAAGCGCACCATGATTGAACACATCCGCGTCACTCCCGAAAAATGCCGCGCCTGCCGCCGCTGCGAGGTGGCCTGCATCGCCGCCCACCACAACATGAGCTTCAAGGAGGCCATGAAGCACCGTGACACACTCGTCGCGCGCGTGCAGGTGATCAAGGCGGAAGGGCTCAAGACCACGGTGCGCTGCCACCAGTGCCAGCCCGCGCCCTGCTGCAATGTCTGTCCCACCGGCGCGCTCCAGCAGGAGGAGGACGGCCGCATCCTCTTCAATGAAGAACTCTGCATCGCCTGCCAGATGTGCATCAAGTCCTGCCCCTACGGCACCATCTCCATGGACGCCGCGGCCCAGGAAGTTCCCGCCGCCGAAGGTGAGGAGGCCCCGGCCCTGGTGGCGCCGGGCCGCGAAGTGGCCGTGCGTTGCGACATGTGCCACGCCTGGCGCATGGAGAACGGCAAGAAGATCACGGCCTGCATGGAGGCCTGTCCCGTGCAGGCGCTCTCCATGGTGATGCCGGACGGCACCATCGTGGAGCCGCCCATGCCGGAAAAGAAGGCCGTGAGCGCCAAGAAGGAAGGCGAGACCGCGGAGGCCAAGCCGGCAGCCGCCAAGGCGCCCGCCGAAACGTCGGCTCAGGCCTGACGCCAAGGCTGCAAAAATATCAAAAGGCCGTGCCCCGCATGGGGGCACGGCCTTTTCTTTGGTTATCCCTCACACCGCCATTCCGCCTAGAGCGAAACGGAAGACGGGTGCTGCGGCGGGAAGAATCTTAAAAATAAGATTTTTTGCTGCTGGCAAGGAAGACAAAATTGCGCTAGCCGTTGGCGAGCCTACGAGGCTTACGGATAGCGACAGTGGCATCGTTGGTTGACCCCCACGGTAACTAACTGCTGTCATCATCCGTAGCTTCCTGCGTCGCAACGGCTGAAGCAAGGCTGTTTTTGACGGATAATTTCGGCATTATCCGCGCAGCACAGACGCACCAACCAAGCAGCAATCAAGCTCTACTGCGCGGCGTGCTTCTCCTCGCCGCCCTCGCCGGCGGCATGGGCGCGCAAGGAGGCCCAGAGCGGTTGCGCCGTGCCCCTGCCGGAGAAAATCTCCTCAGGCGTGGCGGCCAGCGCCTGCGGCAGCACCTCGTCCACATGCTCCACGAACACGAGCTCCAGGTCACGCAGCACCTCGTCCGGCACTTCCTTGAGGTCTTTTTCATTGTCCGCGGGCATGATGACCTTTTTGATGCCGCTGCGGCGGGCAGCGAGCAGCTTCTCGCGCAGGCCGCCGATGGGCAGCACTCGGCCGCGCAGCGAGATCTCGCCGGTCATGGCCACATCGTTGCGCACCGGGATGCCGAGCAGGGCCGAGGTGATGGACGTGGCGAGCGTGATGCCCGCCGAGGGGCCGTCCTTGGGCGTGGCGCCGGCCGGCACATGCACATGGATGTCCACCTTGCGGTGAAAACGCGGCTCGAGGCCGAGGCTTTCCGCGCGCGAGCGCACATAGGAGAGGGCGGCCTTGGCCGATTCCTGCATGACCTCGCCGAGCTGGCCTGTGGTCACCACCTGGCCCGAACCGCTCATGAGGCTCGTCTCCACCAGCAATATCTCGCCGCCGCGCTGGTTGTAGGCAAGGCCCGCGCACACACCCACCTGCGGCTCGGCCTCGCGCTCCTCGTGGCGGTATTTCTTCACGCCGAGCAGGGAGGGCAGGCTCTGGGTCGAGACCTGCACCGTGCGCTCGAGGTCGTTCTCCTCCACGAGGCGGATGGCCGTCTTGCGGCAGAGGGCGGCTATCTCGCGCTCGAGGTTGCGCACCCCGGCCTCGCGCGTGTAGCCGCGGATGATCTCCATGAGCGCGTTTTCCGAAACGCGCAGGTTTTCCGGCTTCAGGCCGTGCTCCTCGAGCTGGCGCGGGATGAGGAACTGGCGCGCGATGTGGCGCTTCTCCGTCTCAAGGTAGCTCGAGAGCTCGATGATCTCCATCCTGTCCAGCAGCGGCCCGGGGATGCCGTGCAGCGAGTTGGCCGTGGTGATGAAGAAGATCTTGGAGAGGTCGTACTCGAGGTCGAGGTAATGGTCCATGAAGGTGTTGTTCTGCTCCGGGTCCAGCACCTCCAGAAGTGCCGCGGCCGGGTCGCCCCGATAGTCCGAGGTGAGCTTGTCCACCTCGTCGAGGCAGAAGAGCGGGTTATTGTATTTCACCCGCTTGAGGGACTGGATGATCTTGCCCGGGAGCGCCCCCACATAGGTGCGCCGGTGCCCGCGGATCTCGGCCTCGTCGCGCACGCCGCCCAAAGAGAGGCGCACGAAGTCGCGCCCCGTGGCCCGGGCCACGGACTTGGCGAGCGAGGTCTTGCCCACGCCGGGGGGACCGACGAAGCAAAGGATGGGCCCCTTGAGGCCGTGCGAGAGCTTCTGCACGGCGAGATATTCGAGGATGCGCTCCTTGGGGCGCTCCAGCCCGTAGTGGTCGCCGTCAAGAATGGCGCGGGCCTTCTCGATGTCGATGTCGATCTGCTTCAGGTCGTTCCAGGGCAGGTCGAGGATCCAGTCCACATAGTTGCGCACCACCGTGTATTCGGCGGCGGCCGGCGGCATGGAACGCAGCTTCTTGACCTCGGCGAGGGCCTTTTCGCGCGCCTCCTCGGGCATGTCGCGGGCCTTGAGGCGTTCTTCCAGCTCGGCCACCTCGGCCTGCGGGTCGTCCTCGCGGCCCATCTCCTTGTTAATGGCCTTGATCTGCTCGGTGAGGTAGTATTCGCGCTGGTTGCGCTCCATCTGCACCTTGACGCGGTTCTTGATGCGCTTTTCCACCGTGGAGAGCGCCACCTCGCCCTGAAGATACTCATAGGCCCGCTCGAGGCGCTGGGTCACGTCGGAGAGCTCCAGCACCTCCTGCTTCTTGCGGTAGTCCAGCTTGAGCTGCGGCATCACCGCATCGGCGAGGGGGCCCGGCTCCTGCAGGGCCAGCATGGCGAGGATGGCCTCCTGCGAGATCTTCTTGTTGTTCTTGCCGTATTCCTCCAGCGCCTCGTGCACGGCGCGCACCAGCGCCTCCCTTTCCTCGGGGCGGCTCTGGCTTTCGGGCACGCGGCGCACGAAGGCCACGGAATACTGGCCGCGCTCGCGCAGCTCCTGCCAGGTGGCGCGGTACAGCCCCTCGAAGAGCACCTTGATGGTGCCGTCGGGCAGGCGCAGTATCTGGAGGATCTTGCTCACCACGCCCACGGGCGAAAGGTCGCCGGCGTCGGGCTTTTCCAGCCCGGCCTCGCGCTGGGCCACGAGGAAGATCTGCTTGCTGTAGGTGGCGTGCGCGGCCTCGATGGCCTTGATGGAAGCCTCCCGGCCCACGAAGAGGGGCATGATGGACCGCGGGAACATGACCACTTCCCGCAGGGGCATGACCGGCAGTTCCTCAATGGCGCTTCCGCGCGCTTCATCCGACATGGCGTTCTCCATAATGGCAGGGCCGGCGGTCAGGAGGCGTCCCGGGCGCCCTCGATGGCGCGGGGCTCGCCGTTTTCGCCATAGAGCAGGACAGGCTCCTTGCCCTTCTCGATGACCGCCCGGTTGATGACGCACTCCCGCACGTTGGGGAGCGAAGGCAGCCGGTACATGATGTCGAGCATGATCTTTTCCATCACGTTGCGCAGCCCGCGCGCGCCGGTCTTGCGCTCGATGGCGCGCCTGGCGATGGACTTGAGCGCATTGGGCGTGAAGCGGAGGCTCACGTTGTCGAGCTCAAAGAGCTTCTGGTACTGGCGCACCAGCGCGTTCTTGGGCTCGGTGAGGATGCGCACGAGGTCGGGTTCGTCCAGCTCGTCCACATGGGTGATGATAGGGATGCGGCCCACGAATTCGGGGATGAGGCCGAACTTGACGAGGTCCTGCGGATGAATCTTTTCCAAAAGCTCCGAAAGGGGCATCTCCTTGGTGGAGCGCACCTTGGCGCCGAAGCCCATGGAGGCGCCCTGCACGCGCGACTCCACGATCTTGTCGAGGCCCACGAAAGCACCACCCACGATGAACAGGATATTGCTCGTGTCCATGCGGATGAATTCCTGCTGCGGATGCTTGCGGCCGCCCTTGGGCGGGATGTTGGCCTCGGTGCCCTCGATGATTTTCAGCAGGGCCTGCTGCACGCCCTCGCCGGACACGTCGCGCGTGATGGAGGGGCCGTCGCCCTTGCGCGAGATCTTGTCGATCTCGTCGATATAGATGATGCCCTTGCTCGCGGCCTCGATGTCGTAGTCCGCGTTCTGGAGAAGCTGGACGAGGATGTTTTCCACGTCCTCGCCCACATAGCCCGCCTCGGTGAGGGTGGTGGCGTCCGCTATGGCGAAGGGCACGCGCAGCACGCGCGCGAGTGTCTTGGCGAGCAGGGTCTTGCCGCTGCCCGAGGGGCCGACCAGCAGGATATTGCTTTTTTCAAGCTCCACGTCCTGGCCCAGAGCCTCGGCGCAGAACACGCGCTTGTAGTGGTTGTGCACGGCCACGGCGAGGATCTTCTTGGCCTCGTCCTGGCCGATGACATACTCGTCGAGGCGCTCCTTGATTTCCTGCGGCGTGAGCAGGCGCTCCTCGCTGTCCGCGCTCTCCATCCTGTCGCGGGCGATGATCTCGCCGCAGGCCTTGACGCAGTTGTCGCAGATGCTGGCGCCGTCCTGGACGATGAGGTTGCGCACCTCCAGCTCGCTGCGCCCGCAGAAGGAGCAGCGCAGAGGCTCGTTGACCGGGTTTTTCGTACTCATGCCTTGTTATCCTTGGCAGCGTCGCGGCGGGAAACCAGGACCTTGTCGATGATGCCGAAGTCCCTGGCTTCCTCCGGAGTCAAAAAGTTGTCCCGCTCCGTGGCCTGCACGACCTCCTCATAGGGGCGGCCGGTATTCTCGGCGAGGATGCGGTTGAGCTTTTCCTTGAGGCGGAGGATCTCGCGGGCGTGGATCTCCACATCCGTGGCCTGCCCGCGAAAGCCGCCCGAAGGCTGGTGGATCATCACCTGGCTGTTGGGGAGTGCAAATCGCATGCCGGGTTCGCCCGCGGCCAGCAGAAAGGCGCCCATGCTCGCCGCGAGGCCCATGCACACCGTGGAGACCGGCGCGGTGATATAGCGCATGGTGTCATAAATGGCGAGGCCGGCCGTCACCGAGCCGCCGGGCGAATTGATGTACAGGCTAATCTCCTTTTCCGGGTCCTGCGACTCCAGGAAGAGCAGCTGGGCGCAGATGAGCGAGGCCACGGTGTCGTTGACCTCGGTGCCCAGAAGCACGATGCGGTCCTTGAGCAGGCGGGAATAAATATCATAGGCGCGTTCGGAGCGGCCTGTGGTTTCAATGACCATGGGAATGAGCGACATGGCGTGCCTCTTCGTGTCTGCGGCCGGAGGCTTCCGGCCGCGCTTGGGGCTTTTGGAAAGGGGCGCGCGGCCCGAAAACACAGGCCGCGCACCGAAACAAGGCATGGCGCCACGGGGCGCCGGGGGATCACTCGGCGGCAGGGGCGTCCATCTTTTCCGCGGCTGCCTCGGGAGCACCCGCGGGGGCCTTGTCCGCAGCTTCGTCGGCAGCCTTGGCGCCAGCCGCACTATCGGCCGCCGGCACTTCCTTCACCTTGGCCTTGGCGTAGATGCGGTCCATGGCCTTGTCGGCCAGGAGGCGGTCACGGAGGAGGAAGATGAGGCCGCTGCGCTCGTACTCCTGCTGGAGCGTCTTGAAATCCTGGCCGCTGCGGAGGCTGTTCTGGTAGATCTGGGCGAGCACTTCCTGGTCGCTGACCTCAAGGCCCTCCTTCTTGGCGATGGCGAGCAGGAGGACAAGGCTGCGCGTGGCCTCCTCGGCCTGGGGCAGGAGCTCCTTGCGCAGTTCCTCCTCGCTCTTGCCGAGGGAGTCCAGGCGCTTGCCCTGGCGCTCGAGCCGCACGGCGAGGTCGGTCATGAGGGTGCGCATGTCCGCCTCGAGCATGGCCTCCGGCAGGGGGAAGTCCACCATCTTGAGCAGGCTGTCGAGAAGCTTTTTCTGCGCCGCGCCCTTGTGCAGGCGCTCGCGCGTCTTGACATAGCTGTCGGTGATGGCGGCCTTGAGCTTCTCCACATTCTCCTGCCCCATCTGCTTGGCGAGCTCGTCGTCGAGCGCCGGAAGCTGGCGCTCCTTGACGGCATGCACCTTAACCTTCATGGTCACGGTCTTGCCGGCGAGGTCATGGGCCACGAAATCCGCGGGGAAGGTGATCTCGGCCTCGCCCTCTTCGCCCGGGCGGATGGTCTTGACCAGGGCCTCGAAATCCTCCAGCGCCTCGCGCTCGCCAAGGGCCAAGTCAAAACCCTCGGCCTTGACGCCGGGCACGGGCGCGCCGTTCTCGAAAGCCTCGAAATCGATATTGGCGACCTGGCCGTCCACGGGCGGCGCCGTACCGTCCACGGGCACCAGCTTCGAGCGGTCGCGCCGGATGCGCTCGATGACTTCCGCCACCTCGGCGTCGTCCACGCCCACGGCCTCCTGCTCCACCTCAAGCCCCTCGTAGGGCGGCAGCTCAAAGGTGGGGAGGACTTCAAACTCCATGGTGTAGGCATAGCCCTTGCCACGCTCGAGCGGGGCCTCGGCGCCGTTGACGGTAATGCCCGAGACCGGCTGCACGCCGAGCTTCTGCATCACCTCGTTGATATGCACATTGATGAGGTCCTGCCGGGCCTCGTCATAAATGCGGTCATGGAAACGCTGTTCCACCACCGAAGGGGGAACCTTGCCCTTGCGAAAACCGTCCATCTGGACGGAATCCTTGTACAGGGCCACAGCGCCGAGAATGGCGGCCTCCGCCTCCTGCGGCTCGATGGTGATGCTCACCTTTTTCTTGACCGGGGAAATGTCTTCGACGCTGTATTCCACAAGGGGCTCCTTTGGTTTCTGGCCGGTGTCGGCAGTGGTGCGAAGGGGGGGACTTGAACCCCCATGCCCGAAGGCGCTGGATTCTAAGTCCAGTGCGTCTGCCAGTTCCGCCACCCTCGCAAATCGGGGAAATTTAGCATGGACGCCGGCAGCCCGCAAGCCGCGCGGCCCGGGTGTGGCCGGGCATGGCCGCGCTTTCCGGCCGTTATCAATATAAGGCCGAAGCCCGCAATGGCAAGCGCGGGGCCGTGGGAAGTGGGCCCGGGCGCGCTGCGGCGGGGGCGCCGCCTTCCCGGCACAGTTCGCGGGGCAAGAAAAAGGGGGCCCTGCGGCCCCCGGAAGTGTCGGTTGCATGAGCCCGGAGAGCGGGCCTTCGCTACGCGGCGGGCTTGGCCTCCGCGGGGGCGGGCGCCGTGCGCGAGAACTCGATGATGGCCATGGGCGCATTGTCGCCCTTGCGGCGCGTGGCCAGCTTGAGCACGCGCGTATAACCGCCGGGCACCTCGGCGAAGATGGGGCCCACCTCGTCAAACAGGTGCTTGACGAGGGCATGGTCGTTGAGCACGCGGTAGGCCAGGCGGCGCGCGTGCAGGTCATTGCGCTTGGCAAGGGTGATGAGCGGCTCCACGACGCGGCGCAGGTCCTTGGCCTTCATCTCGGTGGTGCGGATCTTGCCATGAATGAGCAGCGCCTTGGCGAGATTCTGCAACATGGCCTTGCGGTGCGAGGGCGTCCGCGAGAATTTTCTGCCGGAATTGCTATGCCTCATTTTGCTGCTTCCTTTTCCATTCCTGGTACTTCTTGTCGAAGCCGTCCACCTTCATGCCGAAATCGAGCCCCATGTCCAGGAGGACGCTCTTGATCTCGTCCAAGGATTTACGGCCAAAGTTCTTGGTCTTGAGCATCTCGCTCTCGGAGCGCTGCACGAGCTCGCCCACGGTGGCGATATTGGCGCTGCGCAGGCAGTTGGTGGCGCGCACGGAGAGCTCGAGGTCGTCGATACTCTTGAAGAGATGCTCGTTGAGCTCGCTGTTGTCGCCCACGCCGAGGTGCATGTCGCCCGAGACGCGCTCGTCAAAGTTGATGAAGACCGAGATCTGGTCCTTGATGATCTTGGCGCTGTAGGCCACGGCGTCCTCGGGCGTGAGTGAGCCGTCCGTCCAGACCTCGAGGATGAGCTTGTCGTAGTTGGTCATCTGGCCGACGCGCGCCTGCTCCACCGTGTAGGCCACCTTGCGCACGGGCGAAAAGCTGGAGTCCAGCTTGATGAGGCCTATCTCCTCGGCGAGGCCGTCGTGCATGTCGGCGGGCACATAGCCCTTGCCCATGCGGGCCTCCAGCTCCATTTCCAGCGGGATGTCCTCGGTGAGGGTGGCGATGTGCAGGTCAGGGTTCAGCACTTCCACATGCTGGTTGGCCTGGATCAGGGCCGCGGTGACATTGCCCTTCTTGTCGGCGCGCAGGGTGAGGCGCTGGGGCTCGTCCGTATCCATGCGCAGGCGCACCTGCTTCAGGTTGAGCACCACGTCGGTCACGTCTTCCAGAACGCCGTGGATGGTGGTGAACTCGTGCTGCACACCGTTGATGCGCACGGCCACGAAGGCCGCGCCCTGAAGCGACGCCAGAAGCACGCGGCGCATGGCATTGCCGATGGTGGTGCCGTAACCGCGCTCCAGCGGCTCGCAGATGAATTTTGCGTATGTGGCGCTTGCGTTTTCCTCATCGCGCAGGATCTGCTCGGGCTTGACGAGCTCCGACCAGTTGCGGGCGTTGATGAGGCGTTCGCCCTGTTTGATAAGCATGCGGCCCCCGGCTTATTTCGAATAAAGTTCGACGATGAGCTGCTCGTTGACGGGGAACTGGATATCGTCACGCTGCGGGAGCGCCTTGACCGTCCCCTTGAAGGCCGCGCCGTCCGCCTCAAGCCAGACGGGGCAGCCACGGCGCGCCACGGCCTCCTGGGCCACGGCCAGCGCGGGGATCTTGCGGTTCTTTTCCGGCACCTCGATGACATCGCCCACGCGCACCTGCAGCGAGGGAATGTTCACCTTGCGGCCGTTGAGCGTGAACAGCCCGTGGCGCACCATCTGCCGGGCCTGATCGCGGGAGCTTGCGAAGCCCAGGCGGTAGACCACGTTGTCGAGCCGGCGCTCCAGCGTGACCAGCAGGTTGGTGCCGGTGACGCCGCGGTGCATCTCGGCCTTTTCAAAATAGCCGCGGAACTGGCGCTCCAGCACGCCGTAGGCGCGCCGCGTCTTCTGCTTTTCGCGCAACTGGACGGCATATTCGCTGACCTTCTTGCGCGCGCGGCCGTGCTGGCCCGGGGCGTAGGGGCGGCGCTCATAGGCGCACTTGTCGGTGAAGCAGCGGTCGCCCTTGAGGAAAAGCTTGCAGCCCTCGCGGCGGCAGAGACGGCATTTGGCTTCCGTATATTTGGCCATGGATAGTTCCTCTTCGTTGGTTCGGCGCGGTGGAGCTCCGCGAAACTACACGCGCCGGCGCTTGGGCGGACGGCAGCCGTTGTGCGGGATGGGCGTGACATCACGGATGAAGGCGACGCGGAAGCCGGCGGCGGCGATGGCGCGCATGGCGGCCTCACGGCCGGAGCCCGGGCCCTTCACATAGACGCCCACGGTGCGCATGCCGTTTTCCTGCGCCTTGCGGGCGGCAGTTTCGGCGGCCACCTGGGCGGCGAAGGGGGTGGACTTGCGCGAGCCCTTGAAGCCGCTCTGCCCGGCCGACGCCCAGGAAATGGCGTTGCCGCGCGTGTCCGTGAAGGTGATGATGGTATTGTTGAACGAGGCCTGGATGTGGGCGATGCCCAGAGGCACGTTCTTCCTTTCCTTTTTCTTGACCGCTTTCTTGGGTCTTGCCATGACTGTCCCTCAAGTTGGCTGGATGGAGGAGCCGATTACTTTTTCTTGCCCACGGCGCCGCGGCGCGGCCCCTTGCGCGTGCGCGCATTGGTGTGGGTGCGCTGCCCGTGGACCGGGAGCCCGCGGCGGTGCCGCAGGCCGCGATAGCAGCCGATGTCCATAAGCCGCTTGATATTGCCCGAAACCTCGCGGCGCAGGTCGCCTTCCACCTTGTAGTGCTGCTCGAGCTCCTTGCGGATCTCGTTGACCTCGTCGGCGGAGAGATCGTCAATATTGCGCTCCCAGTTGACCCCGGTGGTGTCCAGGATCTTCAGGGCAGTGGTACGGCCGATGCCGTAGATGTAGGTAAGCGCAATGTCCACCCTTTTGCCGCGCGGCAAATCAACACCTGCTATTCTCGCCACAATCGTTCTCCTGCCCTAGCCCTGGCGCTGCTTGTGCCGGGGGTTTTCGCAGATGACTCGAAGCACTCCCTTGCGCCGGATGACTTTGCACTTGGGGCATATTTTCTTGACGGACGGTCTGACTTTCATCTCGCTACTCCACATGGCGTATGCCGATTTCGCCGAAAAACGGGGCCCGCGCCAACGCCGCAGGGGCGCGCGCCGCTCCGTCTGGCAAGAGCGGAAATCTTTAGCCGTGTTGTGCCAACTTGTCAAGCGGCAATGGTGTGCCGGTTGAGCCCCCTGTCGGAAATGCTCAGGATCTTCGGGCCGTCGGGCGTGATGGCGACGCTGTGCTCAAAATGCGCGGCCCATTTGCCGTCCTTGGTGACAGCCGTCCACTTGTCCTCGAGGATGTCCACCTCGTGCGTGCCCAAGGTCACCATGGGCTCGATGGCGATGACCATGCCGCTGTGCAGGGTGAGCCCGGGGCTCGCCGGCCGGAAATTGGGCACCTCGGGCTTCTCGTGCATCTTCGCGCCCACGCCGTGGCCCACGAAGCGGCGCACCACGCCGAGGCCGGCGGCCTCCACATGCTTCTGGATGGCGGCGCCGATGGCGTACACGTCATTGCCCGGGCGCGCCTGCTCGATGCCCACATAGAGGCTTTCCTCGGTGACGCGCATGAGGCGCCGGGCCTCGTCGCTCACCCGGCCCACCGGGTAGGTGCGCGCAGCATCGCCCACGAAGCCTTCAAACACCACGCCCATGTCCACGCTCACGATGTCCCCCTCCTCAAGCGGCCGGTCGGAGGGGAAGCCGTGCACCACCTGCTCGTTCACCGAGCAGCAGGTGGCGAAGGGATAGCCGCAATAGCCGAGAAAGGCGGGCTTGACCTTGTAATCCGCGCACATGTCGCGCGCGAGCTCTTCAAACTGCTTCGTGGTCACGCCCGGGGCCACCAAATCGCCCACCGCGTCGAGGACATTGGCCACCATGCGGTTGGCCTCGCGCAGGCAGGCGATCTCGCGGTCGTTCTTGATATAGGCGCCGTGGTACTTTTTCATCGCCCCACCGCCGGCCCTAGGCCCGGCCGCTCCTGCGGGCCTTTTGCATCAGGCCCTGGTACTGGCTGGAGATCATGTGGGATTCCACCTGGTTCATGAAGTCCATGGCGACGCCCACCAGAATAAGCAGGCTCGTGCCCCCGAAATAGAACGGCACGTTGAAGTTGCGGATAAGCAGCATGGGCATGAGGCACACGAGCGAGATATACACCGCGCCCGAGAGCGTGAGCCTTGAGAGCACGTTGTCGATATATTCCGCGGTCTTTTCGCCGGGCCGGATGCCGGGGATGAAGCCGCCGGCCTTCTTCAGGTTCTCGGCCATTTCCTTGGGGTCGAAGATGATGGCCGTGTAGAAGTAGCAGAAGAAGAACATCAGCGCCACATAGAGCGCATTGTACATGAGCCCGTTGGGCGAGAAGAACTCGGCCGCGCGGCGCACATACTCATTGCCGGAGAACTGGCCCACCGTGGCCGGGAAGAGCAAAAGCGACGAGGCGAAGATGGGCGGGATGACACCGGCGGTATTGAGCCTGAGCGGCAGGTGCGAGCTCTGGCCGCCGAACATCTTGCGGCCCACCTGTCGCTTGGCGTAGCTGATGGGGATGCGCCGCTGCGCGCGCTCCACAAAGACGATGCACACCGTCACCGCGGCCATGAACACGAGGATGACAATGGCCATGAAGATGCTCATGTCGCCGGCCTCGATGAGCGCGAAGGACTGGATGATGCCGCGCGGGATGCCGACCACGATGCCGCAGAAGATGATGAGCGAGATGCCGTTGCCGATGCCGCGCTCGGTGATCTGCTCGCCGAGCCACATGACGAGCACCGAGCCCGCAGTGAAGGTGATCATGGTGACGATGCGGAATTCCCAGCCGGGATGGAGCACCACCGGCGTGCCGGCCGGGCTCGTCATGTTCTCGAGGCCCACGGCGATGCCGAGGCCCTGCACCAGGGTGATGAGCACCGTGAGGTAACGGGTGTACTGCGTTATCTTGCGCCGGCCGGCCTGGCCCTCCTCGCGGGCCATGCGCTTGATGTCCGGGCTGACCACCTGCAAGAGCTGCATGATGATGGACGCCGAGATGTACGGCATGACGCCGAGCGCGAACACGGAGACGTTGGACAGGCCGCCGCCGGAGAACATGTCGAAAAGGCTGAACAGCGTTCCGGCCATGCTGTCGAAGAAGGAAGCCAGGGCGGATGCGTTCACGCCCGGGATCGGCACATGGACGCCGATCCGGTAGCAGCACAGGATGAGGAAGGTCCAGCCCAGGCGTTTCGCCAGGGCCGGCTGGCCCGCCATCGTATTTGCCGTTCCCGTTGCCATGCAAGACTCGTTCTCGTTTGCGCCGCCCCGCAGGGGCGCGCGTGGAGCGGATGTGCTTTACTGTGAGCAAAAGCCGCGGGCGCCGCGGCCCGGGACAGCCGAACTGCCCAGCTGCGCCGCGCCAGATGGGACAAGACGCGCAAGCGCATCACAGCCCTCCGGGGGCCGTGATGCCGCAGCCTTGCGCGTCAGATCCCGAAGCCCTGGCTATTTCGCTTCAACTTCTTCCGTAACTTCTTCCACCACTTCCGGGGCCTCGGTGAGCACTTCCACAAGAAGCTCGTTCACCTTGCCCCCGGCCTTCTGGATCTTCTCCACGGCGGCGCGGCTGAAGCGGTGGGCCTCGATGTTCATGGGCGCGGTGATGTCGCCGCGGGAGAGCACCTTGACGAGGGAGCCGCCCTTGACGAGCCGGCGCGCATAGATGTCTTCCAGCGTGATGTCCGTCTTGCCCGGGAAGGCCTCGGCCAGCGTGTCAAGGTTCACCACATCGTAGCGGATCTTGAACAGGGCGTTCTTGAAGCCGTGCTTGGGGAGCCTGCGCTGGAGCGGCATCTGGCCGCCTTCAAAGCCGGGGCGCACGCCGCCGCCGGAGCGGGCGTTCTGGCCCTTGTGCCCGCGGCCGGAAGTGCCGCCGAGGCCGGAGCCCTGGCCGCGGCCCACCCTGCGGCGCTGTTTGCGCTCTTCAGGAAAGGGATAGAGATCGTGCAGTTGCATAGTCTTCTCCTCGCGCGACCGCTAGTCCACGACGGCCACAAGATGCGGAACCTTGGCGATGATGCCCCGGATGGCCGGGGTGTCCTTGAACGTCTTGACCATCTGCATGCGCTTCAGGCCAAGGGCGTCCAACATCCTGCGCTGGTGGGGCGTGGTGCCGATGCGCGAGCGCACAAGCTTGACTTTGATTTCGGCCATGGTCACTTCCTCGGGGCTTCGAGCTTCATGCCGCGCAGGTCGGAGACCTCGGCGGCGCTGCGCAGGGCTTCGAGGCCCTGCATGGTGGCGCGCAGCACATTGTGGGGATTGTTGGTGCCGATGGCCTTGGCGAGCACGTCGCGCACCCCCACGGCCTCCATGACCGCGCGCACGGCGCCGCCGGCGATGATGCCGGTGCCCTCGCTTGCGGGCTTCAGCATGACGCGCCCGGCGCCGAAGCGGCCCAGCACCTCATAGGGCAAGGTGCCCTCCAGCAGGGGGATGCGCACGCGGTTCTTGCGGGCGCGCTCCGTGGCCTTGCGCAGGGCCTCGGGCACTTCCTGGGCCTTGCCGAGGCCGTAGCCCACGCCGCCCTTGCCGTCGCCCACGACCACGAGGGCGCTGAAGCTGAAACGCCGGCCGCCCTTGACCACCTTGGCCACGCGGTTGAGGGAGACGATCTTTTCGATTTCGCCCAGCTCGTTCTGCTGGGCATCGCTGTTGCTCGAGTTTTCCTGACGCATATCAGAACTCCAGGCCGCCTTCGCGGGCGCCGTCGGCCACGGCCTTGATGCGGCCGTGATAAATGTAGCCGTTGCGATCGAATACCACCTTGCTGATATTCTTTTCCTTGGCCAGGCGGGCGATCTCCTTGCCCACGCGCTCGGCGCCCTCCTTGTTGCAGTGCAGGCCAGGCTCGCTCTTGGAGAGGGCGAGCGTGGAAGCGGAGACAAGGGTCGCGCCTTCGAGGTCGTTCACGATCTGGGCGTAGATATGCATGTTCGACCGGAAGACCACAAGCCGGGGGCGTTCCGCCGTGCCGCGCACCTTTTTGCGGATGCGGATCTTGCGGCGCTGCCGGGATTCGTTCTTGCTTACGTTCATAGAGAGCCCCTACTTCTTGCCGCCGGACTTGCCCACCTTGCGGCGGATGGTCTCGGTCACGTACTTGATGCCCTTGCCCTTGTAGGGTTCGGGCTTGCGGATGCGGCGGATGCGGGCGGCAGTCTCGCCCACAAGCTCCTTGTCCACCCCGGAAAGGGTGAGCACCTGCCCCTCGACCGCGGCCTTGATGCCGTCGGGGAGATCCACGATGACAGGATGCGAGTAGCCCACGGCAAGCTCCACCACATTACCCTTGACGGCAACGCGGTAGCCCACGCCGATGACCTCCAGCGCCTTGGAAAAGCCCTTGGTCACGCCCTCGATGCAGTTGGCGAGCAGGGTGCGGCGAAGGCCGTGCTGGGCGCGGCTTTCGCGCGTTTCTTCGCGGCGCGTCAGGGTGACGTGGCCGTCAGAAAGCTCATAGTTGAGCAGCGGGGAGACGGGCGTCGAGAGCGTGCCCTTGGGCCCCTTCACTTCCACAACATCCGTCCCGATCTTGACCTCAACGCCGGCCGGGACGGGAACGGGCAATTTGCCTATGCGAGACATATGACACCGCCTACCAGATTTCGCACAGAAGTTCGCCGCCCACCTTCTTTTCCTGGGCGGTAGCGCCGTCCATGACACCGCTGGACGTGGAGAGAATGCAAATGCCGAGGCCGTTCTGCACCCTGGGAATCTGGCGCGAGTTCACATAGACACGCCGGCCAGGCGTGCTCACGCGCTTCAGGCCCGTGATGACGGGGCGCCCCTTCTGGTACTTGAGGGTAATGGTGATGACGTCGCCGTCCACGGCCACATCTTCGACGTAACCTTCCTGCTTGAGGATGGCGGCGAGGGCCTCCTTCATCTTCGAGCGCGGCACATTCACTTCCTTGTGCAGGGCCAAATGTGCGTTGCGGATGCGCGTCAGCATATCCGCAATGGGATCTGTCAGCATCGAAAGCTCCTGAGGTTGTGTCCGCGGGGTTCGCGGCCCCATGCCGCCACTTCCCGCGGGGCGAAACGCGAAAGCTCCCGCCCGGAAAGGCTCGCCAGCCGGCTTACCAGCTGGACTTGCGCACCCCGGGGAGTTCGCCCTTGAGGGCCAGGTTGCGGAAGCAGATGCGGCAGACGCCGAACGGGCGCATGAAGGCGCGCGGGCGGCCGCAGAGCGGGCAACGGTTATAGGCGCGGGCGCTGAACTTGGGCTTGCGCCGGGCCTTCACTTCCAGCGAAGTACGGGACATGGCGTTCTCCTATTTGCGGAAGGGCATGCCAAGCTTGTCGAGGAGGAACTTGCCCTCCTTGTCGGTGTTGGCCGAGGTGACGATGGTGATGTTCATGCCCTTGGGGTTTTCAACGCGGTCGATCTCGAGCTCGGGGAAGATGGTGTGCTCCTTGACGCCGAGCGTGAAGTTGCCGCGCCCGTCAAAGCCGCGGTCGGGGATGCCGCGGAAGTCGCGCACCCGGGGCAGGGCAAAGTTCATGAGCTTGTCGAGGAAGTCCCACATGCGGTCCTTGCGCAGGGTGACGCGGGCGCCGATGGGCATGCCCTCGCGGAGCTTGAAGGCGGCGATGGACTTCTTGGCGCGCGTGATCACGGCCTTCTGGCCCGCGATGGCGGAGAGCTCGTTGACGGCCTCCTCCATGAGCTTGTTGTTCTGCGTGGCGGCGCCAAGGCCGATGTTCAGGGAGATCTTCTCGATCCCGGGAAGCTGCATGGGGGAGGTGTAATTGAACTCCTTTTGCAGCTCCGGGACCACCTTCTCCTGATATATCTTTTCAAGGCGTGTCATCGTTTCACCTTATTCCATGACTTCGTTGCACTTCTTGCAGAAGCGCACTTTCTTTTCCTTGCCCTCCACCTCGATGCGGCGATAGCCGATGCGGGTGGGCTTGTGGCAGGCCGGGCACACCACCATGACATTGGAGATGGCGATGGGCATTTCCTTTTCCACGATGCCGCCGGGCTGCTGGGCATAGGGGTTGGCGCGCATGTGCCGCTTGACGAGGTTGACCTTTTCCACAAGGACCTTGCCATGCTTGCGCAAAATCTTGAGCACCTTGCGCGGCACGTCCTTGTCGGCGTCCTTGCCGGTGATCACCATCACATTGTCGCCCTTGCGGATGCGAAACATATTCATGGCGGTCTCCTAGAGCACTTCCGGCGCAAGGGAAATGATCTTCATGAAATTCTGGGCGCGCAGCTCGCGGGCCACGGGGCCGAAAATGCGCGTGCCCACGGGCTCGCCCTGGTTGGAGAGCAAAACGGCGGCATTGCCGTCGAACTTGATGTAGCTGCCATCCATGCGGCGCACTTCCTTGGCCGTGCGCACGATGACCGCCTTCATCACGTCGCCCTTCTTCACCTTGCTGTGGGGCATGGCCTCCTTGACGGAGACCATGATGATGTCGCCCACCGAGGCGTAACGGCGGTGCGACCCCCCCAGCACCTTGATGCAGGCGACCTTCTTGGCGCCCGAATTGTCGGCGACCTGGAGCGTGGATTCTACCTGGATCATGGCGTTGTCCTACACGGCTTTTTCGAGGATGTTGACGAGATGCCAGCGCTTGTTGCGCGACATGGGCCGATACTCGACGATCCGCACCTTGTCGCCCACGCCGCATTCGTTCATGGGGTCATGCGCCGTGAACTTCTTGCGGCGGCGCACATACTTCTTGAGCAGGGGATGCTTCACCAGGGTCTCGACGCGCACGACGATGGTCTTGTCGTTCTTGTCGCTCACCACGATGCCGGTCATGGTCCTGCCCTTGCGGTGTTCCAGAGCTTCCATGTTCAGGCCCTCTGTTCCTTTTCGTTCAAGATGGTGGCGATGCGCGCCACCTGACGGCGGCGGGCCTTGAGCTCGGAGGTCTTTTCAAGGGCCGCGGCGGCATGGCGGAAGCGCGTGCGCATGAGCTCCTCGCGCTCGTCGGCCAGCTTCTCGCGCAGTTCGGCAACATCCATGGCGCGCAGGGCGGCCACGTCGCGGACTTCCTTGTCGCCTTTCTTCTTGGCAGCCATTACATGCCCTCCCTTACCACGATGATGGTCTTGATGGGCAGCTTGTGCGCGGCGCGGGTGAGCGCCTCGCGGGCGAGGTCAAGGCTCACGCCCTTGATCTCGTAGAGCACGCGGCCGGGCTTCACCGGGGCGCACCAACCCACGGGCGCGCCCTTGCCCGAGCCCTGGCGGGTCTCGAGGGGCTTGGCCGTCACCGGGCGGTCGGGGAACACGCGGATCCAGACCTTGCCGCCGCGCTTGATGTGGCGCATCATGGCGATACGGGCGGCCTCGATCTGCTGGCTGGAAAGATGCCCGTGCTGGATGGCCTTGAGGCCGATATCGCCGAACGCGATGGAGGCGCCGCGCGTCGCCAGGCCGCGCAAGCGGCCTTTCTGCCACTTGCGGAATTTAACTTTCTTGGGCGCAAGCATTATTGTTCAACCTCTTTGTCAAGGATTTCACCCTTGTAGACCCACACCTTGACGCCGATGATGCCATAGGTGGTGTGCGCCTCGGCAAAGCCGAAGTCAATGTCGGCGCGCAGCGTCTGCAAGGGCACGCGGCCGTCGCGGTACCATTCGGTGCGGGCAATCTCGGCCCCGGCAAGGCGCCCGGAGCACGTGACCTTGATGCCCTCGGCGCCGAACTTGCGGGCCATGGAGACCGTGCGCTTCATGGCGCGGCGGAAGGCCACGCGGCGCTCCAGCTGCTGGGCGATGTTCTCGGCCACGAGCTGCGCGTCGATCTCGGGGCGGCGGATCTCGTTGACTTCCAGGGAGAACTCGCGGCCGAACTTCTGGCGAAGGTCAGTGCGCAGCTTCTCGATCTCCACGCCCTTGCGGCCGATGACGATGCCAGGCCTGGCCGTGGAAAGGATGAGGCGCACCTTGCCGCCCGCGCGCTCGATCTCGATCTTGGAGAGCCCCGCATGGTAGAGGAGCTTCTTCACGAAGGCGCGGATCTTGTGGTCCTCCTGGACGAAGGCCGGGTATTCCTTCTTGCTGAACCAGCGGGACTGCCAGTTCTTGTTGTACCCAAGCCGGAAGCCGAACGGATGTACTTTCTGGCCCATAGCCTATTCCTTGCCTTCTTGGAGTATGACGGTGATGTGGCTCGTGCGCTTGTGGATCTTGCTGGCGCGGCCCTGGGCGCGGGGCATGAAGCGCTTCCAGGTGGGGCCTTCGTTGACCAGCACTTCCTTCACCACCATGGCGTCCACATCCACGCCCCCGAGCTGGGAGGCATTGGCAAGGGCGCTCTTGACCACGCCGTAGATGATGCCCGCGGGCTTGTTGGGCGTGAAGCGCAGGAGGTTCATGGCCTCCTCCACCCCGAGGCCCTGGACGTTCCGCGCGACCAGGCGGGCCTTGCGCGGCGAGACGCGCTGGTATTTCGCAATGGCTCTCGATTCCATATCCCTACCCTACTTCTTGCCGGCCTTGGCTTTCTTGTCGGCGGCATGGCCGTGGAAGGTGCGCGTGGGCGAGAACTCGCCCAGCTTGTGGCCGACCATGTTTTCGGTGACGAAGACAGGCACGAACTTCTTGCCGTTGTGCACCGCGAAGGTCAGCCCCACCATTTCGGGCAGGATGGTCGAGCGGCGCGACCAGGTCTTGAGCACGCGGCGGTCGTTGTTGGCCACCGCGGTGTCGACCTTCTTGAGCAGGTGGCCGTCGACGAACGGCCCTTTCTTCAAAGATCTGGGCATGGTCTACTCCTACTTCTGGCCGCGGCGCTTGACGATGAGCCGCGAGGAGGGCTTCTTCTTGTCGCGGGTCTTGTAACCCTTGGCGGGCATGCCCCACGGGGACACGGGATGCCGGCCGCCGGAGCTCCTGCCCTCGCCGCCGCCGAGCGGATGGTCGATGGGGTTCATGGCCACGCCGCGCACCTGCGGGCGGCGCCCGAGCCAGCGGTTGCGCCCGGCCTTGCCCAGCGAAATGTTCTCGTGCGAGATATTGCCCACCTGGCCCACCGTGGCGATGCAGGAGGCGAGCACCCGGCGCACTTCGCCCGAGGGCAGGCGCAAAAGGGCGTACTTGCCTTCCTTGGCGACGAGCTGGGCATAGGTGCCGGCCGAGCGGCAGAGCTGGCCGCCGCGCCCGGGCGAGAGCTCGATATTGTGGAGCACCGTGCCCACGGGGATGCGGGCCATCTCAAGGGCGTTGCCCGGCTTGATGTCCGCCACCTGGCCCGTGCGGCTGTCCACGCCGCTCATGACCACATCGCCCTGCTTGAGGCCCACAGGCGCGAGGATATAGCGCTTCTCGCCGTCGGCGTAATGCAGAAGCGCGATGCGCGCCGTGCGGTTGGGGTCATACTCGATCTCGGCGACAGTGGCCGGAATGCCGATCTTGTTGCGCTTGAAGTCGATGATGCGGTAGAGGCGCTTCACGCCCCCACCCCGGCGGCGGCTGGTGACGCGGCCGTTGTTGTTGCGGCCGGCCTTCTTGGGCAGCCCCTCGGTGAGCGACTTCTCGGGCGTGGTCCTCGTGATTTCCTCAAAATCGGAAACCGTCTGGAAGCGGCGGCCCGCAGAGGTCGGTTTCAGCTTGCGGACAGCCATGGCTACACCCCCTCGAAGAACTCGATTTTATCGCCCTCGGCCAGCGTCACATACGCCTTCTTCCAGCCGGGCTTGCGGCCGATGACGCGGCCCTGGCGCTTCCTGTTGCGGGGCGCCCGGCGCACGATGTTGACCGCCGTGACATGCACGTCGAAGGCCTTTTCCACGGCCTTCTCGATCTCGATCTTGCTCGCCTGCGGATGGACGTAGAAGGCCACCTGGTTGGCCTCGTCCTTGAGCATGGTCGTTTTTTCCGTGAGCAGGGGCTTGAGGAGAACAGTGGTCAGGTCCATCTTACTCTCCCTTGGCAAAACGCGCCTCGACCGGCTCCACGGCCCCTTCCATGAGCACAAGCTGCTTGTGCCGCAGGATCTCCAGCACGCTCAGCTGGTCTGGCGTGGTGAAGTTGATGCCGGGAATGTTGCGCGAGGAGCGGATCAGGGTTTCATTGACTTCGGGGGCCACGATGAGCGCCTTCCCAAGCCCGAGGGTCTTGGCGACGCCCGCGAAGAGCTTGGTCTTGGGCTCGGCGATCTCGATGCCTTTCACCACCATCAGGCCCTTGTCGGCCAGGCGGCTCGAGAGCGCCATGCGCAGCGCGAGCTCGCGGACCTTGCGGTTGACCTTGAAGCTGTAGTCGCGGGGCGTGGGCCCGAACACGATGGCGCCGCCGCGCCACACGGGCGAGCGGTTGGAGCCGGCGCGGGCGCGGCCCGTGCCCTTCTGCTTCCAGGGCTTGACGCCGCCGCCGGAGACATAGGCGCGGGTCTTGGCCATGTGGGTGCCCGCGCGCTTCGCGGCGAGCTGCCCGCGCACCACGAAGTGGAGGATCTCCGGCCGGGGCTCGATCTCGAACACTTCAGGGGCCAGCGTCACTTCGCCGCACTCCTGCTTGTTCTGGTCATATACTTTCACGGTAGCCATGTCGCTCCCCTACTGCTTGCGGACCAGCACGAGGCCGTTCTTGGGGCCGGGCACGGAACCCTTGACGAGGATGACATTGTCCTCGGGGCGCACGCCGACCACCTGGAGGCCCAGCTCGGTCACGGTTTCATCGCCCCAGTGGCCGGCCATCTTGCGGCCCTTGAACACATGGCCGGGGAAGGTGTTGTTGCCGATGGAGCCGTTGTTGCGATGCACCTTTTCGCAGCCGTGCGTATCCTTGGAGCCGGCGAAGTTCCAGCGGCGCATGCGGCCCTGATAGCCCTTGCCGAGGCTCTTGCCCGTCACCTTGACCACATCGCCCGGGGCGAACATCTCGACGGTGAGCTCGTCGCCGAGCTTGTGCTCGGGCGCGCCCTGAAGGCGCAGCTCATGGGTCTTGCGGAACAGGCCGGCGTCGGCCTTGGCGAAATGGCCCTGCATGGGCTTGGTCACATGCTTGGCCTTGGACTTCTCAAAGGCGATCTGGAGGGCGTTGTAGCCGTCCTTCGCTTCAGACTTGACCTGGGTGACGGGGCACGGGCCGGCCTCGATGACCGTGACGGCGACGGCCGCGCCGTCCCCGGCGAAGATGCGGGTCATGCCCAGCTTGCGACCCAGGATTCCTAGTTTCTCAGCCATGGCTGCCTCTCGCTAGAGCTTGATTTCCACATCCACGCCAGCGGGCAAGGAGAGCTTGCCGAGCGCATCGACGGTCTGCTGTGTGGGTTCCAGAATATCCATGAGGCGCTTGTGGATGCGCATCTCGAACTGCTCGCGGGACTTCTTGTCCACATGCACCGACCGCTGGATGGTGTACTTGTGGATATTGGTGGGCAGGGGAATGGGCCCGGCCACGCCCGCGCCGGTATTGCGCGCCGTGTCCACGATTTCCGCAACGGCCTTGTCGAGGATGCGGTAATCGTAGGCCTTGAGCTTGATCCGGATGCGATCGCTGCTGACAGTCGTCATTATGCCTACTCCATTTGCAAAAAAACCGGGCGCCCGAAGGCGGAAACCCGGCGCGGCCGCATGTGCGGCCGGCAAGCCACGACACCCCTGACGAAGGGGGCGCTTCCTGCGAAAAACTCCGGGATGACCGGCTGCGTGGGAGAAAACGAACGCCGGGCGCACGTCACAGCCACGCGAAATTCGCGGGAAGCCCCTGACGCGGCCCGGTCATGCCACCGCGAGGCGGTGACTGGCGGGACCCGCAGGGTCGCCAAACGGGGGAGCTCCCCCTTTCCTTACAGCCCCGGTCGCGCGGCGCGCCTTGCGGCGCGAAACTCGCACTGGCTCCGTCACTGGGCTGGAACGGCTCGACATTATGCGGCATCTGGCAACGCCTGCGAATGTCAAAGCCCGGCGCGCGGCGTATTCCGCACCGCCCGGGCGCAGCAGGACAGGCTCGACCTGCCCTTCCCTGCCGTCCAGGGATCGTCTCACAATTGTGGGACGGGAGAGGTTGTAGCGGATACTCCCCCGGCCGTCAAGAAATTTCAAAAAATTTTCCCGCCGCCCCTCACTTTGCGGGCCCGCCTTCCGCCTCGGGCTCGCCCAGAAGCGCGCGGGCAAAGGCGTCGCCGTCAAAGGGCCTGAGGTCTTCCATCTTCTCGCCAAGCCCCACATAGGTGATGGGGAGCCCCTCGCGCAGGGCCACGGCGATGGCCACGCCGCCCTTGGCCGTGCCGTCCAGCTTGGTCAGGATGAGCTCGTCCGCGCCGGCGGCTTCCTTAAATAAATGCGCCTGCGAGAGCGCGTTCTGCCCGGTGGTGGCGTCCAGCACGAGGACGCAGCGGTGCGGCGCGCCCGGGTGCTTCTTGCCCAGCACCTGCCGGATCTTGCCAAGCTCCTCCATGAGGTTGACCTTGGTCTGGAGGCGCCCCGCCGTGTCCACGAAGAGCATGTCGAAGCCCTCCTTCACGGCGCGGTCCATGGCCTGCCAGGCCACCGAGGCCGGGTCCGCGCCCTGCGCGCCGGAGTGGAACTCGGCGCCCGCGCGCTTGGCCCAGGTCTCGAGCTGTTCCACGGCCGCCGCGCGGAAGGTGTCGGCCGCGGCGATGAGCACCTTCTTGCCCTGCATGCGCGCGCGGTGCGCCAGCTTGCCGATGGTGGTGGTCTTGCCCACGCCGTTGACGCCCACCATGAGCACCACTTCCGGCGCGTTCACCGCGGCGATGCGGCGCGGCTGGCGGAAAAGCTCCTCCAGCTCGGCGAGGAGCAACGGCCGCACCCCGGCCGTATCCGTGACCTTTTCTCGCCGGGCGCGCTCCCTGATGCGCGAGACCATTTCGAGCGAGGTCTCGAAGCCGAGGTCGGCGGTGATGAAGAGCTCCTCCAGCTCCTCCCAGAAGGCGTCATTGAGCTCGCCGTGGCTGGCGAAAAGGCCGTCCAGCCGGCGGACGAACTGCTCGCGCGTGCGCGCAAGCCCCTCGGTGAGCTTGACGAAGAGGCGGTTGCGCTCGTCCTCCTCGTCCTCGAGGTCGAGGGCGAGGGCGAGGCGGTACTGGAGCTCGGAGCGGAATTCCTCCACATGGCGGTATTCCATGCGCTCGAGCCAGGAGCGGAACTCGGAGATAAAAGTCTCGGCCTCGGCGGGCGGCGTCTCCAGCGCGCCCAGCAGGACGCCGAGCCTGCGCCAGAGCTCGTCCCCGGCGCTGTCCACGCCGTCGAGGATGACGGCGAGCCACGCCGAGAGCCGGGGCTCGGCCTCGCGCAGGCGGAGCACAAGGGCGTCGTCGCCGGCAGTGCCACTTGCCGCAGGCGTCGCTCCTTCCACAGGGGCGGATGCGTGCGAGGCGGCGTCCGCGGGCTGCGGGGCCGCGCCCTCGGCGGCAAGCGGGACTTCTGGAGTCTCAGCGGCCTTGTCCGAACCGGAAAAGAGGCGGCGTACCTTGGAGAAAAAACCCATTACTGGCCCCCTTGTCCCTTGCGGGCGCCCTCCAGCGCCGCCAGCACTTCTTCCAGAGCCCGCGCGCATTCCTCCACGGGCAGGGCGCGCGTTTCGCAGTCCGGGTCGTTGAGCGCCGCCTGCATCTGGCGGGCGGCCTCGGTGAGGCGCGCAGCGCCGAGGCAGGGCGCGGCCTGCTCCAGCATGCGGCCGAGATGGCAGAGGCCGGCGGTCTCGCCGTCCGCATAGAGGCGCTGCATGAGCTGGGGCGCGCGGGCGAAGGTCTGGCGGAACAGGCCGGCGGTCACGCGCCAGGTGTCAGGATTCTTGCGCTGGAAGCGCCGCCCCAAGTCGCGGTCCACGGGAGGCGCCACTGCGGCCGCAGCCTCCTCCCCGCCCTCTTCGGGAGCGCGGGGCGCGAGGCCGAGCACCACGGGTTCCGGGGGCGCCTTGGCGTCAGGGCCGTCCGCACCGCCCGGGGGGCTGCCGATGCGCCCGATGAGGCGCCTGAGGGCCGCGAGGTCGCCCCACAGCCAGAGCAGGAGCACAAGCGCCAGCGTCCAGATGCCGGCCGCGATGCCGAAGCGCCAGCGCTCCCGCGCGAGGAGCTGCGCCTCCTCCTCGCCCATGAGGCGCGGGGAGAGCCATACCTCCACCGAGCCCACGGTCTGGCCCTCCACCTTGAGGGGGTTCATGCCCTGGACGCAATCCTCGGAGAGTTCGTCGTCCCAGGGCACCGGCTCCCAGAGATAGTTGCGGCGCTGGCCCTCGAGCATGCCCTGTCGCGTCTCCACCTTGATGGCGTAGAGGCGTTCGTCCTCCATGGCGCCCATGACGATGGTGCGCGCGGTGATCTCGTCCAGGTCCCACGCGGGCAGCGCCAGCAGGGTGGCGAGCTGCGCGGCCATGCGGCCGGCCTCGGCGCTGAGGCGGTTTTCCGCGTCGCGGCGGCTGCTCTCCAGGTTCCACAGGCCGAGCACGAAGAGCAGCGCGATGCCCGCGCCCCAGACAAGGAGGGCGGCGCCGCGCCTGGCCGTGCGCGAGATGCGCGGCGCATGCGGTGAGGAGTTCCTGGGCGTGGGCATATGTGTTCCGGTGTGGCTCCGCTGGCCGGCAGGGCGCCCCGCGGGCTTTTCCGCGTGGCCCTGTGCCGGGCGCCCCTGACTATGCCTTAGCCGGGCGCGGCGCGCAAGCCTTTGCGCCGGCCGCTGCCACCGCGCCCAGTGTCAGGGCCGGTGCGGGTCCTGCTCGGCGCGCCACGCGGCCACCACGGCGCGCACGGCGGCGCCCTTCTCCGGCGGAAGGGGCTTGAACTCCTCGGCGAAAACATGGATGCGCGTGCCCCCGCGCGGCACGAAGAGCCCCTTCACCCGGCACCAGGCCGGGGCGAGCACGGCCACGAGGTCTTCAAGGACGGTGTTGGTGATGCTCTCCATGAAGGACTGATGGTTACGGAACGCGAACATGTAGAGCTTGAAGCTCTTGGACTCCACGCACAGGGCGTCCGGCACGTATTCCACGCTGATGGTGCCGAAGTCCGGCTGGCCGGTCACCGGGCAAAGCGAGGTGAACTCGGGAAAGGCGATGCTGACCACATAGGGCCGGTAGGGATAGCGGTTGGGGAAGGCCTCCAGCAGGGCGGCGCTGGGGCCACCGCTCACCGAGGGCAGTGAGCCGCCCCCGAGCAGGTGCAGCCCGCTCACGTCGTCACGGCGGGGCTTGGGCGTGTCGGTGGACAGTGATTCCGGGGCGGGCCGGTCATGGTGGGGCATGGATGTTCCTTTTTGGCTTTGTGATGCTTTCGCGTGGGTGGTCTTGCTGTGCGGCGTGGGTAACGCCGAAATTATCCGTCAAAAACAGCCTTGCTCCAGCCGTTGCGACGAAGGAAGCTACGGATGGAGACAGCAACTAGTTACCGCAACAGCCAGCCAACGATGCCACTGTCGCTATCCGTAAGGCTCGCAAGCTCGCCAACGGCTAGCGCTTAGGTTCCGGCAGCGTCAGAAAAAAATTTCCTCGGTCGAGTACTTAAGTACACTCCCTTCGGAAATTATTTTTCTTCCTTGCCGGAACCTAAAAATCTTATTTTTAGGATTCTTCCGGCACCATCGCTGCTGTCGATGCCCGTAAGGCTCGCTTTGCTCGCCAACGGGCACGGCGCTTCGCGCCGCCATCCGGTCGCAGCACCCGTCTTCCGCTTCGCTCCAGACGGAACGTGGAAGCAGCCCTTGCCGTAAAATACTCCAACCCGCTCTCCACCCCTGCCAGCTTGTAAGCAGTCGCCCGCCGCGTTATGATAGCCGTTCTACGCCATTCCGGTCGCCGCGTCCAATGCCGGGCGCGGGGCCGGCCTTTCCGCGGAGCGAGCCATGCGCATCAGTTTCGGCCATTTCGGCGACATCTGCCGGATGATCAAGATCGAGCATTCCATCTTCGCCCTGCCCTATGCCTGGGCCGGGGCCGTGCTGGCCGCGCGCGGCCTGCCGCCGTGGCGCGCCCTCCTGCTGCTCACAGTGGCCATGGTGGCCGTGCGCTCCTACGCCATGACCTTCAACCGCATCGCGGACGTTGCCATCGACGCCGAAAACCCGCGCACCAAGGGGCGCCCGCTCGTCACCGGCGCCATCAGCATGGGGCAGGCCCGGGCCTTCTGCGCCGTCATGGCCGCCATCTTCATCGCCGCCTGCGCCGCCATGAACTCCCTGTGCCTCTGGCTCTCCGTGCCGGCCCTGCTCTTCGCCGGGGCCTACAGCCTCTTGAAGCGCGTGTCGCCGCTCTGCCATTACTGGCTCGGCGCCACCCTGGGCCTCGCGCCGCTGGCCGGCTGGATCGCCGTGGACCCTTCAAGCATGAGCCTCGCGCCGGTGCTGCTCTTTTTCGCCGTGACCTTCTGGGTGGGCGCCTTTGACATCTATTACGCCTTCCAGGACCTCGACTGCGACCTCGCCCAGGGGCTCCACTCCATCCCCGCCCGCTTCGGGCCCAGGACGGCCCTGGCGCTGGCCGGCTTCTCGCATGTCATGACGGTCATCTTTCTCGCGCTCACGGGCCTCGCTGCCGGGCTCGGCTGGCCGTGGTACGCCATATGCGCCGGCATCGGGGCCCTGCTCGTGTGGGAGCACAGGCTGGTGCAGCCCGATGACCTCACGCACATCAACATGGCCTTTTTCACGCTCAACGGCATCATCTCGCCGGTGGTGCTCGTCGGCGTCATCCTCGGGCTCTGTTTCTGAACCGCAAAGGAGGCCCCATGCCGCGCAAGCGTTCCTCCCCCCAGCCGGACGGCGACCGCCCGGAAAAGCCCAGCCGCTCCGCCAACAAGCGGGGCAGCCACGCCCGCCAAGCCCTGGGCCTCGAGATCGCGCGCCTCACCGCCGCCGAGCGCGCGAATCTTCCGCTCACGCCCGAGCTCGCCGAGGCCATGGACCTGCTCGACCGCCTCACCGACCGTGAGGGCCGGCGCCGGCAGGAGCAGTATATCGGGCGCCTCATGCGCGATGTGGACGAGGAGCCGCTGCGCCGGGCCATGGCCGGCCGCCAGGCGCGGGACGCCGCCGAGGTGGCGCGCTTCCACGCGGCCGAAGACTGGCGGGCGCGCCTCCTGGACGCGCCGGCCGCCGGGGTGCCGGCGCTGCTGGAGGAATTCAGGCAAGGCGCGGCCCCGGCTTCCCCCGAGGCGGAGGCGGAACTTCTCCGCGCCGTGGAGGCCGCGAGAGCCGCCCGCGCCCGGGGCGACACCTCGCCGCGCGCCGCGCGCGTGCTCTTCCGCGCGCTCGCCGCCGCGCTGGCCGGAGGGGATTAGGCCCGCGCCAAGCCTCAGCCGAGGCGCACGCCCTCGGGTTGCGGGCCGTAGCGGTTGGGCCCCGGCGTGCCCGGCAGGCAGAGCAGCGCCATGCAGAAGAGATTGATGAGCGGCACGAAGAGCAGGAGCACGAACCAGCCCGAGCGGCCGGAATCGTGCAGCCGGCGCACGCTCACGGCCAGCATGGGCGGCAGGAAGATAAAGGGCACGTAACTCAGGACGAAATCGAGCAAATTGATGTCGCCGGCCGTGCGGATGAGGCCCAGAATGCCCAGGCTCCAGAGCGTGCAGAAGAGGAAATAGAAGGCGAAATAGACGAAGAATTCGCCGCGCGACGCGCGCCCGGCGCCCTTGGCGTACTTGCGGAAGATGCAGGTGGAAAGGACATCGCGCACAGTCATGGCTGGCCTCCTTGTAAATGCCCGCCGCCGGACTTTCTGCTTTCGTCCCGCGTGGGGCGCAGGACGGCGCCCGGCCGTACTCCTCTTACATTAAGAAGCCTTTGCGCGGCTGGCAAGGTGGCGGGACACGGTCCGCATAACGCTCCGCCGCCACCGGGCGCCCGTGCGGGCGGATGCCCCACCTCAGCCGCGCGGCCTGAAGTCCACGGGCACGCGCGCCCTCTGCCCCGCCTTGTTGCTGAAGAGCACGTACCCGTTTTCCAGCCCGAAAAGATAGAGGCGCCGCGTGAGCTCCACATCCTTGCGGCAATAGGCCGCGATGTCCTCGAGGCGTCCTTCCTTCCACCACTTGAGGGCCTGGAGGCCGTCCGCGCTCTTGGGCTCGCCCAGGGTGGCCTCGCCGAGATTGCCCAGCGAAACGCGGTAGCCCAGGCGCTCGTGGATGCGCAGGAGCAAGTCGAGGCTCGGCAGGGCGCGCAGGTCCGCGCCATGGGGGAGGGAGGCCGGCGCAAAGGGCGCCAGCACCGCATAGTCGAAGCGCACGCTGTTGAAGCCCACCACCAGCGCGGCGCCGGAAAGCCGCTCGAAGAGGCCCGCGAGCTCCTCCTGGCGGAAGGCGTGGTAGGCATCATCGCGGCTGTCATAGAGCACGGCCACGCTCACGCCCATCTTGCGCGCAAGGCCCCAGCCGCCCACCTCGGCGGCGGAGCGCCGCGTCTCCACGTCAACCACCACATAGTGTTCGGGCGGCGCAAGGCCCGTAGGCATGGACGCCGCCGGCGATCTTGGGGCGTGAGTGCCGGGCAGCTCCACCCGCAGGGCGTCGCCCCTTGCCGGCGCCTCCGGCTCCCGTGAGGGCAAAACGAACTCCGGCGCCAGCCTGTCCGGCGCCGGGGTCATGCGCAGCCTTTCCGCCAGCTTTTCCCCCTCGTCGCCGGGCGCCAGCAGTTCCTCCAGCAGGGCGAGCGCGCCCTCCTTGCTGATGGGGCGGTTGCCCGAACCGCACTTGGGGGAATGCACGCAGGAGGGGCAGCCGTCCAGGCAGGGGCAGGCGGCGATGGCGCGGCGCACGGCCGCAAGCAGGGCGCCCGCGTCGCCAAAGGCCTCGCGCGTGAGCCCGGCCCCTCCGGGCAGGCCGTCATAAATAAAGACGGCCGCGTGGCCCAGTTGCGGATGCAGCGGGATGGAGATGCCGCCGAAATCGTTGCGGTCGGCCATGACAAGCAGCGGCAAAAGCCCGATGGCCGCATGCTCCAGCGCGTGGATGGAGCCCATGAAGTGCAGGAAGCGCGCCTCCAGCGAGGTGCGCACAGGCTCGGGGATGACATACCAGAAGCCCTCGGTCTCGAAGACCTGCGGCGGCACGTCCAGCGGCACCACGGTGAGCAGGCGGTTGCCGTTGGCCGCGCGTTTTTCATAGCCGGTGATGCGCTCGGTGATCCTGAGGCGCCCGCGGCAGACGAGCGCGCGGCCGAAGGCGCGCCGGCCGGTCTCCTCCAGGATGTCCGTGCTCTTCTGGCCGCGCGAGCGCGTGAACCACGATGGCCGCGCCGGCTCCACGAGGATGCGCCCGCGGCCCGCGTCCAGCTCTTTCACCACATAGCTGCGGCCCCGGTGCAGGTAGACGGCGCCGGGATGCGTCTCGCGCCAGGCGCGGAAGCCGTCCACCGTGCCGATGACCGCGCCCCCGGTATCCTCGATGACCATGGCCTGCCCGGCGCCGCGCAGGTCCACATGGCGCTGCGGCCTCTTGCGCGCGGCGAGCCACTGGCCCCCGTCCGCGGACTGGAGCAGCAGCCCCTGGTCGCGCAAGGCCGCGAGCGCCCTGAGGCCGCCGGGCTGGTTGAGCCACGGGTCGGCGGCGGTGAGGGGGATCTCGGCCGCGGCGCACTCGAGGTGCCGCGCCACGATGACCTCGTTGTCGGGGTTGACCACGGCGCGCTCGGGCGGCCGGCTGAAAAAATCCTCGGGATTGCGCACGAAATACTGGTCGAGCGCGTCCTCCCCGGCCACGAGGATGACCGCCGATTCCTGCCGCGCCCGGCCCACGCGGCCGCCGCGCTGCAGGGTCTGCATGACCGTGCCCGGATAGCCCACGAGGATGCAGACATCGAGGCCGCCGATGTCGATGCCCAGTTCCAGCGCGCTCGTGCTGACCACGGCCAGCAGTTCGCCCGAGGCCATGCGCGCCTCGATGGCCCGGCGCTCCTCGGGCAGGAAGCCCGCGCGGTAGGAGGAGATGCGATCCTTGTACGCCCCGGCCTGCGAGCCGGCCCACAGGCTGACGAGCTCGGTCATGCGCCGCGAGCGGCAATAGACGATGGTGCGCAAATTGCGGGCGAGCGCCGCCTTGAGCAGGTCGATGGCGGCGGTGGAGGGGCTTTGCTCCGGGTCGAGAAAGACAAAGTGCCTGGGGCCGCGCGGCGCGCCGGACCGGGTGATGACCACCGGGGCCTCCCCCGGGCTCGCCGGGGCGCTGTCGTCCCCTTCCGCGGCTGCCGCCCCCATGAGCCCGGCCGCGAGCTCGCCCGGGTTGCCCACCGTGGCCGTGCAGAACACATAGGTCGGCCTCGCCCCGTAGCGCGCGGCCACGCGGTTGAGCCGCCGGAACACCTGCGCCATGTGGCTCCCGAAGACGCCCCGGTAGGTGTGGGCCTCGTCCACCACCACATGCGTGAGGCCGGCGAAGAAGACGGCCCATTGCTCGTGATGCGGCAGCATGGCGAGGTGCAGCATTTCCGGGTTGCTGATGAGCACCGTGGGCGGGTCGCGGCGGATCTTGCGGCGGAAGTGGTCGCTGGTGTCGCCGTCATAGAGGGCCGCTGTGGGGCGCGCGTCTTCAGGCCACGCGGCGGCGAGGCCGTTGAGCGCGGCGAGCTGGTCCTGCGCCAGCGCCTTGAGCGGGAAGAGATAGAGCGCCCGCGCGTCCGGGTCGAGCAGGTGGCGCTCCAGCACGGGGAGATTATAGATGAGGCTCTTGCCGCTGGCCGTGGGCGTGGCCACCACCACGGAATGCCCGGCGCGGATATGGTCGGTGGCGAGGGCCTGATGGGAATAGAGCCGGATGCCGCGCTCCCCGAGCAGGCGCGCCACGGCCGCGGGCCACGGGCGGCGATTCTCCGTGTAGTCCGCCTCGCAGGCGCCTTCGACGCGATGATACGTCACCTGCCGCCCGAGCCGGGGCGAGGCGAGCAGGGCCGCGATATATTCGCCCACGCGGCCCTGTAACGGCGGCGCGCCCCCCTCCTCAGGCATGGGCGCCTTCCTCCGGCCCCAAATGCCGGATGACGCGCGCCGGCGCGCCCGCGGCCAGCGTGCGCGGCGGGATGTCCCGCGTGACCACGCTGCCGGCGCCCACGATGGCCCCCTCGCCGATGGTCACGCCCTTGAGGACGATGCACCGCATGCCGAGCCACGCGTGGTCGCCGATGGTCACGGGCGCGTCGCGCTCCATGCCGGGCGTCGTGGCGCGCGCCTCCGGGGGCCACGGCGCGTGGAAATCCGAATCCACGATGACGCAATTGGGCGCCACGAGCACCCCGCGCCCCACGCGCACGGCCGTGGAACGCGCGGTGATGGAGGTGCCGCTCAATTCCGCGCCCTCGCCGATGTCGATGGAGGCCCCGGGCCCGAAAACGCGCAGCCGCACCGGCCAGGCGAGGCAGGCCGCCGTGGCCCGCCGCCAGGAGGAAATGAGGTGCACGCCGGCGCCGATGCGGATCTTGCCCCCGGGCCAGCGCAAAAGGCCCACCGGCCCGTGCGCCGTGACGCCGCGCCCGAGCGCCACACCCAAAAGGCGCGCCTTGAGCCGGAGGCGCAGGGTGCCGAAGCCCACGCCCAAAACGCGCATGGCCTCGAGGCTCGCCCATGAGGCCACATTGGCCGGCGTGAGGCCGCGCGCAAGCGCTTTGCGTAGCATATCCATAGCCGCAATCTAGCGTGAAGGCGCGCCAGGGTAAAGGGAGGCCTGGCGGAAAAAACGAAAGATGCCGCGCAAGGCGGCATCCTCCGAAAATCATCCCGGGCGAACGTCATTCCCGGGCACAAGGGGCGTCGGGCGCGCTATTGCGGCGCCGCATGGTGGGCCGCGGCTTCCAGCGCGGGTTTCGCCTGAATGAGTTCGTACATCTTGTCGCTGATGGCCTGCAAATCCGGCTTGGCGAACTGCGCGTCCGCGCCCACGCTCTCGCACTTGCGCGCGAGCGACGTGGAAATGAGCGACGAGAACATGGCCACGGGCAGTTCCTTCAAGACAGCGTCTTCCTTGATGTAGCGGCAGAGCGTGAGCCCGTCGAGGTTGGGCATTTCGATGTCGGTGATGATGCCCTGCACGAGCTCGGTGACGGGCACGCCCTTTTCCTCGGCCTCCTGCTTGAACTGCTGGAGCATCTTCCAGGCTTCCTCGCCGTCATTGGCCTGCGTCACCTCGAAGCGGCCCTCCTTCTTGAGGAGGTCATTGACGAGGTGGCGGATGCTCACGGAGTCGTCGGCGTGGAGGATGTGGTACTTGCGCTCGAGCGCGGAATCGTCGCGCTCGTCCATGCGCACGGAGAGCGCCGGGTTCATGGCGGCCACGATGGCTTCGGCGTCGAGCACGAAGACCACGCGCCCCTCGAGGCGCACCACGGCGGTGATGGAGCCGCCGCTGATCTCGAGCAAAAGCGGCGTGGGCGCCTCCACCTGTTTCCAGCTGATGCGGTGGATGCGCGTCACGCCGGAAACGAGAAAGGCCGTGTGCGTCTTGTTGAACTCGGTGATGATGATGCGCGGGTCGTCGCTGACCACGCCGCCCTTGTTGAGGAACTTGCTGATGTCGATGAGCGGCACGATGCGCCCGTCACGGAAGGGGAAGGCGCCGAGCACCGAGGGATGGGGCATCTGCGGCATGGCCGTGACCGGCTGGGAGCGCGAGATCTCCACCACCTTGGAGACATTGATACCGTAGTAGCCGCGATAGCCGTCCGCCTCGTCGATGTAGAACTCGACCAGCTCCAGCTCGTTGGTGCCGACTTCCAGCAGGATCTGCGTCTGCGACATGGGCCTGTCCTCGTTTTTTCTGAACCATACCTGTTCGGCGGGCGACCTGCAATGCCCCGGGCCCCGCTTTCGGCCGGCCGGGAAGGCACGGCGCATGCCTGCCCCGCCCGGTTCATAGGCTCCTATCGGTGCATGTGTCAAAAGGATTAGGCCCGCGCATGACAGAAGCGCGGCATGCGCGGTCAGTCCGCGCCGTTGCCCGCCGGCGCGGGCATGCGCCACTCGCCCGGCATGGGCGCTTCGATCCCGGCGCGGTCGCCGAGCCAGGGATTGAAATAGCCGTATCGAAGCCACGGGCAGAGCTTGCGCAGCCTTTTCATGAACGCGGCGAGGCCCATGGAGGCCGCGCCCTCGCCTGGCACTTCCGCGGGGGCGGCCGCGGACGAACCCGTCATCATCTCCCAGTACCATTCCGGGTCGATATTGAGGTTGCGCCACTCGATCATGCTCACGCCGTTCTCGCCCACGAAGCGCGCGAGCGCCGCGAGCTCGGCCTCCGTGTCGGTGATGCCGGGGAAATAGAGCAGGTTCAGCGCCACGAACACGCCGTGGCGCCGCGCCGTGCGGACGGACTCGGCCACATCCGCGAACGTGTAGTCCGTGGGGCGGTAATAGCGGTGATACAGCTCGGGCCGCGCGCTGTTGAGGCTGACGCGAAGGCTGGTGAGCCCGGCTTCAGCGAGGCGCGCCACGGCTTCCGGCCGTGAGGCGTTGGTGTTGCAGTTGACCGTGCCGTGGCCCGTCCATTGCGCGGGGTCGGCCGCGCCCCGGAAGAAGCGCACGCTTTCCACGAGAAGGTCGGGGTTCGTGAGCGGGTCCCCCTCGCAGCCCTGGCCGAAGGAATAGATGGGCGTGGCCTTCTCCCGGCTGGCGTGCACGGCCATGACCTCCGCGAGCTCTTCGGGCGTGGGCGTGAAGGCGAGGCGGCACTGGGGCGTCACGGCCACGGGGGAGTCCGCGCTGCGCGCGGAGATGCAGCCCACGCAGCGGGCATTGCAGGCGCGCGCGCTCGGGAGCGGCGCCTCAAAGCGCCCGAGGGCGAAATTGCGCGCCGCGGGGCAGGCGTAGCGGCGCACGCAATTGTCGATGATGTGCCGGATGAGCCGGTTTTTGGGATAGGCCCGCAAGAGCGCCTCGGCCCCCCGCTCGATGCGGCCCGGCCTGATATGGCGGAACTGCTGGCGCGGGTCGTCGTCCACCTTGCGGGCGCAGACCCAGAAGCGGCCTTTCGCGAAGCCAACGGCGCCATACGCGAAGAGCGGCAGCAGGGGCGCGCCCACCTCCGTCACAGAGGCCGGGTGGGCGGAAAGGGTGTGCGCGGGCGCGGCGAAAGCCGCCACCGCAAGGCCGTCCACGGCCTCCATGGCGCCGCTTTCAGGGTCAAGGCCCACGGCGCGGCGCCCGGGCAGCAGGAAGAGCTCGCTCTCCTCCGGGAGCGGCATGAGCTCGTCCGGGCGCGGGAGGCCCCACTGGCCGCCGCGGCGGCAGACCATGAGCAGCCCGGGCTCGTCCACCACATTGCCCTTGGCGTCGGCCATGACCAGGCGCGGGGAAAGCCCCATACTTCCTCCTTGCCCCGCACGGGCCAAGCGTATATAAGCGGAGCCACGTGCCGGCGCACGGCCCTTGCAAGCGAGGTTGCGTATGTTCTCCGCCCTGCTGTTCATCTTTTTCTGCTTTTTCGGCATCCTGGCGGCGCTGTTCTATCTGCACAAAAGGCAGGAACAGGCGTGGCAGCTTCTGCGCGACGAGCACGCCCAGTTGCGCGTCCTTACACGCGCGCTGGAGTCGCGGCTGGAATATCTCGCCACCGTGTGCCTCGACCCGGAGCAGGCGCGCAGAAGCGGGGACGACGCCACGCAAGGGGGCGAGCCCCGCAAGGCAGCCTCCTATGCGCCGCTTGACGACACGGCCGCCGGCCCCTCGGGCACCGACCCTCTGCTGCGCCTGAGCTTCGAGGAGCCGGAAACGCCCCGCGCCCCGGCGGCCGGCGAAAACGGGCACGACCCCGCGCTCGAGCTCCGCTTCGCGCCCGGCGAGGAAGAGCCCCGCCGCTGAGCCCGTCTCAGGCGCCGGCCTAAGCCCCGTCCCGGGCTCCGGCGCCTCCGCCGAAACGCCCCCGCGCCGCGTCCAGATAGGCCTGCTTGAGCCCCGGCTGCGGCACTTCGTTGGCCCAGAGCAAATAGGGCATGCACAGGCAGTCGCGGCGCACCGACTCCGCCCGCTCCCTGCGCGCGGCGACCAGTTCTTCCGCGCCCTGCATCCAGAGGTCGCAGAGCCTGTCGGTGAATTCCTGCGCCCTGTGGGGCGCGCGGTGCTTCGCGTTCACCTCGGCGAGGGCGGTCTCGCCGATGTAGCGCGCAAGCTCGGGCCGCTCCAGCAAAAAGCGGATGCGGTAGATCGCGTCGCCCGCATCGTCCGGCGCATAGCCCACGAGGTGCTCGCCGTCCACAAAGAGTTTTTCCATGCCGTGGCCGATGCGCGGCGTCACGAGGCAGCCGCCGCAGCCCATGGCCTCGAAAACGCGGAAGTTCAGGTCACCGTGCTCGCACTGGTTGAGGAGCACGCGCCCGCGCGGAAAGAGCGCGCGGTAATCGCCCCGGGTGACGTGCAGCCCGGGCAGGCCCTTGCCCACCTTGTCCAGAAAGGCGGCGCGGCGCGGCATGGTCTCCGGGTTCACATTGCCCACGAAGAGGCAGTCCCACTCCTTCGCAAGCTCGGGGCGGGGGCGGTCTTCCTCCCAGGCGAAGGGGGGCGACCACCACACGCGCTCGGCGGGAAGATACGGGCCGGCGAAGCGCTCGAGATGGCCGCCAAGCGAGACCAGGCAGGCGTCGAAAGCCTGGGCGTAATGCGGCTCCCACGAATGGATGTGCGAATCCACCGCATAAAAGACCGTGAGGCAGGGAAACTCCTCCACGCCGAGCACGAAAGGCGCCCGGCTCTTGTCCGCCACCACCACCACGTCGGGCGTGAAGCCCGCGAGCCTGACGAGGTCTTCCCAGCCGTAGACCCGCGGCTCCTCAAAATTGTGGAAGGCCACGTCCTGCCAGCCGCAGTCCCTGAGGGACGAGCAGAAGAAGGGGCTCCCGATCCAGAGAAGTCGTTGCATGAGTATCCCGCCGCGGTTGCCATCGTGGACAAGATTGCATACTATTTTCAAGATACTGTTCACGGCCGGCGGCGTCAAGGCGCCACCCTCCCGGGGCCACGCCTTCAGGGGCCCCGCCAGGCCCCCTGGCCGGGCCCGGCCGCATCCCGCAGGAACGCCATGCGTCGCCCCTTGCGTCTCCTCTTCCGCGTCGTGCTTGTGGCGCTTCTCGGGCTCTCGCTGCTCATGGGCGCGGGCTGGTGGTTCCTCCAGCGTGACCCCGGGGGCCTCATCAACCGCTATCTGGGCGAGGCCGCCCGCAGCCACGGGCTTGAGTTCAGCATGGGCGCCGTGGACGTGAGCCTGTGGCCCTCGCCGGCCGTCGCCGTGAGCAATGTGCGCGTGGAGCGGCCTGACATCACGCTCTCCGCGGCCTACCTCACCGTGCGCCCCGACCCGTTCGCCCTGTTGCGTGGCACCTTTTCGCCATGGAGCGTCGGCCTCGTGCGCCCCAGGCTGGAGGCGCGCCTGGACGCACCCCTCGGCGAGCCCGGGGAGCTTGCGGAACGGCTGCGGGCGTTCCTCGGCGGCGGGGAAGGAAAGGCGCCCGCGGCCCCGCTGGCTTTTCTGGACGGAAGCTGCCGCCTTGAGATCACCCAGGGCGACGCGCGCCTCACGGGCCCGGACGGTGCGGGCCTTTCGCTACGCGGCCTCCAGTGCCGGCTCAAGCTGGCGCCCCCGGGCGAGGCGGGGGGCGCGCTCCAGTTCGCGAGCCTGCGCTACTTCGCCCAGGACGAGACCGTGGCGAGCCTTGAGCGCTTCCGCCTTGAGGGCCGCAGCGACCTTGCCGAGCCGCTCGGCGCCACGCCGGGGCTGAAAATGGGCGCCACCCTCCACGCAGGGGACTGGCCCGGGCCTGTGCGCCTTGATCTTGCCTTCAAGGGCCAGCCCGGCGGCTGGAACGGCAGCTTCGCGCTCGATTCCAGCCTCTCCCTCGGCAGCGCCGCGAACGAGCTCATCCCGCTCACCATCGACGGCACGGCCGCCATGGCCAAGGGCGCCCGCGACATGGACCTGCGCGGCGTCACCTTCGCCCTGGGGGCGGACAGCGGCCGCCTCGACGGCACCTTGCGCCTCTCCGGCAGCGGGGGGCCGGCACTCAAGGGCAGCCTGCTCCTCCACCGCGCGAGCCTCACCCAGTGGCTCGGCTTCGCGCGCAATCTCGCCCCGGGGCTGCAACTGGCCCTCGACAACGTGACCGAGGCGAGCGTGGACTTCGAGCTCGACGGCGAAGGGCTCAAGGCGCCGCGCATCTCGGCCGTGTGCGCGGGCGCGCGCTTCACGGGCAGCGGCGGCGTGCCCTCGTGGCGGGCGCCGGAGGTGGTGCTGGACCTGGCCTCCAAAAACGTCAACCTCGGCCTCGCCCTGCCCGAGGCCGTGGCGAGGCCGCCGGAAAACGTGCACTTTTTCCACCCGCCGCTCACGCCCATGCCCGGCGAACCGCTCAAGCCCGGCGAGACCGGCATCAACTACGACATCCGCCTCGCGGCGGAAACGGTGCGCTACGGCCCCCTGACCATCACGGGCGCGAAGACGCGCATCTACCCGGGCAAGCTGGACACGAACGGCCTTGAAGACGTGCTCATCGAGGCCGAGGCCGCCCTTTACGGCGGCAGCTTCCGCGGGCAGTGCATCCTCGGCGGAAGCAAGGCGACCCCCTATGCCATCACGGCGCAGGTGCGCGGGGTCAACGGCGCGCCGCTCGCGAAAGACCTGCCCGTGCTGCCCTTCCGCAGCGGGCGCTTCCGCGCCGACGCCAATGTGCAGAGCCAGGGGCGCGAGCTCGACCTCTTCCTCTCCAAGCTGCGCGGAAGCGTAAGCGTGCGCGGCGAGCAGGGAGCCCTTGCCGGCGTGGCCGCGGGGGCTTTGGCCTTTTCCCGGCTGGAGGCGGACATCGCGCTGCGCTCCGGCGTGTGGCGCTCAAGGCGCCTCGGCCTCGACGGGGCGTGGAAGCTCAGGCTGGAAAATGCCGGCCTCGACGGCAACGCCGAGCTCGACGGCAGGCTCTGGTTCGGCGCCACCGAGGCCGGCGCGGGCATGGAATTCCAGAAGGTCCCGGCGAGCGGGAGCCTCAGGCTCGGGCCCGAGCTCTGCGGCCTCGATCAGGGCCTGCGCGCCACATGGCGGGCCGCCCTCGGCTGCCAAAGCGCGCGCAAGCGCCTCACGGCGGCCGGCCTGCATCTGGAGGCGCTGGCCGGCACCGTCACGGGCGAGCTCAGCTTCGAGGGCGCGGGGCCGGCCGTGCAGGGCCGCATCGACGCCAAATGCCCCGACCTCGCCCGCACCCTGCGCCTCATGGGCATGGCTTCGCCCAGGCTGCCGCAGGCCCTGCGCAGCCTCTCCTTCACCGGGGAGCTCACGGCCAAGCCCGAAACGCTGGGCCTTGCGAAGCTCAACGCCAGGACGCCGCAACTCGCCGCCACGGGCGCGCTCAGCCTCAGCCGGCGCAAGGGGCGGCCGCTCGTGGAGTTCGCCCTCGCCTCGGAAGCCGTGGACCTCGAAAAGCTGGCCGGGCCGGACAGGCCCGCCGCCAAGGCCGCCACAAAGGCGCAGGCCCGCGGCGCCCCGTGGGAATTCCCCATCCTGCGCGACTTTGACGCCAAGGGGGAGCTCAAGGTGCGCGACCTCTCCGGCTGGCGCTTCCACCTGAAAGACGTGGCGATGCCCGTGGCACTCGAGGCCGGGCGGCTCACCCTCGGGCCCGGCAAGGGCCGTTTTTACGGCGCCACGCTCCACAGCAGAAGCACCGTGGACTTCCGCAAGGCCATGGCCTTTGACACGAGCCTTGCGGTCACGGCCTTTGACCTCGGCGCCGCCGCCCGCGACCGCAAGGTGGAGGCCGTGCTCACCGGGCAGGCCAGCCTCGAGGCGGCCCTGCGCGCCAAGGATCTTGGCCCCGGGTGCCTCCCCGCGGCGCTCAACGGCGACTGGAGCTTCAGCGTGCGCAACGGCTCCTACCAGTCGCGGGGAAAGAGCGGCGAGCTCAAGGGCGAGCCCACGCGCTTCACCGTCGCCTCGGCCTCGGGCACCGTGCGCGACGGCGTGGCGCAAAGCAAGGACCTGCGCATCCAGGGGCCGACCCTCACTACCACGGGGAGCGGCAGCCTCAACCTCGTGAGCAGGACCCTCGACTGCAACTTCACCGTCAACATGAAAGGCCTGCCGGAATTTCCGCTGCGCGTTTACGGCAGCGTGGACAAGCCCAAGACCTCCATCGGCGCGGGCAAGCTCATCCTCAACACCATCACCGGCATCACCACGGGCTTCGTGGACATCCTCGGCGGCATCGTGGAAGGCACCTGGAAGCTCTTTCGCTGAGCGGCCTAAGGCTTGATGTAGGCAAAGCCCTCGCGCTGAAGGCGCACCACCTCCACAAGGCCCGCGGGCACCACCCGGCAGCCGGGCCAGAGGCGATCGTGCGCGATGTCGTTCTCGGCGAGAGCGTTGGCGCAGACCTTGAAGCGCACGCCGCGCTGCATGAGCCCGGCGGCCTTGGCGCGCAGCTCGTCAAATTCGCCGCCTTCCGCCGCGAACAGCGTCGCGCCGCCGCCATTGGCGACCACGTCGAGCTGGAAGCTCTCGCCGGCAAGGCCGTTAAGATAGTTTTCGGCATTGCGGAGCACCAGGGCGAGAATGGCGGGATCCTTGGCGTCAAGGTGCAGGCAGACATCGTAGTTCATGGCTCCTCCTCCAAAAGCGTGCCCTCGGGCGGGCGGTTGCGACACGAAAGACAGCACGCGGCAGGTTAACAGAGGCCCGCGCCCCTGCCAAGCCCGCTGCCGCCAGCAGCGCGCAAGGCCCCGGCATTGGTCACAAATGCTTGCGCGCCGCGCCCTCTCGGGCTAGACTGCGGCCACCATGCGGCGCGCATCCGGGCTCTTCCCCCACTTCGGAGCGGCGTTCCGGCGGGCGCCGGGACGGCTGGCCCTCCTTTTGCTGCTTCTGGCCCTGTTGGGGCAGCTCGGCGGTTGCGGCCTGCTGGCCAAGAATACCGACCCGGGGGCGCAGGGCGCGGATACGGCGCGGGGCGCCTCCCAAAACGGGGGGGCAGGCGAAGGCGGCCCGGCCGAGGGCGCTGGCGCCGAAGCCGCATGGGACAGCGACCCGGTGCCCTATACCGTGGACATCGAGGTCGCCGGCGACCCGGACTCCCTCAAGAGCAAGATGCGCGACGCGAGCCAGCTCATCAAGCTCGTCAAGGAGCCGCCGGACAGCCTGCTCGCGCTCGAGCGGCGCGCCCGCGCCGACGAGGAGACGGCGGTCAAGCTTCTCCAATCCCAGTGCTATTATGACGGCAAAGCGGAATTCAGCATCGACGAGGCCGCGACCCCCGTGCGCGTGACGCTCACCCTCACGCCCGGGCCACGCTATACCGTGGGCCGCGCCGACGTGCGCTACGAGCCCAAGCCCGTGGTGCCCGAGGCCTTTTTGCACCGAACGCGCGTCACCGGCTTCTGGGGGCTGGAGCGCGAGGAGCTCCCCGCGCCCTCCTTTCCCGACGCTGTTCCCGGCGTGACCGTGGGCGAGCCCATCGTGGCCGACGCCATGCTGGCCGCCGTCGCGGCCATGCCCGAGGCCCTGCGCCGCACGGGCTATCCGCTCGCCAAGGTCACGGAGAGCCGCTACACCCTCGACCGGGCCGACCGCACCCTCAATGCGGACATCGTGATCAACCCGGGCCCCCCCGCGCTCATGGGGCCGGTGCTCATCCACGGCAACAAGGAGGTCAACACCTGCTACCTCGAACGGCTCGTCCCGTGGACGCCCGGGGAAGAGCCGTGGGACGACGAGCTGCTCACCGACTATGCCAATACCCTGCGCGGCCTCGGGCTCTTCCGCTCCGTGGAGGCCGAGCCCGTCGCCGACGACATGAAGCTCGAGCACCGCGTTCTCGGGGCTGACGGCAGCGAGGGCGACGTGGGCATCGTGCCGGCGTCCGTCACCGTGGCCGAGGGGCCGCCGCGCTCGGTGAGCGCCAGCGCCCGCTATGATTCGGACACGGGCTTCGGCGTGGAGGGCACCTGGGAGCACCGCAACCTCTTCCACAACGGCGAGCGCCTCACCCTTGACGCGCCCATCTCGCAGCAGGAGATCGGCCTCAAGGCCGCGTTCGAGAAGCCGGCCTTCCTCCAGCGCGGCCAGCGGCTGCTCGCCAACGGCTCGGCCCTGTGGGAAAATACGGACGCCTACCAGCAGGAAGCGCTCAAGGGCGAGGTCGGCATCGACCGGCGCCTCGCGCGCCAGTGGTGGGGCGGCATCCACTTGGGCGCCGAGGGCGGCTGGCTCAAGGACAACGAGCACGAAAAGCGCCCTTACGGCGTCATCGAGCCCAAGGCCGGCCTCAGGCACGACAGCCGCAACAACAAGCTCAACCCGAGTAGCGGCATGGAGGCGGAGCTCAAGCTCATCCCCTTCAGCGGCTTTTATGAGGAATTTTTCGGCGCCTTCGCCACCACCCTCTCCGTGGCGGGCTTTTACGCGCCCTATGGGAAAAAGCCGGACGGCAAGATCGACGACAGCCTCGTGCTCGCCGGCCGCGTGGAGGGCGGCGCCATGCCCGGGGCCTCCTCGCTGAACAGCATCCCGGCGAGCCTGCGCTATTTCACGGGCGGCGCGGGCTCGGTGCGCGGCTATGCCTACCAGGCCATTGGCCCGCGTGACAAGAAAGGCGACCCCCTGGGCGGGCGCTCCTACCAGGTGGTCAACCTCGAGGCGCGCTTCATGGTGGCCGAAAATGTGGGCATCGTGCCCTTTCTCGACGGCGGCATGGTCTACAAGGACGAATTCCCGCACATCATCGGCGACATGGACTGGGGCACGGGCCTCGGCTTCCGCTATTACACGCCCATCGGGCCGGTGCGCCTCGACGTGGCCACACCCCTGCACAGGATCGACGGCGACCCGCCGGTGCAGTTCTACATCAGCATAGGGCAGTCCTTCTGATGGCCTGGTTCTGGAGAAAGAAACAGCCCGGGGACGGCGCCGCGCCGGAGGCCGTCCCGCAGCCGAAGCACCGCCGGCGCTGGCTGCGCCGCTGCCTGTTCGCCGCGCTCGCGCTCGTGGTGACGGCGCTCGCCGCCGTGGCCGGGGGGCTCTACTGGGCATGCCAGACCGAAGCCGGCCAGGCGTGGCTCGTGAAGACCGCCAACGCGGCCCTCGAAAGCAAGGACGGCGGCCTTACCCTGCGCCTGACGCGGCTCTCGGGCTCGCTGCCCTTTGATTTCACCTTCGGCCTCCAAGCGGCCGACGCCCACGGCGTCTGGCTCACCGCACCTGACAACCGCATCCTCTGGAACTGGCGGGCGCTCCCCGGCGCCGTGCGCATTGAAAGCATCGCCGCGCGGCGCCCGGTGCTCACGCGCCTGCCCGATTTGCCGCCCGCGCCGGAGCCCGAACCGCCCTCGCCGCCCCTGACGCTTCAGGACGTACAGGCGCTCCTCGGCAAGGTCGCGGGCATCTTCCGCAAGCCGCCCTTCTGGCTGCCCGGGGTCTTTCTCGCCGCCACGGTGGAGGAAGCGCGCTTTCCCGCGGCGCTCATCGACGCAAAGGCAGCGTCGCCAACCGTTGGGGGGGCGCCGGACGCCGGGGGGGCACCCGCCACGCCGCCCGGCGCCGAACTGCGCGCGGACGCCGGTCTCACGGTGAGCTTCGAGGCCGCAAAGGGCGCCACGGTGGACGCCACGGCCAAGCTCGCCGGCGCGGACGCGCAAGAGGTGCGCGTCGCCGTGCTCGGGCTCAGCGAGGCCAAGGTCAAGGCAAAGGTCACGGCGCACGCGGATGATGCCGGCCCGGGGCTTGCCGCCGGCGCGCGGGTGGAGGCGCAGCTTGGGGCGCCCGCGCTTTTCGTGACCGGCCTCCCCGAAGACCTGCTCGGCTCCGCGGCCGTCCTGCACCTCGCGCTGGATGCCAGGGAGCTCGGGGACGCCGCGAGCACGCCGTCCGTCAGCCTGCGCGGCCCCAATCTCGCCGCCGGGCGCGTGAGCCTTGAGGGCGAGGGCTCGTGGCAGGCCGCTTCCGGCTGGAGCCACGGCGAGATCGACGGCCCGCTCGCCCTGCGCCTTGCGGCGGCGCTGGCACCGGGCGCGGCGGAGGGGCCGGCCCCCGATGCCGCTGCCGGCGACCCGCTCGCCATGTTCCGCGCGCCGCTCAGGCTCACGCTTTCCGCCGGCGGGGCCCTGCCCGCGCCTGACCTCGACCTCAGGCTTGCGTGCGCCGAGCTCGTCGCCGGCGGCCATCGCCTCGAGGGCCTGGCCCTCGCCGTCAGCGGCAAGGATCTCGCGCTGCCGCTGGATGGCGCCTTCCCCCCCGCCAGGGAGACGGGCATCGACCTTGACGTGGCCGCCACTTTGGACGGCCATGCCCTCACCACCCGGGGGCACTTCTTCTACGCCGCGGCGGAGGACGCCGGCGCCGGCGAGCCCCGCGGCCTGCGCGCGGGCGTGCGCGACCTCATCCTCCACGCCGCGGGCGTGGGCGGCGAGGGCGCCCTCACGGCCCTGTTGCCGCACGGGGGCTCGCCAGCGCTGGACGGCGGCCTGCGCCTGCATGTGGAAGACTGGGCCGCGCTCTCGGCGCTTGCGCCCGGCATGGCGCTCACGGGCGAGGCCAGCGTGGAGCTGGATCTTAAATCGCTTGCGCCCGCGGGCGCGGACGACCCGGACGCGTCCGGCGTCGCCCCCTCGCAGGACGCGCGCCTCGCCTGGCGCATCCCGCGCTTGGGCGTCAGGGAAAGCGCCGGCAAGGAAGTGGCCCGGGTGCAGGGCCTCGCCGGCGAAGCGCGCCTCAGCGACCTTTTCCGCCACGCGGCGCTCGCCTGCCGCCTCGACCTTCAGGAAGCGCGGGCATCGGGCATCCGCCTCGGCGCGAAGCTCACGGCCGAGGGCCCGCTGGCGGGCCCGCTCAACGCAAAACTGTCCACCACGGGCGATGTGGCCGCGAAACTTGACGCGGCGTGGCAGCCGGGCGAGGTGCTCCTGCGCGTGCTCGATGCCCGCGCCACCCTGCCGGCCTCGCTCACGGGCAGCCAGCCGGCGCGCCTCGGCGCGAGGCTCGAGCGGGCGGCGCGGCTGCGCTATGGCCAGGGCGGCTTCGGCGTGGATCGCCTCGACCTCGCGCTGACCCCATCGGGGCGCCTCCATGCGCAGGGGGGCCTCGCGCCGGACAAGCTCGACCTTGACCTCAGTCTGGCGCGTCTCGAGCTCAAGCCGTGGAGCGTCCTCGTGCCTTCGCTGCCATCCGGCGCCGTGGACATCAGCGCCAGGCTCAACGGGAGCCCGGCGCGGCCGTCGGGCCGCTTCCGCGTGGGCGTCTCCAGCCTGAAGATCCCCGGGAGCCAGCTGGCCCCGCTCTCGCTCGCGCTCACGGGCGGTATCGAGCAGGCCCGCCATGGCGGCATCCTCTCGGCGCGGCTGGAGCTCCCGCAGGCCACGCTCAAGGCCCTCGGCGGGGACGCGGCCCGCGTGGCCGCGCGCGTGCCCCTGCTCTTCGGGGTCGACGGCATCCCCAAGCCGGACATGGCTGGGCAGCTTTCGGCGCAAGTGCGCTGGGACGGCGCCCTCGGCCCCCTCTGGAGCCTCGTGCCCATGGCCGACCGCCGCCTCAACGGCCGCATCGCGCTCAATGCCGACGCCGGCGGCACCCTCGCGGCCCCGCGCGTCCGGGGCGGCGTCCAGATCAACCAGGGCCGCTTTGAAGACCTCATGCTCGGGGTTTTGCTCACGGACATCACCCTGCGGCTGAACCTCGACGACAAGGGCGCGGCCACCCGGGGAGGTCTGCCCGGCAGCATGCGTCTCAACCTCTCCGCCTCGGACGGCCGCGGCGGCAAGGCCTCCATCACCGGCACGGGCGCGCTCAACGGCACCGGCCTTGACATCAAGGCCAGCATCGACCGCCTGAGGCCGCTGCGCCGCCGCGACGTGCACATCATGCTCTCGGGCAACGCCACGGTCAGGGGCAGCGCCACGGCGCCCGATGTGGCCGGCGAGATCATCGTCAACCAGGGCGAGGTGCTGCTCAACAATATTGAAATGGGCGGCAGCATCACCACGCTCCCCATCAGCACGGCTCCGGCACCAGAAAAGAAGGCCGGCAAAAACGCCGCCAAGCCCGCAGCAGCGTCTGCCCCGAAACCCGCGGCCGCCGCCCCGCAGGGAAACCTCCATATCCGCATCATCATGCTGCCGCGCTTCATCGTGGAGGGGCGCGGCCTCACCAGCCTGTGGAAGGCCAACCTGCTCGTCACCGGGCCCCCGTCCGACCCGGACATCACGGGCAGCGTGGAGGCCGTGCGCGGCAATTTCGACTTTCTCGGCAAGAATTTCGCGCTCACGCGCGGCCTTGTCACCTTTGCGGGCGGCGCGCTCTCCGACCCGCTGCTGGACATCGAGCTCACCAACGAAACGCCCGACCTCACCGCCCACATCCTCGTCACCGGCACGGTGCGCAAGATGAAGCTCAGGCTCACGAGCGACCCCTCCCTGCCGCGCGACGACATCCTCTCGCGGGTGCTCTTCGGCAAGAGCGTCAACGAGCTCGGGCGCCTCGAGGCGCTCCAGCTGGCCGGGGCCGTGGCCCAGCTCGCCGGCTTCGGCGGCGGGGGCGGCGGCATCTTCGGCGCGGCCAAGAAGGCGCTCGGCGTGGATGTGCTCAGGCTTGGCACCTCCCCCACCGGCGGTGCCGAATCCGGCGACGACGACGCCGGCGGCACCACCCTCGAGATGGGCAAGTACCTTACGGACAGCATCTACATGGGCATCCAGCAGGGCATGAAGCCCGACAGCACGGCCTTCATCATCGAGTGGGAACTGACCCCGCGCACGAGCATGGAGATCCGCACCGAGCAGCAGAACACCTGGGGCGGCATCAAATGGAATTACAAATACTGAAAAACGGCTATCGGCGGAAGCGCCCATGAGCAACGAGCACCCAGAGCACCCCGGGCACCGCGGCAAGGGCCGCCCCCGCGGCTTCGACCGCGAACAGGCGCTCCACGCCGCCCTCGAACTTTTCTGGCAGGAGGGCTACGAGCCCGCCTCCGTGGCGCGGCTCTGCGAGGTCATGGACATCAAGCCCCCGAGCCTCTACGCCAGCTTCGGCAACAAGGCGGCGCTCTTTCTCGAGGCGGTGCGCCATTACGAGCAGGCGTACTGGCAGGAACCTTCCGAACGCTTCCTGGCCGAGCCCGACATTTACCGCGCGGTGGAAGGGTTTTTCACCACCGCGGCCGGCATCCTGCTCTCGCCTGAAACGCCCTGCGGCTGCATGCTGGTGCTGGCGGCGGTGAACATCTCCCCGGCCGAGACGGAGATCATCGCCGCCATCCGGGAAATGCGCATGGCGACCAAGGCCATGTTCGCGGATCGCCTTGCCCGCGCGGTCGCGGAGGGCCAGCTCCCGGCCGGGACGGATGTGACCGCCCTCGCGGGCGCCCTCAATGCCCTGCTGGAGGGGCTGTCGCTCCAGGCGCGCGACGACCTCTCCCGGGAAGAGCTGGGCGCCATGGCCGCCCGCGCCGTGCACCTGTTGCCCCCGCGCCCCGCAGCCTGAATTTTCGCCACGCGCTCCGCGCTTGACATTTATTTAGTATTCAATAAACAAGTATTCGGGCGCACGCAGCGGGCGCGATGGACCCGCGCCGCAAGAACCGCGTGCTAGCGCCGCATTCCTTCATCTGCAACCGCTCAAGGCAGGGGGACGAACATGGGCAAGAACATCCTCATCCTCAACGGCAGCCCGCGGCTCAAGGGCAATACCGTCATGCTCTGCGACGCCTTCACCCGCGGGGCGGAAAGCGCGGGCCATACCGTGACCCGCATCGACCTCCAGAAGCTGGACATCCACGGCTGTCTCGGCTGCATGAAGGGCGGCAAGGATCCGGCCAGCCCCTGCGTGCAGAAAGACGGCATGGAAAAGGTCTATCCCGCCTATGTGGCCGCCGACATGGTGGTGCTGGCCTCGCCCATGTATTACTGGGCCATTTCCGGCCAGCTCAAGACCGCCTTCGACCGCCTCTTCGCCGTGGCCGAGTGCAACCCCGACTACGCCAACCCGCGCAAGGAATGCGCCCTGCTCATGGCCGCGGAAGGCGACACGCCGGACAACTGGAAGCCCGTGCTGGACTATTACAAGGCGCTCACCGGCTTCCTCAAGTGGAAGGACCTGGGCTATGTGTTCGCCGGCGGCGTCCTCGAGGCCGGCGCCATCGCGGGCAAGCCCGTCCTGGAGGAGGCGCGCGCCTTCGGCGCCGCCCTGTAATCCCGGCGCCCGCGAAAAATTCGCCGCCCCTGCCCGGGTCACAACGGGCCGGGGCGGCGTTTTTTTCGGGCCGCTCTTTCTTGCCAGCTTCCCTGGGGCCGCTAGCCCCGCCGCTCCCACCAGGGTTCTTTATAGTCTTCCACGTCGAAGCGGCGACCCTTGAAATAGAAGTCGCGGTCGGCCTCGGTGATGGCCCGCAAGGGGCGGCACGGATTGCCCGCGGCCAGCGTGTTGTCCGCAATATCGTGCGTGACCACGCTGCCCGATCCGATGACCACGTTGTCGCCCACCGTGACCCCGGGATTGATGACCACATTGCCCCCGAGCCACACATTGCTGCCGATGCGAACCGGCGCGCCGTATTCATAGCCTGAATTGCGGCTCTCGGGGTGCAGCGGATGGCCGGCCGTATAGATGGCCACATTGGGCGCGCAGAGCACATTGTCGCCGATGGTGACGGGCGCCACATCGAGAACCGTGAAGTTATAGTTGGCGTAAAAGCGCTCGCCGAGCTCGATGTTGAAGCCGTAGTCGCAGTAGAAGGGTCCCATGATGGTGACGGTCTTGCCGCACTTGCCGAGGATGGAGCGCAGGAGCGCGTCGCGCTCCTCTTCGGCGTCGGGCGGAAGATTGTTGTAGCGGTAGATCTTTTGGTGACAGTCTCTATAGAGCTCCCAAAGGCCGTCGCGCATGGGGATATACGGCAGCCCGGCCAGCATGCGTTCGCGCTGGTTCATGAAAAACCTCCTTTGAAAAGAGGGGCGGGCCCGACCTCAGCCGGACCCGCCCGAAGCTCGTGTTATTTCGTGCCGCGCCTAGATGAAGAAGGCCCAGGTCAGCAGGAGGAACAGCGGGACAAGGATGCCGCACGACCACATCATGTAGCCGAAGAAGCTCGGCATCTTGACGCCCTGGTTCTCGGCGATGGAGCGGACCATGAAGTTGGGCGCGTTGCCGATATAGGTATTGGCGCCCATGAACACCGCGCCGGCCGAAATGGCGATGAGGGTGGTCGCCATGTCGGTCATGAGGTGCTGCGCGTCGCCGCCCGCGGTGTTGAAGAACACGAGGTAGGTGGGCGCATTGTCAAGGAAGCTCGAGAGCGCGCCGGTGAGCCAGAAATACATGGCGTTGACGGGCTGGCCGTCCGGCGTGGAGACCATGTTGATGAGCGAGGCGAGCGCGCCCTCGGTGCCCGCGCGCAGGATGGCGATGGCCGGGATCATGGAGAGGAAGATGCCAAAGAAGAGCTTGGCCACCTCCTCGATGGGCGCCCAGGAAAAGCCGTTCATCTCGCGGCAGTGGCGGCTCGTGAACTTCCAGGAGAGGCCGGCGAGGCAGAGCAGCGCAAGGTCGCGCAAGAGGTTCTGGCCTTCCACGGGCACGCCGTAGACCTCGATCCATGTGCCGAAATTGATCATGCCCGAGGCGAGCACCGCCAGCACCACGCCGAGCAGGAAGAGCAGGTTGATGGTGCCCTCGAGGCCGAGCTTTTCCTCGGCGGCGTCGGGGTCATGCGGGGGCTGCGGGCGGCCTTCCTTGTTGAAGAGCACCGTGTCGATGATGAAGAAGAGGAGCAGCAGGGCCACGGCCATGCAGAGTGTCTTGAAGAAGAGGTGGGTGGTCGTCCAGAAGAAGCTCACGCCCTTGAGGAAGCCAAGGAAGAGCGGCGGGTCGCCAAGCGGCGTGAGCGAGCCGCCGATATTGGCCACGAGGAAGATGAAGAAAACGATGGAATGCACGCGGTAGCGCCGGTGCGCGTTGGCGCGGAGCAGGGGCCGGATGAGCAGCATGGCCGCGCCGGTGGTGCCCATCCAGCTGGCAAGCACGGTGCCGATGGCGAGCAGGCCCGTGTTCACCACCGGCGTGCCCACCAGAGTGCCCTTGAGGCGCACACCCCCCGCCACGGTGAACAGCGCGAACAGCAGCACGATGAAGGGGATATAGTCCAAGAGGATGATGTGCAGGAATTCATAGAGCGCCGTGCCCAGGCCGAACACGATGAAGCAGGGCACGAGGAAGGCGAGACCCCAGAACACGGCGATCTTGCCGAAGTGGTGCTCCCAGAAGTGGGGCAGCGCCAGCGGCATGATGGCGATGGAGAGCAGCATGCAGGCGAAGGGAATGACCCAGATGGCCGAGAGCGAGGCCCCCGGAATGGTGGGATGGCCTTCGGAGGCGAGGACCGCCTCGGGCGCCAACAGGGCGAGCGCCCCCAAGAGGATGGCCGGCACAAGCAGAGGCAATGAGCGGAGGTGTGACATCGTGCGCTCCTGTCTGGAGTGTGGCGCTCCCGCGCCGCAAGGTGGTTCCCCTTTGTGTAGGGCAATTTCCCGTGCTTTGCAATGCGCTTGCCCGCAAAGTTTTTTTCTGCCACATATGGGGCCGGCCGCGCGGCCTTTCCGCCGCGGCCGCCTCACAATGGAGAAGGCCATGCCCCTGCCCCACGCCGCGACCCCCGAGGACGAACCCGGGGCGCAGAGCGCATCCCCCGACGACACCGCCCGGTCAGTGACGCCGCGCCGCCGCGCGCGCCTGCGCCAGGTGCTCTCACAGCGCCAGCCCGACCTCACTCTCGTGCTCGCCAATATCCACGACCCGCACAATGTTTCGGCCATTTACCGCTCGTGCGACGCTTTCGGCGTGGCACGCGTGCACCTTTACTACACGAACACGCCCTTCCCGGCGCTCGGGCGCAAGAGCTCGGCCTCGGCGCGCAAATGGGTGGAGAGCGAGCGCCACCGCGACAGGGAGGCGCTGTTCGCGGCCCTGCGCGGCCGGGGCATGCAGGTGCTCGCCACCTCCTGCTCGCCGGAGGCGCGGCCCTTGCGCGAGTGGGACTTTCTCAGGCCCACGGCCGTCATTCTCGGCAACGAGCACGAGGGCGTGGACGAGTCCCTGCTGTCAGAGGCCGATGGCAGGCTCTACATCCCCATGCACGGCATGATCCAGAGCTTCAACGTCTCCGTGGCCGCGGCCATCATCCTCGCCGAGGCCGCGCGCCAGCGGGAGGCAGCCGGCTGGTACGCCACGCCGCGCCTGGACGCTGAAACGCTGGAGGCCACCCTGGCCGACTGGCTGCAACGCTGATTAGGCCTGTCAACTAATACGCAGGGGATAAAAATTACGACTCATCCAAGGCATCAGACAAAGGCTTTGGTTGAAAGCCGGTTAAGTCTGCCATACGTTCAATTGCAACCTCTAACTCACCGCCAAAGGGCGTCAGGAAGGACTCTACATCTGGCCGTACATGTATCCACGCTGTCTCAGTTCCCAATTGTCCCGTGTGCTGCCCACCAATAACATGTCTTTTCTTCCACAAGTCAATAATATCACGCTTCTCCAGTACCCAGCAATGAGCGCTATGCGGAGAAATCCCCAACAGTATCAGTATATTATAATTTTGATCTCGAATTTGTTGAAAACAATAGTCACCATTTTCCCATAATGTGGAAAATTTAATCTCTGTGCGAATACCTTCTACCAATCTATCGGCTTCTGAATCGCCAGACCGCGATACATTAAAATCATGCATCGTTAGCCACATGGAGACCATCTTTTCACCTATTGCGCCAATAGAACGCGAAGGTCTATGTCTAATCCAAGCAAAGGGACTATCATCCCATTGATGGTTATTTTTTAAATACTCATTTTTAACACGTGGCTAATATGGACTAACGCTTTATATTCCTGAGTATTGATATTCATATAAGCTCTCCTTGTATAATTTTAATTTTATTTCTAATTTTTTTATATCATTTGTCGTACATTTTATTTCCTCGAGTTTTTCACTCTCATTTGTAGGATTATAATTATTCCAATTTACATTAAATCCTCTAAATCTTTTCTCCATAGTCTCCAACGCTACAATATTGTTATCAACTAGAACACAGTCCCGGCCATTCCTATAAGCCGCTTCCCCCAAAGTACCACTTCCTGCAAAAAAATCACAGAGAATATCATCGGGATTTGAGTGGATTTTTACAATCCGTGAAATGATTCCTAATGGTTTTTGCGTTGCATAGCCGGTCTTTTCTTTCCCATTGGGGCTGACGATGGTGTGCCACCACACATCGGTGGGCGTTTTGCCACGCGCAGCCTTTTCAGGCCCCACGAGGCCCGAAGCCATGTAGGGGATGCGGTCCATTTCCTCATAATTAAAAGTATAATTATTGGGGTCTTTTGCATACCAGAGAATGGTGTCGTGCTTGGCCGACCATTTTCTTTTAGAGCGCGCACCATAATCATAGGCCCAAATGATTTCATTCATAAAGGATTCACGTCCGAAAATTTTGTCTATTAATACCTTGCAATAGTGTATCTCCCGATAATCCAGATGGAAAAAGAGGGAACCCTGCTTCTTTAAAATCCTGTGGGCGTGCACCATCCGCTTTTCAATAAAATTAAGAAAATCATCAAACTTATCCGCATACCCTTTTGTGCCCAGCTTGATGGTCTTGTATTTTTTCCCCTGAAAACCAACCCTGTCACCATCATCCGAAGCGACTGTCTTAATTTGTGTACGTTTTTGTACCTTCCCGGTATTAAATGGTGGATCTATATAGATCAAATCCACACTTTCGGACGGCAGTTTTTCCAGCACTTTGAGATTATCGTCAAAATATACAGTCAACTCTGGCATAAGTATTCCTTCTTATCCTAAAATTATGATTTTTTAGGATAACCTTTTTCAAGACGAGCAGCAAGAATCCGCCTGCGCCTATTCGCCCGCGAGGCGGCGCAGTTTTTCGTGCAGGCTGGCGGCCTTGGCGCGCCCGACACCCGGGAGCGCGCGCAGTTCCTCCTCGCTGGCCTTCGCCATGGCCTCCACGCTGCCGAAATGATCCCAGAGCAGGCGCGCCGTGGCCGGCCCCACGCCGGGGAGCCGCATGAGCTCGCCCGACAGCGCGGCCCCGCGCCGGGCGCGGCGGTGGCGGCCGATGGCGAAGCGGTGCGTGGCGTCGCGCACCTGCTGGAGGAAGAGCAGTTCCTGGCTGCCCTCGCGCAGGGGCAGCGCATTGACCCGGCCGGGCACGAAGATGCGGTCCGCCACGTTACCCGCGCGGCGGTCCGCATGGCCGTCCTCGTCGCGGGCCTTGGCGATGGCCGCCAGCGGGAACAGGCCTTCCTCCCCGGCTTCGGCGAGCGCCCGGCTCACGGCCGTGAGCTGGCCGCGGCCGCCGTCGATGAGCAGCAGGTCGGGCCACGGGGGGCCGCTCTCGAGGCGCCGCGCCACCCAGGCGTGGAGCGTGGCGTAATCGTCCGCGCTGTCGGGCATGGAATAGATGCGGTAGTCCTCCTTGCTGGGGCGCCCGTCCACATAGACCACCATGCCCACGCGCGCCTGCTTGCCGCCGGTGTGCGACACGTCCACGCACTCGATGCGGGCCGGCGGCTCGGGAAGCGAAAGCGCCTTGCCCACGCGCGCCAGCAGGGCCTCGCCGTCCTGCCCGCGCCGGCGCCGGGCCTCCTCGCGCGCATTGGAGGCCGCCATGTCCACCAGCTGGTTGTCCGCCGTGTTCTGCGGCGCCACCACGCGCACCGGCCCCCCGCGCTTCTCCGAAAGCGCCTGCTCCAGCACGGCGCGGCCGTCCTCGCCATCGGGGGCGCCTTCCCCTTCCCCGTCCTCCGCGAGCAGGTCGGGCGGCAGCCAGGGCACGAGGATGCGCGGCGGCGGCGTCACCGTGCCGTAAAACTGGGAGAGGAAGGAGGACAAAAGCTCCGGCGCGTCCTCGAAGCCCAGGCCCGGCCAGAAAAAGGCGCGCCCGTCCGTGACCGCGCCCCCGCGCACAAAGACGATGCCGAGGCCGAGACCCTTTTCCACCTCGGCGAGGCCGATGGCGTCCATGTCGCCGCCCGCGGGCATGATGGCGGCCTGGCGCTCCACCGTGCGCTCCACCGCGCGGATCTGGTCGCGCAGTCGCGCGGCGCGCTCAAAGTCCAGCGCTTCGGCGGCCTCCTCCATTTCCTTGCGCAACGAGCGCAGGAGCGGCTCGGCGCGGCCCTCGAGCACGGCGCACACGCGCTCCACGGACACGCGGTACTCCTCGGGCGTGACCTCGCCCATGCAGGGCGCCGGGCACTGGCCCATGTGGTGGTACAGGCAGGGGCGCACGCGGTTGCGCATGGCGCGGTCGGAGCAGCGGCGCAGCCCGAAGGCGCGGTGGATGAGCTTCCACGTTTCCCGGGCCGAGAAGGCCGAGGTGAAGGGCCCGAAATAGCGGGCGCCGTCGCGCCGGGCGTTGCGCACGATCTCGAGGCGCGGGAAGGGCTGCTTCACGTCCAGCCTGAAGAGCACATACTGCTTGTCGTCCCTAAGGACGATATTGTAGCGCGGCCGGTATTTCTTGATGAGGCTCGCCTCCAGCAGGAGCGCCTCTTTTTCCGTGGTGGTGGTGAGATAGTCGATGCTCTGCGCGTGCGCGAGCATGGCCCGCGTCTTGACCGGCAGGCCCTCGGGCCGGAAATAGGAGAGCACGCGCCGCCTCAGCACGCGCGCCTTGCCCACATAGATGACGCGGCCGCGGGCGTCCTTGTAGAGGTAGACGCCGGGCGTGAGCGGGATGGTGGAAGGGTCGGGCCTGTCCATGCGCCCATCTTACGCCGGCACGGGCGCCCTGCCAAGGCCGCCGGATGCGCCGGGCGCCCGGCGCCTTGCCTTGCCGGGCCAAGCGGCGCTATCCTGCCCGAAACGCGCGGCCACTGCCCACACGGAGCGCCCATGTTTTACGGCTGGAAGATCAGCACCCTCTGCCTTGCGGGCAACTTCCTGCTTCAGGGGAGCGCCCTCTATAGCATGAACGCCTTTATGGAGCCCCTGTGCGAGGCGCACGGCTGGACGCGCGTGGGCCTCAACATGAGCCTCGGCGTGGCGGCCTTCATGGGGCAGGCGGCGATGCCCCTGGCGGCGGCCGTTTCCGCCCGGCATTCTTTGCGTGGGCTCATGACCGCTGGCGCCGTGGCCGGCGGCCTCGCCACCTGCGCCATGGGCGTGACCGGCGACATCCGGCTCTTCACCTGCTTTCTCGTGCTGCTCTGGGTGGCCTCGCAGGTCTGCGGCGGCGTGGTGGCCAACGCGCTCATGAGCAACTGGTTCAGCCACTACCGCGGCATCGCCTTCGGCCTCGCCAATGCGGGCACCAACGTGTCCGGCATGGTGCTGCCCTTCATTACCCTGCTGCTCATCCGCCATTTCGACCTGCAAACGGCGTATTTCGTCCTTGGCGGGGCGACCCTGCTCCTCGCGCCGCTTTGCTGGGTGCTCGTGCGCCGCACGCCGCAGATGCTGCACCTGCACCCGGACGGGCGCCGCCACGACCCGCGCCCGCCCGAGGGGGTGCCGCGCCAGGTCTCGCTCGCGGCGCTCGTGCGCGACCCCGCGCCGTGGTGCATCGGCGTGGCCTTCGGGCTCGCGCTCATGGTCGGCGCCGGCATCCTGAGCCAGCTCAAGCCCCGCTTCACCGACATGGGCGCCGAGGCCTACACCGCCATGATCCTTGCCGGGGCCGCGGCCTTTTTCGGCATGCTCGCCAAGTTCTTCTGGGGCTGGCTGTGCGACCGCACCACGCCCATCCTGGCCTCGCGGGCGCTCATGATGGGGAGCGCCGCCAGCATGGGGCTTTTGCTGCTGCCGCCAAGCCTCGCCAGCATGGCGGCCTTCGGCTTCTTTTTCGGGGTGTCTCTTGGCGGCCTGTGGGTGGTGCTGCCGGCCGTGGTGGCCTATTATTTCGGCAGCGCCAACTTTCTCTCGGTCTACAAGTTCGTGGCCATCTTCATCCTGGTGCGCAGCCTGGGCTTCCCGGCCATGGGCCTTTCCTACGACCTCTGCGGGAGCTACGCGCTCTCCGACATCTTCTTCAGCGCGTGCCTCATCGTCGCGACGGCCCTCACCTTCTGCCTGCGCGAGGACAGGGCCGCGGAACGCCAGGCCCCCCGGCACGGACGCCGCTAACGAGAGAGCGGAAAGGCGCCGGCCTCAGTTCTTCAGGCTGTGGATGGGCGCGGGGATGCGGCCGCCCAGCGCGATGAAGCGGGAGGCGTTCCCGCCCGGTACGGCCATGATGGCCGCCTTGCCGAGCAGGCCCCCGAAGGAGACCTCCTCGCCCACGCCCTTGCCGGGCACGGGGATGACGCGCACGGCCGTGGTCTTGTGGTTGATGACGCCGATGGCCATCTCGTCGGCGATGATGGCCGAGAGCGTGGAGGCCGGCGTATCGCCGGGGATGGCGATCATGTCGAGGCCCACGGAGCACACGCTGGTCATGGCCTCCAGCTTTTCGATGGTGAGCTGGCCCGAGCGGGCCGCGGCCTCGATGCTCGAATCCTCCGAGACCGGGATGAAGGCGCCCGAGAGGCCCCCCACGGAGGAGGACGCGAAGCCGCCGCCCTTCTTGACCGCGTCGTTGAGCATGGCGAGCACGGCGGTGCTGCCCGGCGCGCCGATGCTGGAGAGCCCGAGGCTCTGGAAGATCTCGCCCACGGAGTCGCCCACGGCCGGCGTGGGCGCGAGCGAGAGGTCGGCCACGCCGAAGGGGATGCCGAGCCGGCTCGCCACCTCGGAGCCGATGATCTCGCCCACGCGCGTCACCTTGTAGGCCGTGGCCTTGATGACCTCGGCCATGTCCAGCAGGGTGAGGGGGCGCCCCTGCGCGTTGCAGCCGCGCTCCAGCGCGCGGTCGATGGCCTTCTTCACCACGCCGGGGCCGGAGACGCCCACGTTGATCACCACGTCCGGCTCGCCCACGCCGAGATAGGCGCCGGCCATGAAAGGCACGTCCTGCGGGATGTTGGCGAACACCACCAGCTTGGCGCAGCCGATGCCGCCGCGCTCCGCCGTGGCGTCGGCCACGCGCAGGATCTGCTCGCCCATGAGGGCCACGGCGTCCATGTTGATGCCGCTGCGCGAGGAGGCCACGTTGATGGAGGCGCAGACGCGCTCCGTGCGGGCGAGCGCGTCGGGCAGGGCCTCGATGAGCGCGCGGTCGCCCTTGGCGAAGCCCTTTTCCACCAGCGCCGAAAAGCCGCCGAGAAAGTCCACGCCCGCGTCCTTGGCGGCCTCGTCCAGGGCCTCGCAGACCGTAAGCATGCCGTCCGGCCCGAAGGGCGCGCCCACCACGGCGATGGGGCTCACGCTGATGCGCTTGTTGACCACCGGGATGCCGTAGCGGTCGCCCACCTCGTCGCACACGGCCACGAGCTGCGCCGCGTGGCGGCGGATCTTGGCGCGCACGTTGGCCACGAAGAGCTCGAGGTCGTGGCTCACGCAGTCGAAGAGGCTCACGCCCAAGGTGACGGTGCGCACGTCAAGGTGCTCGTTGCGGAGCATGTTCAGGGTGCTGGTGACTTCGCGTTCGGAAAGCATGGTGTTCGTGTCCCTTCTTGGCTTTATTTTGCTTCCAATTTGCTGTTGTGGCTGTGCTGAGCCGATAATGCCGAAATTATCCGTCAAAAACAGCCTTGCTTCAGCCGTTGCGACGAAGGAAGCTACGGATGAAGACAGCAGTTAGTTATCGCAGCAGCCAGTCAACCGAACCGCTGTCGCTATCCGTAAGGCTCGTGGACTCGCCAACGGCTAGCGCAATTTTTATCTTCCTTGCCAGCGCCGAAAAATCTTATTTTTTAGGATTCTTCCGGCACTAGCACCCGTCTTCCGCTTCGCTCCAGACGGACTTAAGGAATATCTATTTATACAGTAACTTATCCAGCACATCCTCAACTTTTCAGGCTAGAATGAGCTCACGCGGTGGACGGCCTCGAAAATGTCGCGGTGCTGGACGCTGACGCGGAGGTTGAGGTTGTTGGCCTCCAGCGCGAGCTCGCGGCGCAGGCGCCCCAGGTCCACCGTGTCCGGCACCATGACCTCGAAAACAAAGAGCGCCTTGCCCTCGCCACCCTCGCCAAGGATGGCCTTGAGGTTCTCGATGTTCACGCCGTGCCGTCCGAAGACCCGGCTCATCTCGCCGATGAGGCCCGGGCGGTCGGGGCCGTCCACCGTGACCACGAAGGGCTCGCAGTTGAGGCCATCGCCCCACTGCTCGGCGATGGCCGGCCGCACGAGGACGGAGAGGTCCACGCCCCCGCGCTCAAGCCCCTCCTCGAGGCGCAGGCGCAGGCAGTCCGCGCCGCAGGCGCCTTCGCCCCGGCCGGCGGCCATCCCTTCCGGCACGCTCACCACAAAGATGGCCGCAAAGGCGCCCGAAAGCATGGTCTGGGCCATGGCCTCGATATTACAACCCATGTCGCCGAAGAGGCGGCTCACCGCCGCCACCACGCCGGGGCAGTCCCGCCCGAGAAAGGACGCTGTGTATTTTTCCATCCTGCTCACCTCATGCCTTGGGAGTGGGAGAAGGCGCCGCGCCCTTCGCCCCCCTCTGCTCGGGGAACACCGGCTCCGGGCGGCAGCGGCAGCGGGCGCGCGCGCCGGCATGGCCGCCGATGGGCTCCCGCTCCCACTGGAAAACGTGGCCGTCATTGTTGGCGCAGCGCTCGCAGGTACCTTCGTCCCGCACCGCGCGCCAGATATAGCCGCTGCTCCCCTCCGCAAGGGCGGCATCCCGCACGGCGGCAAAGGCGCCCTGGGCGGCCTCCGCGTCCGCCACGCCCGCCGAGCAGGTGAGCCCGGCCGGAACCTTGCGGCGGCACGTGGGGCACTTCTCTTCCTTCAGGCCGAGCCTGCGGCCGCAGAAGGGACAGTTGCGCGAATAATAGGGCAGCGGCTGGGGCGGGGCATCGGGGCGGCGCTCCGGCCTGGGGCGCTCGGCGAGGCCGCGCCGGAGCAGCAGGACGCCGAGGGCGATGATGACGAGCCCGAGAAAGCCCACGGCCACGGCGGGAGCAAAGTCGAGCGCAAGCTCGCCGGAAAAGAAGCCGGCAACGGCGAGGGCGCCGCCCACGGCCAGAAAGACCGCCGCGGCTGCCATGCGGGAACGGTAGTGCATGCGCCTCCTTCTCGTGGGCGCACTTTCCGCCATGCCTGCACAAAAGTCAATGCGGGGCCGGTTGGAGACCCCGACGCGGAGCCCGTGGCCGGTCCGCGCCTTTACTTTTTCGCGGCTTCCGGCTAGCGTTTCCTTTTACGCCGACGCGGAAAACGCGGCGGCTCAAGGAGGCGTCATGGCCCGTGAAGTGCGGTTCACCAAGATGCAGGGCATCGGCAACGACTATGTTTATATCAATGGATTCGAGCAGGAAGTCGCCAATCCCGGCGAGCTTGCGAAGCAGATAAGCGACCGGCACTTCGGCGTGGGCTCGGACGGTCTCGTGCTCATCCTGCCCTCGGCCACTGCCGACCTTCGGATGCGCATGTTCAACGCCGACGGCACCGAGGCCGAAATGTGCGGCAACGCCACGCGCTGCGTGGGCAAGTTCGCCTATGACCGCGGCCTGATTAAAAAGGAAATCATCCGCCTCGAGACCGCGGCCGGCGAGAAGATCATCCGCCTCAAGTTCGAGGGCGGCACGGTCTGCGGCGCCAAGGTGGACATGGGCGAGCCCATCCTCGTGCCGAGCCGCATCCCGGTGGAGCTCGCGCCGGTGCTCAGCGTGGACGAGGAAGACCGCCGCTGCATCGCCCACCCCATCCAAGTGGATGGCCGCACCTACGCGGTGACGGCGGTCTCCATGGGCAACCCGCACGCCGTGGTCTTCATGCGCGGCATCGACGACCTCGACCTGCCGGCGCTGGGGCCGCTCTTCGAGCATCACCACCTCTTCCCCAAACGCACCAACACCGAATTTGTGGAAGTGCTCTCCACCACCAGGATCCGCATGCGCGTGTGGGAGCGCGGCGCCGGCGAAACGCTGGCCTGCGGCACCGGCGCCTGCGCGGCGGCCGTTGCCTGTATCCTCAACGGCTACACGGGCCGCTCCGTGGATGTGGAACTCAAGGGCGGCGTGCTCCATGTGGACTGGGACGAGGCCAACAACCATGTCTATATGTCCGGCCCGGCTGTGACGGTCTTTGACGGCGTGTATTATCTGTAAGCGCCCCCACGGGGCGCACCTGACCGAATGGGCGGACGCGTGGCGGCCGCCCCTCTCATCTGTACGAGTCTGTACAACAGCCCAAGCGGCATTAACTCTCCCCCAACGCGGCAGCGCCGCAGCAAGCGAGGCTTCCATGACCAGGGTGAACCCCAACTTCCTCAAGATCCAGCGCAACTACCTCTTCGCCGACATCGCGCGCAAGGTGGCCGACTACAAGGACAGCCATCCCGACGCCCGCGTCATCAGCCTCGGCATCGGCGACGTGACCCGGCCCCTCGTGCCCGCCGTCGTCAACGCCCTGCACGAGGCCGTGGACGACATGGGCGACGCCGCGCGCTTCCACGGCTACGGGCCCGAGCAGGGCTATGCCTTTTTGCGCGACCTCATCATGGAATACGACTACAAGGCGCATGGCGTGGACATCAAGCCGGACGAGATCTTCGTCAGCGACGGCGCCAAGTCCGACGTGGGCAATTTCCAGGAGCTTTTCGCGCCGGACAGCGTGGTGGCCGTGACCGACCCGGTCTACCCTGTCTATGTGGACTCCAACGTCATGGCCGGCCGCGCGGGCGACTGGAAGGACCACCACTGGAGCCGCATCATCTACCTGCCCTGCACGCGCGAGAACGACTTTGTACCCGCCTATCCCGAGACGCGGCCGGACATCATCTATCTCTGCTATCCCAACAACCCCACGGGCACGGTGCTCAAGCGCGCCCAGCTCCAGGGCTGGGTGGACTACGCGCGCGAGCACGGCTGCGTCATTCTCTTCGACTCGGCCTACGAGGCCTATATCCAGGACGCGGACGTGCCGCACAGCATCTTCGAGCTCGAGGGCGCGCGCGACGTGGCCGTGGAGTTCCGCAGCTTCTCCAAGACAGCCGGCTTCACGGGCCTGCGCTGCGCCTATACCGTCATCCCCGAAAGCCTCATGGTGGACGACGGCAAGGGCGGGCGCGTGGCGCTCAACGGCTTCTGGAACCGCCGCCAGTGCACCAAGTACAACGGCTGCCCCTACATCGTGCAGAAGGCCGCCGCCGCCGTGTACAGCGAGAACGGCCGGCGCGAGGTGCGCGACGTGATCAGGGGCTACCAGCGCAACGCGGCCCTCTTGCGCGAGGCCGTGGCCGGCATGGGGCTTCCCGTGTTCGGCGGCGTGAACGCGCCCTACATCTGGGTGGGCGTGCCCAAGGGCATGGATTCCTGGGGCTTTTTCGAGCGGCTGCTCAACGAGGCGGCGCTCGTCTGCACGCCGGGCGTGGGCTTCGGCGCCAGCGGCGAGGGCTATGTGCGCCTCACCGCCTTCGGCTCGCCCTCGGATACCGAAGAAGCCATCGCGCGCCTCACCAAGCTCGCCTGAACATCCGGCAGCACAACGAGGAAAACATGAGCAAGAAAACCGAAACGGCAAAGGCCAAGGCCCCGGCCGAGCTTACGCCCCGCGAAAAGCTCGACGCCATGGTGGAGCGCGTGCGCGCCGCCCAGGCCAAGTTCGCCCAGTATGACCAGAAGCAGGTGGACGAGATCTTCCAGCACGCGGCCGCGGTGGCGACCTCCAAGCGCATCGGGCTCGCCAAGATGGCCGTGGCCGAGACCGGCATGGGCATCGTGGAAGACAAGGTCATCAAGAACCACTTTGCTTCCGAATACATCTACAACAAGTACAAGGACAGCAAGACCTGCGGCGTCATCGAGGACGACCCGGTCTCCGGCTACCGCGAAATCGCGGCGCCGCTGGGGCTGGTGGCCGGCATCGTGCCCACCACCAACCCCACGTCCACGGCTATCTTCAAGGCCCTGCTGGCGCTGAAGACGCGCAACGGCATCATCTTTTCGCCGCACCCCCGCGCCAAAAAGAGCACCCGCGAGGCGGCCATGACCATCCTGCGCGCCGCCGTGGAGGCCGGGGCCCCCGAGGGCATCATCGACTGCATCGAGGAGCCCACGCCCGAGCTCACCCAGGCGCTCATGAGCCATCCGCACATCAACCTCATCCTCGCCACGGGCGGCCCGGGCATGGTGCACGCGGCCTACAGCTCCGGCACGCCGGCCATCGGCGTGGGCGCGGGCAACACCCCGGTCATCATCGACGCCACGGCCGACATCAAGATGGCGGTCAATTCCATCCTCCTCAGCAAGACCTTTGACAACGGCATGATCTGCGCCTCGGAGCAGACCGTGGTGGCCGAGGCCCCGGTGGCCGACGCCGTGCGCGAGGAATTCATCCGCCGCGGCGCCTTTTTCGCCGACAAGGAAGATGCCGAGAAGCTCGCGAAAACCATCTTCGTCAACGGCGCCCTCAACAGCGCCATCGTGGGCCAGTCGGCCGAGCGCATCGCCGAGATGGCGGGCATCACCGTGCCCGAGGGCACCAAGGTGCTCATGGCCGAGCGCGACGAAGTGCGCGCCGACGACCCCTTCGCGCATGAAAAGCTCTCGCCCGTGCTCGGCTTCTACCGCCGCCCGGACTACGCGGCCTGCCTCGCCACGGCCGAGGAGCTGGTGGAGCTGGGCGGCGCGGGGCATACCTCTGTGCTCTACACCCGCGAGACCAATGACGCCCGCATCCGCGCCTTCGAGGACACCATGACCACGGGCCGCACGCTCGTGAACATGCCGGCGGCCCAGGGCGCCATCGGCGATGTCTACAATTTCCGCGTGGCGCCTTCCCTCACCTTGGGCTGCGGCAGCTGGGGCGGCAATTCCGTGAGCGAAAACATCGGGGTGAAGCACCTCATGAATGTCAAGACCGTGGCCGCGCGCCGCGAAAACATGCTCTGGTTCCGCGTGCCCTCCAAGATCTACTTCAAGCTCGGGGCGCTCAAGCCGGCGCTGGAGGAGCTTTCCGACCGCCGCCGCGCCTGCATCATCACCGACGAGACCATGGTCAAGCTGGGGCACGTCCACAAGGTGCAGGAAGTGCTGGAAAACATGGGCATGGACGTGCGCGTGTTCTCGGGCGTGCTCCCAGACCCGGACATCGACACCGCGCGCAAGGCGCTCGACATGGTCAACGCCTTCCAGCCCGACCTCTTCATCGCCCTCGGCGGCGGCTCGCCCATGGACGCGGCCAAGATCATCTGGCTGCTCTACGAAAAGCCGGACATCCGCTTCGAGGACATCGCCCTGCGCTTCATGGACATCAGGAAGCGCGTGGTCTCCTTCCCCGAGCTCGGCAAGAAGGCGCTCATGGTGGCTATCCCCACCACTTCGGGCACGGGCTCGGAGGTCACGCCCTTCGCGGTCATCACGGACAACAAGACCGGCGTCAAGTACCCGGTGGCCGACTACGCGCTCACGCCGGACATGGCCATCGTGGACCCGGAATTCGTCATGGACCTCCCGCCCTCGCTCATCGCCAACGCGGGGCTGGACGTGCTGACCCACGCCATCGAGGCCTATACCTCGACGCTCGCGACCAACTTCGCGGACGGGCAGGCCATGGAGGCCATCCGCCTCGTCTTCAAGTACCTGCGCAAATCCTACGAGGGCGGGGAGGACAGGCTGGTGCCGCGCGAGAAGATCCACTACGCGGCCACCATGGCCGGCATGGCCTTCGCCAACGCCTTCCTTGGCATCTGCCATTCGCTGGCGCACACCCTGGGCTCGTATTTCCACCTGCCCCACGGCCTCGCCAACGCCATCATGCTGTCCTATGTCATCGAGTACAACGCCACGGACACGCCCACCAAGCAGGGCATGCTGCCGCAGTACAAGTACCCCTGGGTGAAGGGGCGCTACGCGCGCATCGCCGACATGCTGCACCTCGCCGACGACGTGGAGGGCGACGGCCCCGAGGCCCGCGCGGAAAAGACAGCGCGCCTCGTGCGGGCCATCGAGCAGCTCAAGCGCGACCTCAAGATCCCCAAGTCGCTGCGCGACGCGGGCATCGCCGAGGCCGACTTCCTCGCCAAGCTCGACGAGATGTCCGAGCATGCCTTCGACGACCAGTGCACGGTGTCGAACCCGCGCTATCCGCTCATTTCCGAGCTCAAGGAACTCTACCGCAAGGCCTATTACGGCGAACCGCTCAAGGCCGAGCTGACGAAAAACTAGCGCGCTTCCTGGCGGCGCGTCCTCCCGCCGGGGGCGCGCCGCCCGCCGTGAGCGCGCGGAGGCATCATGTCCTTTCTCTCCTGGCTGGAACGCCTCTTCGTGCCCTCCCGGCCTTCGGAAAACGAGCCCGAGGGCGCGGTGGAACTGGAGCCGCAGCACTCGCCCTTTGAGTGGAACCAGAACATGCGCATCGTCACGGCCATCGTCGTGACCTTCATCTCGGCCTGCGTCATGTGGTGGATAGTGGGATGAGCGGCCTCTGGCGGCTCACCGTGCGCGAGGAATTCGCCGCCGCGCACGCGCTCAGGCACTACCGGGGCAAGTGCGAGAACCCGCACGGCCACAATTTCGGCGTGGAGCTGTGCGTGGAAGGGACGGAACTGGCCCCGGACACTGAGATATTGCTGGATTTTGGCACGCTCAAGGGAGTGCTGCGGGCGTCCCTGGCCGGGCTCGACCACCGCATGCTCAACGAAACGCCGCCCTTTGACGCGCGCAACCCCTCCTCGGAGAACCTGGCGCGGCACATCTTCCGCGACGTGGCGGCGCGGCTGGCGGCAAGCGATGACCCGCAGGCCGCCAACGTGCGCCTTGTAAGCGTGAGCGTGAGCGAGCGCGCGAGCCAGAGCGCCACCTATATGGATGGATAAGCCCTCCTCCGCATTGCCAAGCTTCCCATGGCGAAGTCCCTCTGCATCCTCCACGCCAACTGCCAGGGCGACGCGTTGCGGCCGCTGTTGGAGAACACGCCGGCCTTCGCGCGGCTGTTCGAGATACGGCAGCTTTGCAATTACACGCGCGAGGAAGTGGCGGACAAGGACCTCGCCGCCTGCGGGCTCTTCCTGCACCAGCGGCTCGCCCCGCGCTGGGGGGAAATCGCCACCGAGCGCCTGCTGCCCCGCCTCGGGCCGCAGGCCCAGGCCATCATCCTGCCCAACCTCTTTTTCAAGGGCTACTGGCCCTTCTGGACGAACGCCTTTCAGGGCATCGACTTCGCCGACAGCCTGCTGGAAAAGCTGCTCGGAGCAGGCCTTTCCCCGGAGGACGCCCTGCGCCTCTACCTCAAGGGCGACCCGGCGCTGCTGGGCGATGTGGAGGCCGTGGCCGAGGAGTCCCTCGCCCGCGAAGAAGCCAAGGAAGCGGACGCCCCCATCCGCACGGCCCACATCCTGCGCGAGCGCTGGCGCGAGGAGCAGTTGTTTCTCACGGTGAACCACCCGGGCAACGCGCTGCTCTTCCATGTGGCGGAGGAGTTGCTGCGCCTGCTCGGCCTCGGGCCGCTGCCCGCGAGCGTGCGCGCCGCCTATGCGCACCCGCAGGCGGAATTCTGGCTGCCCCTGCACCCGGCCCTGGGTCCGCAGCTGGGGCTCGCCTTTGCAAACCGGGAGCGCCGCTACCCGGTGTTCGGCGCGAGCCTCACGCACCAGGAATATACCGCCGCCTATCTCTCCTGCCGGGCGCACGGCGTCAAGAACCTTGTGGGTTTCTTGCGCGGCATGGGCGAGGACGCGGCGGCTGCGGCAGGAGAGAAGCCGGCATTGCCTGCGAAAGACGCTTGACATAGACTCATACCGGCGCGGGACCTGACTCGCGCCCGCACAGCACTCACACCGGCAAAGGAGACCGCCATGAACGTCCTGCTCGTCAACGGAAGCCCGCACCCCAAGGGCAGCACCTGGACCGCCCTCAACGAAGTGGCGAAGCAACTGGAAAAGCACGGCATCGACACAACGATCATGCAGGTGGGCAGCAAGGCCGTGCGCGGCTGTATCGCCTGCGGCAAGTGCCGCGACACCGGCTATTGCATCTTCAAGGACGACCCGGTGAACGAGGGCATCGACCTTCTGCGCGCTGCCGACGGCCTGGTGGTGGGCTCGCCCGTGTACTACGCCGGGCCCAACGCCACGGTCTGCGCCTTTCTCGACCGTGTGTTCTTCCTCAAGTCCGCGCCCTATGCCTTCAAGCCCGCCGCCTGCGTGGTCAGCTGCCGCCGCGGCGGCGCCAGCGCCTCCTTCGACCGCCTGAACAAGTATTTCACCATCGCGCGCATGCCCGTGGTGGCCTCGCAATACTGGAACTCCGTGCACGGCAACATGCCGGAGGAGACCGTGCAGGATCTCGAGGGCCTCCAGACCATGCGCACCCTCGGCGACAACATGGCGTGGCTCCTCAAGTGCATCGCCGCCGGCAAGGCGGCGGGCGTGGAGCCGCCCACGCCCGAGCCCTGGGTGGCGACCAACTTCATCCGCTGAGGGCGCGGCGCAAGCCGTCCCTCCGGCAGGAAAAAAGCCCGGCCTTTTCGTGACGGCCGGGCTTTTTTCACTTTCAACTCTTTTGCGACGCGTACTTGCGGCCTAGGGCTCGCCGGCCACGTCGGCGGCAAGGGCCGCGCCAAGCTCGCGGGCGCGCCGGCAGTCGATGGGGAATTCCATCTCGCGCTGGCGGGCCTTTTCCGCCTCGGAGAAGACCTCCATCTTGTACTTGGAATAGTCCTTGAACTGGTAGGTGTCGCACACATAGAGCCTGCGCGGCTCGTGGCCGAAGCAGCGGCCCACGAAGGACTCCATGGGCGCGAGCCGCTCGGGGTACTGCATGCGCTCCATGCGGTCGTGCGGCACGTTCATGGTGTAGACAAAGGCCGTGCGCAGCTTCTTGGGCGCGAGCGAGCTGTAATCCTTGTCATAGACGAAGAGCGGGAAGAGCAGGCGCTCGAGGAAGCAGCGCATCATGCCCGTGATGTCGCTGAAATAGATGGGCGAGGCGATGACGAGCGCATCCGCCTCAAGGATGTTGGGGAGCAGCGGCCCGAGCTGGTCCTTGATGGCGCAGCGCCCATAGGAAGGCCCGCCCAGGCGCTTGCACTCGAAGCAGCTCACACAGCCCTTGTAACTCAAGCTGTAGAGGTCGATCTTTTCCGTGAGCGCGTCGTCCCGGCTTTCGGCAAAGCCGTCGAGCACATTCTGGAGGATGGTGCCCGTGTTCCAGTTGCTGCGCGGGCTGCCGTTGATGCCATAGATCTGCATGTCTGCCTCCTTGGGATGATGGCGGCTTCCAGTATCCCCGTAAACCGGCCCGCTGTAAAGGGCGGAGGGGGCGCTGCGCCCCTCCCCTTGGGCCGCGCACTTGCGGCTTGACCGCGGGGCCTCCACAACGTAAAAAAGGCTGTTTGCCCACCTGCGCGGCGCCCTCGGGCGCCCGCGCGTTCCTCATCGCAGGAGATTTCATGCCCAAGCGTACGGACCTTCACAAGATCCTCGTCATCGGCGCGGGCCCGATCATCATCGGCCAGGGCTGCGAGTTCGACTATTCCGGCTCGCAGGCCGTCAAGGCCCTCAAGGAGGAGGGGTACGAGGTCGTCCTCGTCAACTCCAACCCGGCCACCATCATGACCGACCCGCAAATGGCCGACGCCACCTATGTGGAACCCATCGAGCACGACACGCTCGCCGCGGTCATCCGCAAGGAACGGCCGGACGCGCTGCTCCCCACCCTCGGCGGGCAGACGGCATTGAACGCCGCTCTTGAGCTGTTCAAGAGCGGCGTTTTGGCGGAATACGGGGTGGAGATCATCGGCGCGCGCGCCGAGGTCATCGAAAAGGCCGAGAGCCGCGAGCTCTTCAGCAAGGCCATGGAAAACATCGGCCTCAAGATGCCGGCGAGCGGCATCGCCCACAACATGGACGAGGTGCGAGAGCTCGGCAACACCCTGCCCTTCCCGCTCATCGTGCGCCCGGCCTTCACCCTCGGCGGCACGGGCGGCGGCGTGGCCTACAACCTCGAGGATCTTGAGGTCATCGCGGCGCGCGGCCTTTCCGCCAGCCCCACCTCGGAGGTCATGATCGAGCAGAGCGTGCTCGGCTGGAAAGAGATCGAGATGGAGGTCATGCGCGACAAGAAGGACAACTGCGTCGTCATCTGCTCCATCGAGAATTTCGACCCCATGGGCGTGCACACGGGCGACTCCATCACCGTGGCCCCGGTGCAGACCCTCTCCGACGCCGAATACCAGAAGGTGCGCGACGCCTCCATCGCCATCATGCGCGAGATCGGCGTGGAAACGGGCGGCAGCAACGTGCAGTTCGGCATCAATCCCGTGGACGGGGATATGGTGGTCATCGAGATGAACCCCCGCGTGTCGCGCTCCTCGGCGCTGGCCTCCAAGGCCACGGGCTTTCCCATCGCCAAGATCGCGGCCAAGCTCGCCGTGGGCTACACGCTGGACGAGCTCGCCAACGACATCACCCGCGAGACCGTGGCGAGCTTCGAGCCGGCCATCGACTACGTGGTGCTCAAGGTGCCGCGCTTCACCTTTGAGAAATTCCCCGGCGCCAAGGACGAGCTCACCACCTCCATGAAGAGCGTGGGCGAGGCCATGAGCATCGGCCGCACCTTCAAGGAGGCGCTGCAAAAGGGCCTGCGCTCCATGGAGATCGGCGCGCCGGGCCTCGGCTGGAACTTCCGCGCCGAGCTTGCGCCGGTGGACGAAATCATGGAGAAGCTGCGCACGCCCAATTCGCGCCGCATCTTCTACCTGCGCCAGGCGCTCCTCGCGGGCGTGAGCGAGGAGGACATCTTCGCCGCCTCGGCCATCGACCCCTGGTTCATCCGCCAGCTCAAGGATATTGTCGACATGGAGGCCAAGATCCGCGATTTCGGCCTCGCCAACGACATGACGCCGGGCAACCCGGAACTTGGCGAAATTCTCCGGCTCGCCAAGGAATACGGCTTTTCCGACCGCCAGCTCGCCGAAATGTGGAAGCGCCCCGAGGCGGACATCCGCCGCCTGCGCAAGGAATTCGGCATCCTGCCCACCTATTATCTCGTGGACACCTGCGCGGCCGAGTTCGAGGCCTACACCCCCTATTTCTACTCCACCTACGAGACCGGCGACGAGATGCAGGTGAGCGACCGCCGCAAGGTGCTCATCCTCGGCGGCGGCCCCAACCGCATCGGCCAGGGCATCGAGTTCGACTACTGCTGCTGCCACGCCTCTTTCGCGCTGCGCGACGCGGGCATCATGGCCATCATGGTCAATTCCAATCCCGAGACCGTCTCCACGGACTATGACACGTCCGACCGGCTCTATTTCGAGCCGCTCACCTTCGAGGACGTGATGAACATCGTGGAGAAGGAAAAGCCCGAGGGCGTCATCGTCCAGTTCGGCGGCCAGACGCCGCTGAACCTGGCCGTGCCGCTCATGCGCGCGGGCGTGCCCATCCTCGGCACCTCGCCGGACGCCATCGACCGCGCCGAGGACCGCGAGCGCTTCCAGGCGCTCATCGAGAAGCTCGGGCTGCTCCAGCCGCCCAACGGCACGGCCATGGACCTCGAGCAGGCGCTGGAAGTGGCCGAGCGCATCACCTACCCTGTGGTGGTGCGGCCGAGCTATGTGCTCGGCGGCCGGGCCATGGCCGTGGTGTACGACGCCGCGGAGCTCACCGACTATTTCCGCGAGCAAGTGCCGGAAAAGCCCGAGCACCCCATCCTCATCGACAAGTTCCTCGAGCACGCCATCGAGGTGGACGTGGACGCCCTCTCGGACGGCAACGAGGTCTATATTGCCGGCATCATGGAGCATATCGAGGAGGCGGGCATCCACTCGGGCGACTCGGCCTGCGTGCTCCCCTCCTTCTCGCTCTCCTACGACCACGTCGCCAACATCGCCGCCCAGGCCGAGGCGCTGGCCCGGGAGCTCAAGGTGGTGGGCCTCATGAACATCCAGTTCGCCATCAAGGGGGACGACATCTATATCCTGGAGGTCAATCCCCGCGCCTCGCGCACCGCGCCCTTCGTCTCCAAGGCCACGGGCGTGCCGCTCCCCTATCTCGCCACGCAGGTCATGCTCGGGAAGACGCTGGACGAGCTCGACCCCTGGAGCCTCAGGCGCGGCGGCTTCACCTGCGTCAAGGAAGCGGTGATGCCCTTCCAGCGCTTCCCGGGGGTGGATATCATCCTCGGGCCCGAGATGCACTCCACGGGCGAGGTCATGGGCATGGGCGCGGACTTCGCCGAGGCCTTCCTCAAGAGCCAGATAGCGGCCGGGCAAAGGCCCCCGCGCTCGGGCAAGGTCTTCCTCTCGGTCAATGACCGCGACAAGCCCTATGTGGCCGACGTGGCGGCGTTGTTCGCGGACCTCGGCTTCCACCTGCTCGCCACGCGCGGCACCGCGAAAGTGCTGCGCGAGCGCGGCCTTGAGGTGGAGGAAGTGCGCAAGGTCTACGAGGGGCGGCCCAATATCGTGGACCTCATCATCAACCATGAGGTCGCGCTCGTCATCAACACGGCCTCGGGCAAGAACACGGCCAAGGATTCCAAGGCCATCCGCCGCGCGGCCCTGACGTGGAAGGTGCCCTACTGCACCACCCTCGCCGCGGCCCGGGCCACGGCCACGGCGCTGGCCGCCGGGCGCGACGTGACCCATGTGGAAACCCTTCAGGAATACTATGCGCGGGATGCGCGGGGGCAGGAATGAAAGCGGTGCTGGTGCTGGAAGACGGCTTCGCGCTGGAGGGGCAGTCCTTCACGGGCGATTTTGAGACGGGCGGTGAGGTCATCTTCACCACGGGCATGACCGGCTACCAGGAGGTGCTCACCGACCCCTCCTATACCGGGCAGATGGTCTGCATGACTTACCCGCTCATGGGCAATTACGGCATCACCGCCGAAGACATGGAATCCGCCGGCATCCACGCCGAGGCCTTCCTCGTCAAGGAATGCTGCAAGCAGCCCTCCAACTGGCGCTCCACCATGTCCCTGCCGGACTTTCTCATGCAGCACGGCACGCCGGGCGTGGAGGGGCTGGACACGCGCGCGCTCACGCGGCACCTGCGCCTCAACGGCGCCATGCGCGGCATCATCTCCACGCGCGAGAAAGACAAGGAGGCCCTGCGCCAAAAGGCGCTCGGCCTGCCCACCATGAAGGGCCGCAACCTCGTGCCCCGCGTGGCCGCCACCGGGCCTTATGCCTGGTATGACAACGCGCCGCAGCACGCGAGCCTCGGCGCCGACGGCTCCTATGCCTGGCGCGGCACGGGGCTTCCGCTCATCGTCTATGACTATGGCATCAAGTGGAACATCCTTAGGCACCTCGTGGCCGCGGGCTTCGAGCCGCTGGCCGTGCCGCCGGGCTTCAGCCCCCAGGCCGTGCGGGCCACGGGGGCGCGGGCGGTCTTTCTCTCCAACGGCCCCGGCGACCCGGCCACCCTCGGGGAGGAGATCGGCATCGTGCGCGAGCTCTGCCGCGACATGCCGGTGACGGGCATCTGCCTCGGGCACCAGATCATCGGCCACGCGCTCGGCGCGCATACGGAAAAGCTCAAGTTCGGCCACCACGGCTGCAATCACCCGGTCAAGGACCTGACCACGGGCAAGATCGAGATCTCGTCCCAGAACCACGGCTTCCATGTGGTGCTGGACGGCGTGGCCGACGTGGAGGCCACGCACGTCAACCTCAACGACCACACCCTCGAGGGCCTCAGGCACAAAAAGCTCCCCATCATGAGCCTGCAATACCACCCCGAGGCCGCGGCCGGCCCGCGCGACGGCAACCACCTTTTCCACCGCTTCCGGGAGATGATCGGCAAGGCCACGGGCAACTGAGGCACCGGGCCAAGGGCCGGGGCTTTACAGCCGCCGCCGGCATGGTCTAGACTTCGGGCTCACGGAAAGCACACTGACATTCCGCACACAAGCGGCAACCCCCCGGGGTTGCCGCTTGCTTTGCGCCAGAGAAAATACGGGCCCCGGCTCCCGGGCGCCCTCAACCTTTGCGAGGCAAGCATGGATGTTTTCGACCAGGCCACGGAACTGGAACGCATGGACAGGGAATCCGCCCTCGTGCGGGCGCGCGCATCCATGGACCGGGGCGGCCCGGAGTGGATAGACGGCGTGGCCTGCTGCCGGGAATGCGGCGAGCCCATCCCGCAGAAGCGGCTCGACGCGTTGCCGGGCGTGGGCTTGTGCCGCGCCTGCCAGGAGGAGCGCGAACAGGGGATGCACTAGGGCGACGAGGGCGGCCTCCCCGACACGCGAGGCCGGGCGCGTCCCTTGCGCCCACCCCTAAAGGAATGCGCGTTCCCGCCGATAAGACGCGGAGAAGGAGTACCTCCATGCCGCGATTCCCCCACATCCTCTCCGCATTGCTCATGCTGGCCCTGTGCCTTGCCGCGTGTCAGGCGCCGGCCGCCACCTCCATGGACATGACCGGCTATGACGCCGGGCCGGCCATCATCACGCCGCCCACCCGGCAAAACCCGGTGCAATTGCCGCCGCAGCTCCCGGCCTATCTGCCCAACGGCGCCGTCAACCTCGACGAGGCCTGGATCGAGGACGGCGGCGCGCGCCTCTATTGGAACACCCTGCTCATCCCGCGCCAGCTCAAAATGGCCGGCGCCACCTGGGTGGACCCGGCGCTGGTGCCGCCGCTCTTCCCGCCGCAGCAGGCCAAGCAGCCGCGCAAGCGCTGGCGTGCGCCCCGCAAGGCGGCGCCCAAGGCCGTGACCACCGTCAAGGTGCCCGAGGGCGTGGGCTCCACGGCGCTTATCTGCGTACCCGCGGCGCCCGGCGTCCTCCCGCTCACCGAGGGCCAGGCGCCAGTGGCCCAGACGCCGCACCCCCAGACGCCCGTGAGCCCCGCACCCGCGGCGCCCGCCGCCCCGGCCGAGCCCGTCAAGGCGGTGCAGGCCACGCCGACAGCCCCGGCCGCGCCCAAGGTGCCCGCGGCCCAGGCCCCGACGGAGCCTGTGCCCATCCCGCCGCTCCAGTAAGTTCGGGCCAAGACGGGCATTTTTGAGGGCTGCCGGCGGCCCGCCGCGTTTTTTGGCGGCCTTCCCGGCGGCCCTTCCTGTCCGGGCTTCGCAACTCCTCCAGTGCGCCCCGAAAACGGGCGCCTGAAAGGATTGCCGCCCCGGAGCCGGCGGCTGTTTTCCCTCCCCGCATCCCCGCCGGTACGGACCCGCGCTTGACGCGGGGCCTTTCGCCGTGTATGTAGCCACATTCGGCACAATGCCAGCGCGCGGCCCGGCGCCGCCTCCACACCGGGGGCGGCTCTCTCTTGCCGAAACAAGCCGGGGCGGCGCTTTTCCCAGCCTCAAGGAGTCAGCTCATGAAAAGGACATACCAGCCGAGCAAGATCCGCCGCGCCCGCAGGCACGGCTTCCTCGCGCGCATGGCCACGCCCGGCGGGCGTGCCATCATCCGCCGCCGCCGCGCCAAGGGCCGCAAGCGCCTGGCCCCCTAGGCCCGGGCGCGGCGGAGCATCCCGTTGCGGCCCGAGGCACAGGGCATGCCCCACCCGGGAGCCCAGGCGGCCTATCCCAAGGCGGCCCGGGTTCGGCGCAGGGCGGAATTCACCGCCTGCTACGAGCGCGGGCGCCGTCTGCACAGCCCCCATTTTCTGCTTTTCCTGCTGCCGGGGCATGAGGCCCGCTCCCGCACGGGCATGGCGGTTTCCCGCAAGGTGGGCGACGCGGTGACGCGCAACCGCATAAAGCGCCTGTTGCGGGAATTTTTCCGCCTGCATGCCGGTGCGCTCCCCCCGGGGGATGTGGTGGCGGTGGCCAAGCGCCAGGCCGGCGAGGCCCGGCTCGACCTTGCCGCTGTCACCGCCGAGCTTCTGCCGCTCCTTGAGGGGCGGGCGAAACACGGGCGCCCCGGCACGCGCCAGCAACGCGCGGCAGCTTCGGAGGGTCAGGCGCCGTGGCCGGCATAGTCCGCAGGCTCTGCATCCTGCCCATCCGCCTGTACCAGTGCTGCATCTCGCCGCTCCTGCCGCCGGCCTGCCGCTTCACGCCCACCTGTTCCGCCTATGCCGCCGAGGCCATCCTCCGGCACGGCATCGCGCGCGGCGGCTGGCTCGCCCTGCGGCGCCTCATGCGCTGCCACCCCTGGGGCGGTTCGGGCTATGACCCGGTGCCACCCCCAAGACGTCGCCCCGGCGACCCGCCTTCGTCCGAGGAGTAGACTTTTCCATGCAGGACAACAAAAATCTCATCCTGGCCATCGTTCTCTGCCTCGTCATCCTTTTCGGCTGGGGCCATGTGGCCGAATACATGGGCTGGGTGGCCAAGCCCGACCCGGCCCAGGTGGCGGAACAGCAGGAAGCGGCCCGCAAGGAGGCCGAAAAGGCCGAGGCGCGCAAGGCCGAGGCGGAGCGCACGGCGACGCTGCCCACCTTCACCCCCTCGGCCGGGCGCGACGTGACCGTGGATTCGCCGCTGTACAAGGCGGTGCTCTATTCCGGGGGCGGCCCGCTGCGCTCCTATGAGCTCAAGAAATACCAGGCCGGCCTCGCGCCCGATTCCCCCCTCGTCAACCTGGTGGACGAGCGCACGGCCGCCGTGGCGCCGCTCGGGCTCGTCATCAACGGCCAGCCCTCGTGGAGCACCGGCCAATGGGCGCTGGACGGCGCGGACGGCCTCACGCTTGCCGAGGGCCAGCAGGGCACCCTGCGCCTCACCGGCATGGTGGACAACCTGCGCGTCGTGCGCGAGCTCAGCTTCAGCGCCGACACCTACCTCATCAAGGAAAAGATCCGGCTCATCAACACGGGCGGCCAGCCCCGCAGCGTGCGCGTGGGCGCCACGGCGGCGCTCGATTCCAGCATCGCCACGGGCAGCCAGTACGACTCCATGCGCGTGGCCTGGGACGAAAACGGCAGCGTGGACGAGGAATCCTCCGGCAAGACCCTGGGCACCACCGGCGTGCAGGCCACCGGCAAGATCTGGTGGGCCGGCCCCATGAGCACCTATTTCCTCGCCGCTGTCCTCCCGGGGGACCCGGATTCCGTGACGGTCAAGGGCGTCGCGCAGAACACGGTCTTCCGCGCGGCCGTGGAGGAGCCGGAGCTTTTGCTCAACCCCGGCGAGGAGCGCGAGCTTGCCTATTCCTACTGGTTCGGCCCCAAGGTGCGCTCGGAGCTCGAGGCCGTCTCCGACCAGCTCGCGCGGAGCATCCAGCTCGGCTTTTTCAGCATCATCGCCAAGGGCCTGCTCTGGCTGCTCGAATTCTTCCACAGCTTCGTCCACAACTGGGGCGTGGCCATCATCTTCCTCACGCTGTTCATCAAGGCCGTGTTCTGGCCGCTCACGGCCAAGAGCTACGCCTCCATGGAAAAGATGAAGCAGCTCCAGCCCATGATGCTGGCCATCCGCGAGAAGTACAAGGGCAACCGCGAGGAGATGAACAAGGAGGTCATGGCGCTCTACAAGACCTACGGCGTCAACCCGGCCAGCGGCTGCGTGCCCATCCTCATCCAGCTCCCGGTCTTCTTCGGCCTGTACCAGGCACTGCTCACGTCCATCGCGCTTCGGCACGCCTCCTTCATCACCTATCTGCCGGGCACGGACATCATCTGGCTCGCCGACCTCTCGGCCAAGGACCCGCTCTACATCACGCCCATCATCATGGGCATCACCATGTTCCTCCAGCAGCGCATGAGCCCGCCCCCGGCCGACCCCATGCAGCAGAAGATCATGCTCTTCCTGCCGCTCATCTTCACCGTGCTCTTCCTCAACTTCCCGTCGGGCCTCGTGCTCTACTGGCTGGTGAACAACATCCTCTCCATCTTCCAGCAGTGGCTCATGATGCGGAAGCTCAAACACGGCGGCAAGACGCCCCAGAAGGCGCCCGCCGCAAAATAGCGAAAACGGGGCGGCCGGCGCGGCCGCTCCGGCGAGGCTTATACGTATGGACGGATTCAAGGAGTTCCAGGGCAAGGACCTCGACAGCGCCATAGCGGAAGCCTGCGCCTATTTCGACTCGCCGCGGGAGCGGCTCGAGATCGAGATCGTGCAGGACGCCAAGACCGGCATCTTCGGCATCGTGGGCGCGCGCAAGGCCAAGGTGCGCGCCCGCCGCGTGCAGTTGCGCGAGGCCGTGGAAAGCGTGCTCGGCCCCCGGGGCGGCCAGCGTGCTGCCGCCAGCGAGGAGGAGGGCCGCGCCCCCCGCGGGCAGCCCAAAAAGTCTCGCGCCGAGCGCCGGCCTCACAAGGCCGAAAGGGATGATGCGCCCGAAACGAGCGCCGTGGAAAAGGAAACGCCGGCCCCGGAAGCCGAACCCGCGCCGAGGGAGCCTGAGCCCAAGGCCAAGGCCACCGAGACCGCCCCAGCGCCGGAAGAGCCGGAAAGCGCAAGCCCCGCGCGCCCCGCAGGGCGCCCCCAGCAGGGGCGCCCCGGAGCTTCCCTGCCGGCGCCCCGCGCCGCGGCACCAGGGGAAGCGGTGGAGGAGAGCCCGGCCCCCGCGCCGGCGAGCCACCCTTCGCATGCCACCCACCCTTCCCCCGAGGCGCACGCACCGGGCGCGCCCGCGCCTGACCTCGACGCCGACGACGCGCCCGAGGGCCTGCCGCGCACCCCGCTGGAAGAGCTGGACGCGGAACGCCTCCAGAGCCTCACCGAAGAGACGGTCAAGGAGCTCGTGCGGCCCATCACCGGTGGCCGCGTGCCCGTGACCGTGCGCGTGGAGGACGGCCGCGTGCGCGCCAATGTGGACTGGAGCGGCGAGGCCGGCCTGCTCATCGGCCGCGAGGGGCAGACGCTCGCGGCCTTGCAGTACCTGGCCTCGCGCATGGTCTCGCACGGCATGAACGCGGCCGTGCGCGTGCAGCTCGACATCGGCGATTACCGCCTGCGCCAGGACGAGAAATTGCGCGCCGTGGCCCTGAGCCTGGCCGAAAAGGCCCGCGCCACCGGGCGCCCCTATTCCACGCGGCCGCTTTCCTCCTACCATCGGCGCATCATCCATCTCGCCCTCCAGGATGCGGACGACCTCCAGACCCGGAGCTCCGGGGATGGCCCCCTGAAGCGGGTGGTCATTTCGCGGCGCCGGCCCGAGGGCGCCTAGCGGCCCCTTTCCCGGAGGGCGCATGAGCACCATCGCCGCCATAGCCACGCCGCCGGGCGCCGGGGGCATCGGCATCGTGCGCATTTCCGGCCCCAAGGCCAAGGAGGTGCTGGCGCGCGTCTTCCTTTCCCTGTCGCCGGGCTTTGAGAATTTCGAGCCTTGGCGGCTGCACCGCGGCCGCATGCTGGACAGGCACGGGGAAGAGCTTGACGACGTGCTCGCCGTGTTCATGCCCGGCCCGCGCACCTTCACCGGCGAAGACATGGCCGAAATCCACTGCCACGGCGGGCCCTTCCTCCTCGAGGAAGCGCTCACGAGCGTGCTCTCGCTCGGCGCGCGCCAGGCCGAACGCGGCGAGTTTTCGCGCCGCGCCTTCGAGAACGGGCGGCTCGACCTCTCCCAGGCCGAGGCCGTGGCCGAGCTCATCGCCGCGCCCTCGCGCGAGGCCGCGCGCCTTGGCCTGAGCCGCCTCGACGGCCAGCTCGGCCGGCAGACAGCGAGCTTGCGCGAGGCGCTGGAGGATTTGCGCGCCCATGCGGCCCTCGGCGTGGACTTTCCGGACGACGAGGTGCCCTCGCTTGAGCCTGCGGCCTTCGCCACGGCCGTGGACACGGTGGCCGCGTCCGTGCGGCGCCTGCTCGCGGGCAAGCGCCGCGGCCGCCTCATGCAGGACGGGGCGCAGGTGGTGCTCGCGGGCGCGCCCAATGCCGGCAAGTCCAGCCTGCTCAACGCGCTTTTGGGGCGCGACAGGGCGCTCGTCACCGACATTCCGGGAACCACGCGCGATTTCCTGGAAGAGCCGTGCGATTTTGGCGGGCTGCCTGTGCGCCTCGTGGATACCGCTGGCCTGCGCACTGACAAGGCTGGCGCCGACACGGTGGAGGCCCTGGGCATGGCCCTCACCCGCGAGCGGCTGGCCGCGGCCGACCTTGTGTTCGTGGTCGTGGACGGCGAGCGCCTTGGCGAGGCCGGCGCCCGGGCCGCGACCTGCCCGGACCCGGTGACGGCGGAAATACTCGCCTTGGCCGCAGGTGTGCCCGCGCTCCTCGTATGGAACAAGTGCGATGTCTGCGCGCCCGGGGGCGCCGGCGCGTGGCCCCCTGCCTGGGCCGGCGAGCTCCCGGCGCTCATGGTGAGCGCGGCCACGGGCGCCCATGTGGAAGAGCTCGCCGCGCTCGCCCGCGCGCAACTGCTGGACACCGCGCCCCCGGCCGACGGCGCTCTCGCGCCCAATGCCCGGCAGGCGCTGGCCCTCGAGCGCGCCCTTGAGGAGCTGGCGGCCCTTGCCGCCGACATCCGGGCCGGCCAGCCCCATGACTGCTGTCTCGCCCGGCTGGACACGGCCGCGGCGGCCCTCGGCGAGGTCACGGGCCTGGGCACCCCGGCGGAAGTACTGGACCGCATTTTCGCGCATTTTTGCATCGGCAAGTGACATGGACCTCACGGAACTTTCCCGCCGCCCCACGAGCGAAGAGATCAACGCCATGCCCCTGCGCCATTACGAGGGGCCGGTGGAGGTGGTGCGCACCCCCGAGGCCTGGGAGCGCGCCGAGGCGGACATGCGCGCCGACGGCATCCTCGGCTTCGACACCGAGACGCGGCCCACCTTCCGCAAGGGCAAGCTCAACGCGCCCTCGCTCATCCAAATTGCCACGGCGAAGACGGTCTATCTCGTCCAGCTCGGCTGGCTGCCCTTCGGCGAGGCCTGCGCCAAGCTGCTCGCCTCGCCCGCGATCATCAAGACCGGCGTGAGCATCGGCGACGACATGCTGGCGCTGGCCCGCATCCATCCCTTCACGCCCGCGGGCCTTGTGGACCTGGGGCAGGTGGCCCGGGCGCACAGGCTGCCCAACCAGGGCCTGCGCACGCTCGCGGCGAGCCTCTTCGGCTGGCGCATCTCCAAGGGCTCCCAATGCTCCAACTGGAGCCTCATGGACCTCTCGCAGCGCCAGATCGAATACGCCGCCACCGACGCCTGGATCGGCCGGCTCATCTACCTGAAGCTCAAGGAACTGGGCCTCACCGACGGCAGCCCCAACGAGCCGCTGGCCACGCGCAAAAAGCGGAAGGGCGGCGCGTGATGGCGGCCGGGCCCGACGCCCCTCCCCGTGCCGCGGCCCCCAACGCCGACCCTGCCGACGCGCGGCCGCTCTTCTTTTCCGGCGGCACGGCCCTGCGCGCCACGAGCCGCGCCCTTGCGGGGCGCACGCGCCATTCCGTGCACCTGCTCACCACCTTTGACTCGGGCGGAAGTTCCGCGGCCCTGCGCCGGGCCTTCGCCATGCCGGCCGTGGGCGACATCCGCAACCGCCTGATCGCCCTCGCCGACGCCGACGCGGTGCCCCCCGCGGCGCTGGACTTCTTCACCGCGCGCCTCCCCCCTCATGGGGACCCCGAAGAACTGCGCGACCGCCTCAGCGCCATGGGGCAGGCGGCCCACCCCGCCTGGCGCACCATGCCGGAAGCCTATGCCCGGGCCTTCCGGCTCCATCTCGGCCATTTCCTGCGCCGCATGCCCGCAAGCTTCGACCCGCGCCTCGCCTCCCTCGGCAACCTGCTCCTCGCCGGCGGCTACCTGCGCCACAAGCGCGACCTCACCCCGCCCATCGCGCTCTTCAGCCAACTGCTCCATGTGCGCGGCACCGTGCTCCCCACCGTGGAGGAAAGCCTGCACCTCGCGGCGGAACTCGCCGACGGCAGCCTCGTGGTGGGCCAGCACGAGTTCAAGGCGCTTGCCGCCCCGGTGGCGCGCCTGATGCTCACCGTGCACGAGCCGGGCCGCGGCGCGGACGACGGGGCAGGCCCCGGCGCCCCGACGCCCTGCCGCCCGCGCCTTTCCTCCGTGGCGGCGGAGCATGTGCGCACGGCAAGCGCCATCTGCTATCCCATGGGCAGCTTTTATTCCAGCGTGCTCGCCAATCTTTTGCCCAGCGGCGTGGGCCGGGCCGTGGCCACGCGCGCCTGCCCCAAGGTCTTCATCCCCAATACCGGCACGGACGCGGAACTCGCCGGCCTCGGCGTGGCCGGGCAGGTGGCGGCCATTTTGCGCACCCTGCGGGCCGACGCGCCCTGGGCGCGCACCGAGGAACTGCTGCAAGTGGTGCTCGTGGACAGCCGCCACGGCCGCTATGAAGGCGGACTGGGGCCCGAGACTGTGCGCGCGCTCGAGTCCATGGGCGTGCGCCTTGAAGACAGGGACATGGTGATGGAAGCCGAGCCGGGCCGTCATGATCCCGGGGCCGTGGCACAGGCCCTGCTCGAGATCTGCGCCCGGGGGGCGGCATGAGCCCCAGCTCCCCCGGGGAAGGAGGGGCGCCCGACCCCGCACTCACCATCGACGCCGAAAGCGCCGGCATGCGGCTGGACAAGGCGCTGGCGGCTCTCGTCCCCGAGGGCCTGCGCGGACGGCGCCGGCGCATCGAAGAGGGCGGCGTGCTCCTCAACGGCGCGCCCTGCCGGGAGCCCGCGCGACGCCTCAGGGCCGGCGATGCGCTCGCGCTCGTGCCCCAAGCGCCCCAGCCTGAGCCCCGGCAAGATTTGGCGCGCCTGCTCGGGCGGCAGGGCGATTTTTGCTTTCTCTTTAAGGGCGCGGGCCTCCACAGCGCGGCCCTCCCCGGCAAGTCGGGGGACAGCCTTGAAGCGCGCCTCCACGCGCTCTGCGCGCCTGTGCTCGGCCCGGGAGAGCGGCCGGAACTCCTCCAGCGGCTCGATCTGGGTACCTCGGGCCTTGTCTGCGCGGCCCTGACGCCGGCTGCGGCCCGCGCCTTCCGCGCCGCCGAAGCCGCGGGCCAGTGTGAAAAGCGCTATCTCGCCCTGCTCACGGGCGCGCTCGAAGGCCCCGTGACCGCGCGCCGTCGGCTGGACACCAATGACCGCCGCACCACGCGCCCGCTGGACGAGGACGCCGGGCCCTTGCGCCGGACGGACTTCCTGCCGCTCCATGTCTTTGAGGGCGAAGCAGGCGCCCTGCTCTCTACCCTGCTCGGTGTCGTCAGGGCGGAAGCGCCCCCGGCGCTGACCTTTGCGGCCTGCCGCATCCGGCGCGGGGCCCGCCACCAGATCCGCGCCCATGCCGCAAGCCTCGGCCATCCCCTGCTCGGGGACACGCAGTATGGCATTCCGACGGAAGCCGAAAAATATACGCCAGCCGCACCGCGCTTCTTCCTCCACCATGGCCTGCTCGCGTGGCCGGGGGAGCGCTGCTCCGTGGCGCCGCACTGGCCATGGCTGGAAGCACATCTCCCCCCGGAGGCACGCCGGCGCGTCCACGGCTGGCTGGAGACGGCCGATTAACCGCCAGGCCACCCGCCGCGAGGCAGGTGGCCTGGGTGTGGCGCGTCCGCCCCGAGGGACGGCAAAAATGCTCTAGCCGCAGCGGGAGAAGCCGCAGGCCGGGCAGATGAGGCAGCCCTCCTGGAAGAGCAGGGCCTCGCCGCATTCCGGGCATTTTTGGGCCTCGATATCCGTGACCTGCCCGAGATGCTCGTCCTTGAGGTAGCGCTTTTCCAGCACCCAGGCGATGGCGTCCGGGATGGAGAGCAAAAGCCCCTTGCCGCGAAAGACCGGGTGCTCGCCGCCGATGCCCTTGATCTGCGCCACCACGTCGCGCACGGCCACGCCCGAGCGCAAGGCCAGCGAGACGAGGCGGCCGATGGCCTCGGCCTTGGCCGTGATGGAGCGGCCCGACTTGCCGATGGTGGCGAAAACCTCAAAGGGCTGGCCGTCCACCTCGTTGACCGTGAGATACATGGCGCCGAGGCCGGTCTGCACCTTCTGGGTGAAGCCCTGCACCACGTCAGGCCGCTTGCGCACGGCCGAGGCAGCGGGGGCCGGCGCTTGTGTGGCGTTGCCGCCGTCCATCTTTTTCTGGCCCTCGCCCGTGGCGAGCACCTGCACGCTCTTGCAGCCGTCCCGGTAGACGGTCACGCCCTTGCAGCCCTCCTTGTAGGCGAGCCAGTAGATGTCGTGGATATCCTTTTCCGTGGCGGAATTGGGCAGGTTCACCGTTTTCGAGACCGCGTTGTCCGTGTGCCGCTGGAAGGCCGCCTGCATGCGCAGATGCCACACCGGCGCGATGTCCATGGCGGTCACGAAGGTCTTGCGCAGCTTCTCCGGCAGGAACTTCATGTCCCGGATGGAGCCGGTCGCCGCCACGCTCTCCATGAGCTCGGCGCTGGCGAGGCCCGCGTCGGCCAGCGCGGCCTCGAAATAGGGATTGACCTCCACCAGGCGCTCGCCGTCGAGGATATTCCGCGTGAAGCAGAGCGCGAACAGCGGCTCCACGCCGGAGGAGCAGCCGGCGATGATGGAGAGCGTGCCCGTGGGCGCGATGGTGGTGACCGTGGCGTTGCGGTAGGGGCCTTCGCCGCGCTGCGCGTAGACGGATGCGGGATAGGCCGGGAAGGCTCCGCGCTCGCGCGCGAGCCCGGCCGAGGCCTTGTGGCCCTCCTCCTGCACGAAGGCCATGAGCCGCTCGCCGAGGGCCACGCCCTCGGGCGAGTCATAGGCCACGCCGAGCTCATAGAGCAGGTCGGCGAAGCCCATGACGCCGAGGCCGATCTTGCGGTTGCGGCGCACGGTCTCGTCGATCATGGGCAGCGGGAAGCGCGAGGCGTCGATGACATTGTCGAGAAAGCGCACGGCAAGGCGCACGGTGCGGCCGAGGCCCTCCCAGTCCACGCCCTTCTCGGCCGGGTCGGCGTCGTCGTTGTGGCCATGCACATAGAAGCAGGAAAGGTTGATGGAGCCCAGGTTGCACGCCTCGAAGGGCAGCAGGGGCTGCTCGCCGCAGGGGTTGGTGGACTCGATCTCGCCCTGGTCCGGCGTGGGGTTGTCGCGGTTGATGCGGTCGAGGAAGACGATGCCCGGGTCGCCGGACTGCCACGCCTTTTTCACCAAAAGGTCAAAAATCTCGCGCGCGGGCAGGCGCCCGGCCACTTCGCCCGTGCCGGGCAGGCGCAGCTCATACTCCTCGCCGCGCTCCACGGCCTGCATGAAGGCCTCGGTGAGGCCCACGGAAAGATTGAAGTTGTTGAACTCGCCCTCGCGCTCCTTGGCGCGGATGAAGTCCACGATGTCGGGATGGTCCACGCGCAAAATGCCCATGTTGGCGCCACGGCGCGTGCCGCCCTGCTTGATCTGCTCGGTGGCGGTGTTGAAGATGCGCAAAAAGGACACCGGCCCCGAGGCCACGCCGCCCGTGGAGCCCACGCGGCTCTCCTTCGGGCGCAGGCGCGAGAAGGAAAAGCCCGTGCCGCCGCCCGACTTGTGGATCATGGCCGCGTATTTCACGGCGTCGAAGATCTCCTCGATGGAGTCGCCCACGGGCAGCACGAAACAGGCGGAAAGCTGGCCCAGGTCCGTGCCCGCGTTCATGAGCGTGGGCGAATTGGGCAGGAACCTCCAGCTCGTCATGAGGTCGTAAAACTCGCGCGCCAGCGCCTCGGGCGCATAGGGCGATCCGGGATACTTGGCCTCTTCCGCGGCCACGGCCGTGGCCACGCGCCAGAAGAGCCCGCGCGGGTTTTCGGCCAGTGTGCCGTCCAGATCCTTGCGCAGGTAGCGCTTTTCGAGCACCACTTCGGTATTGGGCTTGAGGGAGGGCCGGGGCAAGTTCCTGGGCATGGAGATCATGGCGCGCGATCCGTTGGCTGATGTCTGTAAAAAGAGAAAAAAACCGAAACCAAGCGGGCTGTATACGCCAGGCCGGCCCGAAACAAAAGGCCCGCAAGCCCGCTTGCTACCGATAACCGCGCAGATTTACGGAGAAAAATTTTATGATTTTTTCTTGAGTCCGGCGGGAGCCCGCTTGCCGCCGGGCGCGAAGATGCGCGCGCCGCTGCGAGCGTCCCGGCGGGGCGCCTCACGGCCCAGCCGCACCAGAGAGCCGGACGCCACGGCCCCGGCATCCTCCAGCAGCGCGAGGCCGCAAGGGGCGCAGCCATAGCGCGCAAGCCCGTCCACGCCCGGAACGGCAAAGGGGGAGGAGAGGACGCGCGCTTCCCGCGCGGATGGCTGCGGCGGATGGCTTTCGCCTGCCTCACCTTCCGGGGCCGCTGCCAGCAGGAGCGGCGAGAGCGACAGGCTGCGCTTGGTGAGGCCGGCCGCGGCCGTGAGCTCGGCCAGCCAGCGGGGCGCCCCCTGCGGGGAAAAGGTGAAATGACACCAGGCGCCGCGCGAGAGGGGACACGGCGTGTCGACAGTGCAGGGCGCGACGGCGTGAAGCCCTCCCTCCAGAGCCAACTCGCGCAAGCGCATGAGGGTCGTTCCGCCAAGCCGCGTGCCCGGCTCCACAAAGAGCAGGGCCGGGGGCGCCGGGCTCCTGTCTGCGGCGTCCCCCCCCGGAGGCAGCCCGGCCTCGCCCGGCCCGAGCAGCGGCGCCCAGGCGGCGAGCAGGCGGTCAAGGCGTTCGCCCAGCGCGTCCCCGGGGCCGTCTTCCAGATCGTCCAGCGGCCCGGCAACATCCGGGTCATCTTCATCCTCGCGGGCAGAGCCGTGCCCCCGGCGCGGCGGGCGCACCTCGTTGAGCACATTGGCAGCAGTCACGAGCCACGGGCGCCCGCCCTGGCGCAGCAGGGGCAATGCGCGGGCGGCCAGGCTTTCCAAGGGGCCGCGCGCGAGGCGCACCGGCCACACGGGCTCGCCCGTCACGTCACCCAAGGCGGCGAACAGCGCCCGCCCCAGTTCCAGCGGCTGGCTCGCGCTGTCCAGCGCCAGCACCTGCACCGGCGCTGCGCGCCATTCGGTCCGCGCCAGCCAGAGCGCCAGCGGCACGGTGAGCGGGCCGGAGCCCGCGTCCAGCAGCAGGGCCGGGCCGTTCCCGACTCCGGGCGCGGGCAGGGGCAGCCCGCGGAAGAGCCGCGTGAGGCGCACGAGGTTCCACGGCAAAAAATAGTGCAGGTAGGCGCTCACAAAGGCCGGGCGGCTCCAGTAGGGGCGGCGCAGCTCCGCCCTTTCGGCCGTGAGCGCGCGGGAAAGCGCGGCGATGTCTTCCGGCAGGGAGCGGCGATGCGCGCCCGTGAGCGGCCTGACGCGCGCAAGCGCTTCGGGAAGGCGCGCGAGCAGCGCCTGCGCGGCCGCGTCCAGCGTCGGGAAGAGCTCGGCCGTCACTTCCCATGCTGCGGAGGGCCTGGGCGCTGGCCGCACAGCGCGGCGGGGCGCCTTGCCGTCAGCGCGCGCCCCCTGTGGCCGGGGCTTTGCGGAGGGCCTTTCGGGGGCCCTTGCGGTGGATTTCGCGCCTTTTGTACGGCCCTGGGCGTTGGGGCGGGACGGCGTGGCGGCAGGGGCCGCAGGGGGTCTGCGTGACATTCATTCTCCCAGGCGCATGTGCGCAAGATAGGCCTGCTGGAATCCCGGTCCTTCGGTGAGCCCAAGCACGGTGGCGCCTTCGCAGAGCGCGGCCAGCGCCCTCATGCGCTCCGGGCAGGCCGCCAAAAGGCAGGCCCCGGAAAGCGCCGTATTGCCCACCGCGGCCATGTGACCGAGCGGCACGCCCGGGGCGAAACCAAGGTCTTTCAGGTCGGCGAGGCGCACATGCTCGCCCAACGCCCCGGCCAGCGCCAGTTTTTGCAGGCGCACTGGCGCCACGCCCGCGGCCGCACAGACCGCCTCCAGCGCCACGGCGAAGGCGGCTTTCACCTTGAGCAGCAGCTCCACATCGGCGGCGGAAAGCCAGAGCCCGAGCGGCAGCGGCAGGCGCGCCCCGCCGGGCGCGGGCGTGACGGCATGCGCGAGCGCGCGCGCCAGCGGCAGGGCTGTAGCCTCGGGCGGCACAAAATGGCCGTCCCGATCCAGCACGCCCAGCCGGAACAGCAGGGCCAAAAGCGAGAGATAGCCAGTGGCGCTGATGCCCGCCGCTTCGGCGGGGGCCGCTCCCCCGGGGCCTTGGCCGAAGAGCACCGGCTGCAAACCCTGCGGCCCGGGGCGGAACTCGGCGACCACGCCGGGGCCAGCCATGGCGCCGCGCTCCGGGCCGATGCCCTCCAGCGCCGGCCCCAAGGGCACGCTCGCAAGAAAGAGGCGCCCGTCTTCCGTCAGCAGGGCGAGCTCGCCATTGGTGCCGAGATCCGCCAGCACAAAGGGGCGCGGCGTGTCCGCGGCCAGAAGGGCGGCCAGCCCGGCGCTCACATCCCCGCCCACGAAGGGCGCGGGCAGCGGCGGCACGAGCACCGGCGGGAGGCCCGGCACTTCCACGAAAGCGCCGCCCGGATGCTCGCGCCGGTAGGGCGCTGCGCACAGGCCCTCCACGCTCCGTCCGAGAAAAATGTCCGTCATGGCGGTGTTGGCCGCGAGGCAGATGCGCCCGGGCGGGAGGCCCGAGGCCACGAGGCGCCCCACGATGCCGGCCACGGCCGCGCGCGCGAGGGCGCCCAGCGTGGCGAGCCCCGCTTGCGTGCGGGCAAAGGCCAGGCGCGACATGACATCCGCCCCGGCGCCGGCCTGCGGATTAAGCTGGCTCCCCTCGGCAAGGACGCGGCCGGCGGTGCATGCCTCGCCGGCTGCGCCCACGGCCACGGCGCGCCACTGGAGGGAGGTGGTGCCGAGGTCCACGCCAAGGACGACAGCTTCCCCCGCTCCGGCCCGTCCTGAAGCCCCCGCTCCAGCAGGCGCTTCCGGCCTGACAGGCGCGGCAAGGGCATCGGAGGGCAGCTCCAGCTCGAGCACGCTGCCCGGGGCCATGTCCGGCACGCTGCGCCGGCAGGCAAGGCGCCAGCCGCCCGCGACCTCCCGGGCAGGCAGCACGGCCTCGTCTTCCGGCAGGGGCGCCGGCGCCTCCCCCACATAGCGCACGCGGCAGCGGCCGCAGCGGCCGAGCCCCATGCAGAGCGGCCGCGGGGGGACCGCGCCGGAAAGCCAGATGGCCCGGGCAAGCCCCTCGCCCGGCTGCGCGGTGAACGAGACCGCGCGCGGCGCCGGGCCCCCGGGGGCTTCAAGCCCGGCGGCCGGCGCAAGGCGCACGGTGACGCCCGGTCGCATGGGCGCTCCCCCGCTTATTTCCAGAGGTTGCCGTACTTGGCGGCGATGCCGTCCGTGCGCTCCACGAGCTTGTCCACCAGCGCGTCGAGGTCTTCGGCATTGACCGTGCCCACCTCGCGGGCGAGCAGGTAGCCGAGATAGCCCTTGCCCTGGCTGAACACCCAGCAGACCCCGTAGACGGAGCCCACGGCCGGGCGCCCGGGAAATTCCGGCGCTGTGTTGAGCAGCACGCGCAGCTCGGGCGCGTCCCGCTCCTCATCGGCATTGAGACGGAAGAGGCTGCTCTGGTTGAAGCGCTCCTTGAGGCGCGTCGACAGGCGCGCGCCAAGGCTGTCCGTGCCGTCGAGCTGGACATTGACCACGGTGGTGCGGTCCGCGCTTTTCTCGGGCGCGTCCTGCACGGGCTTGCCCGCCTGGGGCACCGCGGGCTGCGCCGCGAAAAGCGGCGCCGGGGAGAGACAGAAGGCCGCCAGCAGGAGGGCGGCGGGAAGCAGGAAAAGCGGACGGGTGGCGTGCATGGTTTCCTCGCTGGCTGGAGATGGGGCGCCGGGTTCGGACAGTGTTCGGGGCGGCTGCCGCCGGCGCCCGGCAATTAAGAAAAATTCTACACATTTTTTGGAAAATGTCCAAGCGCGCCCGCGCGCACCGTGCCGGGAAGGAGTCTGCTCCACCCGCAAGACTTTTGACCGCCGCGCGCCGCCCCGAAGCTGTGAAGAAAATGGCATATGCGCCCGCTGACGGCTTGAATGCCGATTTTTTTTGGTGTATCGTGCCATCCGATACACCATCCGCCGGGAAGGATGGGGGCTGATGGTTGAAGTCAGGCCCGGTTTTCGCGCCGGGTCATAACCAGGATCTCCACAGGAGGGAAAGGGATGTCTCAGGCAAACTCCGATATCGTTATTGATCGGGGGAAATCGCAGTTCTCTGATCTCTGGAAGAAGGAAGACTACTGGGCCATCTGGATCGGCCTCTTCCTGATCATCGTGGCTGTCTGCCTCGTGTTCGGCGGCCGCTCCGACCTGGAAAGCAAGTACGACCAGTACGCCGCCACCCTCAAGGCCGAGGCCGCCAAGCCCTTCAAGACCATCGAGTGGTACGACGCTTCCGCCGCCCAGAAGGGCCTCCAGGGCCAGAAGCTCCCCGCCGTGGCCGCGCTCATCAACTACATCAAGACGCCGGCCCGCTGGAGCTCCAATCCGCTGGATTCGCTCATCCTGAGCAAGGCTGACGCCGACAGGATGAACGCCTCCGTGCTGCCCAAGGTGGACGAGGCCAAGGCCGCCGAAGCCGCCGCCCTCGACGCCGCCAAGACGGCGCAGGCCATGGCCGCGGACGCCGGCTTTCAGGACAATTCGCTGAACGAGGCCGCCACCGCCGCCATCGGCTCTTGGCAGAAGGCCAAGAAGGCCACCGCCGACGCCTCCAAGAAGATCGTCAAGCCCTTCAACCGCATCCCCACGCTTATCGTGCTCGGGCTCTGCCTCGGCGTGCTCGTCACCATCGGCGCCGTGGTCATGGGCTTCAACGCGGGCCGCTTCTTCGTGGCCTTCCTCGTCGTGTATCTGCTCTGCATCCTCGCCAACATCCTCGGCAACCAGGTGACCATGCGCCGCTACGGCGCCAACGCCGAAATCTGGTCCATCGCCATCGGCATGATCATCGCCAACACCATCGGCACGCCGAAATGGCTTCAGGACGGCTCGCAGGTCGAGTACTACATCAAGATCGGCCTGGTTCTGCTTGGCGCTGACGTGCTCTTCCACAAGATCATGGCCATCGGCATCCCCGGCATCTTCGTGGCCTGGGTGGTGACGCCCATCGTGCTCATCACCACCTTCATCTTCGGCCAGAAGGTGCTCAAGATGCCCTCGCGCACCCTGAACATCGTCATCTCGGCCGACATGTCGGTGTGCGGCACCTCCGCCGCCATCGCCACCGCGGCCGCGGCCCGCGCCAAGAAGGAAGAGCTCACCCTCTCCCTCGGCCTCTCCATGACCTTCACCGCCATCATGATGATCGTCATGCCGGCCTTCATCAAGGCCGTGGGCATGCCCGAGATCCTGGGCGGCGCGTGGATCGGCGGCACGGTCGACGCCACGGGCGCCGTGGCCGCCGCCGGCGCGTGGATCGGCCCCAAGGCCCTCCAGGTTGCCGCCACCGTCAAGATGATCCAGAACGTGCTCATCGGCGTCACCGCCTTCTGCGTGGCCATCTACTTCACCACCAAGGTGGACAACACCGGCGAGAAGGTGGGCGCGGGCGAGATCTGGAACCGCTTCCCGAAGTTCGTCATCGGCTTCCTCGCGGTCTCGGTCATCATGTCCATCATCAGCGCCAACCTCGGCGGCGACTTTGCCAAGATGCTCGTTGACAACGGCGTCAACAAGGTCGCCAACCCGCTGCGCGGCTGGTTCTTCTGCCTGGCCTTCATCTCCATCGGCCTCACCACCGACTTCCGCGCCCTTGCCAAGTACTTCAAGGGCGGCAAGCCGGTCATCCTCTATGTGTGCGGCCAGTCCCTGAACCTGGCCCTGACGCTGCTCATGGCCTGGATCATGTTCTACAAGGTCTTCCCCGAAATCACGGCGCGCATCTAGCGCTCCGCACAGCACAAGCCGCCGCGGCCCAAAGCCGCGGCGGCTTTTTTCATGAGCCCGCCATGCCGCCTGTCACGCGCACCGTCTTCCGCCTCTGCTGCTGGATAGGCGGTCTTTTGCTCTTCTTCTGCGTCATCGGCCCCTGGCTGTTTTCGCTTTCGCCGGCGTGGCAGCGCTATGACGCCGTGCAGGAAGAGCACAACATCCACAGCGGCGCCATCTATTACAGCGACGTTCCGGTGACGCAGGAATCGGAAGAGGCCACGCGCAAGGCCGTGCGCGAGGGCATGGCAAACCGCATGCAGCGCCGCCTTGAGGAACGCAAGGCCGCGCAGGCCGGTGGTGGGGCGGATGGCAAAAGCCATTAAAGCCATTAAGGATGCTGCCGGCGCGGCGCCCCGGCCCCGCTTTGTGGTGAGCGGCTGCCTGGCCGGGCTTTGTTGCCGCTATGACGGCGCAAGCAATCCCTGCGCGCAGGTTGTGGCGCTTGTCGAAGCGGGCCTCGCCGTGCCCGTGTGCCCGGAGAGCCTTTCGGGCCTGCCCGTGCCCCGGCCCCCGTGCGAGCAGGTGCTGGCCGGCGCGGACGAGAACGAGGTCCGCGTGCTTTCCCGTGACGGCGCGGACGTGACCGCAGCCTTTGAGCGTGGCGCGGATCGCGCCCTTGCCGCGGCCCTTGCGAGCGGCGCCCGCGAGGCCATCCTCAAGGCACGCTCCCCTTCCTGCGGCGTGGGCGAGGTCTATGACGGGAGCTTCAGCCACACACTCCGCCCCGGCGACGGCCTCTGGGCAAAACGCCTGCGCGAGGCCGGCTTCAGGCTTTGGACTGAAGATAGTCTTCCGCCGGACATGACCGACGATACCACCACGCCCTGAGGCCGGCCACGAGTCTCCGGCCCTTATTTTATCTGATACCGCTTCTTCCCGCTCCGGCCTGTTCCGGCGCTCCGGCTGCCCCCCGGCCCTCCCGGCTCTCCGGCCGGTGGATGGTAAACCCGTTTTTGCCGTTCTGCTTGGTCTCGTAGAGGGCCGCGTCCGCGCCCTGGTAGAGGTCGATGAAGCGGGTGCCGTCCTCCGGGGCGAAGGCCACGCCGATGCTGGCCGAGACCTGCCAGCTGTCCTCGCCGTCCGTGCAGACAAAATGCAGTGCTTCCACGAGTTCGCGGGCCTTCTGCTGGGCCCAGGCGTGGCTCGGGATGGGGATGAAGGCCGCGAATTCGTCGCCCCCGAGGCGCCCCACGATGTCCTGCTCGCGAAAGTGCTTCCTGATGACGGCCGAAAATTCCCGGATGCAGCGGTCGCCGAAGGCGTGCCCGAAAGTGTCGTTGGCCTGCTTGAAATCGTCGATATCGAAGATGAAAAAGGCGGCCGGCGCGTCGGGATGGTGGAGGAGCGCGTCGTCGATCATGCGCTCCGTGGCCTTCTTGGTGGAGCAGCCCGTCATCTCGTCGATATTGGCCAGCGCCTCCTTCTGCTTTTCCGCGTCAATGTTCTTCCTGTAGGTGAACATGTGCAGGGAGTCGTCGTCCGGCGAGTAGAACACATGGGCGTCGATGCGCATCCAGTGGTAGGACTTGCCGTCCTGTGTGATCATGAAGTCATAGCGCAGGTGATGGTTGCCCTTGCGGAACTCGGCGAGCACGTTCTTTGTGCAGAAGCGCGCCACATAGCCCTCGCGGAACTCGGGCTTGATCTGCTTTTCGGCGATGATGGTGAGGCCCTCGTCAAAGGAGAGGCGGCTTGCGCCGATGCGCGCGAAATATTCTTCGGTGTTCGCGCCCACGCAGCGGTTATGCGTGATGTTCCACTCGTAAATATCGTCATAGAGCTGTTCCGTGGCCTGCTTGAACAGGCCGAGACGCTGCTCGATGATGCCCGTGATCTTTTTGTTGAAGCCCCTGATGACCAGGGTGATGACAGTGAAGACGCTGGCGAGGATGAGCAGGAGCACGAGGATGGAAGTGCTGATCTGCGACCGCATCTTGGCGATGAGCGGCGCCGCGTCCTGCTCCACCACCAGGTACCACGAGAGCTCGGGCATGTAGCGCGTGACGAGATAGGAAGATCCCGGGCCCGCCGGCCCTTCCAGTTCCCCGCTCTCCCCGGCGCCGCCTGCCCAGACACCGAAATTGGCGTCACTGTTGCGCCTGTCGAGGATGGCGGCCCGGAGTCGTTCGCGGCCTGAGAGCGTGAACCAATCCTTGTGCTCCTCGCCGGTATGCCCCTGCGAGACCTCCACAGTGCCCGCGCGGTCGAGCAGGAAGACCTCGACCCCGTAGCGCTCCTCATATTCCTTGAGGATGCGCTTGAGGACATCGGTGCGGATGCCGATGCCCACCACGCCGAGCACTTCGCCCCAGGGATCCATGATCTTGCAGTTCACGAACACCGCCGGGGCCTTGCCCGCGCCCGCCGTTTTGTCCGTATCCACATTGAGCGAATACTGGCGGTTCGAGGCCATAAGCGCGGCATACCAGGCGTTTTCCGGGGCGCCCGGGGCGAGCACGCGGTCGATGCCGGCAGCACTGTAATAGCGCCGGCTCGCGGCCGACACCAGAAAGACCGAATCGAAATGGTCCTTCTCCTGATAGGCCGTGAGATAGGACTGGATGGCGCGCGCGAACTCCGCCTCGTCGAGATGCGCGCCCTCGCGCAGGAGCCAGTCGGCGAGGAAGGTGTCGCCGGCCATGGTCAGGGCCATGGTCACGGGCCGGTTCAGCACCGAGGAGAGCCGAAAATAGATGCTGTCCGCGGTGAGCGCCGAGACCTGCTCCAGCGCGGTCAGCGAAACGCGATAATTGGCGCGGTGGCTGAACCAGGCGGTGAGGAGGAAGCCGATGAGGAGGATGACGCCCACCAGCAGATTTGTCTTGATGACCCGGCTGCGCATGCTGCCTCCCGTTGCACCTTCTCCCTTGCGGACTGCGCCGGCAAGCGGCCGTGGCCGCCCCCGCCGCCGGCCTTCAGGCGGACGCCCTCGGCGTGGCCGTGATGCCGCGCCGGGCCAACTCTGCCACCACCTTGGCGCAGAATTCCGGCAGCTTCGCCGCTAGCTCCGGGGTCAGCTCCGGCGACAGGGTCTGCCAGTCGCCGGGCTGGATGCCGATGATGAACGTCTCCGGCCTGTGGCCGGCGAGACCGCAACTGATGAGCGTGTCCACAAGGTCGGTCTGGTGCGTGGAATCCCTGAAGCTCAGGCTCTTGCGCAGGTCTTCCCCTTCCAGCAGGTAGATCGTCCCGGGCGCGCCGGGGCCGAGCACCACGTCGAGCACCACCAGCAGGTCGGCGTCCATGATGTCGGGCATGAGGAAAAGGCCGAGCGTGCCGCCGTCCAGCAGGCGCACATTGTCGGGCCAGCTGTAGTCCTGCTCCAGCCGGTTCACGGCGGCCACGCCGAAGCCCTCGTCACAGAGGAGGATATTGCCCACGCCGAGCACGAGCACCCGCGGTTCTGCCATCTGCCGTTCCTTTCTTTCGCCTTCCGCCATGGCCCGGATACGGAAAGGGCGGGCCAGAGCCCGCCCCCTCCATGAAGCCCCGCACCGGCGCGGGCCGGTGCGAAAGCGGTTACAACACCTTGAACTTGTGGACCTGGTTGGTCTCCCCGTCGATGACATGCACGGCGCAGGCGATGCAGGGGTCAAAGGAGTGGACCACGCGCAGGATCTCCACCGGGCGCGCCGGGTCGGCCACGGGCGTGCCCACGAGGGCTTCCTCGCAGGCGCTCGGCACGTTCTTGGCGTCGCGCGGGCTCAGGTTCCAGGTGGTGGGCACCACGAGCTGGAAGTTGGCGATGCGCGCGTCGTCATCGGTGACGATCCAGTGGGAGAGGCCGCCGCGTGGGGCATTGACAAAGCCAACGCCACGGGCGCTCTTGGGCGGCTCGTAGTTCTCCACGATCTGCTGGTCTTTCGTGATGTTGTGTTGGTACTGCTTGATCCAGGTCTCGACCTGCTGGCCCACGGCCAGTGCCTCGATGCCGCGCGCGGCCGTGCGGCCGAGCGTGGAGAAGAGCGCCTCGGGCCCGATCTGGAGGGCGCCCAGCACCTTGTCCACCATGGGCTTGATGGTCCTGTGCTCCTGCGCGTAGGAGACGAGCACCTGCGCGAGCGGCCCGGTCTCCACGGCGATGCCGTCGTAGCGCGGGGCCTTGAGCCAGGAATACTTGTCCTTGTCGCCCATCTTGGTGAAATAGGGCTCGGTCTCGCCCTCGTAGGGATGGCGGGCCTTGTCGCCCACGTACCAGCTGTGGGCCACGCCCTCGGCGATCCTGTTGGGGTCCATGTCGCGCACCTTGCCGATCTTGCGGTCAAGGATGACGCCGGGCCTGAGCCAGCGCTTCTGGAGATCGCGCTCGCAGCCCGGGTCGGGGAATTCGCCGAAGGCCATGAAGTTGCGCGTGCCGCCGTAGGTGGCGCATTCCTTGTACTGGCTCGCGATGGCGAGCAGGTCGGGGATGTAGTAATCCTCGATGAAGGTCAGGGTCTCCTTGTAGAGATCCGTGAATTCCTTGATGCGCTCGGGCGTCAGGGCGCCATAGTTGGTGACGCCGCCGGGCACGGTGAACTGGGTGTGCGGGTTCTTGGCGCCGAACACGGCCATGGCGCGCGCCGCCTTGACCTGCACGCGCAGGGCCGCGAGGTAGTCGGCCGTGCCGATGAGGTTGAGCTCCGGGCTCAGGTGATATGCCGGGTGGTTGCCGAGGAAGTAGGCGTTGGTGAAGGGGCCGAGCTGGCCGCTGTCCACAAAGGCCTTGAGCTTGGCCTGCACGGCGCGGTAATCGTCGGGCGTGACCTTGCGGTTGGAGATGGAATTGGCGATCTGCGCCGCCTTGACCGGGTCGCCCTGAAGGGCGTTGACCACGTCCACGAAGTCCAGCGCGTGCAGGGCGTAGAAATGCACGAGATGGTCATGCAGGTAGAGCATGGACAGGACGAGATTGCGCAGATAGGTGGCATTGGCCGGGATGGGCTTGTTGATGGCGTCTTCCACGGCGCGCGTGGACGCGAGCGAATGGCTGTAGGTGCAGACGCCGCAGGTGCGCTGCGTGAAGTGGGGCGCGTCAAAGGGGTTGCGGCCCTTGAGGATGATCTCGAGGCCGCGGAACAGGGTGCCCACGCAGCGGGCCTCCTTGATCTTGCCGTTCTCCACCTCCGCCTCGATGCGAAGATGCCCCTCGATGCGGGTCAGCGGATCGACCACCACCTGGCCGGTATAGGTGCTCTGGGGCGCTTTGATGACCTGGCTCATGGTTTCCCCCTAGTTCTTGTAGAATGGCGTCATGTCGTCCCAGAAGCCCGGCTCGCTGCAGCCGATGCAGGGGCTGCCGGCGCCCACGGGCCAGTTGGTCTGGTTGAAGAGCACCACCGGACAGTTGTTGTAGGTCTGCGGGCCCTTGCAGCCCAGGTCATAGAGACACCAGCCCTTGCGCGCCTCTTCGGAATTGAACGAGGGGGCGAACTCGCCGGCGTCGAAATGCTTGCGGCGCTCGCAGCGGTCGTGGACGGTCTGGCCGTAGAACATGAGCGGCCGGCCGAGCTCGTCGAGCTCGATGTCCATGCCGCTCAGGTAGGCCACGAGCGTGCCCACCATGTTGATGGGGTTGGGCGGGCAGCCGGGGATGTTGATGACCTTGATGCCCATGTCCGCATAGGCTTCGCCGAGGCCCACGGCTTCCGTGGGGTTGGGGCGCGCCGCCTGGATGCCGCCGTAGGAGGCGCAGGTGCCGAGGGCGAGATTGAGCTTGGACTTGGGCAGGATGTCCTTGCAGATGTCATACATGGTCTTGCCGCCCACATAGCCGTACTTGCCGCCCATGCCCGTGGGAATGGCGCCTTCCACCATGAGGATGAAGCCCTGCGGCGAATGGACGGCCTGCTCCAGCGCATCTTCCGCGGCCTGCCCGGCGGCGGCCATGATGGTCTCCTGGTAGTCGAGGGAGATGGTGTCGAGGATGAGGCTGTCGATATAGGGCTTGTACATGCGCATGAGCGCCTCGGAACAGCCCGTGCATTCGGCCGTGTGGAGATAGACCACATTGGGGCGCTGCCCGGTGAGGGCCGCGGCCACGTCGTCGGCGAAGGCCGGCCCCATGCCCATGGTGACGGCCACGGCGGTGCAGAATTTCATGAAGTCGCGGCGGCTCACGCCATGGCGTTCCAAACGCTCCTCTCCGCTCTGTTTGCCCAGACCCACGGAAATACGCATAGTCGACTCCTGGCAAAAAAGTGCATGGCGACAAGACGCGCGTGCCCCCGCGCCGCAAGCGGCCCAAGGCGGGCCAGCGCCATTTGTCCGCAAGGATACACCCATGCCAGCGCGGGGTCAACAGGCGCGGGGCTTTTGCACCGGCATCTGGTTTGGGGCACGGGGTTGGCGCCCGGGGCCCCATGAGACACGCGGCGGGTGGCGGCAGCTCCATGGCACACGCGGCCCCGGGGCGCATGTGGGCCGCGCGCATTTTTTCTCTTCCCTCCTGAAAAAAAGGCCTTAAGTTTTTGCCTGTCCGGCCGATACGAGGAGCGAGAGAGTTTGTCCCGCGCCCCTTCACCCGCAACCTGACGCTTTTGCCATGCTCGACGCCCTCCACAGCATCACCGCCCGCCCCGTGGGGCCTGTTACGGCCGGCGCCCCCACCGGGAGCCGTTCCGGCGGCTTTGCGGCCTTTCCGGGCTTGGGGGAGTACGGGCGCGCCGCGCAGGGCGACGCGGATGCGGCCGGCGCCCGGAACACGCAGGCGCAGCAGCCGGATAAGGCTGGGGGCAGAGCGGGCCAGCAGGCCGGCGCGGACGCCGCCGGCGCCTTCGGGGAAAACGGCGATTCGCTGCGCTTGAGCCCCGAGGCCCAGGCCCAGCTGCGCGAGCTCAAGCAGCGCGACGCCGAGGTGCGCGCCCACGAAAAGGCGCACATGGCGGCCGGCGGCCAGTATGTGGCGGGCGGCCCCAGCTACGAATACCAGCGCGGGCCCGACGGCCGGCAATACGCCATCGGCGGGCATGTTTCCATCGACGCCTCCTCCATCCCCGACGATCCCGAAGCGAGCGCGGCCAAGGCCCGGCAGGTGCGCCGCGCGGCGCTGGCCCCCGGCGAGCCCTCGGCGCAGGACAGGGCCGTTGCCGCCAAGGCCGCAACCCAGGAGGCGCGCGCGGCCCGCGAGAAGCGGGACGAGAACGACCAGACCGCCGTCGGCGTGGAGAACGCCCAAAACGCGGAGGGCGCGCAGGGCGCCTCCCCCGCTGAAAATCTTTCGCGCCGTGAGCCGGCCGACGGCATCGAAGGCGCCGCCGCCCCCGAAAGCGCCGCCGGCCGCGAAAATTCCCCAGGGCGCGGCGGCATCGCCCACGCGCTCATGCGCGCCGCCGAGACCTATGCCGCCATGGCGCAGCGCGGCGTCATGCCCACGGCGCTGGCCCCGGGCGGCACGGGCATTTCCCTGCAAATCTGAAAATTCCGGCTCCGAACGCAGAAGGGGCGGCGAAAATTTCGCCGCCCCTATCTTTTCGTGAAACCCGTTCCGCCGCTCAGGCATCCTGCTCCGCGGCCGGCGGCGTGTAGTCCTCAGCGCGGGCGAGGCGCGCCAGCGTCTCCGGCTTGCCGAGAAAGGCCATGATCTCGTTGAGGTGCGAGCCGCCCATGAAGCCCATGAGCGCCGTGCGCAGGGGCGGGGCCACCTCCTTGAACTTCAGGCCATTGTCCGCCACATAGGCGTTGAGCGCGGCCTCGATGGCGCCGGCGTCAAAAGGCTCCACCTTGCTGAAGATGGCAGCCAGCGCCGCGAGATGGGCCTTGCCCTGCTCGGTGAAGTGCTTGTTGGCGTCCTTGATGTTGTAGACCAGCTCCGAAGCGCCCACGAGCAGCGGCCGGAAACTTTCGGCCAGCGCCGCCAGGTTGCTCGCCCGCTCGCGGAACATGACGCACAAGGGTTCCAGCCGGCCGTAAGGATCATTCCCCAGGCGTTCCCACAGGCCCGCGGCCTTGGCGAAGGGCTCCACCAGTTCCACGAGCTGGTTCAGGGGCAGGTCGCGCATGAAGCGCGCGTTGCACCATTCCAGCTTGGCCGGGTCAAAGGCCGCGGCGGCGGGGTTGAGGTTCTTGCCGTCAAAGAAGCGGATGAGCTCTTCCATGCTGAAGAGCTCCTGGTCGCCGTGCGACCAGCCGAGGCGCGCGAGATAGCTCACCAAGGCCTGCGGCAAAAGGCCGTCCTGCTGGTATTCCACCACGGCCCGCGCGCCGTGCCGCTTGGAGAGCTTCTGCCGGTCCGGCCCGAGGATCATGGGCACATGCCCGAAGCGCGGCACGGCGAGCCCCAGCGCCTCGTAAATGAGGATCTGGCGCGGCGTGTTGGAAACGTGGTCGTCGCCGCGGATGACGTGGGTGACGCCCATTTCGTGGTCGTCCACCACCACGGCCATGTTGTAGGTGGGCATGCCGTCGGCGCGGCGCAGCACCATGTCGTCCAGTTCCGAGGCGTCCACGGCGATGCGGCCCTTCACCATGTCGTCAAAGACGATCTTGCCCGTGTGCGGCGCCTTGAGGCGCACGCAACGCCCCTCGCCGGGCCCGAGGCCGAGCTCGCGGCAATGGCCGTCATAGCGGGGTTTCAGGCCCTTCTCCCGCGCGCGCTCGCGCATGGCCTCCACTTCTTCCGGCGTGCAGGAACACCAGTAGGCGTGGCCGCTCTCGAGCAGCTTGTCCACATAGCTGTTGTAAAGGTCGGTGCGCTCGGTCTGGTAGGTGAGGTCGTCGTCCCAGTCGAGGCCGAGCCAGCGCATGGAGGCGAGGATGGATTGCGTATACTCCTTCTTGGAGCGCAAAAGGTCCGTGTCCTCGATGCGCAGGTGGAAACGGCCGCCGAAGTGCCGGGCGAGCAGCCAGGAAAAAATGGCGGTGCGCGCGCCGCCGATGTGCAGGTGCCCGGTGGGGCTGGGCGCGAAACGGGTCACAACGTCTGCCATGGGGTCTTCCCTCAAATCTGTCTGCTGTGTCAGTCGGTTTTTTCTGTAAGGAGCGGATGCGGAGGGGCCCGCCTCAGCGGGCGCCGCTTTCCCCGCGCGCCAAAAGTTCCCGCGCCTCGGCGTTGCCCGGCTCCAGCTCAAGGGCGGTGCGCAAAAGCGGCAGGGCGTGCATGCGGTCATCGGTCGCCAGGAAGACCGTGGCGAGATTCATGGCCACGCGCGCCGAGCTGCGCGGGAGCTCCGGGTCGAGGGCCAGCGCCTTGAGAGCGGCCGCGCGCGCCGCCTCGGTATCCTTGCCCTCCAGCCACGCCATGCCGAGATTGTAGTGCAGGCCAGCGTCATTGGGCGCGATGCCGAGCGCCTTCTGGTATTCCTCGGTCGCGTCGCGCCAGCGGCCCGCGCGACGCAGCAAAAGGCCCAGGCGGTTGAAGGCCGCGATGTCGTCCCGGCCCCAGAATTCCTTGCGGCTGTCCAGCGCGCGGCGCAAGTAGCCCGCCGCCGTCTCCGGGTCGGACTCGGCGTAGAGCTCGGCCACCCGCGTGGCCACGCCCGCCGACCCCTCCTTCGCCTGCCTGGCCGAGAGGCGCACCGCGTCGCCCAAAAGCGTGCGCGCCTTGTCCGTCCTGTTGAGCCGGAGGCTGAGCTCGCCCATGCGCAATTTGCGCTCCACGTCCAGCGGCGAGAGATTGTCCAGCTTTTCGAGGCACTCCAGCTCGCGCGCGGCATCCCCTTTTTCCGCATGCAGGGCCGCGAGGCGGCGCAAGGGGTCAAGGAACATGGACGAGGCGCCGGCGGCCTTGGCATAGGCATCGGCCGCCTTGTCAAACTCCTCCATGGCCTTGAAAATATCGCCCATGAGCAGGAGCACGGCGGGCGCGTTGCTCTTCTGCTCCAGCGCCTGCCCGCAGACCTGGAGGGCGCGCAGGTACTCGCCCTGGCCGAGCAGGGAGCGCGCCCAGTCGAGCGAACGCTCCACCTGCCCCTGCGGGCGCACGGTGAGCGCCACGCGCTCGAGCAGGACCGGCGCGTCCACGGGTTTCAGGATGCAGCCGTCCATGCCGCTCTCCTGCAAAAGCGCGATGCGCTGGCGGTCGCTTCCGGCCGCGAGCAGGAGCACCTTGAGCTCGGGAAAGCCGTTTTTGATGAGGCGCACGGCGAAGGTGAGGTCGCGGCCCTTGAGTTCGCGCTCCACCAGAAAAAGGGGCTTCACGCTGGCCTCGGCCGCCTGCCGGGCGAGGCGCGCGAGCATGTCGGCCGCCGTCGTGGTCATGAGGCAGGAGGCGGGCATCTTGAGCTCGTCGCGGATAAGGCCGCGCAAGAGGTCGACGAAGGCCTTGTCGTCAGAAACGCAAATGATGCGGCCGCCCTCGCGCAGATGGGCGATGACCGCCTCCGCATAGCCCTTGCGCTGGCGCTCGCCGTCCACCCTCGCACCGGCGAGGGACCTGTCGGCGCGCCGCATCTGGATGCGCCGGGTGAGCCCGCTCTTTTCCGCGTCCTCGTTCATGGCGTCCCCCTTGCGGGCCGGGGCGCAAAGGCGCCCGGCCGCACAACCACTCACGATAGCCAAAAGCGCCGCCAAGGTCCAGCGGCGCCGCCCTCAGAAGAGCGGGCAGCTCGCCTCGGTGATGCCGTTGACCACGTTGACGGGGTCGCCGGCCAGCCAGCGGCGGATATTCTGCGCCGTGAGGTCGATGATGTTCTGGCGCGCGCGCACCGTGGCCCAGGCCATGTGCGGCGTGATGAGCACATTGGGCGCCCTGAGGAGCGGATTGCCGGGCCGGGGCGGCTCCTCCGAGAGCACGTCCGTGCCCATGCCGCTCAGGCGCCCGCTCTTGAGCGCAGCGGCCGCCGCCTCCTCGTCCACGAGCGCGCCCCGGGCCGTATTGAGGAGGATGGCGCCCGGCTGCATGAGCGCCAAGCGCTCGGCATTGATGAGCCTGTCCGTCTCCGGGGTGAGCGGGCAGTGCAGCGACACCACGTCGGACTCGGCCAAAAGCTGCGGGAGCGGCACGAAGGCGAAGTCCTCCCAGGGGGGCGCGTCGCGCGGGGTGCGCTGGTGCGCGAGCACGCGCATGCCGAAGGCGTGGGCGAGGCGCGCCATCTCGCGGCCGATGTCACCGAAGCCCACGATGCCGATGGTGAGCCCGGTGAGGCAGATGGGCGTGCGCTGCCAGTAGCACCAGCGCCGGGCGCGCTCCCACTCGCCGTCGCGCACGCTCTCGGTGTGCTCCTGTGTATGGTGGCAAAGCTCGAGCAAAAGCGACATGGCGTGCTGCGCCACATCGGCCACGCCGTAGGCCGTCACGTTGCAGACCGGCACCCCCTTTTCGGCGAAGGCGTCGAGGTCCACATTGTTGTAGCCGGTGGCCAAGAGGCTCACGAGGCGCGCGGCCTGGAAGTGGGCCATGTGCTCGCGCCTGAGCTCGGTCTTGTTGGTGAGGAGGATGTCGGCGCCGTGCACCCGCTCGGCGAGCTCGGCCGGCCCGGTCTCGGGGTGGATGGTGAGCTCCCCGAGCTCTGAGATGGGGCCCCAGTCCACATCTCCCGGGTTGAGGACGGCACCGTCGAGCACAACGATCTTCATGGCAGCCCCTTGGATGGCGCAGTTGCATGGTGTGGGGGTCAGCGCCCGCCGCGGGACGCCCATTGCAAGACTAGCAGCTATCCCGGGCAGAGCGCAAGGGGGACTCGGCTTTGGGAAAAACTCCCGCCTTCCCTTCCCCAAGCGTCGCAACGCACAAGGGCCGCCCCCTTGCGGGAGCGGCCCTTGAGAAGAAGGCGAAAAAAAGACTAGTGGGCGATGACGCGGAAGTCGTCGCGGCGGTTCTTGGCCCACACGGCCTCGCCGGTGCCGAGCACGGCCGGGTTTTCCTTGCCGTAGCTGATCATCTCGAGCTGGCTCGGGTTCACGCCGTTCTGCACGAGATATTCATACGCGGCGCGGGCGCGGCGCTCGCCGAGGGCGAGGTTGTATTCCTGGGTGCCGCGGTCGTCGCAGTTGCCTTCGATGCGCACGCGGATGGCCGGGAACTGCTTGAGGATCTCGGCTTCCTTCTTCAGGACCGCGTCGTACTGGTTTTCGATGTTGTACTTGTTGAAGGCGAAGTACACGCGCGAGTCGGAGATCTGCTGGATGGCGGCGCGCATTTCGGGGCTCATGCCGTCATCGTAGCCGGGCTCGGTGGTGGTCTTCTTCGCGCAGCCGAAGCCGGCGGCCAGGGCCATGACCAGGGTCAGAATAAGAGCGTAGCGTTTCATGTTGTGTGTCCTCCTGAACAGCTGCTCCAAGCAAAAAAACCTTTCCTTTCGGCACCATGCACCGCTCCAAGCGGCGCAGACAGATGGTATCCGGCCTTCCAGTTTTGTCAAGGCGCGAAGCGGGGTTTCGTAAAAGTATTTTTACCCCCCGCGCCATGCCCGGTTTCCGGGCTTATTTCTGCTGCACCGGCATGCCCCAGCGCGGGAAGAACGCCTGCCCGTCGCCAGTGGGCACCTGCTTGGCGTCGCCGCCGTGGCGGGTGGTGAGGTAGATATGGTGCCCGCCGCCGCGCGTGGAGCTGAAGGCGATGAAGTAGCTGTCCGCGCAGAAGGAGGGCTGCTCGTCGCTGCCCGGGCCGAAGGTGATCTGGCGCTCCTCGCCGGTGACGAGGTCCTGCACGAAGATGCGCTGGCCGTATTCGGTCATGCGGCTGTAGACCACGAGGGTGCCGTCGGGCGCGAGGTTGGCCTCGGTGTTGTAGGTGCCGTTCTTGCTCACGCGGGTGACGCTGCCGCTCGCGAGGTCCTTGAGGAAGATCTGCGGGCCGCCCAGGCGCGACGAGGTGAAGGCCATGCGGCTGCCCGTCTTGTCAAAGGTGGGCGAGACATTGATGGAATTGTGCTCCTCGAGGATGCGCTCCTTCTGGAACACATGGTTGAGGAGATAGATAACCGGGTACTTCCCGCGCGAGAGCGCCACGGCCACCTTGTTGTCCGGCATGAAGGAGGGGCCGATGACCACGTTCCCCGGGAAGCGGATGCGCTGCACCTTGCCGGTGGAGCGGTCCCACACGCCGAGCGCGTGCGACTTGGGGTCGATGTGGCTGAACACCACGAAGCGGCCGTCCGGCGACCAGGCGGGCGACAGCGCCTCGCCGGGCATGTTGGTGACCTGCCTCAGATCGCGGCCCCAGGGCTTGACGATCCACACATTGGCGCTCATCTTGCCGGTCTTTTTCACAAAGGCGAGGGTGGAGCGGAAAAAGTCGCCGTTGCCGGTGAGGGCTTCGAGCAGGTCGGCGCAGAAGCGGTCGGCCACCTCGGGGAGGTCCTTGCTGTTGACCTTGGTGTATTCCTTGCCGAAGAGGCGGCCGCCGGTATTGGTCTCAAAGGCGCGGATCTGCACGGGTTTCGTGCCGCTGTCGCCGTCCGGCCAGTAGGTGGTGATGACGATATCCGAGCCTGCGAGCTGGAAGCGCTTGAAATCCAGCGCCGGCGGCTCCCAGCCCTGGAGCACGATGCCGCCGAGCACGGCCTTGGGGTCGGTGAGGCGCGCGAAGGGCAAAAAGCTCAGGTTCTGGTCCACCAGTTTCTGGAGCTGCGCGCCCATGCCCGTGGCCTGCCTGTCCGGCCCTGTGAGCGGCGCGGCCAGGGCCATGTTGACGATGTTCTGGCCCGGATTCATGATGTCCACGCGCATGGCGGCCTTGGCCTCGCCCGCGCGCATCCCCAGCATGGCGAGCGCCGCAAGGGCGGTCACGGCGAGGAGAAGGGAAAGTTTTTTCATGGCTCGCTCTTCCGTTCTGGCTTTCGGCAAGGCCGGGGCGCCTCAGGCGCCGCGGGCGTCACTGCCGGGTAAGGGTAAAGGTGAGGTCCAGCGTGTCGCCGAGGCCGGCGGGCGGCGGCGCCACGGAGCCCGCCCGGCGTATGCCCTGGAGCACGTACTTGTCAAGAAGCGCGTCGCCGCTGCCCTTGAGGATGCTCTCGTCAAGGATCTTGCCCGCGGAGTTGAGGCGCACCCGCGCCGTCGCATGATAGGTGCCGGGCCTGGTCTGCGCCGGGATATACATGGAATTGCGCAGCTTCCAGACAACGGTGCTGATATATTTCTGGAAGCGGCTGTCATACTTGTCCTGCGCCTTGGCACCGGAGGATGAGGACGAGGGCTTGGTGGCGGCAGCCGTCGCGGTCGCCCCGCCCGTGGCCGTGGCGGCGGCCAGCGCGGCGGCCTGGGCGTGGCTGTCCGCCGGGGGCGCAGCCTGTGCCGGGGCTTGTGCGGGCGCGGGAGCCACTTGCGCGGCCGTCTCCGCGCTCTTGCCCTTGGGGCGCCCGGTCCAGAAGGAGAAATAGACATCCAGCGGCATCCCGTAGGGCGGCGTGCCGAAGGGCGCGGCCTCGCGCACGGCGGCGCAGCCCGAGGCGTCCAGCGCGGGGAGGCCCGAGGGCCGCACGGCCTTGCATTCCGTGACGCGGCCTTCGCCGTCAAGCGAGACGCAGAGCCGGAGCTGCCTGTCCTCGGTGGTGGCGGGCGGCGCCCACACGGCGAGCACCTTGTCCATCACGTGGCCGGAATAGCCGTCGTTCTGGCTTACGGCCAGCGCGCTGGCGGCCTGCGCGCCCGTGGCGCCGGCCAGGATCGCAGCCATGAGGCAGACCGCCGCCATGAGAGAGCGCGCCATGAGCAGCGGACGCAGCCCGGGGCGCTCCCGCGAGGGGCGCATGGGTCGAATATTCTGGGGCATGCTTCTCCTCCTTCCTCTCTCGTCCTTTTCCGCTGGCTCCGGGGCCTCATTCGCCCGGGGCGCGCCGCCCCGAAAAACCCGCTCAGCGGCGCCCCATGAGCTCGTCGAAGGTGAAGACGAGGTCAAGATCCGTATATTCCTGCGAGGGCGGCGGCGGAAATTCCCCGGCCTGCCCGGTGCGGATGACGGCGTTGACCGCCGAGGCGTCAAATTGCGCGTTGCCCGAGCTCTGGCTCACCACGGCCTGGAGCACCTTGCCCTGCATGTCCACCTTGACCCTGACCACGCAGGCGAGGTTGAGCCGCCCGGCCGAGGCGAAGCCCCAGTTGGGCCGCACGGCCAGCATCACCTGCCCCATGTAGACATCGCCGAGGCCCCCGCCCCCGGGGCCGTCGCCCTCGCCCCCGCCGCCGCCGCGGTTGCCGCCCGCGCGGCGCTGCGCCTGAGCCAGCGCCTGCTCGATGGCGTTGCCGCGGTCGCCCGACTGGGCGCGGGACGTGGCCTTGCGCGCCTGCTGGAGCGCCGCGGCCACGGGGTCGGTCTTTTTCGGCGCGGGCTTTTCCTGCTTCTTGGGTTCCGGCTTCTTGGGTTCCGGCTTTTTGGGCTCGGGCTTCTTGGGCTCTTCCTTTTTCGGCTCGGGCTTAGGCTCGGGCCTGGGTTCCGGCTTGGGCTCGGGTTTCGGCTCCGGCATGGGCTCGGGCTTGGGTTCATCCTTGCGCGGGATGGGCACGGCCTCGGGCCTTTTCTGCTCCGGCTGGGCCTCCCTGGGCGGCGCGGGCACGGGCTCGGGCCTGGCGGCCTCGCGCGCGGGCGCGGCGATCTCGCTCTGCGGGGCGGGCGGCGTGGGCGCGAGCGGCCCCTCCGCCTGTTCGCCCATGTGCCCGAGGATGGGCGAGGGCGTGCGGTTGCCGCCGGGCGCGCCTTCCACAAGGCTGATCATCACCGGCCTCTGGTCGAGCCTGAGCGGCGGAGACGACGGCCAGAACCAGATAAGCAGGATGAGCGCCGCGTGCAGGCAGAGCGAAAGGATATAGGAGGCGAGCTGCATGCGTGCCTACTTCTTCTTTGGCGCTCCGGGGGTGCGGGCCCGCGCGGGCGCCGCCTCGGACGCCGCGGCCTTGGCGGCGGCCACGCCTTCGGGCTGCTCGGCCATGACGCCGAGATTCTCGATGCCCGCGGCCTTGATCTCGCCCATGACCTCCACCACGAGGCCGTAGGGCACTTCCTTGTCGGCCTGGAGGAAGAGGCTCTTGTTCTTGGCCTTGACGAGGCGCTCGAGGTAGCCGCCGAGCTCGGCCATATCCTCCACCGCGTATTCGTCAAGGAAGATCTTGCCGTCCCGGCGCACGGTGAGGATCATGTGGTCCACCTCGCCGGGCAGGGTCTCCACCTGCTTGGTCTGCGGCAGGTCCACCTCGAGACCCTGGGTCATCATGGGCGTGGCCACCATGAAGATGATGAGCAAGACGAGCATCACGTCCACGAAGGGCGTGACGTTGATCTCCGAAACGAACTTGCCGCCGCCGAGGTTCGCGCCCATTTCAGAGCTCCGTGGCGCCGGTGCGCTGCACCGGGCGGTGGGCGTTGAGCTCGCGCTGGACGCGGTTGAGGAAGAAGCCGGCGAAATTCACGAGCAGGGTGTCCACCTGCGAGAGCTTGCCCATGAAGAGGTTGAAGCCCACGGTGGCGGGCACGGCCACGGCGAGGCCGATGGCCGTGGCCACCAGCGCCTCGGAAATGCCGGGCGCCACCGTGGCGAGCGACGCGGACTTGAGGAGGCCGATGGAGTGAAAGGAATTCATGATGCCCCAGACCGTGCCGAAAAGGCCGATGAAGGGCGCGGTGTTGGCCGTGGTGGCGAGCAGCGAGAGCGAACGCTGGAGGCGCGCCATCTCGCTCGCGGCGCCCTGGCGCAGGGCGCGGCGCACATTGTCCACCACCACCTCGCTCGCGTTGCCGAGCTCGCGGGAGCGGTTGAACTCCTGCACGCCCTGGTGCGCGATATAGTAGAGCGGCGAGCTCGGGTCCGAGCCCAGGGACTGCACGGCGTCGCGCAGGTTGGCGGCCTTGTCGAAGCGCTCGATGCCGGAAACGGCCTTGCGGTTGGCCGCCGTGAGCGCGATGAACTTCTGGATCATCAGGCCCCAGCTCGCCACGGACATGAGCACGAGCAAGGCCAGCACGGCCTTGGCCACCAGGCTCGCCTGGGCGACCATCGAGAAGATGCTGAATTCCATTGATGTCTCCGCTCTAAAGATCGGGCCGCACGGATGCGCCGCAAGATGGCAAGCCCCCGGCTGGAGGATGAACCGTCTTCGGCACTTTTTCAAGAGATTTTTTAGAGTGGCGCGGGGAAACAGTGGCTGCGCCCCCGGTGGCAACCCCCCGGCGCCCGTCCTTGCCAAGGGCGCCCGTCCTGTATACCATGCCGACATGCACATGGCCCACGCTTTCCGGCTGCGGCGCAAAGACGCCGCATGCCCCGCGCTGGCGCGCCTTGGCTGCGCCGCGCTGGCGCTCTGCGCCCTCCTCGTCTTCCCGCAGGGAGCCCCGGCCGCCAGCCGCGAGGCGCCGGCGCCCATCCATCCGGGCGGCCGCACGCTCAAGGCCGGCGGGGACGCCGCGCCGGCCGGCACCCTCGACATGCCCGCGGCCGTGGCCCGCGCGCTCGAGCGCAACCCCTCGCTCGGCGCGCAGGAGGCGCAGAGCCGCGCCTCGGAAGAAGGCCGCAAGTCCGCGCGCGGCGCCTTCGGGCCCAAGCTCGGCATGACCTATTCGGCCGTCAAGCAGGAGCGCAAGACCCAGCCCAGCACCACGCGGCCGCCCGAGCTCGGCTCGTATTCCTGGGGCGTGGAGATCTCGCAGCCCGTCTTTCAGGGCTTCAGGCTGCTCAATTCCTACCAGAAGGCCGCGCTCCAGGCCGACAGCGACAAGGCGGCGCTGCGCCGCGCCGAGCTCGCCATGACCGAGCAGGTGCAGACCGAATTTCTCAACTACCTGCGCGCCGAGGAAAATGTCAAAAGCGAGGGGGACTCGCTGGCGCGCCTGCGCGACCAGCTGCGCATCACCACGGCCTTTTATGAGGTGGGCCTGCGGCCCCGCCTCGACGTGCTCCAGGCCGAGGTGGACGTGAGCAACGCCGAGAACCTGCTGATCCAGGCCGAGAACACGCGCGACACCGCCCAGGCCCGGCTCAACACCCTGCTCGGCTTCACGGCCACCGCGCCGGCGCGCTATGTGGGCAGGCTCGAGCACGTGCCCTTCCGTCGCTCGCTGGAGCAGTGCCTGGAGGCAGCCTACCGCCAGCGGCCCGACCTCATGATCGCGGCGAAAGCCGTGGAGATGGCCGGCAAGGACCGGCGCATGGTGCAGAGCGACTACTACCCGCAGATCGAGGCCTATTACAACATCAACCAGGCGGGCAACACCCCCGACCTCCAGCGCCGCGGCGACCACGGCTCCCGCTCGGCCACCTGGGAGGTGGGCGCCCGCGCCGTATGGAACGTGTTTCAGTGGGGCCTCACCTATTACGCCGACCAGCAGGCCGGCTGGCAGGTGACGCGGCTCCGGCACGAGGAGGAAGACCTCAAGCTCAACGTGGGCTATGACATCAAGTCCAAGCTGCTCGCCGTGCACGAGGCGGAAAAGCGCATCGTGGTGGCGGAAAAGGGCGTCATCCAGGCGCGCGAGGCCTATGACGCGGCGCTGGCCCGCTACCAGGAGCAGGTGGGCACCAACTTCGACGTTCTCGACGCCTCGGCCAACCTCACCCGCGCCCAGGCCTCGCTCACCGGCGCCCGGGCCGACTACCTCACGGCGCTCGCCCAGATCTACGTCGCCATGGGCGAATATCACCCGGACCTCAGGCCGGGGCCGGCCCCCGCGCAAGGCGCGGCAAAGGGCCGGGGCGGGGCCAAAACTTCCGGCAAGGCCCGCTAGGCAAGCCGCCCACCCACTCCAGCGCACAAGGATGCCCATGAGCGAACCGAGCCTCACCATCACGCCCCTCGGGGGCCTCGGCGAAATCGGCCTCAACTGCCAGCTGTGGGAAAGCGGCGGCGGCGTGGTCATGGTGGACTGCGGCCTCATGTTCCCGGACGACGCGCATCTCGGCGTGGACGTGCTCATCCCGCATTTCGGGGCCGTGCAGGAGGTGCGCGACCGCCTGCTCGGCATCGTGCTCACCCACGGCCATGAGGACCACATCGGCGCGCTGCCGTGGATCGTGCCGGAGCTCAAGAACGCCCGCATCTTCGGCTCGCGCTTCACCCTCGCCCTCGTGGAGCACAAGCTGCGCGAGCACGAGCTGCTCAACCGCGTGGAGCTCTGCCCGGTGGACGCCGCCACGGTGCTGCCGCTGGGCGACCTCATTTTTCACTTCATCCCGGTCTGCCATTCCATCCCGCACGGCTTCGGCCTCGGCGTGGAGACGCCCGTGGGCCGGGCGGTGCACAGCGGGGACTTCAAGATCGACCCCATGCCGCTGGCGGGCTCGGGCACGGAACTCGCGGCCTTCCGGGAATTCGCCGGGCCGAAAGGCGCGCGGCTCCTGCTTTCCGACTCCACCAATGTGCTGCGCGAGGGGCGCTCGCTCACCGAGCGCGAGGTCAAGGCCTCGCTGGAGCGCGTTTTCGCCGCGGCGCGCGGGCGCATCGTGGTCACGCTGTTCTCGAGCCACATCCAGCGCATCCAGGAAGTGTGCGATCTGGCGCGCCAGTACGGCCGGGCGGTCATCATCAGCGGCAAATCCCTCGCCAACAATATCGACATCGCCTCGGAGCTCGGCTTCCTCACCCTGCCGCCGGAGTTCCACAACGCCCACAACGGCGTGCCCGACCTGCCCGACGACAAGGTGGTGCTCATCGTCACCGGCGCCCAGGGCGAGCCGCTTTCCGCCCTGTCGCGCATGGTCTGGGGCGGGCACCGGCAGCTCGAGATCCGCGAGGGCGACACCGTGGTCATGAGCTCGCGCGTCATCCCGGGCAATGCCCGGCCCATCTCGCGGCTGATCAATGAAATGTACCGCAAGGGCGCGGAAGTGCTCTACGAAAGCTCGCATGCCGTCCACGCCTCGGGCCACGCCCACCGCGAGGAACTGCGCGACCTGCTCCTCGCCGTGCGGCCCGAGCTTTTCGTGCCCGTGCACGGCGAATACCAGCACCTCGTCATGCACGGGCGCCTCGCCGAAAGCTGCGGCGTGCGCCCGGAAAACGTCATCCTGCTCCAGGACGGGCAGCCGCTCACCATCCTCGAGCACGGCTTCCGCCTCGAGGAGCCCGTGCCCGTGGAGTGCACCCTCGTGGACGGCAAGGGCGTGGGCGACGTGGGCGCCTCGGTGCTGCGCGAGCGCCGCATCTTGGGCGACGAGGGCGTGGTCATCGTGTCCCTCGTGCTGGACGCGGAGACGGGCAGCGTGCTCCACGGGCCGGAGATGATCTCGCGCGGCTTCGTGTTCGAGCAGCAGTTGAGCCATGTGCTCGAAGACGCCAAGTGTCTCGTGCTGGACGAGCTGGAAAACTCGCCCGGGAGCACGAGCCGCCTGCGCGAGAACATCCGCACGTCGCTTCGCCGCTTCTTCCGGCGCGTTTTGGAGCGCGACCCGGTGGTGGTGCCGGTCATCAGCGAGGTTTAGGCGCGAGCGGCAAGGCTTTCCCGGAACAATTCTTGCATCTTTCTCCGTGCGTCCGTACCCGAAAATGGCCGGCCGCAGGAGAAAAGCCATGAACAGCCACCTTGCCGCGCGTGAGCTCCCCTACTGGCTCTGGGGCGCCGTGCTGCTCCTTTGCGCCTGCCTGTACGGCATGCTCCTCGCCGCGCCCGTGCGTGACGCGCGGCTGGCGCAGGCCGTTCCGGGCTTCACCGTGACCGAGCCTCATGTGGGGCAGGTGCGCGTCATCCCGCAGGCGAGCGCGGCTCTCGTGAGCCCCTGCGCCGCGCAGGACACCCTCCTCGCCGAGGGCGAACAGACTCTGGCCGAACTTTAATTCTCTCGCAGAATGGCGTCGCAGGCCGCGGCCAGGCCGGGCCAGACCGGTGTCCCCGGGAAGGCGGCGCGGGTGGCGCGCGCCTCGGCGTCATCAGGGTCGGCCCGCAACAGGCCGGCACGGCAGCCCGCGGCCAGGCCCGCGGCAACGTCCCGCTCGCGGTCGCCCAGCATCCACGAGGCGGCGGGCTCGATGGCGAGCTCCGCGCAGGCTTGGAGGATAAGCCCGGGCATGGGCTTCCGGCACAGGCAGGGGCCCGTGATTTCCGGGAGATGCGGGCAGTGGTACCACGCGTCCGGCGCCGCGTTCAGGGACGCCAGTTCCGCGTCCGCCCAGCGCTCCAGCCGGGCAAGGTCTTCCGGCGTAAAATAGCCCCGCGCAAGGCCAGACTGGTTGCTCACCACCACGAGCCCCCACCCCGCCGCGCGAAAGCGCGCCAGCGCCTCCGGCACGCCGGGGAGCCAGCGCCAGTCCTCCGGCCGGTGCACATAGCCCCGGTCTTCGTTGAGGGTGCCGTCCCTGTCCAGAAAAATGGCGCGGCGGCCGCCTTTCGCTTCCATAAAGCCCCCTGCGGTCTTTTCGCCGGCAGTCTAGCAGGGCACGCCGCTCCCTGCCAGCGGCATCCGCTCCTTACAACCGGGCGCGCTTGACAGGGCCCGGCGCCTTGGGCACAGTCGCAGGCACGTGCAGCCATCGGAGTGCCCATGCCCGCCGCGTCATCGCCCAACTCCCAACGCCTCGTCTCCGCGCCCAGGGACGCCCTGCCCTGCGTCATCCTCATCGGCATGGCCGGTTCTGGCAAGAGCACCATCGGCGCGCGCCTCGCGCAGGAGATGGACTGGGCGCTGCTGGACAGCGACGCGCTCATGGAGGCCCTGTACGGCTGCCGCCTTCAGGACCTCACCGACGCGCTCCCCCGCGACGCCTTTCTGGATGTGGAATGCGCCGTCATCTGCGCCATCCGGGCGCAGCGCACGGTCATCGCCACCGGCGGCAGCGTCGTCTACCGCGAGGCGGCCATGCGCCATCTCGCCTCGCTCGGGCCTGTCGTGCATCTCGACGTGTCGCTCCCCGAGATCGAGCGGCGCATCGCCCGCAACCCGCAGCGCGGCCTTTCGCTCGGGCCGGGGCAGAGCGTGGCCGACCTGCACCGCGAGCGCGCCCCGCTTTACGCGTCCTGGGCCTCCTTGCGTTGCGACGCCGGCCGCGGCACGCCCGTTGGCTGCGCGCGCTGGATACTGCGGCAGCTGCCGCCGGAATTTCGCGCAGGCGGCACCGGCGCGGCCCCGAAAAACTGACTCCCGGCGGCAACTCCGGGCGCACCGGCCCGCAGAATTTTTGGCGGATGCCGGAGCGCATCCGGCACCCCGGCACCCGCCTTCACTGGTCATGCCCCGGTGTACCAGGCCTCGATCTTGCTGGTGCACGCCTCGATGTCCGCCTGCGCCGCGCCCTGCAGGGCGGCCTTGATGAGGCGCCCCGAGTGCCGGCCTATGCTCCCTTCCTCCCTGTTCAGCGCCCATTGCAGAAATACCCCGGCGAGCTGGACGCCATCAAGGGGGAATTCCCTCTCCAGTTCCGCCATGAGCAGCGCCTGGGCCGGCGTGAAGGCCGAACGGAGCAGGGCCTCCATTTCCGCCACCGAAGCCACTTCAAGGACATGCTCCCGCCAGTGGCGCACCAGTTCCGCCAATGCCTGCGCCTTGTCCGCCTGCGGCGCGCCGCTATATTCGGCCTGCAAATTGCGCCGCGGCCGGAAGTGCCTTCCCAGGAAGGAGCGGGCGGTCTTGCCGCCGGGGATGCCCATGCCCGGCCCGACAAGATGGCACACCATGAAGGTGTCCGCGCAGCCGTGCCCGTGGGCGGGCATCTGCGGCACCTGCTGGATGACGGGCAGGCCCCCTACCTTCTCGCCGTCGGCCCTTTCGTGGACGAGGATGAGCGAGGTGAGCCCGCTCACCAGTTGGTAGCGGAGCGCCAGTTCCAGCTTTTCCGCATCGGTGGCAGACTCCCCCATCTGGCGGCGACGCCCGAGGCGCAGCAGATCCTCGCTGTCGGTGGCCTCAAGGTGTCCGCACACCGCGCTGCGCTGCTCGCCGCCGGCGTCCCACCTGAGGGTCGGGCCGGCCGCCGGCTGCTCCCTGAACAGGGCAAAGGCATGCACGGTCTCGCCGTCGTAAATGCAGCGGGGCGGCAGCGACTGCCAGAGGGGCTCCTGGCCCCAGTCCACCCGGATATGCCGGGCCATGGCCGTGCGCATGCGGCGAAACATGCGCACGATGGCCCCGGCCACGTCCTCCTGTGGGCTGACGAATTCACACGCGCCCCCCGTCTGGTCCGCGAGGTCGCGCAGCAGGCTTTCCGCCGGCGCGCAGCCCACGCCCACAGTGAAGATGCGGTGCCTGGACGCCTTTGCCTCAGCGACGATGTTCCGCACGTCCCACACATCCCCGTCCGTGATGAGCAGCACAAGCGGCGGCACCTCCTGCTTCCCGTCGGCCGCAATATCCCGGAAGGTGGAGGCCAGAGCGGCCTCCATTTCCGTGCCGCCCATGTCCGCGTCCGTGGCCTCGACGGCGCGCGACAGCTTCAGGAGGTTGTCCCGGGTGCAGGGCAAAAGGCGGCGCGTCAGGTGCTCCACGTCGGAGCCGAAGCGGCTGTAGGAGACATGGTCTTCCGGGGCGAGCAGGCCCAGCACCTTGTCGAGGCCCTTTTGCGCTTCCGCCATGCTCGAGCCATCCATGGAGCCGGAACAGTCCACAAGGATCTTCAGCCCCAGCGGCGCCACAGCGTCTTGCGGGATTTCCGGCGCAAAGCTGGCCGCCACCATGCAGGCGCCCTCGTCCGGCACGCAGAGGGCGTGGGACGCGCCCTCGAGCCCCCGCATGAGGAGGATGAAATCCCTGTCCAGCGCCGCGCCGGCCTCCAGCGAGATACTGAGCCCCCCCTCAAGCCGCCGCATCTGGACGGGATGGCTCGGGCAGGAGACCGAGCCTTCCGCCATGTCGCCCCACAGGGTCAGTTCCAGCGTGAAGGGATAGTGCGCCCGGGCGTCGGGCCGCGCGGATTCATGCGCGGCGAGGCCGCCGGGGCAATGCGGGTCGCCATAGCGCTCGCCGATGACCGTGGGGATGCAGAGCCGCACCTCACCCTGCTCAAAACGCAGGAGGCGCGCGCAATGCAGCTCCACGGTCACGCTTTCCCCGGGCGCGATATTGCCGAGGTTGGCCGTGTAGAGGCCCTTTGACGACTGCTGCACCATGATGGCCGCGTTGCCGTCGGCTACGGCCTTTTCATATCTCTCCTCGGCCTCGGCGGTCTTTACCACCTCGCCCTTGAGGCGCCTTTCGCCGATGACGGCCCGAAGGCCCAGGAGGGCCGTATCCCAGCCAAGGGGGAAGGTATAGATGATCTCCAGCGCCTTGCCGGTGTCATTGGCATATTCCTGGCGGATGGTGGACGAGAACAGCAGCCCTTCCACCTCGCCAAAAATGGACACCGACTTGAGGGCGATGCGGTCGCCGCCGGCCGATTCCATGGCGCCGAAGGGAGTGGGCTCCTCAGGGAGCGGGTTTTCCTGCGCCCGGGGGCTCGGGCCCGGAGCGGGCTCACTTTCGCCGGCGCCGGCCTGCGCGCAGCCGGGTTGCGTCGCCTCGCCGGCGCCCTCCTGCTGCGGGTCGCCCGGCTTGCCTGCGCGAGCCTTTTTGGCCTTGCGCTCCTGCCAGGCTTTCCATGCGCCATACGCGAGCACGGCCGCGGCGCCGAGCACCGTGCCGGCCTTGCCGAGGCGCGGCGGGAAGGGAAAACGGGGATAGGGCGGATAGGGGGGAAAGGGGGGATAGGGGGGAAAGGGGGGATGCGGGAAATAGGCGGCTCCTCCTTGCTTTTCGCTGGCGCTGTGGCGCGCGTTGCGCCCGGGCTTTTTCCAGCGTTCGTTCACGGCGCACTTTCTGGCTGGCGCGCCACATGGGCACCCTGACCAGTCGTACGGGCCACCTTAACGCAGGGAAATTCCATAAAACGGAAAGTTGGAAGAAATTTTAACTTTTTGCGCAAGGGGCTTCCCAAGAGGGGGGCGAACCCGGGGGCGTGGCTTGGGTTGCCGCCCTTTTTAAAATGTGAAGCAGGATGGTTTAAAATGAGATGCAGGATGGCGGCGGCGTCATCCTGCTTCACTTGTGGGGGAGCAACACACCTTCAGCTTTTTGGAAAGAAGCCCGGCCTTACCCGTTGCGCGGTTTATACGCGTCGGCAACGCATGAAGGCCAGCCGCGAGCCTAGTGCGGCCATGGCCAGCCCCTTTGCGCTCTCCGCAATGCCGTGAGCGTCAGCGCGTCATGAGGAAGTCTTCCCTAAAGTCCTTGGTCTCGCCATTCCTGAAGCATAAAACGCCCAGGTACAGGATAAGGGGGATGGTTTTCCGGCTGGCCGGCCCCAGGAGGTCAAGGATCACCCAGCCCGTGCCCGCCACCCAGAGCAGGGGATTGAACCACGTCACCGGCAATCTCGAGGCGATGATGAGCAGGAGCTTCTCGGCTGCTTCCTTTCCTATGTAAGGCACGATGATGGACATAATCAGGGCCTGGATAATATCGGGGCCTAATGCGCCTTTCAAAAGCGGCAGGAGGACGGTGAGCAGCATTTCCTTGTTGCCGATGACCCTGTCCAGGATTTCCTGCAGATGGTGTTTTTCAAAATCCATCCCTTTCAGGATCTCGCGCTTGCGCTCATCGGGGAGCTTGGAAAATTGCAGGTCGATGACCTTGCCGGCAAAGATTTCCAGACGCGACTCGAGGGTGCGGGCGGTGCTGATCTCCAGCTTAAGGAGCTTGCACAGGTCGTCAATGATTTCATCGACGCTCACGCCCGCGGGCTCATAACCGCGCAACTTTCTCGTCATATAGGCGAAGTCATTGCTGCCGAGGTAACGGATTTCCGTTTCTATCTTGTGGTTCAGGACGCGGGGCATGGGGCCGTCGCCTTCCCAGCTTGCATAGAGCTCCCTCAAGCCCTTGTCATCGGTACTATTGAGATAGGAATCGATGGTTTCGATCAGAAATTTTGCATCGTCCTTGGTGCAGCGGTTCAATATCGCGGTCAGTTCGTAACTCATGTGGTGATCCTCCTGATTTTTGCTCAGCAGATGGTTGTCGTGGCACCACTCGGGCCAACCCCTTCCCATTGTACCCAAGTTCACATTGGAAGCAAACGCATTTGCAGACACCGAGCACGGACCAGCCCGTGCAGCCGCTGCGGCGTACACCGATTGAAAAGGGGCATATCACGCCCAAGATCTCCCGCCTTGAAAGTATCGCCAAGATTCTTCATTGCAGTGTGCCCGCACTTTTTCGTCACTATTCCGAAAGCCAGGCCGACCAGGCCTCCATCATCTTTGACGCGTTGGCGGGGCTCCCCGAGGATGCGCAGAACTCCATCATTGATCTCGTCCTTCAGGCCTCACGTGTCATGCACGGACAGGTCAAGGAGTGATGCCGCCTCCACTGCGGCGTGCCGCCATTCTTTGCCCTGTTCCTTGCGGCTTCGGGGCCCCCGTTCCCGAGCGCCCGCGCCGGATTCAGGTATAGCCACGCCCAAAAAGCTTTCCAGCGAAAATAAATTTCCAGTCCACCACAGGGTGGACTGGAAATTCATTTTCTTCTTGCAGGGCCCGGGGCTGCCTTCTATTTTGATGACGGAGGCAAGGCCATGTCCGCACAGGAAGACTCCCCTCGCAAAGCTGAAAAAGTCCGTACCGTGCGCCTGCTGCGCCTGATGCAGGACATCAGGGCAAATTCGGCCCAGCATATGGGCGAGCTCTTGGCAGCGCACGGCATTTCCCGCTCCCAGTTTTACAAGGACAGGGAGGCTCTGGCCGCCTTGGGCTTCCGCTTTGAATACCGCAAGGGCAGCGGCTTCCGCATCATTGAGGACCGTCTCACCCCCCTGCAGGACCTGAGCCTTTCCGACCGGGTGATCCTGCTCTTCGCGCTCGAATATCTCAGCACCTCGGGGGACGGCCTTCTGGCCGCCAAGGCCATAGAAGTCGGCCGCAAGCTGGCCGGCGGCCTCGAGAGCCCCTTCCGCGAGCAGTTGCTGCGCACCTTCGACGCCGAAGTCACCGAAAAGGCCTACGGGGTAGACCCGGAGATCTTCCAGGCGCTCACCGAAGCCGTGCGCGAGGGCCGGCGCATCCGCATGCGCTATTGCCGCAGCGGCACGTGGACGGAAAGCTGGCGCGAGGTGGACCCGCGGCACATCTATCTCCGGCAGCGCGCACTCTATCTCTATGCGCGCACCGTTGACGAAACGCCCCCGGCCTGGAAGGTCTTTCGCCTGAGCCGCATCCGCGAGGTGCTCCCCACCGGCATCCGCTTTACGGCCCAGCCCGGCGACGACGGCGGCTTTTGCCAGCGCCAGCGCAATGCCTTCCTCGCCTTTCTAGGCGACAGGCAAAGGCGCGTCACCATCCGCTTCACCGGCGAGGCCGTGCCCTATATCCGCGAATGCCGGTGGCACGAGAGCCAGCGCCTCGCGGAGCAGCCCGACGGCAGCCTGCTGCTCACGCTCTCGGTGGCCGAGCCGCAGGAGGTGGCGCGCTGGGCGCGGCAGTTTGGCGAGAACGCCAGCATGGTGAGCATGCCCGACGACGAGGACGCGTGAGCACGCGCCCGGACACCATCGACACAAGGAGAGGCAACCAATGGGATTTTTTGACGGCTTGGCGTCCATGATGGCGGATTCGGCGGGCAAGAACCTCATCAACCAGCACATCGCCAGGTATGGCAAGCTCAAGAGCCTGTTCGTCCAGGACGGGGAGATCAGGGCGAGCCTCATCCTCAACGGCCTGGCCGACCATGAGATCACCATTTCGTGCGCCTCGGTGGACATCGCGGAAGACGGCAGCAAGGTAAGCCTCGGCGGCTTCAGCTCCAATGTCTCGTGCATCGAGCAGGCGCTCAACGACTTCTGCACGCGCACCTTCGAGGTGAAGTCCGCGCGCGCGCAGTTCGCCCTCATGGCGCTCAGGAAGCTGCTGTTTTAGCCGGGCGCCATGAACCGCGTTTCGCCGCAAAGGATAGCCCTGCTCGCGCTGCAGGTGTCCGTGCTGCTCGGGCTGTGCATCGGCGTGTCGGCCCTGCTGCTGCCGCTCGCGCACGTGGCTGCCGTACTCACTCTCGCCCTCTCCCTGCTGGCGGGCTATGCCCTTTTTGGCGGCTATGTGGGGCTGGCGGGCCTGTACCTTACCCTGCATCACCGCCGGATGGAGCGGGGCCCGGCGGTGATGGCGGCAGCGGCCGTGCTGCTCTTCGCGCTCGTATGGGGCGGAAGTTTCGTGCAGGGGGGCAACGGCCTTGTCCGCGAGACGCGGGCCATCCTGTCCACCTTTGAGACGGAGAAAGGCCTGCTGGCCCGGCTCTGCATCGCCAATGCGGTGCGGGAGGGCTACCGGCGCGGCCGCTCCCGCGCCATCGGGCGCGATGCCTGCGCGAGCGGGGAAGACTATCTGCGGCACATCCCCGTGCTGCGGGATGCGGGCATGCCCGAGGCGAAACTCGTGCGCCGGCTGGAAGCGAATTACCGATCCGTCACCTGTTTCTGAACATCCACGGAGGCTCTATGGCAGGCTTTTTCATGACTCTCGGCGTGGCGGCGGGCATCGTGCTCGCCTTGTGCCTCCTGTTCGCGTCGGTCGCCGCCGGCTTCAAGGCCATGTTCCTGGGCATCGCCGCCAGGCTCCGCGAGGCCCTGTCTGGCGCAACCCCCGCGCACACCGGGCGCGCCGGGGGCTTCAGCTTCGGCGCCCGGCAGGAGCCGCTGATGAAGGAGATCGTCATCACCACGGGCAAGTGCCAGTGCTGCGGGCGCACCTATATCGGCACCAGCCAGGACAGCGACTGCCCGCTCAAGGCGGTGGAATTCATGGGCGCCGGCAAGGTGCTCTGCCAGGACTGCCTAGAGCGCATCATGGCCGATTTCCAGCGCTCCGCGGTGAGCGGGGAAAAGCGGTATTCGGCGAGCGCCAGGGAGCTGCGCGACCTGCTCTCCTCGCTCGGGGGCAACTGCTAGAGGACGCTTCAGGCCGTGGGCCAGACCACGGGCCGGATCTCCGGGCCGGTGGCCGGCTTGCGCGGCGGCGTGGCCGCCAGCGGGATGGGGGCGCCCTCCTCCTTGGCCGGCGCGACCGCCTCCGGGGCGCCCTCGGCCGCGATGGGCTCGCGGGTGAGCGCGGCTTCCGTGCGCTCGAACAGGTTGGCCATGATGGCGTTGGAAACGAGCATGCCGCTCCTCGTGAGGCTCAGGTAGCCGTTGCGGATGCGGATGAGGCCGTTCTCGTGCAGGGCCTGGACGAGGCGCTGGTGGTCGCGCAGAAAGTCGCGGCCGGTGAGGTCGCGGTAGGCCCGAAGGCGCAGCCCGCGCGCCGTGCGCAGGCGCAGCATGATGAGCTCGAGCACGCGCACCGTGGGGGTGAGCACTTCCGGCGCCTGGCCGAGCGCCCCGGTGCGCACCTTGTTGTCCCACGCGCGCTGGCTCGCGGGATTGGTCCAGCGGCGCCCGGCGATGGTGGAGGTGGCCGAAGGCCCGAGGCCGAGATAATCCATGCCCTCCCAGTAGCCGAGATTGTGCCGGCACTGGAAGCCCATGCGCGCGAAATTGGAAATCTCGTAGTGCAGGTAGCCCTGGGCCTCCAGATAGGCCGCGCCCTCCATGAACATGATGTTCTGGTCGCGCTCGGGCGGCAGCGCGAGCCGCCCCTCCTCGCATTCCAGCTCCAGCGGCGTGCCCGGCTCCAAGGTGAGGCCGTAGGCCGAGATATGGTCGGGCGCCATGCGCACCGCGTCCTTGAGGGTCTGGAGCCACTGGCGCACGCTCTGGCCGGGCAAGCCCCACATGAGATCCATGCTGATATTGGCGCAGCCGGCCTCGCGCGCGGCGAACACCGCCTGAAGGCTGTCCTGCGCCTTGTGCGGGCGCCCGAGCGTGCGCAGCATGGCCTCGTCGAGGCTCTGGATGCCGATGGAGAGGCGGTTGACGCCGGCGGCCAGAAGGTCGGGCACCACGTTGCGCCCCCTAAGGGACTCGGGATTGGCCTCCAGCGTGATCTCGGTCTTGTCGCCCAAGTGGAAATGCCGCCCCAACCGCTCGAGGATGACGCCCACGATGCGCGGCGGCAACAGGCTCGGCGTGCCGCCGCCGAAAAAGACGCTCTGGATATTGGCGCCGCCCAGGGTGTCGGCGTGCAGGGCCAGCTCCATGAGCAGGGTGTCCACATAGTCGCGCACTTGGGGCGAGGCGGCGGCGTCTACCCCGCGCCCGAGGGGAACGGAATGAAAAGCGCAATAATTACAGCGGGTACGGCAAAAAGGCACATGAATATATACAAGCATGGAATGGCCCTGCCAGGATTTTGCCACGCGGCGCGGCGATGGGGAAACTGCTGCAAGCGGCGTGCCGGGCGCCGGCCTCAGGCCTTGGCGTCCTCCGGCAGCATGTGCAGGGCCTCCATGAAGCGGCGCACCACCGCCGGGTCGCCCGTGTGCTTGGACGCGTCCTCGCTGAGCTTGCAGGTCTCGTTGTAGAAGGGCCAGGACTCGGTGATCTTGGCGGCCACGAGCTTGATGACGATGTTCAGCGGCGACGCGCCCGGGAAATCGTGGGTGAAGTGGGTGCCGATGCCGAAGGAGGGCTGGCACACGGGCGCGGCGAAGCCCTGGATCTCCACGGCCTGGTCCACGGTGAGCGCGTTGCTGAACACCACCTGCTTGGTCGCGGGCTCGATGCCGAGGGAACGGTACTTGGCGACGATCTTGGCGAGCTCTTCGCGATTGTCGCCGCTGTCCACGCGCAGGCCCTTGAACATGTTGGCGAAATCCTCGGAGAAATTGAGGCTGAAGATCTCCCAGCCGAAGGTGTCGTAGAGGAATGTCCCGAGCGAGCCGCGATAGGTGGAGGACCAGGCCTTCATGGCGATGTGGTTGGCCATCTGCGGGCCATACATGCCGCCGATGGCGGCGATGATCTCGTGCGCCATGGTGCCCACGGGGAGGAGGTCGTACTTCATGGCGAAGTAGATATTGCTCGTGCCCATGAAACGGCCCGGGCCGCCGCCTTCGGCCGCCTCCTCGCAGAGCGCGCGGATGGCCGCGTCCTGCGCGGCGAAGGAGGCGCGCCGGCGCGTGCCGAAATCGCTGAAGGTGCAGCCGCACTCGATGAGGCGCCGGGCCTTCAGGCGCGTTTTTTCCGCAAAGGCGCCGAGGTCGAGGCCGCGGTCGCGCCCGGTCATCATGAGGTAGAGCTCGGAAATGATGGCCAGCACCTTGACCTCGAGGAGGATGGTGTTGGTCCAGCAGCCCTCGAACTCCACCTGGAGGCGGCCGGAGGCGTCCTGGCGCACGCGCGCGAGCCTCGCGTCATAGCGGAAGCCGCGCAGGAAGCTGTAAAACCAGTAGGGGATGTAGCGGCAGCGCCGCTTCATGAAGGCGATCTCCTCGTCGGTGATGACCACGTCCTCGAGCATGGCGAGCTGCTGCTCAAGCTCGCGGGCGAAGCCGGGCGGGTAGACCGTGCCCCCGCGATCCGTGAAGGAGTATTTCACCTGCGCGCGTGGGTAATTGTCGATGACCGCGCAGCACATGGTGAACTTGTAGAGATCGTCGTCAGTGAAATGGGTGATGATCTGTCGCATGGCGTTTTCCGCAAAAATCAGTTCGCGCCCGGCGCGTCCACAAGCGGGATGCCGGCTTCGCACGCATAGGCTCTGAGCTTCGCGCCGCCGTCCAGCGAGGGCGCGAAGGGCGCGAGCACCGCAAAACGCCCTGGCCCCAGCAGCTCCACGCCGTCCCTGAGGGTGGAGAGCACGCAGATGTCGCCGGCGAGTCCGCAAATCTCCACGCGCGTGACGCCTAGACCGTCCACTAGGGCGAGGATGCGCTCCCGCGCCGCGGGATTCTGGAAAATGGAATATTCCTCGCGCTCGCGCGCCTCCCCCTTGTGCAGCACCGTGCAGGGGCCCGGGGTTTCATAGAGCGGGGACACGAGCGCCGGCCAGAGGGCCGCGCCCGCGGTGTCAGCCACGCAATGCCGGGGCCACTCGCCGCCCGCTTCGCGGAAGGAGGAATGGTCATAGGGGTGCCAGTCGCAGGTGACGACCTTGGCGGCATAGGCGCCGTCGGCCCGGCGAAGCGCCGCCGCGAGCCCGTCCATGGCCTCGCGGGCGCCGGGCACGGGCAGGGAGCCGGTGATAAAATCCTGCTGCGGATCCACCACGAGAAGAAGACGCTGCATGCCGCCCCCGGGGCTTGAAGTGCCGGCGGGGCCCTGCGCGGCGGCATGTGCCCGGCGCATGGTGGAGCCCGCCCTGTGCATGAGTACCGCGCCGGCAGCCTGAAGGCAAGCCTGGGCCGGCGCGGTGCGCCAAGCCGTGGCGAAAGGCTCTCGCAGCCTGCGGTGGCGGCCTAAGGTTGTCCCCCGCCTGCCGATGAGACTGGCAAGGGAGGGGCGCCGCCCGGCGCGCCGGATGCGGAAAAAGGCTTTGCAACCCTGAAATATTTGTGCTACACCCTCCCCGAGGAGCAGACCATGGACGGCGTTTCCGGCAGCGGAGGCATCACTTCGGCCCTCTTTATGGGCGCGGGTGCCATGCAGGCCCATTCCTGGGGCATGGCTGTCCACGCGCATAATGTGGCCAATGTCTCCACTGACGGCTTTACGCCGCAACGGGCGCTGTTCGCCACCGGCCCGGGCGGCCGGGGCGTCACGCTGGATTCGGTCGTCCGCGAGCCGCGCCTGGGGGGCGCGCTTGCGGGCTATGGCGCGGACGGCACCGCGGCCGACTTTCGGGAGGCCGCCAACCTGCCGCCAGGCGTCACGCTCCCCAGCGGAACGGAACTTGCTAGAGAAATGCCCGGCATGATTGTCACCCAGCGCACCTATGAGGCCAATGCCCAGACCGTGCGCACGGCGGACGAAATGCTCGGCACCTTGCTGAATCTCAAGGCCTGAGCCTGCTTTTCGCTCGCGCCCGCCCGCGCCGCATGGCGGCGGGGCGCCCCTCGTGCGAAAATCCGGGCTTTTCGTCTTCATTGACCTTTTGCGCGGCGGCCAGGCTTCGGCCGCGGCATTCTGTTCTTTTTACAGGGGGATGGAAAAGGATGGGAAAGGGATTGAAAGTGTGCGCGCTCATTCTCGCCTGCGGCCTGGCCATCGGCTGCGCCGCGCAAAAAAGCGGCAAGGCCGCTGAACAGGCGCGCGTGGAGCGTTTCCGTCATTCCTACGAAGCCAGCCTCAATGAAGAACAGGAACTGGCGGGCCAGAAGCTGCTCCAGCACGCCCGCTCGGCCATCGGCACGCCCTATGTGCTCGGCGGCTCCAATCCGGGCGGCTTTGACTGCTCGGGCTTCGTCCACTGGGCCTACAGGAATGTGGGCGTCAAGCTGCCGCGCACGGCGCGCGAGCAGTCCGTGGTGGGCGAGGGCATCCGCAATATCGAAGACATGCGCGCGGGCGACATCGTGGCCTTCCGCCACCCCAAGCGCGGCTATCATACCGGCATTTATGTGGGCGACGGCAAGTTCATCCACAGCCCCCGCAAGCGCACCCGCGTGCGCATCAATTCCCTCTCCGACCCCTATTTCAGCAAGACCCTGCTCGGCGCGCGCCGCGTCTCCATCGGCAGCGGCGAAAATCTCGTGGCCCAGGCCGAAAGCCGCCTCGCCGTTTATGCCGACGCGAGAGAGGCCCGCAAGGGCGCCAAGGCTGCCACCGTGGCTTCGGCGTCCGCCAAGGGCAGCAAGGCCGCCAAAGCGGGCAAGTCCGTCAAGACGGCCAAGTCCAAGGTGTCGAAGTCCGCGGCCAAGTCCGCGAAATCCGGCAAGTCCGTGAAGTCCGCCAAAAAGTCGGGCAAGGGCGGCGCCGTGGCCTCCGCGCAGAAGCCCGCCTCCGGCAAGAGCGCGCTCAAGAGCCGTGTCCAGGCCAGCAAGGCTCCCGTCAAGGCCGCAACCAAGCCGGCCGCGGCCAAGTCCACGGCTTCCCGCAAGAGCGGCCACAAGACCGTCTCTTCGCTCAGCGGCAAGAGCAGCCGGAACCGTTCCTGAGTTTGCGCGGCCGGAATTTCCTCCCCCGGGGAGCAGCGAAAAAACGCGGCCTGGCCGCGTTTTTTCGTATCCACATCGAAACTATTGCCCGGACTTCTAAAAGGCCAGCAGCATGAGCGACAGAGGATCGACAGGAGAGCCCGGCCCTCCTGAAGCGCGGCCCGTGGTTGGGCGCCTCGCGCCAAGCCCCACGGGGCTGCTCCACCTTGGCAACGCCTGGGCCTTCCTGCTGGCGTGGCTCTCGGCGCGCAGCAAGGGGGGCCGCGTCCTGCTGCGCATGGAGGACCTGGACCCGCAGCGCTCGCGCCCGGCCTTTGCCGCCGCCATCGTGGACGACCTCCATTGGCTCGGGCTGGACTGGGACGCCGGGCCGGAAGAGGAAGATGCCGCGCCCGCGCTCGGGCCCATGGCGCAGAGCCGGCGCGGGCACATCTATGCCGGGGCCATCGCGAAGCTGGAGGCCGCCGGCCTCACCTATCCCTGTTTTTGCAGCCGCAAGGAGCTGCGCCAGCTCGCCTCCGCGCCCCATGCCGGCGAGGAGGGGCCGGCCGCGCCCGACCCGTGCCGCAGCCTCACGCAGCCGGAGCGGCAGCGCCTCATTGCGGCCGGGAGGCACGCGGCCCTGCGCCTGCGCAGTCCTGACGAGTCCGTGCGCTTCTGCGATATGCTCCAGGGGCCGCAAGCGTTCAGCCCCGAGGCCTTTGGCGGTGATTTCGCCCTGCGCCGCTCCGACGGCGTGGTGGCCTACCAGCTGGCCGTGGCCGTGGACGACGGCCTCATGGGCGTGACCGAAGTGGTGCGCGGGCGCGACCTCTTGCCCTCCACGCCGCGCCAGCTGCTCGTCATGCGCTTTTTGGGGCTCAGGCCGCCCAGATACACACATATCCCGCTCCTGCTGGATAGCGGGGGCGAGCGGCTTGCCAAGCGTCACGCCAGCCTGTCGCTTGCCGCGCTTAGGGCTGCCGGCGTGAGGCCGGAAGTGGTCGTCGGCTATCTCGGACGCCTTGCGGGCATCAATCCCGGGGGCGTCCCAGTGCATCCGCGTGAGCTCGTGGGCCGCTTCACCCCCACCGCCTTGCCGCGCGAGGATTTGCGGGTTATGGAGGAAGACATGGCGCGCCTCATGAGCCCGAACGACGGCTGAGCCGTCCGCGCCCTGCCCGCAACCGCCATCACCCCAAGGAGCCCCCATGCCGGAACTGGACCAGCCTTTTCTGGATGAGATCTTTCCCGCCGCCCGCACGGACGCTTTTTTTGACGCGCTCTTCGGCGGCGCCGAGGAAGGCGCCTATGACATCCGCCTTGTCCCGCTCGGCGTGACCGACACGGAGGCCCGCCTCGCCTTCGAGCTTCGCCAGCGCCCGGGCAAGTGCCTGAAATGCAGCCTCACCTATGGCCTGCCGCAGGTGTTCAAGCGCCATCCCGTTCTCGATGTGGCCGGCGTGGCCCGCGCCGTGGCCGAACGCCTCGGCTGGCAGGGCGAACCCGTCTGGGAGCTGGGCCCCACGGAGGAAGTGGACGCCGAGACCCATGTCATCCCCTTCAAGCTGGTGCGGAAGTAAAAGGCTTTGTTATACTTTTGAGTGGGTGGTCGTCTGTGCTGCATCTGTAATGCCGAAATTATCCGTCAAAAACAGCCTTGCTCCAGCCGTTGCGACGCAGGAAGCTACGGATGGAGACAGCAATTAGTTAGCGCGCCAGCCAATCAACGAAACCGCTGTCGCTATCCGTAAGGCTCGCGGACTCGCCAACGGCTAGCGCGCCAGCACCGAAAAATCTTATTTTTTAGGATTCTTCCGGCACCATCGCTGCTGTCGATGCCCGTAGGGCTCGCGTTGCTCGCCAACGGGCACGGCGCTGCGCGCCGCCATCCGGTCGCAGCACCCGTCTTCCGCTTCGCTCCAGACGGATTTAAGGAAGATCCGTCAACTACACGCTATAACATAACCAAGTAAAAACGGCAGAATACCCAAAAAGGCGCCCGCATGGGCGCCTTTACATTGTCCGCCGGCGGACGTGATGAATGTGGGGTGCGCCGGAGAACCCGGCCTAAAAATCCAGCTTGAACTGCATGCCGAGGCCCAAGGCCGAGTCCGGCTGGCTTGAGCCCGCGCTTTCGGCGCCGTGCTGCTCATCTTTAAGGATGAGCTCGGGCCCGACCCGGATGCTGAGGTCTTCCGTGGGCTCCACATCCGCGAAGGCGCGCAGCACATGGTGCCTGTCGCGCACCAGCACCTCGTCCGGGCGCATGGCTTCGCGCATGGGCGTCACATTCCAGGTGGTGGTCGAGTTTTTCATGCTCATGCCCAGGGAACCCTTGGGCTTCGCGTGCTGGCCCTTGGCCGCTTCCGCCGCTTCGGCGTCCGCCATGGCCTGGGCCGCGGCGAGCGCGCGGTCGATGCCGCTTTCCGTATCCATGGCGCCATGCCCCGGGGCGCTCTTTTTGGCGGCGCTTTTTTGCGAAGCGCCCTTGGCCGCCCCCGACGTGCCGGCAGCCGCACTCTTGCTGCCCTTTGCCGCCGCCTTTCCGCTCTGGGCCTTGGCGCCCGTGCCGGTGAGCGCCCTCTGCTTCAGGCTCTGCGCCGGCACGCCGCGCCGCCAGATGGCCGCCTTCCTGTCTTCGGACTGCCCGAAAGCCCAGGACTGGCCGTGCAGCGCCTTGCCCTTCTGCGCCGGCTGGTGAGCGGCCGTGGCCGCCAGCGCCTCTGGAGCATACGCGCACAACGCCCCGAGCAGGAGCAGCGGGAGCAGGAGCCCGCGCAAAACACCCGGGCGCCCGCAAGACAAGAAAACCCGGCCTTGGCCGGGTTTCCTCATATTCATGGCCGCGCGCCCGCGCCGCTTCGGGAGGCCGGCAGGCCCACGGCTTTTTCTTCTTCCAGCAATGCTTCCGTATCCACGATGGGGAAGGAGGGCGTGGCGCCCGTATCCGACCAGCCGCCCCCAAGGGCCATGCACACGCTGACCACGGCGTTGAGCCTGTCGCGCAGGGCCGAGGCCAGCTGGAGCTCGGCGGCGAAGAGCTGGCGCTCGGCATCGAGCACGGTGAGGTAATCGGTATAGCCGTTGTCGTACTGGAGGCGGGCGATCTCCGTGGCGCGCCGCAGGCTCTCCACCTCGATCTGCATGCTGCGCACGATGGCCCCGGCCTCGCGTTGCGCCGTGAGCGAGGTGCGGATGTCCTCGAAGGCCGTCTGCACGGTCTTGCGGTAGGCGGCCTCGGCCGCGCGCTTCTGGGCCTCGGCGTCCTTGAGGTTGTACCAGTTGTTGCCGAAATCCAGAATTGGGATGGAGCCGCTGGCCCCGTAGCTCCACGTGCCGGCGGGGTTGGTGAACAGGTTCGCCACCGCTGCGCTCAGGGTGCCGATGGCGCCCGTGAGCGAGATGGACGGGAAGAACTGGGCGCGGGCCACGCCGATATTGGCGTTGTAGGCCATGATCAGGTATTCCGCCGCGCGGATGTCGGGCCGGCGCATAAGCAATTCTGAGGGGAGCCCTGAAGGCAGCACCGGCGGCGCGGGCAGGCTCCCGATGTCATGGCCGCGGGGCATGGCGCGGTTGATGATGTCACGCGGCGAGCGGCCAATGAGCACGGCCAGCGCCGCCTCGGCCTGGTCCACGGCCACGGTGCTGGTATGCACCTGCGCGCGGGCGATCTCCACCTCGGCGCGGGCGCGCTGCCAGTCGAGCTCGGTGATGTCCCCCTGCTCGTAGCGGCTCGTGTAGATGCCGAAGGATTCCTCGCGGCTCTTGAGCGTGCGCCTGGCCGTCTCAAGCTGCATGTCGAGCGCGAGCAGCGCGAAATAGCCCTGGGCCGTCTGCGCCGCCACGGAGAGGCGCAGGGCCTCGTGGCCGATGACGCTGTTCATGAGCACGTCGCTCAGCATGGTGCGCCGGTTGCGCGCCTTGCCCCAGAGGTCGAGCTCCCAGCCGGCGGAAAGCGCGCCCTGGTACTGCGTGGTCGAGCGCGACATGCCGCTCACCGCAAAGGGCACCGTGTTGGGCGCCTTTTCCGAAGCGCTCTGGGCCGTGGCCGCGCCCGTGCCGCTCACCTGCGGGAAGAGGGCCGCCGTGGCCACGCCCACCTGGGCGGCGGCCGAGTCGATGCGCGCCAGCGACTGGGCGAGATCCTGATTATAGGTCAGCGCGTCGTCAATGAGGGCCGTGAGCACGGGATCATTGAACCGCGTCCACCAGTCCGTGTCCAGCGGGGCGGAGCCCAGATCCACCGAGCGCCATTCCTTGGGCAGGTCCTGCACCGGCCTTTCATAGCGCGGCGCAAAGGAGCAGGCGGCGAGGGCGCAGGCGAGGCATGCGCAAAGGATGCCCGCGGCAAGGCGTTTCAGGGCATGGCCCCCTGTGCGCGGCGTAGATGCGCTGAAACTCATAGGTCGTCCACCTCCCCGTCCAGGCTGCCCTTGCCGGCATTGGGGTCTGTCTTGCCGCGCAGCTTGAGCGAGATCTGCATGATGAGCTTGAAGAAATACGGCAGGAACACAGTGGCGATGCAGGTGGCGCCCAGCATGCCGCCGATGACCGCCGTGCCGATGGAGTGGCGGCTGTTGGCGCCCGCGCCCGTGCTGATGGCCAGCGGCACCACGCCGAGGATGAAGGCGAGCGAGGTCATGACGATGGGCCGGAAGCGCAGGCGCGCGGCCTGCATGGCGGCAACGTCGAGGCTGCGGCCGTCGTGCCAGGCGTCCACGGCGAATTCCACGATGAGGATGGCGTTCTTGGCGGCGAGGCCGATGATGGTCACGAGCGCCACCTGGAAGTACACGTCATTCTCCAGCCCGCGGAAATAGGTCGCCACCAGGGCGCCGAACACGCCGAAGGGCACGGCCGTGAGCACCGAGAGCGGCAGCGACCACGATTCGTACTGCGCGGCCAGGATGAGGAAGACCATGACGAGCGCCAGCACGAAGATCATGGTGGTGTCCGAGCTCGCGAGCTTTTCCTGCAGGGCCGAGCCCACCCAGCCGAGCGAATAGTCGTTGGGGAGCGTCCTGGCGACGGCCTCCATGGCGGCCAGCGCCTGACCCGAGGAATAGCCGTCCGCCGGGTTGCCCATGACATGCGCCGCCGGGAAGACGTTGTAGCGCTCCACCACCTGCGGGGCGGTGCGCCGCTCCAGCGTCATGAGGGCCGTGAGCGGGATCATCTCGCCCTTGTTGTTGGGCACATAGACGTCGGAGAGGTCCTCGGGGAGCTGGCGGAACTGCGACTCGGACTGGAGGCGCACCTGAAAGGTACGGCCCATGTAGTTGAAGTCGTTGACGTACATGCCGCCAAACGTGGCGCTCATGGTGGTGAACACGTCGCTGATGTTCACGCCCATGTCCTTGCAGCGGTCGCGGTCAAGGTTGGCGTAGAGCTGCGGCGAGCCCGTGGAAAAGAGGTTCTGCACGCTGCCGATGGCCGGGTACTTGGGCGTCCCGTCGGCGTTCCTGCTCAGGGCCTCGGCCACGAAGGCGTTGGCCTGCTTCTCGAGGTCGTTGAGCGTGCCGTCGCCGCGCATCTGGATATAGCCCTCGAAGCCGCCGGTGGTGCTCATGCCGCTGATGGGCGGCGGCAAGAAGCCCAGCACCACCGCCTCGGGCTGCATCATGGTCACGGCCTTCATCCTGTCGGAGATGGCACCGGCCGATTCCGACTTTTTCTTGCGCTTGCTCCACGGCTCCAGCGTGGTGAAGAAGGTGGAATAGTTGCTCTTCACCGAGACCGTGGTGATGTCGATGCCGTTGATGTTGGCGAGATGGCGCACGCCCGGGATCTTGAGGCCGTAATCGTTGATCACGTCGCCCACGGTCTCGGTGCGCTTGAGCGAGGCGCCGTCGTCGAGGATGGCCATGCCGAGGGTGTAGCCCTGGTCCTCGTTGGGCACGAGGCCGCCGGGCACCACCCTGAAGAGCCAGATGATGCAGACGAACATGAGGGCCGTCAGGATGAGCGCCGTGACGCCGTGGTCCTTCAGGTAGCGCACGCCGCGCAAATAGGCGTGGGTGATGCGCCCGAAGGTGTAGTCGAACCAGACGAAGGCCTTGGGCGGCTTGTAGTCGGCCGCGTGCGGCTTGAGCAGAAGCGCGCAGAGCGACGGCGTGAGCGTGAGCGCCACGATGCCCGAGAGCGTCACCGAGACCGCGATGGTGATGGCGAACTGCTTGTACATCTGGCCCGCGAGGCCGCCCATGAAGGCCACGGGGATGAACACCGAGCAGAGCACGAGCACGATGGCGATGACCGGGGCGGTGATCTCGTTCATGCTCTTGGCCGTGGCTTCCTTGGGCGGCAAGTGCTCGGTGCTCATGATGCGCTCCACGTTTTCGAGCACCACGATGGCGTCGTCCACCACGAGGCCGATGGCGAGCACCATGGCGAAGAGCGTGAGCGTGTTGATGGAAAAGCCGAGCGCGTAGAGGCCGGCGAAGGTGCCGATGATGGACACGGGCACCGCGATGCAGGGGATGAGCGTGGCCCGCCAGTTCTGGAGGAAGACGAAGACCACGATGAACACGAGGATCATGGCCTCGATGAGGGTGCTGATGACCTCGTGGATGGATTCCATGACGAAGTCATTGGTATCCACCACGAGCTGGAATTCCATGCCGTCGGGCATGGTCTGGGCGATCTCGGCGAGGCGCGCGGACACGCGGTCGCCGGTGGCGATGGCGTTGGCGCCCGGGAGCAGGTAGACGCCGCCCATGCAGGCGGGCATGCCGTCGAAGCGCGAGGACACGCTGTAGTCGAGGCCGCCGAGCTTGATGTCCGCCACGTCCTTCAAGCGCAGCATGGCGCTGTCCGGCCCGGTGCGGACGATGATCTCGCCGAACTGCTCGGGCGTCACGAGGCGCCCCAGGGTGTCGATCTGCCAGGTGAGCTGGGTATCTTGAGGGGCGGGCATTTCGCCGAGGCGCCCGGGCGCGAACTGGGAATTCTGCTCCTGGATGGCGGCCGCCACCTCCTGCGTGGAGATGCCGTACTTGGCGAGCTTGTCCGGCTGGAGCCAGATGCGCATGGAGTAGTTGCGGTTGCCGAACACCGAGCAGTCGCCCACGCCGGCCACGCGCTTGAGCTCGTCCACCACGTTGATCTGCATCCAGTTGTGCAGATAGACCTCGTCATAGCGGCCGTCGGGCGAGAAGAACGAGAAGAACATGAGCGCGGCGGGCGAGCGCTTGACAACGGTGACGCCCTGGCGGCGCACCTCCTCGGGCAGGGTCGTCTGCGCGAGGTTGACCTTGTTGTTGACGTTGACGAGCGCCATGTCCGGGTCGGTATCCAGCGAAAAATACACGTTGATGGTGCCGGAGCCCGAGCCCGAGGCCGCCGTGGACGTCATGTAGAGCATGTTTTCCACGCCGTTGATGTTCACTTCCAGCGGCGCGAGCACCGTGGAGGCGATGGTCGCCGCCGAGGCGCCCGGATAGCTCGCGCTCACGTTGACCGTGGGCGGCACGAGGTCGGGATACTGCGCGATGGGCAGCGCCGTCATGGCGAGCAGGCCCACCAGCGTGATGACGATGGAAATGACCGAAGAAAGGATGGGACGGCGGAGAAAGAGATTCGGTTTGGCTGATACTGCCATTGCGCGTACCTATGTCCGGCGGGCGTGAGCGTTCGCCGGTTATTTCTGACCCTGTTCCTGGCCTTCGGGCTGCTTCGCCTGCTGTTGGGCGTGGAGCACTTCCTCGGCGGGCATCACGCGCACCTTGGCGCCGGGCCTGGCCTTCACCTGGCCCTCGCTGATGATGCGGTCGCCCGCCTGGAGGCCCGAATCGATGAGGTAACGGTCGCCCACGGTGACGCCGATGGTCACCGGGCGCGCCTGGACCACGTCGTCCTTATCCAGCGCCATGACCGTGGCGCCCTTCTGGGTGATCATGACGCACTTCTGCGGCACGAGGATGGCGTTCTTCAGCACGTCGCCCGACATGTAGATGCGCACATACTGGCCGGGCATGATGGAGCGGTCGGCATTGGTGAACACCGCGCGCGCCTGGATGACGCCCGTGGTGGGCTGCACCTGGCTGTCGATGAAGGTGACTTCGCCCTCGCCGTCATACATGCGCCCGTCGAGGAGGCGCAGCTTCGCCGTATAGTGGCCGTCGGGCGGGAATTCCAGCTTGCCCGCCGCGGCGAGCTGCTGGCGCAGCATCCGCTCCGGCGCGGCGATGGAAAAGTCGATATACATGGGGTCGGTCTGGTTGACGTAGGTCAAGAGCGAATTGTTGCTGACCAGGTTGCCCGGGGTATAGTTCTCCTTGCTGCTGTAGCCGGAGACCGGGGCCGTCACCTGGCAGTAGTCGAGATTGATCTGCGCCTGCCGAAGTTCCGCCTTGGCGGTCTCGTAGGCGGCGCGGGCGGCGTCGCGCTCCTTCTGGGAGACGGCGTTCTTCTGGTAGAGCGGGCGCACGCGCTGCCACTCGCGCTCGGCATTGATGTACTGCGCCTGAGCCTGCTGCATCCGCGCCTCATACTGGTCGCGCTCGAGCTGGAAGAGCAGCTGCCCCTCCTTCACATAGTCGCCCTCGTCATAGAGGCGCTTCTCGATGATGGCCTCCACGCGCGAGCGCACCTCGACAGCGCGCGAGCCCGAGGCCTGCGCCTGGTATTCGGCGGGCCAGAGCGCGTCCGCCACCGTGACCTCATACACGGCCACTGGCATCAGCGGGACCTGGCCGGCCTTTTGGGAATCCTCGCAGGCCGCGAGGGCGAATGAAAGCATGAGCACCAGGCCGGGAAGAAAGGCGGCTTTGGCAGGGAGGGTTCGGGTCATGAGTCACTCCGAAAAAAAACGCGCTGGCGCGTTGAAAGGCATGGAGGGCGCCCGGGCCGCCGCGGGGTCGGCGCCGGCACCTGGCGACGGGGCGAACCCCCGTTACTAACCACATCAAGGGCGAAAAGGCAAGAAAAGGCGCGCCGCAAGGGGCAGAAAGCTGCTTCTGGAAATCATGAATGATTCCAACAGGATAAATTACCGTATTCCGATACGGCAACCATGCGGAATATTTGGAGAAAAAATTTTAAGTCCGTGCGGGGACGAGGCCAGGGGGGACGGGGCCCGTGCGCGGGGGGCGAGGCGCCGGCGGCTCAGGCCGGCGTGTCCGGCGCAAGGCGCGCCCGCACCTGCCGGGCCTGGCGGCTCGCCATCTGGAGGAAGGCCACCCACCAGATGGTCGTCTTGAGCAGTTGCACGCGCTCGAACTTGTGGCGCTCGTCCTCGGCGCGCAGGGAGGTGATCTCGAGGCTCTTTTCCGTGCCGCTCTCGTCAAAAAAGACCACGCGCAGGCCCGCGCGCTGCATGTTGCGGATGGCGTCGGTGGAAAAGAGCGAGATGGTCCTGTCGGCGATCTCCGTGGCGCGGAGCGAAGTGGTGGGCTGTTCCGAGCCCGAGGCGATGGCGACGGGCTGGCTGTTGACGAGCAGTTCCACGCGGGCGAGGTTGGCGAGGTTGATGCGGCTTCGGATGATGACCTTGCTCTGGCGCAGCATGCGGTAATAAAAGACGCCGAGCTCCTCCGAGGCGCCGATGATGACCGTGGTCTGCGTGTCGGGCGTGAAGACGCCGAGGCTCGCGGTCATGCCGGAATCGTCGGCGATCCTGCTCTTCTCCACGGCCACGGCCTGCACGATGCGCGCGGCCTTGCGCTTGGACTCCATGAGCAGGAAAATCAGGAAGATGACGCATATGGCGCCGAGCGCGTACTCCATCCGCACCTCGCAGGGCCGGGGAAGTTGCGGGCGTGCGCCCCTTCCGGCCCATTCCTTAATCACTAAACCGGCCGGGGCGCCGCGTCAATCCTCAAGGCGGAAGCGCTGCCGGCTGCCGGCCCGCGCGGCCAGCAGTTCCGCCAGCACGGGCACCGCCGAGGCCACCGGGCCCCCCATGTCGGCGAGGTCGCCGAGGCCCAGCGGGCAGCGCACGGCCGCGAGCTCGGCGTCGGGCACGCCAGCCGCCCTGAGCGCGGCCCACACGCGCTCGCGCTCGGCGCGCGTGGCCCACAGGCCCACAAAGAAGGCGTGGCTCGCCAGCACGTCTTCCAGCGCGGCCACGGCCATGGCTTCGTCCTTGGGGAAGATGCAGATGGAGTGCCTGCGCCCCACGGCGCAACGCTCAACCGCGCTCTCGCCCGGCAAAAGACGGATATGGCGGCGCAGGCCCGGGATGTCCGCCGGGGCGCCGTCTGCCGGGGCTCCGGCCTCCGCTTCCGCCGGGAGCGGCGCATCGGGCGCCACGTCCGCGTCCCGCACGGCCATGTCCACCGCGAAGCCGCATTCCGCGGCCAACCGGGCGAGCGCACGGGCCTCCGGGCCGTCGCCCAGAAGGAGCAGGACGGGCATGTCCGTATCCGGTGCCGGGGCCGCGTCCCCATCGGGCGTGAGCGAGAGCGGGGCGGCGTCGAGCAGGGGCTTGCGGTCAGCGGAGGCCATGCTCGCCCTCCCCGTCCCCTGACGGCGCGCCGCCGTCCTCGTTCCCCTCCCCGGCGGGACGCACATAGCCGCAGCCCTTGACCGGGCAGAGCACCTTGACGCCGTCGCGGCGCTTTTTCTCCACAAGGTAGCTTGATCCGCAGCGCGGGCAGGGGCCGGGCACCGGCCTGTCCCAGAGGGCGAAATCGCACTGGGGATACTGGTCGCAGGAATAAAAGACCTTGCCGCGCCGCGTGCTCTTTTCCACCAGGGTGCCCTTGCCGCACTTGGGGCACGCCACGCCCGTGGAGAAGGGCGCGGCGTGGTCGCACTCGGGGTAGCCAGTGCAGGCGATGAAGCGGCTCCCGGTGCGCGAGGTCTTGATGACGAGGTCGCGGCCGCAGCGCGGGCACTGGCCCACCTTTTCATACTGCGGCTTTTCCGGCGTCACGGCCTCCACCTTGCCGTCCACGTTGCGCGCGAAATTGCTGGTGTAGCGGCACTCGGGGTAACCCGTGCAGGCGAGGAAGGCTCCGGCCTTGCCGAACTTGATGACCAGCGGCTTGCCGCATTCAGGGCACGGCACGTCCGTGGGGAGCCCCCCCTTGACGCTGCGCATGTTCTTCGCCGCCGCGTCCAGCGTGGGGTTGAAGTCCGCGGCGAAGGCGCGCAACAGGTCCACCCAGTCCACGCCGCCCTCGGCCACCTTGTCGAGCCCTTCCTCCATATGCGCGGTGAAGCCCACGTCCATGAGCTTGCCGAAATGCTCCACCAGTTGCTTGCAGACCACGCGGCCCAAGTCCGTGGGGACGAAGCGGCGCGCCTCGAGGCGCACATAATCCCTGTCCTGCAGGGTGGAGATGATGGCCGCATAGGTGGAGGGCCGGCCGATGCCCCGGTCTTCCAATTCCTTGACGAGGGTGGCCTCGCTGTAGCGCGCCGGGGGCTGCGTGAATTTCTGCTCCTTTTCCAGCTTTTCGAGACGGAGCGCCTGGCCCTTGGCGAGCGGCGGCAGGAGCGCCGCGCCCTCCTCCTTGCCGCGCGGCCAGGCCGCGAGATAGCCGGGGAAGAGCAGGCGCTCGCCCTTGGCCTGCCAGTGCGTATGGCCGCAGGCCACGGTGGCCGTGGTGTCGTGGAAGCGCGCCGAGGCCATCTGCGAGGCCACGAAGCGCGACCAGATGAGGCTATAGAGGTTGTATTGCTCGGGCGGCAGCTCGCCGCGCACCATCTCGGGCGTGAGGCTCACGTCCACGGGCCGGATGGCCTCGTGCGCGTCCTGCGCGCCCCCCTTGGCCCGGTAAATGCGGGCGCGGGGCGGCAGGTAGTCCTTGCCGAAGGTGGCGGTGATGAATTCCTTGGCCGCGGCCCGGGCCTCGTCGGCGATGCGCGTGGAGTCCGTGCGCATGTAGGTGATGAGCGCGGTGAGGCCGCGATCGCCCAGTTCCACGCCTTCATAGAGGCGCTGGGCGATGCTCATGGTGCGCTTGGCGCCGTAGGAAAGGCGCTGGTTGGCCGCCTGCTGGAGGGTGGAGGTGATGAAGGGCGGCTGGGGCGCGCGCTCCCGCTCCTTTTCCTCCACCTTTTCCACCACGAAGGGCTTGCCCTTGATGGAGGCCGTAAGCGCCTCGGCCTCGGCGGCGTTGCGCACTTGCGCCTTCTTGCCGGAAATTTTCGTGAGCTCCGCGCGGAAGAGCGGCGGCTCGTCCGCGGCCAGCAACGCGTGGAAGGGCCAATATTCCTCGGGCACGAAGGCCTCGCGCTCGGCCTCGCGCTCCACGATGAGGCGCAGGGCCACGGACTGCACCCGGCCCGCCGAAATGCCGCGCTTGATGGTCTTCCAAAGCAGGGGCGAGATCTTGTAGCCCACGAGGCGGTCGAGCACGCGGCGGGCCTGCTGGGCGTCCACGAGCTGGGAGTTGAGCTCGCGCGGGTGCGCCAGGGCCTCGCGCACGGCGCGCTCGGTGATCTCGTTGAACTGGATGCGCTTGATGTCCTTGGCCTTGTCGCGGATGAGCTCGGCCACGTGCCAGGCGATGGCCTCGCCCTCGCGGTCGGGGTCGGGCGCGAGATAGACCGTGTCCGCCTTGGCGGCGGCGGCGCGCAGGGCGCTGACCACGTCCTTCTTCTTGTCGATGATCTCGTATTGCGGCGCGAAATCGTGGGCCTCGTCCACGCCGAGCGAACTGGCCGGCAAGTCGCGCACATGCCCGACGCTCGCCTGCACCGTATAGCTCGGCCCGAGGAATTTCTTGATGGTCTTCACCTTGGCGGGAGACTCCACGATGATCAGTTGCCTGGCCATGCTGCTGCCCTTTGCGGTTGCGGTTTCCTCATCACTCGCAGGGGCAAGATACGTCAAACGCCCGCCGCGTCAAGTGCGCGGGCCGGAAATGCGGGCAGGTGGACAGCGGGGCCGTTTCCGGGCTATGGAGGGAGTGGCGCGACCGGCCCCGGCCTCTCGCGCGGCCGCCTTGCGGGGCGGCCCTCCCGTATCGCGGCGTCCGCGCCGGCGACGGCCCCCTTGAACGGAGACTGCCATGCACGCGCGACTGCCCCTCCTCTGCCTCATCCTGCTCACGGTCATCCTCTCCTGCTCCTGCATCCGCCAGCGCGAGGCCGAAAGCGCGGAGATCCGCGTGCTGCGCTCGGGCGAGCTCACGCCCGTGGAAAACGACGACGTGCCCGACAAGATGTATGTGGACGTGCGCGACATGACCGGCCGCGCCCTGCGCCTGCCCGCCAGCGCCGGCCGCAATCTCGAGCGCACGCGCGTCACCCTTGTGGAAAACCCGAGCGAGGCGGGCTATATCCTGCAGGTCTCCCTGCTCGACGAAGGCACGGTGAGCCCGGAGGCGCTGGAAGAGATCGTGAACGCGGGCTACGGCGCGCCGGCGCGCTTTTCGGGCCGCGGGGCGCACGGGCTGCTCGCCGACGTGCTGCTCGTGCAGCGCAAGGTGCCGAGCCACGCCCGGCCGAGCCGCGCCAGGCTCAAGAACATCACGAGCCGCAACGCCGTGGGCTCGAGCCAGATGCGCCTCGGGCTGCTCGTGCCCCACGAGGAGCCGAGGCACAATGCGCTGCCCTCCTCCTTCGCGCGCACCCTCGCGCACGAGCTCGACGAGGCCCTGGGGCGTCCCTGACCGGCCGGGGGCCGCGCCCGTCGGCATTTTGGCGCAGGCGCGAAAAGCCCTTCGCCGCCGCCCGCAAGAGCGCGCCGCTGCCCTGTTTTCACGCTTGGCATCTTCCTTGCTTATTCCTCGGCGCATGGCAGGCCCTGCGCCGCCAGGAGGAGAAAGATGTCACATTCCGCATGGCTTATCCGGCCCCCGGCCGAACAGCAGACGCAAGCCCCGGCAAGCGGCGCCGCATCTGGCCCCATATCCGGCAAGAAGGCCCAGGCGAGCCCCGACAAGGCCCGCTTCGCCGCGCTCATGGCCGGGGAAAAGGACGCCGCGCAGGCCCAGGCCGCCAGCCAGAATGCTGCCGGCAAGGCTGCCGCCGCCCAAAACACTGCCGCCCAGAAGGCTGCCGGCAACGCCGCGCGCTCCGCGCAGTTCCAGCCGCAGGTGGCGCGCCTGCCCGAGGACAACACCACCCTCCCCCTGCGCAACACCGTGCTCGCCGGGCGCAGCCCGAGCGACCTTTTGCGCGCGCAGAATTTCACCAAGGCCCAGGCCGACATCGCCCAGACGCGCGCCATGGACGGCCTCATGCAGGGGCTTTCCGGCGGAAGCGCGCTGGACATGGCCCGCAACATGGGCGCGGCCCGGCAACTGCGCTCGCTCACCCGCGCGGCGGCCAACAATGGCCGCGGTTTCGCCCTCACCTCCGCCGACTTCATCCACACCCGCAACGTGACGCGGCCCGATGGCGCGGCCGGGGCGCAGGGCGTGAAGCGCGGCCGCAAGAGCGCGGCCGCCGCCGAAACCGGCATGGGGCGCCTCTCGGCGCGCTTCGAGTCCGGCGGGGACGGCATCGCGGCCATCGGCTACGACCGCACGGGCGGCACCTCCTACGGCAAGTACCAGATCGCCTCGCGCGTGGGCAGCATGAAGAGCTTTCTCAACTTCCTTGACGGCGAGGCGCCGGACATCGCCCAGCGCCTGCGCAAGGCCGGCCCGGCCGACACCGGCAGCCGCAAGGGCGGCATGCCCGACGCCTGGCGCGCCATTGCCGCCGAGCAGCCCGAGCGCTTCGAGGAACTCCAGGAATCCTTTATCCGCGAAAGCCACTACCGGCCGGCGCTCGAGGCCATCGTCAAGCGCACCGGCCTTGAGGCCGACAGCCTCTCGCCCGCCATGCGCGAAGTCATCTGGAGCACGGCCGTGCAGCACGGGCCCGCGGGCGCCGCGCGCATCTTCGACCGCGCCGACGACGTGAGCGGCAAGCCCGAGGACGCCGGCTACGAGCGCAAGCTCATCAGCAATGTCTACCAGATCCGCGCCGGGCAGTTCGGCTCCTCCACCGCGCAGGTGCAGCAGGCCGTGCGCAACCGCTTCCGCCAGGAGCGGGAGCTCGCCCTGAACATGCTCGACGGCGGCTCGGAACGCGCGAGCCTCGCCTGAGCGCGGCCAGCGGGTTTGACGCATGGGCGTTGACGTTCTCGTCTGCAACCTGACGCGCTTCGGGGATCTTCTGCAAAGCCAGCCCCTCATGAGCGCCCTTCATTCGGCCGGCCACCGGGTCGGCCTGCTGTGCCTGGAAAATTTCGCGCCCGCCACGCCGCTGCTCAGGGATGTGGACGCCGTGTGGACCTTGCCGGGCGCGCGCCTCATGGCCGGCCTCGACCGCTCCTGGCAGGCGGCCGCGGGGGACCTGCTCGGTTTCGCGCGCACGGTGCGCGAGGAGGCCGGCGCCCCCCGCGTGCTCAACCTGACGCCCACCCTGCCCGCGCGCCTTTTGACGCGCCTCCTCGCAGCACGCCCGGAAGACACGCTGGGCTTCGGGCTGGACGCCGAGGGCTTCGGCGTGAACCACGGCCTCTGGGCCACCTTCCTTGGCGTGGCCACGCGCCAGCGCCTCAACGCACCTTTTAATGTTGTGGACATGTTCCGCATGACCGGCCAGCCCCTGCTGCGGGGCGCGGCCCCTGCGGGGAGCCCCTTTTCCCTGCGCGAACCCGCGCCGGAGGCTCTTGCCTGGGCCGACAGCTTCCTTGCCGCGGCGGGCGACACGCCGTCCGGGGGGCATGTGGCCTTCCAGCTCGGCGCCAGCGAGGCGCGGCGCCAGTGGCCGGCGGAACGCTTCGCGGCCCTCGGGGACATCCTCTGGCGCGAGGCCGGCATCCGGCCCCTGCTCTTGGGCTCGGCCGCGGAGGCGCCGCTGGCCGAGGCCTATGCCCGGGCGGCAAAGCACCCCTTCGCCAATGCCGTGGGCGCCACGGACATCCCGAAGCTGGCCGCGCTGCTTCGGCGCTCGCGCCTGCTCGTCACCAATGACACGGGCACCATGCACCTCGCCGCCGGCCTCGGCGTGCGCTCCCTGGCCTTCTTTTTCGCCACGGCCCAGCCCTGGGACACCGGGCCCTATCTCGACGACTGCTGCTGCCTCGAGCCGGCGCTTGCCTGCCATCCCTGCGCCTTCGGCCGCGCCTGCACCGAGGGCGAACGCTGCCGCAGCCTCCCAGAGGCCGGCCCGGTGGCGCGGCTCGCCCTCGGCTACCTCATTTCGGGCAGTTGGGAGGCAGGCCTTTCAGCGGAACTTTGCGCGCAGGTGCGCGTCTGGCAAACGGGTTTTGACGCGGACGGTTTCGCCACCGTGCGTTCCCTTTCCGGCCACGGGGAGGAAGCACGCAGCCTGTGGCTTTCGGAATTGCGCGGCTTCTGGCGTCAGCTTCTTGACGATCTCGGCCGCGTCGAAGTCGCCCCTCAGGCCGGAACAGTCGCCACAACGCCGCCCCCGGTCGTAGCCTTGGCCGACGCGCCGCAGGCCGCCGCCGTATTGACGCAGGGCGCGGCCCTGCTGGACGCCCTCACGGCCGCCGGCGCCCTCGCGGGCAAGAGCCCGCAGGCCGGGCAACTTTTTCTCCGCAACTGCGAGCGCCTCCAGCAGGTGCTGGACGGCTGCAGGCCGCTCGCCTCCCTCGGGGCTTTCTGGCGCGAGCTTCGTGAGACGCGCGGCGGCGCCATGGACGAGCTTCTGCCTTCGCTCGCCATCCTCGGCCGCCATATGCGCGCCTTCGCGGGGCGGCTCGGGGTGACGGGCGCGTGAGACATCTTTCTGGCATGGCTATTGCATTTTTCAGGACACGCCGTAGGGCGCAAGCAAATACTTCCCTGTGGGGACGAGGAGGGACATATGATCATCGTTGACGGCTGCCGGAGCGAACAGCACATTTCCAATTTTGCCAATCTCGAGGAAGTGCTCGCCAATGTGATGGACGACGAGAAAATGGACGGTCGCATCGTGACCGACGTTTTCGTCAACAACGAGAGCTTTTCTGAAATCTATCCGCACCAGGCCGAGGACATGAGCTGCGATGCCATCACCTCGGTGGAGGTGCGCTCGCAGCCCGCCGCCGATCTCGCGGTGGAGATGTCCGGCGAGCTCGGCAAGGTGGCGCGCATGCTCGAGAGCGGCGCGCGCAACGTGGCGCGCCTGTTCCGCGAGGCGCAGGACGCCGACGCCCTGGAACTGCTCCAGGACGAGCTGGACGTGACCCGCGACTTCATGGGCATGGTGACGCACCTGCGCGACCGCTATCTCGGCGGCGTGGACGAGGAGTTCCTGGCGCGGGGCGAGAAACTCTCGAGCCTCATCTCGGAGATGAGCGAAGTCATGGAGAGCGAGGACTGGGTGCTCCTGGCCGACCTTTTGGAATTTGAATTCGCGCCCCTCTGCGAGGAATGGCGCGTGGCCGGCGAGACCATCCACCGCCAGTTGGCCGGCCTCAGGCAGCAGTAGGCCGCGGGAGGTTTGTATGTGCCAGGGCATTGCCTTGCTCGACGAGGCGCTGGTGCTCGCCCGCCAGGAGCGCGCCGCGCTGGAGAATGCCAACTATGAGGAAGCCATCGAGCTCGCCGGGCGGCGCGGCGAGCTCACGGACATGGCCTGGAGCATGCTCGACGAGGCCTCGGCCGGGGAATACCGCAGCCGTCTCGCCGAGCAGGCCCGGCTCCAGGAAGAGCTCACCGGCATGGCCGGCCGCGCGCGCGACGAAGTGCGCCGCAGCCTGAACCACTCCCGGCAGGAGCAGCGCCGGATGCGCGGCTACCATCAGTCGGTGGGCTATGCCCTGCAATGAGCCCCAAGTTTGACCGCGAGGGAAGCAGAACGCCCGTCATCCGTGAGGATGGCGGGCGTTTTTTCGTGCTGGCGATTTTTCCCTCAGCAGTGCCGGGCGGCCTTCCCGGCCCGGATGGCCTGCCGCACCTCGGCCACGGCCGCGCCGATATCTTTCGCGCCCACGAGCGCGGACACGAGGGCGCAGCAATCCGCGCCATGGGCCGCCACGTCGGCGGCATTCCACGCCTTGATGCCGCCGATGGCCACAAAGGGCAGGCGCATGTTCCCGGCCACCCAGTCGAGATAGGCGAAGCCCACGGGCGCCACCACGTCTTCCTTGGTCTGCGTGGCGAAGATGGGCCCCACGCCGATATAATCCGCCCCGGCCGCAAGCGCGGCCCGCGCCTGTTCCGGCGAGTGGGTGGAGAGGCCGATAATCATCTCCGGCCCCACCAGCCGGCGCACCTCGGGCACGGGCAGGTCATCCTGTCCCACGTGCACCCCGTCCGCGTCCACGAGCATGGCGATGTCCACATGGTCGTTGACGATGAAGCAGGCCCCGGCCTCGCGGGTCATGCGCCGAAGCGCGCGGCATTCCTCCAGCATGGCGCCCGCCGCAAGCCGCTTTTCCCGGTACTGGAGGAGGCGTACGCCCGCGTCGAGCAGGGCGCGGGCCACCTCGGCCACCGGGCGCCCGAGGGAGAGGCGGCTGTCCGTCAGGGCGTAGATGTCGGTCTCGCCGGGCAGGATGCGTGGCATGGCTTTCCCCTGTTACGCGGTCTTGGCGGCCTCGTGGGCCTTCTTCACGCGCTTGCGCTTGCCCAAATTGGTCACGGCCATGCCGATGACGATGACCACCATGGCCGCGCACTGCGTCCAGTGCAGCTCCTCGATGCCGATGATGACGCAGGCGATGGCCGCGCACACGGGGAGGAGGTACTGGTAGAGCGAGACGAGCTCGGAGCCGATCTTCTTGATGGCCGGCTGCACGAGGAAATACGCGATGAAGGTGGGGCAGAAGAGGATGAAGCCGATCCAGATCCAGGGCCGGGCGGTCTCGGCGTGGACGATGGGCATGTCCTGCATGCCGGGCAGGAGGCACAGCCCCGGGATGGCCGCGAACAGGAAGACCCAGCGCAGGAGCGAGAGCGGCCTGTAGGTGTGGGTCGGCTTCTCCAGGATGACGAGGTAGAAGGCGTAGCAAATGGTGGAGGCGACGGCGATGGCGTTGCCGAGCAGGATGTTGGAGCCGGACTGGGTGTGGCTCGCCCCGGTCACGATGACGATGACCGCGCCAGCGAAGGAGATGACGAGGCCCAGGTACTCGGCGAGCGAAGGCCGCTGGTGCATGAAGATCACTTCCATGAGCACCACGAACATGGGCGGCAGGGTCATGATGATGGAAATGTCGATGGCGTTGCCGTACTTGAGCGAGGTCACGAAGAGGAAGATGAAGAGGAACAGGCCCACGGCGCCGCCGAGGATGATCTTGAGCCAGTCGCCCTTCTGGATGGGCTCGCACTTGAAGAAGATCGAAGCCAGCCAGAAGAGGATGCAGCCGCCGACGAGGCGCACGGCCGAGACGCCGTCGGCAGTCATCCATTCCGGGATGAGCACCTTGGTGGCGGGCACGTTGATGCCCCAGAAGATGGTCGCCAGGAGGATGCAGCCGTTGCCGAGGAGAAAGTTGCCCACGCCGCCTTTTCCGGGAGTTGCCGCCATGAGGATGTCCTGTCCGTGCTAAAGAAGGTGAAAGGTTTTCCGTCCGCGGGGCGCCCGCGGCCGTCAGCAAAAGAAATGCTTAATGCCCGGAAAAGTCCAGCACATTGTTGAGCGGCGCCGTGCGGGACGTGAAGCGCCCCTCGGCGAAGAGGTGGCGCGTGAGCCGCCAGGCCTCGAGGTCGAGCACGTCGAGCTTGCCCTGCTGGGCCGGCCGAAGCCGCGCGGCGATGGCCTCCAGCACGTCCTCCACCGGGAAATACAGCCCCTCGAAGGAGATGCGCACAAGGTCGCCCTCGCGCAGCACAGCTTCGCCGTCCCCGGCGGGCACGCGGCCCGCGCAGGCCTGGGCCAGCGCCTCGCGGTCGGCCTCCTCCGCCGGGAAAAGATTGCCGTAGACCTTGAGCAACACGGGCTGGCTCATGGCGTGGCACCCGCTTCGTCCGCGCTTGCGGCGTCCCCGCGGCAATGCCCGCGCGCCCGGGCCGCGGCCAGCCCCTCGCAGTCGCCCAGGGCGCAGGCCGCGGCAAAATCCTCGCACATACCGGCCACATGGCGGCGCATGAGGCGCACGGCCCCCCGCGCGCGCAGGCGGCGCGCCCGTTCCGCCCCCTGTGCGCCGCTCTCTGGGGAAATAGTCCCCAGGGCGGCATCAAGGTCGGCCTCGGCCAGCGCCGGTTGCCCGAGCCGCCAGTGCCCGAGGCCGCGCACATAGCGCGCCCGGGCCTCCAGCCGCGCGTCCGCGGGGTGCGCGCGCCCGGCGAGGAGCCCGAGGGCTTCCCCGGCGGCGCCCACCGCCGCCTGCGGCAGGTCGCCCTGAAGGCGCGCCTCGGCCAGCAGGAGCCACAGGGCCGCATTGTCCGGCGCGCCCCTGACGGCGAGCTCCAGCGCGGGGAGCGCCCCGGGCGCGCACATCCAGCCGCCCGCTGCCGGCTGCGCGGCCATGGCGCCGCGCCAGAGCGCCTCCAGGCGCAGGGAAGCCGCGTCGAGCCCGGAGGCCTGTTGGCGCGCTTCGGCAAGCGTGGCCGGCCACGACCGCTGCACGGCGAGCAGGGTCGATTCCATGTCGAGCAGGAGCGCCCTGAGCAGCGCGAGCAGTTCGCCCTCGCGCAGGGCGCCGGCAAGGGCCTGCGGCATGTCGGGCGCGGGCACAAGGCGCACGGCCACGGCCAGTTCCGGCGAATCGTCGGGCGTGAGGTGGCCGATGCTGTGCAGCCGCGCGCTGAGCGCGAGCAGGCCGCCGCGGTCGGCAAGGCCCGCATCGGCAAGAGCCCGGCGCGCCCCGGCCTCAAGCGCGGGCGAGGCCGTGATGAGGGCGCTCATCCACGCCGCGCCCCGGGCCCAGCGGTAGGACAGCGGCACGAGGAGCGGAAAGGGGCGGTCCATCACCTCGGTCACGGCGCAGGGCCCCGGCGATGCGCCCGCAGCCGTCGCCCCGGCCAGCGCGGGGCACGGGCCCCCGCCGAGCAGGCAGAAGATCGCCCCGCACAGGGCCCAGAAGCGCCACGGCCCGGGCGCCGCGCTTGCGGGCGTGAGCCCCACGGCCTAGTTCTTCTTGGCGTCGATGGTCTGCACGATCTTCTGGGCCATGGGCTTCACGAGGTCGCGCAGGGTGTCGAGCAAAAGGTTGTCCGCCGTGGAGCCCGAGGGCAGCCCGCTGCGGCTCTGGCTCGCGTTGGTGGACTCGCTCCAGAGGCGCCCCTTGCGGTTGGCGAGCGCGCACTTGACCCGCATCTGGGAGGAGATCTCCATGGAGGAATTCTCCTTGAGCCACACCTCGTCCACCTGGCCGGTGACGAGATAGTCGGGGTTGCCGCTTCGGGCCTGGTTCACATTGGCGGCGAACGTCACCTGGAACCCGCTGCGGGCGAGCTCGTCGGCCAGCGCCCGGCTGATCCACTCGGCCACGTCGCCGCTGGTCGTAAAGGCGCTGCCGTCGCGGCGCACGCCGATGGACGCGGTGTCCACGCGCTTGTCCTCAAAATTCACCACGCTCACGCTGGGCGCGTTGGGAGCGGGCAGGACCGAGGCGTCCAGCGGCGGGGGTGGCAGGAGGCGCACGGTATTGCTCGGCCCGCAGGCCGAAAGCAGGAAAACCGCCCCAAGGAGGGCAAGCAGGACGACGGGCATTGAGCGGCGGTGTTGCATGGCTGCCTCACGGGATGTGGAGTTGATTCTAGAATCTGTTTAGAGATACACGCAACGGCCGCATCTTGCAAGGCGCTGGCCGCCATGCTACCTACGGGGCGGCGCCCGGCGTGCGGGCGGCCGAACAGATCCCGGGCACACATGGGGAGCAGGCGATGATCGATCTCAAGCTGGCGCAAAAGCAGCCGGAAGTGGTGGAAAAAGCGCTCAAGGAGCGCCATTCCAAGCTCGACATGCGGGAATTTCGCGCCCTTGACGAGCGGCGCCGCGCCCTCCTCGCCGAGGTGGAGGGCCTGAAGAGCCAGCGCAACACGGCCTCGGACGAGGTGGCCGCCATCAAGCGCGCCGGTGGCGACGCCAGCGACCGCTTCGCCGAGCTCGGCGAGCTTTCCGAGCGCATCAAGAAGCTCGACGCCGAAGTGGCCGGGGTCAAGGCCGGGGAGGAGGCCTGGCTGCTCTCCGTGCCCAACTTGCCGGATTCCTCGGTGCCGCAGGGCGCGGATGAAAAGGAGAATGTGGAAGTCGCGCGGTGGGGCACGCCGCGCAGCTTTGACTTCACCCCCGAGGAGCACGGCGAGCTCGGCACGCGCCTCGGCGGGCTCGACTTCGCCCGCGCGGCGAAGCTCACGGGCAGCCGCTTCGTGGTGGAGCGCGCCTGGGCCGCGCGCCTCGACCGGGCGCTGGCCAACTTCTTCCTCGACCAGCACACGAAACACGAGGGCTATATCGAGATCTCGCCGCCCTACATGGTCAACCGCGTGACCATGACCGGCACCGGGCAGCTCCCCAAGTTCGAGGAAGACCTCTTCAAGGTGCGCGACTGGGACTATTACCTCATCCCCACCGCCGAAGTGCCGCTCACCAACCTGCACGCCGGCGAGACGCTGGACGAGGCGGAGCTTCCGCTCGCCTACTGCGCGGCCACGCCCTGCTTCCGCTCCGAGGCGGGCAGCGCCGGCAAGGATACGCGCGGCATGATCCGCATGCACCAGTTCACCAAGGTGGAGATGGTCCGCTTCGCCCACCCGGACGACAGCATGGCCCAGCTCGAGCTCATGACCGGCCATGCGCGGCACCTGCTGGAGCTTCTGGAACTGCCCTACCGCGTCATCACCCTCTGCACGGGCGACCTCGGCTTCAGCGCCGCCAAGACCTATGACGTGGAGGTCTGGCTGCCCTCGCAGAACACCTACCGCGAGATCTCCTCCTGCTCCAACTGCACGGATTTCCAGGCGCGGCGCGCCAATATCCGCTTCAAACCCAAGGGCGGCAAGGCCGCGTGGGTGCACACGCTCAACGGCTCGGGGCTCCCCACCGGGCGCACCATGGCGGCAATCCTCGAAAACGGCCAGCAGAAGGACGGCAGCGTGGTGCTGCCCAAGGTGCTCGTGCCCTACATGGACGGCGTGGAGGTCATCGAGCCCGTGCGCTGAGCGCCCGGAGGGGCGCCCCTAGCGCTCCACGGCGAAGATGTTGCGGTAGATGAGGCCCGAGTCCGGCTCCGTGACCTCAAGGATGACCTGCGCGTTGACAAGGCTGTACTGGTCGGGCACGCGGGCCACCATGACCGCGCGCTTGAAGCGGCTGATGCGGAAATTGCCCACGTCTTCGGGGTCGAAGGCGAGCGGGCACTTCTGGCCGGATGCCGTCACGAGGGTGGCGGAAACCGTGCCGGCGAGGAGTTTCTGGGTCTCCGTGTTGCGCAGGTCGAGGCCGATGCGCAGGCCGTTGCCCCGAAGCGCCCGCGCCTGCACATTGGCCACTTTCACGCGGCCCGTATCCACTTCGGGGAAGTCCTCGTGCCCCGGGCCTTCGCCCAGCGGCGATGAGGCGGCCGCGGCCTGGGCGGATTCGGCGGTCGCCCCCTCCTGCGCCTGGGCGGAGTCGCCGCCCGCGCGCGCAAGGCGCCTGAGCAGGAGCTCCCGGCCCTGCACGCCCTCCTCGCGCAGCAACTCCTCAAAATTCTGCAAACGCTCGGCCGTGGCCTGGGCCATCTGGCAGTCCATCTCGAAGCGCTGCATGTTGGCGCGCAGGCTGGCGTTTTCCTGCCAGAGCTGCCAGCACTGCCACGCCAGCACGGCGCAGACCACGGGCATGCAGCCAAAAAAAATGACGAGCGCGAAAAAGCTGCTCCGCCTCAAGCGGAAGCTGCGGCGCGGGCCATTGTCGCGCATGAGGATGATGCCAAGCTGCTCGTGGTAGCGCACGGCCTACCTCGCCGGGGCCTCGGGGGCCCAGTCCTCGCGCTGGATGCGCCAGTCCTTGCCGTCATAGCGCAAAAGCAGCGTCTTCACGCCGCGGTCGCTGCGGCCGGCGCTGTCCGCATAGGCCTGAGTCATGTCCGCGCGGATGCCGCGCCTGTCCATGGCGAGGCGCAGGCCCGAAAGATTGACCATGGTCGGCTTGACGCGGCCCCAGAGGCCTTCCTTCTGGCTGCGGATGGTGCGGCTGCCCGCGCGGCCCCCTTGCACGGCGTCCGGCGTGTAAAAAGCCATGTAATCGTCCACCCGGGCGCCTTCCCAGGCCTTGCGCCAGGCCTCCACGGCGCGGCTCACCTCGCCGCTCACGAGCTCCAGATAATCGGCCGCGAGCCCGTACTCGCCGGGCTTGAACTCCGAGCCCACGATGCGGAACTCGCCATCGGCGTCCTTGCGCCACCAGAGCGTCCGCAAGCCCTGCACCGCGCCCTCGGGGCCCACGACCATCTGCTCGCAGCGGCTCACGGCCACCGGGTAGTGGTATTCCAGCACGGGCTCGCGCTCCACCACGCGCATCCACGGCTGGCGGAACTCCCGCTGCAGGGCGCGCATGGCGCTGTCATAGGAAGGCCCGCGCGGCACGCCCAGCGCATGCGGCAGGCGGTTATATTCCTTGCGGTCGTAAAAATCGGCGATGTCGGCGGAGCGCTCGGCGAAGGCCTTGTTCCAGGCGCGCACGTCCCGGGCGAGCGCGGCCTTGTCCTCGGCGGTGAAGGCTTGCGGCGCCGCCTCCTGCGCGGGCGCCGCTTCCGGGACCGGGGCGGCTTGTGGGGCCGGGGTCACGGCCTGGGGGGGTGCGGCAGCGGGCGCAGGCTCCTGCGGCGGGGTCGCGGGCGTCTCGGCAGGCCCGGGCGCCGGAACGGCCGGGGGCGCCTCCGCGCCGGGCGCGCCCTGGCGCGCGTCCATGCTCCTGCCGCTGCCCCAGGTGATCTCCGCCGGCGGCGCCACGGGCGTTTTGCGCGGCACGAGCGGGTCGCTGATGGCGACGAGCTGCCCCGCATCAGCCGACGCGGCAGCCGCCGCGATGGCCGGGCCGGCCTTGGGCTGCTGTTCCGCGCCGGCCGCAACGGGTTTTGCCGGAGCGGCCACGGCGCCGACGGCCGGGGCCTCGGGCATGTCGAGCCTGGGGGCCACGGGCATTTCCGGGTCCGCGCCACCGGCGTCCGTGCGCACGTTGCGCGGCGCCTCGGCCACGAGCCGCCCCTGCTTGAAATCCGCCTGCATGCCCACGTCGCGCGGCGTCCACTCCATGCCCACGATGCGGAACTTGCCGTCGCCGCCCTTTTGCCAGTAGAGGCGCCGGATACCCTCGGTGGAAAGGTTGGAGGCGGTGTAGAACTGCTCCGACCACGTGACCCAGTAGCCGGGGCCTTCGAGGGCGTGGATCTCGCGGTTGTAGATCTTGATGAAGCTCAGGATCTTGAAGAGCCGTTCCTTGTTGCGGCGGAAGGCGCCGAAATCCTCGGTGGCGCGGGAATAGGCAGGGGCGTCGTAAAAATCGAAGAGCGCGTCGGAGCGCGAGGCCCAGGCGTCGCTCCAGTCGCGCATAAGGCCGCGAAGCTCCGCGGCCGTGCCGTCGTCCGGCGCGGGCTGGCGGGCGGCGTCGAACTCCTCGGCGAGCACCACGGCCGTGCCCGGCGTGAGCAGGGGGCCCACTTCGGCGATGTCCTTGAGGCCGATGGCCACGCAGCCCTTGGTGGGCACGAGGTCGAAGCCCTTGCTGTGGATCCAGATGCCGTGGCCGGTCTTGCCGCGCAGGCGGTCCACCGGGTTCGGGTAGTTCAGGGTATAGGCGATGCCGCCGTATTCGCGGAAGTCGAGGCCGCCCGCGATCTTGTATTCCACAAAGTACACGCCCTCGGGCGTCTTCAGGTCGTTCACCTGCTGCTTGTCGCCGTCAAGCTGGCCCGTCACGCAGGGGTAGGAATAGCGGAGCTTGAGCGGGCTCTTTTTTTCAAAATAATGGAAGGTCTTGTGCTTCTTGTCCACGCCCACGAGCTTGGACGGCAGCCCCTCGTTGCGCAGGGTGGCCTGCCAGTTGTCGGCCAGCGCGGCCGGGGGCGCGGTCAGGGCGCCCCCGGAAAGGAGGCACGCCGCAAGTGCGCACGCCATGAGCATGCGCGCACGCGGCCCTCTGGCGCGTTCAGCGGGCAAGGTCGACGAGCTCCTTGCGGGTGAAGAGCGAGAGCAGGTTGTAGCCCGCCTCGGCGATGGCCTCGCGGCCGCCCTCCTCCCGGTCGAGGATGGCGCAGACGGCCGCGATCTCGAGGCCCGCGTCGCGCACGCGCTCACAGGCCTTGAGCAGGGAGCCGCCGGTCGTCACCACATCCTCGAGCATGGCGACGGCGTCGCCCGGCGCGAAATTGCCGAGCCCTTCCACGAACTGCCCGGTGCCGTGGCCCTTGGCCTCCTTGCGCACGATAAGCCCGTGCAACGGGCGGCCGCGCTCCCACGAGATGACCGTGGTGGCCGTGACCAAGGGGTCGGCGCCGAGGGTCATGCCGCCCACGCCGCGGATGGCGAGGTCGGAAAGAAGGTCGTTGAAGAGCGAGCCGATGAGCCACGAGCCCTCGGCCGAGAGCGCGGTGACGCGGCAATCGAAATAATAGTCGCTCCTGCGGCCCGAAGCGAGGACGAAATCCCCCTCCCGGTAGGATTTTTCCTTGAGGATGCGGGCGAGGCGGCGCTTTTGCTCCTGCTGCATGGGGCCTCCGCTAGTTTTCCGCGTCCGGGCCGAAGACGCGGGCGAAAATGGCGTCCTCGTGGCGCAGGTAATAGGCCGGGTCGAAAAGGCCGTCGAGCTCCGCGCCCAGGCGCCCGGCGATGGCCGCGTCCGCCTTCACGAGTTCCGGGAAGGGGCGGCGGCTCCGCCAGCTCTCCATGGCGAGGCGCTGCACGGCCTCGTACGCCTCCTGCCGGGGCATGCCCGTGGCAATGAGCGCGGTGAGCACCCGCTGCGAGAAATAGAGCCCGAAGGAGCGGTCCATATTTTCCCGCATGCGCTCCGGGTGCGTCACGAGGCCCGAAAGCACCCGGGTGAGGCGCGCCAGCGCGTAGTCGGTGATGATGGTGGAATCGGGCATGATGACGCGCTCCACCGAGGAATGGCTGATGTCGCGCTCGTGCCACAAGGCCTGGTCCTCCAGGGCGGCGAGGGCGTTGCCGCGCAAGAGGCGCGAGAGGCCGCAGAGATTTTCGGCCGAAATGGGGTTCTTCTTGTGTGGCATGGCCGAGGAGCCCTTCTGGCCCTTGCCGAAGCCCTCTTCCGCCTCCAGCACCTCGGTGCGCTGGAGGTGCCTGAGCTCCACGGCGAGGCGCTCGATGCCGCCGCCCAGGATGGCGAGCGCGCAGAAGAATTGCGAATAGCGGTCGCGCTGGACGATCTGGGTGGAGTGCGGGTCCACCCTGAGGCCTAGGCGCTCCAGGGCCAGCTTTTCCACCTCGGGCGTCACGAAGGCGTAGGTGCCCACCGCGCCGGAGAGCTTGCCCACGCGGATATTATCGAGCGCCTCGCGCACGCGGCGGCGATGGCGGGAAAATTCGGCGTAAAAGCCGGCCATCTTGAGCCCGAAACTGGTGGGCTCGGCGTGGATGCCATGGGTGCGGCCCATGCAGAGCACGCCTTTGTGCCGCCCGGCGAGGTCCTTGAGGGTGGCGAGCAGGGCGTCGATGTCCTCGAGGATGAGCGCCCCGGCCTGCTGGAGGAGCAGGGCATTGGCCGTATCCACGATGTCGGACGAGGTGCAGCCCAAGTGGATGAAGCGCGCCTCGGGGCCGACTTTCTCTTCCAGCGAGGTCAAAAAGGCGATGACATCATGCCGCGTCACTTCCTCGATGGCGAGGATGCGGTCAACGTCGATGTCCGCCTTCTCGCGGATGACGGCCACGGCCTCGGCCGGCACGCGGCCGAGCTCTGCCCAGGCCTCGCACACGGCGAGCTCCACGGCGAGCCATGCCCGGTAGCGGTTTTCCAGAGTCCAGATGCGGCCCATTTCCGGCCGGGTATAGCGTTCGATCATGCCTTCCTCGCGGGGCGGGTCACGCCTTCTTGGCGCCGTTGGCCGCGGCCTTGGCCTTGGCGGGCTTGGCGGCCTTTTCGGCCTTGGGCGCGGCTTCGGCCTTGGCGGGCTTGGCGTCCGCCTTGGCAAGGGCCTTCTCGCCCTGCTTGGCCGGCGTGGTGGGGGTGCTCGGGGCGGGCACGGCCGCGCCGCCGCCGCCGTCCTCGGTGATGCCCTTGCGGTAGCCGTAATCGCTCACATACCAGCCGTCGCCCTTGAGCACGAAGGACGTGCGCGAGATGATGCGCGGCGAGGGCGTGCCGCACTGGGGGCACGGTTCCTCCTTGTGCGATTCGGAGGCCTTGGCCCATTCCTCAAAGATGTTGCCGCACTTGGGGCATTGATATTCGTAAATCGGCATGGCGAAGAACTGCGGCCCGGCGGGGCGCCGGAAGCCGTCTCCCTTGAGGTTGCGCCGCCGGCCACGCTCGCGGCCCGCGGCCTGAAAAACGCACAGAACGCCGGGCACGCAAAAGCGCGCCGGCCGTCCTTCTTGACCACTGACGCAAAACCGCCGCCCTCCGCGGCGGAAAACCCGTGCCGCGCCCGCCCCGGGCTCACCCCTGAGCGGCGCGGACGCACTCAGGCCTTGAGGCCGCTGCGCGCTTCGCGGAAACGGAGCTTCATGCGCTCGGCGCGACGTTTGCGGCGGCGGTCCAGCTCTTTCTTGCGCTCGATCTTCTTGTGGGCCATGGGTCTTTTCTCCTCCAGAAATGATCTTCAGTGCCGCGCGCACTGCGTTCGCAGCAGAAGTGCTTATGAATAGGACATCCCCGCGGGAAAGTCCAGCCCGCGAGGCCGCATATCAGCGTGTTTCCGCGTCAAAAAAGCCGCTCACCTTCTCGCCCGTCACTACGCTGAAGGGCGTGAAGCCGTGCGCGGCCATGATTTCCTCAAGGGCTGCCGTGAGCCGCGCGGGCACGCGGCTGCACTGAAAGACCGGCGCAGGCTTGAGGCGCAGGCGGAATTCGCCGAAACCGGCCGCCGCCCCGAAGTCCGCCCTGTCGGCGGCGTCCAGCGCGCCAAGCTCGGCCTCAGCCCTGGCCACGCGCGCCAAAAGCGCCGCCGTGGGCTCCATGCCATAGGCGAGCCGCGTGAGCAGGCAGGGCCGCGCCGGCTGGTCAGGGCGGTCAAGGCCCGTGGCCCGCGCGAGCTCGCGGATATCCGCCTTGGCAAGCCCGGCCTCGGCCAGCGGCGAACGCACGCGGGCCTCGGCCACCGCCCGAAGCCCGGGCCGGAAGGCGCGCTGGTCGTCCAGATTCCCGCCGTCGCAGAGGACGAGTTCCTCCTCCCCGCAGGACACAAGCGCCGCGCGCATGCCGCCGAGGAGCGCCCGCTTGCAGGCATAGCAGCGCTCGCGGCTGTTGACCGCCACTTCCGGCAGGCCAAGCGGATCATGGACGAAGGTGATGAGCCTGAGCCCCCGCGCCCGCGCCCATTCCTGCGCGCCGACGCTTTCCTCCCCCGGCACGTGCGGCCCCGCGCCATGGATGAGCAGGAGGTCGCAACCGGCCCTTTGCGCCGCGTGGCAGAGAAAGCGGCTGTCGAGGCCGCCGGAAAAGGCCACGGCCATACGCGGGATTTGGGCAAGCACTTCGCCGAGGCGCGCGGCCTTCGCCTCGAGCCCCCCCGGCACGCAAGCCTCTGCCATGTGAGCCCCTACCATGTGAGGCGTGTCCGCACGCCGCCCTCTGCGAGGCATTTCTTGCAGGCGCGGATGCTGTACTGCCCGAAATGCACGATGGAGGCCACGAGCGCCGCCGAGGCCCGCCCCTCGGTGACGGCGGCGAGGAGGTGCCCGGGCTCGCCGGCGCCGCCCGAGGCGATGACCGGGATGTTCACGGCGTCGGCGATGGCGCGGGTGAGCCTGAGTTCATAGCCGTCGCGCGTGCCGTCGGCGTCGATGGAATTGACGCAGAGTTCGCCCGCGCCCAGGGCCTCGCAGCGGCGCGCCCAGGCCAGAGCGTCGAGCCCGGTGCGCTTGCGCCCGCCGTGGACCACGATCTCATAGCCCGAGGGCACCGTCTCGGTGGGCGGCACGGCGAGCACGTCCATGCCCACCACCATGGCCTGCGAGCCGAAGGCCTCGGCCCCGCGGGCCACGAGCTCCGGGTCGCGCACGGCCGCGGAATTGACCGACACCTTCTCCGCCCCGGCGAGCAGCACGGCGCGCATGTCGGCCACGCTCGCCACGCCGCCGCCCACGGAAAAGGGGATGAAGATCTCGCGCGCCACGCGCCTGACCACATCAAGAAAGATGCCCCGGCGCTCGGCCGAGGCCGTGATGTCGTAAAAGACGATCTCGTCCGCGCCTTCCTCATAATAGCGGCGCGCGCTTTCCACAGGGTCGCCGATGTCCTCGTTGCCGGTGAAGCGCACGCCCTTGGTGAGGCGCCCGTCGCGCACATCGAGGCAGACTATGACCCGTTTCGAGAGCATGCGGCCTCCCGGCAATAGGCATAAAAATTTTCCAGCAGCGCAAGGCCCGGGCGCCCGCTCTTTTCGGGGTGGAACTGCACGGCCCAGAAGCCGTCGCGCCCGTAGACCGAGCAGAACTCGCAACCATAGCGCGTGCGCGCGATCTCGAGGCCCGGCTCGGTGTCCACATAATAGCTGTGGACGAAATAAAATTCCGCGTCCGGGCCGATGCCCGCCAAAAGGCGCGAGGGGCGCACCATGTCGAGGCGGTTCCAGCCCATGTGCGGCACCGGGGCGGGCGTGCCGTCCTCCTCCAGCATGTCCGGGGGGAAGCGGCGGCACACGCCGGGCGCGAGGCCCAAGGTCGTCACATCGCCCTCCTCGCTCCGCTCAAGCAATATCTGGCAGCCGAGGCAGATGCCGAGAAAGGGGCGCCCGGCCGCCACGATCTCGCGCAGGGGCCCCTCGAGCCCGGCGTCCGCAAGGGCCTGCATGGCCTGCCCGGCCGCGCCCACCCCGGGAAAGATGACGCCCTCCGCGGCGAGCAGTTCATCCGGGCTCGCGGTCACCACGCTGGGGATGCCGCAATGCTCGAGCGCGCGGCGCACGCTTGTCAGGTTTCCGGCTCCGTAATCCACAATGGCGAGCATCGTCCCTCCCGGCTTTCACTCGCGCCCGCAGGCTCAGGGCGGAAGGCGAGCCTATCCCGCTTTGGCGCGCCTGTACAGCCGCGCACCCCGCCAGCCGCGCCGGCGTCAAAAAGCTCACGCGGCCAGCGCAAAAGCCTTGTGTTTCAAGGTTTGGCCGGCTTCTTGCAAATGTCCAGGCAAACATCAACGGCGCAAAGCCATGGCCCGGCGGCCCCGCCGCCGGCCGTACACGAGGTTCGCATCATGCCCGTTATCTGGTTGCTTGGACTCTCCGGCAGCGGCAAGACCACGCTCGGCTCCCTGCTTCGGCTGCATCTTGAAAGCCAGGGCCACAATGTGGCCCATGTGGACGGCGACGCCTTCAGGCGGCAGTTCGGGTTCACGGGCTTCACGCCCGCCGACCGCATCCGCAATATCGACGCCATGCGCGAGCACGCGCTCCAGCTGCACGCCCAGGGCAAGGTCTGCATCGTGACCGCCATCACGCCCTATGAGTGCATGCGCCGCAAAAACCGCGAGCAGATCCCGCTTTACCGCGAGATCTGGGTGCGCTGCGCGCTCAAGACCCTTGTCGACCGCGATACCAAGGGCCTCTACGCCCGCGCGGCCCGCGGCGAGCTCGAGCGCCTCACCGGCGTGGCCGACGCCTTTGACGAACCGCTGCGCGCCGACGCCGTCATCGACACCGACCGCCTCACCCTGGCGGAAAGTTATGTGGCGCTGCGCGATGTGGCCGAGGACGCGCTCAACGTGAGCCGCAGCTGGCGCGAATTCCGCGAGGACCTGCGCTCGCCCGTGCTGCCGCTGCCCCCGGCCTCCGTGCACTGCCTGAAACAGTAGGGCGGTGCCCCCGGGACCGGGTTGGGGGGCTCCGGCCTCAGAAAGCCCGGATGCCGTCTTCCGTGACGAGCACCGTGTGCTCCCAGCGCACGCCGCCCCACTCGGGATAGTACAGGCCCGGCTCCACGGTGACGGTCATGCCCGGAAGGAGCGCGCCCGTGGCGCGCGGGGACAGGCTCGGCGCCTCGTGCGTCTCGAGGCCCACGCCGTGCCCGAGGCCGTGGGTGAAGCGCTTTTCCACCCCGGCGCCGGCGAACACGGCCGCCGCCGCCGCGTAGACCTCGGCGAAGGCCACGCACGGCTTCATCACGGCCATGGCCGCGGCCTGCGCCTCGCGCACCAGCGAAAGCGTGCGCGAAAATTCCTTGCCCGGCGCGTCCCCGGCCCAGAAGGTGCGCGTCTGGTCAGAACAGTAGCTGTCCACCCGGCAGCCCACATCCACCAATACCGGCCCCTCGGCCGGGATGCGCGTTCTCCCGGGGATGGCGTGCGGGAGCGCCCCGTTGGGCCCCGCGGCCACGATGCTCGCAAAGGCGAGGCCTTCGGCCCCGTTCTCGCGGAAGAAGCGCTCGATCTCCCACGCCAGTTCGCGCTCCTCGCGCCCGCGCCACTCGCCGCGGGCAAGGCCCTCCTCCACATGGCGCATGAGCCTGTGGTTGAGGGCGAAACTCTTTTCCATGGCCGCGATCTCCGCCGGCTCCTTGCGGCGCCGAAGCCGCTCCACAAGGCCGTCCGCCGCCTCAAGCGCGGGGAAGCGCCCGGCATGGGTGATAAGCTCCCGCCCGAAGGCGAAGCTCACCCCCTTGGCCTCAAAGCCCGCGCGCGCGCCCGAGCGCCGCAACAGGCCGGCGAGGTCACGCGCGGCGTCGCCGCCGTAGCGGAAGATGCGGTCCTCGTCCCAGAGGCGCGCGGCCGCGTCGGTGTAGCGCGCGTCCGTGGCCAGCCAGTCGCGCCCGTCCGCCGTGATGACGAGCGCGCCCGCGCTCTCGTTGCATTGCGGGTCATGGAGCTCGAAGCCGGAGAGATAGAAGCGGTTGGGCGCCCGGTTCACCAGGAGGGCGTCGAGCCCGCGTTCGGCCATGAGGCCGCGCAGCCTGTCGCGCCTCGCCGCATACATCGCGCGCGCCTCGGGGCTTGCGCCCGTTTCCCTTTCTTCGCCTGCCAGTGTTTCCATGCTCTCCTCCTCTGCTTGCGCATGCTAGCGCGCAAAGCCCGCGGGGGAAAGCCCCGGCCACCGCAGGCGCCGGCCGGCCCTCGGTTGACCGTGCCGCCCCTCCCGGAGTATAGCAACGCCATGTCCACTCCATCCTCGAGCCTGCTCACGGTCCTCGACCTGGTGCCCTTCGGCCAGACCGGGCCGGAGCACCGCTTCTTCGCCCTGCGCCTCTCCCGCCCCGACTGGCCCGACTGGAACCGCTGGCGCCCCGGCCAGTTCGTCATGGTGCGGCCGCTCTCCTTCGGGCTTGAGATCCCGTGGGCGCGGCCTTTCGGCATCTGCCACATGACGGCCCGGCACCTCATCTGCTTTTTCCAGGTCCACGGGCGGGGCACGCAGCGCATGGCGAAGCTCGCCCCCGGCGACGAAGTGCGCGTCTGGGGGCCGCTCGGCAACGGCTTCGCCATGGAGGAGGACACGCCCACCCTGCTGCTCGCCGGCGGCATGGGCATCGTGCCCTTCGTGGGCTATGTGAACCGGCACCCGCAGCCGTGGAACCTCACCATGCTCTTCGGGCACCGCGAGCCCCTGGGCTGCTACCCGGTGGACAGCATCAACGAGCGCATCCCCGTGGACACCCTGCGCGAGCCCGAATCCGGCGACCTCGACGATTTCATCTTCACCCTGCAGGAGCGCATCCGCGACAATGCGGAGCAGCACGGCCTCGTGCTCGCCTGCGGGCCGCGCCCCTTCCTCCTGACCGTGCAGCGGCTCGCCGCCACCTTCGGCGCGCGGGCCCAGCTCTCGCTCGAAAACCGCATGGCCTGCGGCGTGGGCGCCTGCCTCGGCTGCGTGACGCGCACCACGGCCGCGTGGCCCGTGGCCGCCACGCGCGAAACGCCCGTGCAGGTCTGCACCCAGGGGCCCGTGTTCTGGGCCAGCCAGGTAGAGCTCTGATATGGACCTTTCCGTCACCCTCAAGGGCCAGTGCCGCGACCTCACCCTGAAAAACCCCGTGCTCACGGCCTCGGGCACCTTCGGGAGCGGCCTTGAGTTCGCGCCCTACGGCGACCTCGCCTCCCTCGGCGGCATCGTGGTCAAGGGGCTGTCGCTCAAGCCGAGGCAGGGCAACCCGCGGCCGCGCATCGTGGAGACCACGGCCGGCATGCTCAACGCCGTGGGCCTCCAGAACGACGGGGTGGAGGCCTTCCTCAACTTCAAGCTCCCGCATCTGCCCTGGCGCGAGACGGCCATCGTCGCCAACCTCTACGCCACGAGCCCGGAGGAATTCCGCGAGCTCGCGATCCGCCTCAACGGGGAGCCGGGCATCGCCGCCCTCGAGGTCAATGTCTCCTGCCCCAATGTGGCCGCGGGCGGCGCCCTCTTCGGGCAGGACCCGAAGCTCGCCCACGCCGTCACCCGCGCCGTGCGCGAGGGCGCGCCGGACAAGCACGTCATGGTCAAGCTCTCGCCCAACGTGACGGACATCGCCCTCATGGCCAGGAGCGTGGAGGACGCCGGGGCGGACAGCGTCTCGTGCATCAACACCCTGCTTGGCATGGCCGTTGATTTGCCGAGGCGGCGGCCGGCGCTCGCCAACATCGTGGGCGGGCTCTCCGGGCCGGCCATCAAGCCCGTGGCCCTGCGCTGCGTGTGGCAGGTGGCGCGGGCCGTGCGCATCCCCGTGGTGGGGCTCGGCGGCATCATCACGGCGGACGACGCGCTGGAATTCCTCCTCGTGGGCGCGAGCGCCATTCAGGTGGGCACGGCCAACTTCCTTCGGCCGGACGCGGCCTTCGCCCTCGTGGCGGAGCTCCCCGCCGCCTGCGAGCGCGCGGGCGCCGCATCCCCGCGCGAGCTTACCGGCGCGCTGGTGACGGATTAGCATGGCCCCGCGCATCCGGCCCGTCAGCACGAGCGAGGAATTCTCCGCCTTTATCGACCTGCCCTGGCGCATCCTCGGGAGCTTCCCGCTTTGGGTGCCACCGCTGAAAAGCGAGGATCGCGCCCTCCTCACCCCCGGGAAACACCCTTTCTGGGAGACGGCGCGGCGCGAGCTCTTCCTCGCGTGGCGCGACGGGCGCCCGGTGGGCCGCATCGCCGCCATCGTGGACGAGAAATACAATGCCTACGCCGGCGAGACCTGCGGGGCCTTCGGCTTTTTCGACTGTGAGGACGACCCCGGGGCCGCGCACGGCCTGCTCGCCGCCGCGCGCGACTGGCTGGGCGCCCAGGGCATGACCTATCTTCGCGGCCCGCTCAACCCCTCCACCAACTACACCTGCGGCCTGCTCGTGGACGGCTTCGACCGGCCGCCGGCCATCATGATGCCGTGGAACCCGCCGTGGTACGCCCGTCTTCTGGAAAGCTGGCACTTGCGCAAGGAGGAAGACCTTTTCGCCTACCTCATCGAGCGCAAGAGCCTCGAGCTGCCCGACTGGCTCAAGGAAGAAGTGGCCCGGCTCAAGGCCGAGGGCCGTTTCACGGCGCGCACCTCGAGCAAGGCCACCATGGCGGCGGACATCCGCGCCATGCTCGACATCTACCGCGAGTCCTGGGCGGACAACTGGGGCTTTTCGCCGCTCTCCCCCGGCGAGGCCGAGCGCCATGTGAAGGAGCTCAAGACCATCCTCGACCCGGATTTCTTCCTGCTTTTCTTCCACAAGGGCGAGCCGGCCGCGGGCATGGTGGCCCTGCCGGACATGAACCCGCTCTTGAAGCGCCTGAACGGCAAGATCGGCATTTCGGCGCCGTGGCACTGGTGGCGGTCGCGCGCGGAGATCCGCGGCGGCTACCGCATCATGCTCTTCGGCATCAAGCCCGAGTACCGCCTTTTGGGCCTGCCGCTGCTGCTGCTCGACGCCATGCTCGAGACGGCGCGCCGGCGCCCCGACTTCCAGTGGGTGGAGGGCTCGTGGGTGCTGGAGGACAATGTGGCCATCGACGACCTCATCGAGGATTTTTCCGGCCGCATCGTCAAGCGCTACCGCATCTACCGCCGGGAGATCAACGAGCCATGACGGACACGGCGGCACCCTCCCCCCATACCGCCCCCGCGCAGCTCGCGGGCAAGCGCGTGCTCGTCACCGGCGGCACCGGCTTTCTTGGCGGCCATCTTTTGCCGCAGCTTCTCGAATCCGGCGCCCGTGTGACCTGCCTTGCGCGCGCAGGCTCGGACGTGAGCCGGCTGCCCGCCGGCGTGGCCGTGGCCCGGGGCGATTGCGCCAGCGGCGAGGGTTTGGCCTCCGCGCTGGCCGGCCAGGAAATCTGCATCCACATGGCCGCCCTGCTCTTCGGGCTCGGCTGGCAGGACTATTTGCGCGCCAACGGCCGCGCGGCCGCCCAACTGGCCCGGGCCGCGCAAGGTTCCCCCGCGCTTAGGCGCTTCGTGCTCGTCTCCAGCCTCGCGGCGGCCGGCCCGGCGGCGGACCCGGCGAAAGCCCCGGGCAGCCCCGGCGCGCCCAACACCCCCTGCCGCCCGGTGTCGGCCTATGGCTGGTCCAAGCTCCTCGGCGAGGAGATCCTCGGGCGCGCGCTGGGCGAGCGGCTGGTGGTGCTCCGGCCGCCCATCATCTATGGCTCGGGCGACAAGGGCCTTTTGCCGGTCTTCAAGGGCGTGGCCCGTGGCGTGGCCGTGAGTCCGGGACTGTTCCACAGCTTCCCCGTTTCCGTCATCCATGCCGACGACGCGGCGCAGGCCGTCCTCCTCGCCTGCGGGGAGGGCGCGCGGGGAACCTATTATATTGATGACGGAGCCAGCCACGACATGGCCTCCTTCTGCCGGGCCATGGGCGTGGCGCTCGGCCGCGAGCGCGTGCATATCCTGAAGCTCCCCCTGCCGCTCATGGCCCTGACCGCGGCACTCTCAAGCCTCGCGGGCGTGGCCGTCGCGCGACTTGGGCGGCTCTGCGGCCTTCAGGCGCCCCGGCGCGCGCCAAACTGGAACCTTGACAAATACCGCGAGGCTCGGGCGCCCGGCTGGCTCTGCGACGCCCGGCGCATCCGCGACGATCTCGGTTTCGCGCCGCGCATGGACCTTGAAGCAGGCATGGCCGAGGCCGTGGCCGGCTACCGCCGCGAGGGCTGGCTGTGAAGATCGCCGTTCAGGAACTCTCCAAGGCCTTTGGCGGCCGGGACATCTTCAACAATTTCTCGCTGGAGGTGGATTCCGGCGTACGGCTCTGCGTCTGCGGGCCCAACGGCACGGGCAAGTCCACCCTGTTGCGGCTTTTGGCCGGCGTGGAGGCGCCGGACGGCGGCCGCGTGCTGCTGCCCAAGGGCTGCCGCCTGGGCTATGTGGAGCAGGAGCTTTCCGACGAGGCGCTGGATACGCCGCTGCTCAACTATGTGCTCGACGTGCTCCACGACTGGAACGACTTCTGGGCCCAGTGGGAGCAGGCCGCCCAGGCCGGGGACGAGGCGCGCCTCACGCGCCTCATGGAACGCCAGGCCGAGCTCGAGGCTGTCTACGGCTATAACCCGGAGCACCGCGCCAAGGCCGTGCTCTCGGGCCTTGGCTTTTCCGAGGCCAAGTGGGGCCGCACCCTGCGCGAGCTTTCCGGCGGCTGGCGCGAGCGCGCCAAGCTCGCCCGCGTGCTCGTGGCCGGGGCGGACGTGTTGCTCCTCGACGAGCCCACCAACCACCTCGACATGGAGGCCGTGGAGTGGCTGGAGGGCTTTTTGCGCGAATTTTCGGGCGCCCTCGTCTTTGTCGCCCATGACCGCGTGTTCATGGACAATGTGGGCACCCATGTCCTCTATCTCGGGCTTTCCAGGCCGGTCTACCGCAAGGCTACCTACAGCCAGTTTTTGCGCCTCCAGGAGGAATACAACGCCCAGCGTGAGCGCGAGGCCAAGGCCCTGCAGGACGAGCTCGACCGCAAAATGGCCTTCGTTGAGCGCTTCCGCGCCAAGGCCACCAAGGCCCGCCAGGCCGGGTCACGCCAGAAGATGGCGAAAAAACTGGAAAAAGAGCTGGAGGATTACCGCCCGGAGCCCAGGCGCCGGGAGCTCAACTTCGTCTGGCCCGAGGCCCCGCATTCGGAAAAGGTCGTCCTCTCGGCGGCGGAGCTGGCCTTCCACTTCCCGGACGGAAAGACGATGTGGCCGCCGCTCACCTTCACCCTGTACCGGGGGGCCCGCATCGCGCTCGTGGGCCACAACGGCTGCGGCAAGTCCACCCTGCTCAAGCTCCTGGCCGGCAGCCTCGAGCGCACGGGCGGCTCGCTCGTCACGGGCTCGCTCACGCGCCTCGGCTACTACACCCAGCACCAGATGGAGACGCTGAGGCCCGACACCACGGTGCTCGCCGAGCTACGCCGCCTTGCCGACCCGCGCACCACCGAGGAGGAGCTCATGAGCGTGCTCGGGCTCTTCCTCCTGGGGCAGCAGTATTTCGACAGGCAGGTGAGCGCGCTCTCGGGCGGCGAAAAAAGCCGCCTCGTGCTGGCGAGCCTCTTCCTGAAGCGCTGCAACTTCCTCCTTCTGGACGAGCCCACCAACCATCTCGACCTTGAAAGCCGCGAGGCCCTCGCGCGGGCGCTGCAAAAATTCGACGGCACCCTGCTCATGGTGGCGCATGACCGCTGGCTGCTCTCGCAGGTGGGCGCCGAGGCGTGGGAGCTGGATAGCCGCGGCATCACGGTCTACCCCGATTTTGCGGCCTATGACACGGCGCGCAAGGCCCGGCTGGCCGGGGTCTCCGCGAGCGCCCTCCTCACCCTCGACGGCGGGGACGCCCCGGCGGAAGCGGCGCAGCCGGCCCCGCGCGTGGCGCCCCTCTCCCGTGAGGACCAGAAAAAGCGCAAGCGCGAGGAGGCGGCCCAGCGCAACGCCCTGCACAAGGCGCTCAAGCCCCTGCAGGAGAAATACGAAAAGCTGGAGGCCGAGCTCGCCCGCGTGCTCGAGGAGCAGGGAGCGGCGGAAGCCCAGCTCGCCGACCCCGAGGTCTATGCCGACCACGCCCGCTCCGGCGAACTGCTCAAGCGCTTCGAGGAATGCCGCGGCCGTGGCGAGGCGCTGGTGGAGGAAATGGCGGAGCTGGAGGCAAAGCTCGATGAAGTCCGCGCCCGTCATGGCGCCGGAGCGGAGAAGGACGCATGAAGGCCGAGGCCGCAAAGCCCGCTTGCGACGCCCTGCCGCTCATTGACGTGGCCGCGGGCATCCTCTGGCGCGGGGGGCGCCTGCTCGCCGCGCAAAGGCCCGGGGGCAAGCCGCTGGCCGGCTTCTGGGAACTCCCGGGCGGCAAGCTCGAAGCCGGGGAAAGCGCGGAATCGGCCCTCGCCCGCGAACTCGCGGAGGAACTCGGCCTCACGGTGCGCGAGGCGCGCTTCTGGCGCTTGGCCGAGCACGCGTATCCTGCGCGTGGCATCCGCGTGCGGCTCCACTTCTTCCATGTGACGGAGTTTGACGGCGAGCCCGTTGTAAAGCGAAATTTAGTTTGCAAAAAAACGAAACTTAGTTTGCAAATTTCAAAATGAGTTTCGCGGGATATTGGCACGATTTTTGAACGTAAAAAAACGGGCTTGCTTGTGGAGCAGCCCGTCCTTAATTTAAGAGGCCATGAGCGCCCCTGAATTGCCATGCCTTACCCTTGACGATCTGGTGATCCCGCACCCGGAAAAAACCTATTTCCTGCGCGCGTCCGGCGAGTCCATGCTGGGCGCTGGCATCATGCCCGGCGACTTGCTGGTGGTGGAGAAGGCAGAGGACGCGCCCTCGGGCAAGATCGTCATTGCGTCCCTGGGCGGTGAGGTCACGGTCAAGCGCCTGCATCGCCGCTCGGGCCGTGTGCTGCTGCGGCCCGAGAACGCCGCGTACCCGGACATCAATATCACCGGGCGCGAGGATGCCCGCATTGTGGGCGTGGTCATCGGCTGCCTGCACGCCCTGTACTAGTCCAGCCGCCACCTGGCAGCATCCTTGGCCGGGACCAGCGCAAACTCGCCCGTCTCCGTCTCCAGCAGTAGCCAATCCTTGCCCAGGCGCTTGACGCGGCCTATGGTCTGGCGCTCGGCACTGCGCGGGATCGCCACGGTGGCCTCGCGCGGGAGCGCCGGAAGCGCCGCCCAGAGGGCATCGAGCGCCTTGAAATGTGGGGCGTCGTCAAGCCAGTCGCCTGCCCAGAAGCGCTCGCGCGAAAGGCCCGCGCCGCCCTGAATGATCTGGCGCAGTTGCCGCGCCGCGTCGTCCCGGTCCGCTATCAATACGCTGTCCCCGCTGGCGTCGCCGAAAATCGCCCAGCGGTCCGTCTGCATGGCCCCTATGGATTGCTCATTGTCCGGCCCGGCAAGCCCCAGCTTGGCAAGCTGCCTGTTGAGAGTGTCCACGCTCATGCGGCGCACCTCCTGCCTGATGCTCGCCAATCCGGGGCCGCGTGTCAAACGACGGCGTGGCCACGCGCCGCAAGCGCCGCCTCAAGGCGCGCCCGGCTCACCTCAAAATACTCCGGGGACAGCTCTACGCCCACATAGCCGCGCCCCGTGGCCACGCACGCCTCGCCTGCCGAGCCCGCGCCCATGAAGGGGTCGAGGACTATGGCATCCGGGAAGGTCACGGCCAAAAGGTCCAGCAGCAGGGGCACGGGCTTGCTGGCCAGGTGCAGCTTGCGCGCGTGGTTAACGGTATGCGCAAACACGCCCGGCAGGTGCTCCCGTGAGGCCGCGGCGAAAGCCCCCTTGGTGGCAAAGACCACATACTCGCACTGCGGCCGGAAGCGCCCCAGCATGGGCCGCCCCACGCGCTTGTCCCAGACAACAATGCCCCGCCATATCCAGCCCGCGGCCTGCACCGCGTCCGCCAGGGCCGGAAGCTGCCGCCAGTCCGTAAACACCATGAGCGGCGCGCCCGCTTGGGCAATGCGCCAGCACTCGGCAAGCCAGAGCATACACCACACGGTCCAGCTATGCTGGTCCTTGGCGTCGCCCAGCATGGCCGGGAATCTACGTTTAAAGGAAGAGCCGCGGTACTTTTTGGCCGGGTCGCCCTGCCGCTCGGTAAGCGTCAGGCCGCCGCTGGAATAGGGCGGGTCGGTAAGGATAGCGCCCACGCTGGCATCCGGGAGAGTGGTAAGGACGGCCAGGGCATCGCCCTGGAACAGCGTCACGTTGCTGGAAAGTGAGACCTTGAACATGGAACTGCTCCGGTAGGCGGTCAGGCGGCTCCCGGCTGGGGCGCAAGGCCCGCAGTGGTAAACACTAGTCGCCAGGCTTGGGGTACGGCAACACGGGCAGGCGCAAGCGCTGCCGCCAATCCGTTTTAAGAAAGCGTAAATAGCGGAATTGCCGCCACTGGACCACCTGGGCGCGGTCTATGTTGGCGCGCAGGTAGGCGGCACGGCCGCCGCGGCCGCGCGCCGTGGCATTGAGCTTGTGATAGACCTCGCCGTCCAGGACGTAAAAGGGCGAGACATGCGCCCCTAAGTAGAGAAAGCTGCACGCCTGATAGACAACGCCCAGGCCCTTGCAACGCTCGTCCGCATAGGACTGTACCCAGGCCACGGTGGGGCAGGCGCGGCGAATGTATTTGAGAGCGTAGCTTATGGCGCGGCTCTCGGTATTGCGTGGCGCGTCGTCTGAGAGCCACATGCGGTTGAGCTCGAGATATTGCCCCTGGACGGGGCCCTCCACCACGCGCCCGGCCCCCGCAGGCCGAAGTGCGTAGCCCCATTGCAGTACGCCCTCAAAGGCCCCCTCGCGGTAAACGCCCAGGTGCAGGTAGCTGTTATTAACTATGCTGTGGCTATAGTGATGCCGCTGGATCACCTGCCTGGCCAGCGCGAAAGGAATCTGCGCCACATAGAGGGCGGCGCTGCCGAAACCTTGCGGCCCTGTTGCGCCCATGAGGTAGCTTGGGGCGTTGCCCTCGGGCGGCAAATAGGCGCTTAGGGCCGGGGGGTGATAGGGCTTGCGCACGGCCGGAACCTCCTTGAGGAGGCTCCGGGCCTGCTGGACTGGGGCTCGCGGCCCGCAATGGGCGAAAGGGCTATCCTGCCTTGTGCGGTTCCGCCGCTCGCGGCGGCAGCGCGCGCAGAGTGTTGTAGGCCCCGCACCGGGGGCACTTGTGAACGATGTGGGCGTCGCGCGCCCAGCCTCGCGCCAGCAGCTTGTGGCACTGGCCGCACCTGATTTCTTTCTCCGTTTCCTCTCGCATGGCTCGTTGCATGTTGCGCCCCGATGCGCGGCCCGCTAAACTGCTTGCGCCCCTCCAAGGGGCAAACAGCAGGCGGATACTCTGCGGACGTGAGACTGCCGTCCGTGGGGCCGTGGCGGCCCGTTGCGGCGGGCCGTCTGTGGGGGCGTGGGAGCGCCCCCGCCTCTGCCGAAGTCTTGCCTACCTGCCCAGAATGGCCCGCGCACAGCGCAGGTCGAGCCAGTCGGCCCACGCTTGGCACATTTTGCGGCGTTCCTCTATAAGCTCGCCACGCTGGTAGGCCGCGCGAACCTGGTTACGGTCAATATGGGCCAACTGGCGCTCGATAACTTCCGAGGGCCAGCCCAGCTCGCTAAGAGTCGTCGCGGCCATTGCGCGAAAGCCATGCGGTGTCATTGTAGCGCCGTCATAGCCAAGGGCGCGGAGCGCATAGCCAAGGCAACGGGGCTTTTCGGGCATTGTTTTATCCCTGCGTCTTGGGAACATATGGGCGTATGCGCCAGTAAGGCCGTGGAGCTCGCGTAAAACCTCCAGCGCCTGGCGGGAAAGCGGAACCATATGCGGCCGCTTCATTTTCATTCTCGCCGCCGGAATCCGCCACAAGGCGGCATCCCAGGAGACCTCTGCCCATTCCGCCGCAGCCAGTTCTCCAGGCCGTACAAAGGTCAGGGCGAGCAACTTGAGCGACAGGGAACGCTTGCGCGGGCGTAAGCGCTCAATAGCGGCCATGAGGCTGCCAATGGCCGCGGGCTCCGTAAGGGCCGCGCGCGGGCGCGACTTGTGGGGCGTGAGCGCATATGAAAGATCGCGGGTGGGATCACTGCCCACCACACCGCAGGCTATACCGTAGCGCATGGCCTGCGAAATATGGCTCTTGATCTTGCGCGCCGAGGCAAAAGTACCCTTTGCCTCAATGCGGCGCAGGATGCGCAAGATCATGGGCGGCGTGATTTTTTTGGGCGGCTTGTCGCCCAGCGTCGGCAGGACTTCGCGCACCAGACGCCGCCAGCACTCGGCGGCATATTTCGCCGAACCTCGCGCCAGATACCGCCCCCACCATTCCGCCAAGAGATCGCCGAATACTTGGATTTCCATAAATAAGCCCTCCTTTTGGCTTGGAGGGCTTATCGGCGGTGGTCACTCCCAGCATGGGAGGGGTGATGAGCGACCGGGTGCGAAATGGTTCCGGGTATACAGCTCTTGGCGTGATAACTGATCGCTCCGATAATACCGTAACTGGCAGCGGCATTATTGTGTTACAAGGTGG
>NZ_JAAKEK010000017.1:0-565 GCF_011039155.1 Desulfovibrio sp. ZJ746 | reverse complement strand
CTCCCAGCATGGGAGGCGTGATGGGCGACGCCACGCGGCAGATTTACGGGCACTTTGAAGCGGGCAACGGGTCCGCTCTGCCAGTAACTGGTGGTATCGGTTATGCCTATGATGTTTGCGATTGCTTTGCACCCGGCAGACAAATGGCGTTGATGGCAAAAGCTACCGGCATTTTCGGTACGTCATATGGTACGGTATGGTTCTATAGCGGACTTGTTGTCCCCACGGGCGCGGCGAATGTGCCCCGCTCATGGGGTTCTTTGGCGTGCGCTTACTTCGGGCAGCCTGCCACGGCCTAGCTGCGCGACTGCTGGCCGAAATAGGCGCACGCGAGACTGCCCCAGGAGCGGGGAACGTTTACTGCGCCCGTGGGGACCACCCGCGATGCATCGAAATGGAGATTACCGACAGAATAAGGCCCTGCACCGGGTGCTTTCCATTCATCGCTGTAGTCGGGGTCGTAAAAGGCACCGTAAAGATTAACGCTCCGTCGCCATATCTTGGACGACCAAGCACCGGCGATTATGTTCCGAATCCCGTCACCCTTCACGCCTCCCATGCTGGG
>NZ_JAAKEK010000016.1:0-994 GCF_011039155.1 Desulfovibrio sp. ZJ746 | reverse complement strand
ACCACCAGTTACTGGCAGAGCGGACCCGTTGCCCGCTTCAAAGTGCCCGTAAATCTGCCGCGTGGCGTCGCCCATCACGCCTCCCATGCTGGGAGGTTCAGCCCGGTGGAGTATCCGCCGGGCTGCATCCGAAAAATCCCTCTTCGATTGTCAAAGACCAAGGAATCAGCGACGCACGGGGCCGCACAAGGGGCAAATCAATACAATTCGCCCGTCAACAACGGCCATGCGCAGCCTGTGGCCACAGGTGGGGCACTCGCGCCCCAGAAAGCTAGACAGCATAGTGCACCTCCACGGCCTCGACTGCGGCCAGAGAGTCGGCGCTCGCAACTTGGTCAAGCAGGGCCTCGCGGGTGGCTCCGTGCTGGCCGACCACATATTCCAGCCCTTCAGCGTCCTCGGCGGCGAACAGGGCCGCGCCCACGGCCACGTCCTCCGAGGTCGGCGAAGCCTGGGGCATGGTCAGCGTGGCGGCCATCGCCTTTTGATACCCGGCCTCGATTTCGGAGGTCTTGACCTCCTTGGCTGCGGCCAAATCCTGCTCGGCGGTCTGTGCCGGGCGTTCCAAGGCCGCGCCTTCGGGCAGAGGTCCGGGCGCGAACACCTGCCGCGACGGGGTGTCGTGGCCGTCACCGGGCAGCCAAAACTCCGTAGCTGCTTGCGCGTCCTCGGCCCGGAAGGCCGGGGCCTTGCGCTCACGGTGATCCTCGACCATCTCCCACTTCTTGCCCGTCCAGCGCGGCCACTGGCGTGTCCAGGGCCGAGGCGGCAGGGAGGCGTTGGTGGCGTTGGAGGGCGTGTAGCCGTGGTCCTCGGCGCTCGCGACATAATCGTGGGTGACGGGGTTGTATGTGTGGGCGATTGCCATTTTTCAAACTCCTTTTTTATTTTGACGCGCGCTCCCAGCATGGGAGGCGTGATGGGCGACGCCACGCGGCAGATTTACGGGCACTTTGAAGCGGGCAACGGGTCCGCTCTGCCAGTAACTGGTGGT
>NZ_JAAKEK010000015.1:0-1061 GCF_011039155.1 Desulfovibrio sp. ZJ746 | reverse complement strand
TCATCGGAGTTGTCGGGGTCGTAAAAGGCACCGTAAAGATTAACGCTCCGTCGCCATATCTTGGACGACCAGGCACCGGCGATTATGTTCCGAATCCCGTCCCCCATGCTCTCTCCCATGCTGGGAGAGTGCGGCCCGGCATAAATGCCGCCGGGCCGCATCCTGAAAATCCCTCTTCGATTGTCAAAGACCTAAGTCAGCGGCGCGTAAAGCCGCAGCACGGGCAGACAAGCACAAGGCGCCCGTCCTTGAGCACCAGGCGCAGGGAGTGCCCGCAGACGGGGCAATCCGCCCCTAAAAACCTAGACCACATAGCGCACCACAATGGCCGCCACGGCGTCCTCAGTTTCGGCGGACGCCGCCTGGGCCCGCAGGTCCTGCCGCGTGGCATTGAGCTGCGCCACCACATAGGCCAGGCCGTCCGGGTCATCGACTGCGAAGAGCGCAGTCCCGGTGGTCACGTCGGGCACCGTGGGGGCCTCGGCCTGCGGCATGGTCATTGTGGCCGCAAAGGCGGCCTCATAGGCCGCGTCAATCTCCCGACCCTTGGCCTGTCGGGCCTCCTCGAGGCCCTGCGCGCCCACGCCTTCCGGGCGCTCAAGCGTCGCGCCGTCCGGGAGGTCCCCCGGCGTAAACATTTGGCGGCCGGGGGTGTCCGGGCCGTCGCCGGGGAGCCAGTAGAGCGTGGGCGCCTGCACGTCCTCGGGCGCAAATTGCGGCGGCTTGCGCTCGCGGTAGTCCGGGACCAACTCCCAGCCTGTCCCGGTCCAGCGTGGCCACTGGCCAGTCCACGGCCGCGGGGGCAGGTCCACGCGCGTGCCGTTGTCCGGGCAAAAACCGAAATCCTCGGCCGAGGAAACATAGAACCAAGTCATGGGGTCATATCTGTGGGCTCGGGGCATAGGTATCTCCTATATTGTTTTTTTTGGGGCCTCTCCCAGCATGGGAGAGAGCATGGGGGACGGGATTCGGAACATAATCGCCGGTGCCTGGTCGTCCAAGATATGGCGACGGAGCGTTAATCTTTACGGTGCCTTTTACGACCCCGACAACTCCGATGA
>NZ_JAAKEK010000014.1:0-2580 GCF_011039155.1 Desulfovibrio sp. ZJ746 | reverse complement strand
CCGAGTCTCTGGCCGAGACAGTGTGGAGATCGTTACGCCATTCGTGCAGGTCGGAACTTACCCGACAAGGAATTTCGCTACCTTAGGACCGTTATAGTTACGGCCGCCGTTTACCGGGGCTTCAATTCGGAGCTTCGCTTGCGCTGACTCCTCCTTTTAACCTTCCGGCACCGGGCAGGCGTCAGTCCGTATACGTCGTCTTGCGACTTCGCACAGACCTATGTTTTTAGTAAACAGTCGCCACCACCATTTCTCTGCGGCTCTCCAGGGCTCGGGAGGGCGAGCCTCCCACACCCCGAAGAGCACCCCTTCTTCCGAAGGTACGGGGTTATTTTGCCGAGTTCCTTGGCCAGAGTTCTCTCGAGCGCCTTGGATTATTCATCCCACCCACCTGAGTTGGTTTCCGGTACGGTTTGTGTGCCCTATGCTTAGGAGCTTTTCTTGGCAGCGTGGACTCAACGGCTTCTGGGCTTGCGCCCTCGGATTCGCATCTCAGCATACAGATGCGGGGATTTGCCTCCGCATCATGCCTACCTGCTTGCACCGGGTATTCCAACACCCGGACCGCCTATCCTCCTGCGTCCCTCCATCACGCGGACACACAAGTACCCGAATATTAACGGGTTTCCCATCAGCTACGCGTTTCCGCCTCGCCTTAGGGGCCGACTAACCCTGGGAAGATTACCTTTACCCAGGAAACCTTGGGTTTACGGCGAACGGGTTTTTCACCCGTTTTATCGTTACTCATGTCAGCATAATCACTTCCCTGCAGTCCACCACACCTTTTGGCGCGGCTTCAGCCCGCGGGGAACGCTCCCCTACCAGACCGCTTGCGCGGAATCCAAAGCTTCGGCAGCATGCTTAGCCCCGTTACATTTTCGGCGCAACGTCATTAGACCAGTGAGCTATTACGCTTTCTTTAAACGATGGCTGCTTCTAAGCCAACGTCCTGGGTGTCTCTACAACGTCACCACCTTAACCACTGAGCATGCATTTGGAGGCCTTAGCTGTTGGTCTGGGCTCTTACCCTCTCGACAACGGACCTTAGCACCCGCTGTCTGACTCCCGTGGTACATCTGGACGGCATTCTGAGTTTGAAAGAGTTTGGTAATCTGGTAGGACCCCTAGCTCTGTCAGTGCTTTACCTCCGTCAGACAATCCACGAGGCTATACCTCAATATATTTCGGGGAGAACCAGCTATCACCGGGTTTGATTGGCCTTTCACCCCTATCCACAAGTCATCCGGAACGTTTTCAGCCGTTGGCGGTTCGGTCCTCCACAAGGCTTTACCCTTGCTTCAACCTGCTCATGGATAGATCACCCGGTTTCGGGTCTGATCCGCACTACTTGCGCCCTCTTCAGGCTCGCTTTCACTACGGCTCCGCTCACGCTTAACCTCGCAGTACAGATCAACTCGCTGACTCATTATGCAAAAGGCACGCGATCACCCCACATGGGGGCTCTCGCAGCTTGTGAGCACCTGGTTTCAGATTCTGTTTCACTCCCCTGACAGGGGTTCTTTTCACCTTTCCCTCACGGTACTGGTTCACTATCGGTCGTCGGATAGTACTTAGCCTTGGAAGATGGTCCTCCCGGATTCCCACGAGGTTCCACGTGCCTCGCGGTACTCAGGTACCGCCTGCGTCGCTTCCGGTTTCGGGTACGGGGCTGTCACCCGCTCTGGCGAAGCTTTCCAGCTTCCTTCCCCTGCCTACTCGCGAATCGCGTATGGCGGCCCTGCAACCCCGGCCGGACGAATCCGGCCGGTTTGGGCTCTTCCCCCTTCGCTCGCCGCTACTGAGGGAGTCTCGCTTGATTTCCTTTCCTTCGGGTACTGAGATGTTTCACTTCCCCGAGTTGGCCTCCGGGCACTATGTATTCATGCCGGGATGCCGGGGCATTGCCCCCGGCGGGTTTCCCCATTCAGAAATCCCCGGATCACAGGATGTTTAGCTCCTCCCCGAGGCTTATCGCAGCTTACCGCGTCTTTCTTCGCCTTCCGACGCCAAGGCATCCACCTGATGCTCTTTGCAACTTGTCGCTCGAAATTGCTTTCCTTCCATTCCCTGTTCAATTGTCAATGAGCCGGCCGGTCTCCCGGCTAGTCGGGCTGCCGCCCGAATCACATTCACGAGGCTTCCTTCCCCTCGTGCCTGCTCACGGATGGCAGCTTGTCGAGATTGCTTTTCTTGCGCTGGTGGGCCTGGAAAGACTTGAACTTTCGACCTCACGCTTATCAGGCGTGCGCTCTAACCACCTGAGCTACAGGCCCGTTTCCGCTTGGTCTTTTTTGTTCCGGCGGCGTCAGGCTCGCCGTTGCCTTGGTCACCTATGTCTCAATAGGCTCCCGGCGTCAACTGCTCGCCTTCCTTGCCGGAACAAAAAATCCCGGCGCGGAAAGCCACTCCAGTCCGGCGGCGTCGCGCCGCGCTGGCGTCTCGGTCACGTATGTCTTGATACGCTCCCGTCGCCGCCAGCTTGCGCTCCTTGCCGGAACAAAAAATCCCGGCGCGGAAACCGCTCGACTTTCGGCCGTCTGGCGCTGGCGTCGCCTCGGTCGCGTGCGTTTTGACACGCTC
>NZ_JAAKEK010000013.1:0-2500 GCF_011039155.1 Desulfovibrio sp. ZJ746 | reverse complement strand
CGTAGTGAAAGCGAGCCTGAAGAGGGCGCAAGTAGTGCGGATCAGACCCGAAACCGGGTGATCTATCCATGAGCAGGTTGAAGCAAGGGTAAAGCCTTGTGGAGGACCGAACCGCCAACGGCTGAAAACGTTCCGGATGACTTGTGGATAGGGGTGAAAGGCCAATCAAACCCGGTGATAGCTGGTTCTCCCCGAAATATATTGAGGTATAGCCTCGTGGATTGTCTGACGGAGGTAAAGCACTGACAGAGCTAGGGGTCCTACCAGATTACCAAACTCTTTCAAACTCAGAATGCCGTCCAGATGTACCACGGGAGTCAGACAGCGGGTGCTAAGGTCCGTTGTCGAGAGGGTAAGAGCCCAGACCAACAGCTAAGGCCTCCAAATGCATGCTCAGTGGTTAAGGTGGTGACGTTGTAGAGACACCCAGGACGTTGGCTTAGAAGCAGCCATCGTTTAAAGAAAGCGTAATAGCTCACTGGTCTAATGACGTTGCGCCGAAAATGTAACGGGGCTAAGCATGCTGCCGAAGCTTTGGATTCCGCGCAAGCGGTCTGGTAGGGGAGCGTTCCCCGCGGGCTGAAGCCGCGCCAAAAGGTGTGGTGGACTGCAGGGAAGTGATTATGCTGACATGAGTAACGATAAAACGGGTGAAAAACCCGTTCGCCGTAAACCCAAGGTTTCCTGGGTAAAGGTAATCTTCCCAGGGTTAGTCGGCCCCTAAGGCGAGGCGGAAACGCGTAGCTGATGGGAAACCCGTTAATATTCGGGTACTTGTGTGTCCGCGTGATGGAGGGACGCAGGAGGATAGGCGGTCCGGGTGTTGGAATACCCGGTGCAAGCAGGTAGGCATGATGCGGAGGCAAATCCCCGCATCTGTATGCTGAGATGCGAATCCGAGGGCGCAAGCCCAGAAGCCGTTGAGTCCACGCTGCCAAGAAAAGCTCCTAAGCATAGGGCACACAAACCGTACCGGAAACCAACTCAGGTGGGTGGGATGAATAATCCAAGGCGCTCGAGAGAACTCTGGCCAAGGAACTCGGCAAAATAACCCCGTACCTTCGGAAGAAGGGGTGCTCTTCGGGGTGTGGGAGGCTCGCCCTCCCGAGCCCTGGAGAGCCGCAGAGAAATGGTGGTGGCGACTGTTTACTAAAAACATAGGTCTGTGCGAAGTCGCAAGACGACGTATACGGACTGACGCCTGCCCGGTGCCGGAAGGTTAAAAGGAGGAGTCAGCGCAAGCGAAGCTCCGAATTGAAGCCCCGGTAAACGGCGGCCGTAACTATAACGGTCCTAAGGTAGCGAAATTCCTTGTCGGGTAAGTTCCGACCTGCACGAATGGCGTAACGATCTCCACACTGTCTCGGCCAGAGACTCGGTGAAATTGAAGTCGCGGTGAAAATGCCGCGTTCCCGCAGAAAGACGGAAAGACCCTGTGCACCTTTACTATAGCTTGACATTGGGATTTGGAACTGCATGTGTAGGATAGGTGGGAGGCAGTGAACCCCGTACGCCAGTACGGGGGGAGCCATCGTTGAAATACCACCCTTGTTTTTTCAGGTCCCTAACCCCCTGCCGTAAGCCGGCGGGGGGACAGTGTCTGGTGGGTAGTTTGACTGGGGCGGTCGCCTCCTAAAATGTAACGGAGGCACGCAAAGGTTCCCTCAGGCTGATTGGAAACCAGCCGCCGAGTGCAAACGCATAAGGGAGCTTGACTGCAAGAGAGACATCTCGAGCAGATGCGAAAGCAGGTGTTAGTGATCCGGTGGTCCCGCATGGAAGGGCCATCGCTCATTGGATAAAAGGTACGCCGGGGATAACAGGCTGATCGCATCCAAGAGTTCACATCGACGATGCGGTTTGGCACCTCGATGTCGGCTCATCACATCCTGGGGCTGAAGCAGGTCCCAAGGGTACGGCTGTTCGCCGTTTAAAGTGGTACGCGAGCTGGGTTTAAAACGTCGTGAGACAGTTTGGTCCCTATCTTCTGTGGGCGTAGGAGAATTGAGAGGGCCTGTCCCTAGTACGAGAGGACCGGGATGGACGCACCCCTGGTGGATCTGTTGTCGCGCCAGCGGCACAGCAGAGTAGCTATGTGCGGAAGGGATAACCGCTGAAAGCATCTAAGCGGGAAGCCTGCCTCAAGATAAGTTCTCCCTGACGCAAGTCCTGAAGGGCCGTGGTAGACCACCACGTTGATAGGCTGGAGGTGGAAGCCCCGTGAGGGGTGGAGCTGACCAGTACTAATAGCCCGTGAGACTTGTCCCCGAAATTTCCTTCCATTCCCTGTCAATTATATTTTGACGGATGTTCCGGCGGGAGTGACTGAAGCTCCCAGGAAGAGCCCGGAACCGCGCGAAAAGCGCGCCGTCCAGCCATTTTGGCAGCCACGGAGTAGAGGGTACACCCGATCCCATTCCGAACTCGGCAGTTAAGCTCTTCCTCGCCGATGATACTGCGCATCTTCGCGCGGGAAAGTAGGAAGCTGCCAAATTCTTCC
>NZ_JAAKEK010000012.1:0-14655 GCF_011039155.1 Desulfovibrio sp. ZJ746 | reverse complement strand
GAGCGAGACCGGCACCGTGCTCTACGTGGGCGACGGCATCGCCCGCGTGCACGGCGTCGAAAACGCCATGTCCATGGAGCTTCTGGAATTCCCCGGCGGCGTCACCCGGAGGCTACGGGGCCCCGCGCCCCGGCGCGCCCGGCTTCGGCCAGCCGGCCCCGGGCCAGGCCGACAGCCGCGACGGCCAGAGCAAGAAAAAGCGCCTCAAGGGCCGGCGCACCGTGGACTTCCAGCAGGGCGATTTCGGGCGCCACGGCGACGACGAGGAGGGGCTGCGCCTCAACCGCGGCCGCTCGCGCCGCAAGGGCGGCAAGGTGCAGGCCGCGCCGCAGGCCACCCAGCCCATCAAGGCCGCCAAGCGCAAGATCCGCGTCACCGAGGCCATCCGCGTGGCCGACATGGCGCACCAGATGGGCCTCAAGGCCAACGAGATCATCAAGGTGCTCTTCGGGCTCGGGGTCATGGCCACCATCAACCAGTCGCTGGATATCGACACCGCCACGCTGGTGGCGGCGGAGTTCGGCTACGAGGTGGAAAAGGCCGGCTTCTCCGAGGAGGACTACCTCGTGCCCAAGGAGGCCGACGCGCCCGAAAGCCTCAAGCCGAGGCCCCCGGTGGTCACCATCATGGGCCATGTGGACCACGGCAAGACCTCCTTGCTCGACGCCATCCGCAAGTCCAACGTGACGAGCGGCGAGGCCGGCGGCATCACCCAGCATATCGGCGCCTACCATGTGAAGACCAAGCGCGGCGAGATCGTCTTCCTCGACACGCCGGGCCACGAGGCCTTCACGGCCATGCGCGCGCGCGGCGCCCAGGTGACGGACCTCGTCATCCTCGTGGTGGCGGCCGACGACGGCGTCATGGAGCAGACGCGCGAGGCCATCAACCACTCGCGCGCGGCCAATGTGCCCATCATGGTGGCCGTCAACAAGATGGACAAGCCCGGCGCCGACCCTGACCGCGTGCTGCGCGAGCTCGCCGAGCTCGGCCTCCAGCCCGAGGACTGGGGCGGGGACACGGTCGTCTCCCGCGTGTCCGCCAAGACGCGCGAGGGCCTCGACGACCTGCTCGAGCTCGTGGCCCTGCAGTCGGAAATCATGGACCTCAAGGCCAACCCGGACAAGCCGGCGCGCGGCCACATCGTGGAGGCCAGGCTCGACAAGGGCCGCGGCCCGGTGGCCACCGTGCTCATCCAGGAGGGCACGCTGCGCCTTGGCGACAACTTCGTCTGCGGGCCGTTCTCGGGCCGCGTGCGCGCGCTCACGAGCGACCAGGGCAAGAAGGTCAAGGAGGCCGGCCCCTCCATCCCGGTGGAGGTGCAGGGCTTCGAGGGCGTGCCCGAGGCCGGCGAGGAGTTCTTCGTGGTGGCCGACGACAAGCTCGCCCGCCGCATCGCGGATTCGCGCGCCGTGCGCCAGCGCGAGCACGATTTGCGCTCCGAGGCCAAGGTCACGCTGGAGACCTTCCTCTCCAGAAGCGCGGAGAGCCAGGAGGCCCAGACCCTCAACCTCGTGCTCAAGGCCGACGTGCAGGGCAGCCTCGAGGCCATCACCGAGGCGCTCAACAAGCTGAGCACCGACAAGGTCAAGATCAACGTGGTGCATGGTGGCACGGGCGCCATCAGCGAGTCGGACATCCTGCTCGCCTCGGCCTCGCAGGCCATCATCATCGGCTTCAACGTGCGGCCGGCCGCGCGCATCAAGGACGTGGCCGAGCGCGAGAACGTGGACATCCGCTTCTACGACATCATCTACAAGCTCGTGGACGACATCAAGAGCGCCATGGCCGGCATGCTGGCCCCGGTGCACCGCGAGGTCTACCTCGGCCAGGCCGAGGTGCGCGAGACCTTCAGCGTGCCCAAGGTGGGCATCATCGCGGGCTCCTACGTGTCGGACGGCAAGATCGCCCGCAATGCCGGCGTGCGCCTTTTGCGCGATGGCGTGGTCATCTACACCGGCAAGATCGCCTCGCTCAAGCGCTTCAAGGACGACGCCCGCGAGGTGGTCAAGGGCAACGAGTGCGGCGTGGGCCTCGAGAACTTCAACGATGTCAAGGTCGGCGACATCATCGAGGCCTTCGAGACCGTGGAGGAAGCCGCCACCTTGTAGGGTGACGATGCAGTTTCGGGGGCGGTTTGCGCGGCGAGCGCGGGCCGCCCCTTTCTGTGCACGGAAAAGACCATGCCCATGTTCGTGGCGGTGCTGACCGTCGAATTCAGCCTGGACGGCAACGACAACCTCAAGGCCAAGCGCCGCGTGGCCAACAGCCTGAAGCAGAAGGCGCGCAACACCTTCAACGTGGCCGTGGCCGAGGCCGGGACGGAAGACAGCCTCACCCGCCTCCGGCTCGCGGTGGTGTCCATCTCCAACAGCGAGCGCCACTTGCGCTCGCGCATGGACAAGTGCTGCCTGATGCTCGAAGCCGTCTCTCCCGAAGAAATGATCGACAGCGAGGTGGAGATCTATGCCGCTGATTGACGCCGTGCCCGAAAAATGGCGCGGCGACGCCCGCCGCGTGGCCGACGCCGTGCGCGGCCTTGACCGTGTGCTCATCGCGGCCCACGTCAACCTTGATGGCGACGCCCTGGGCTCCATGGCGGCCGCCGGCTGGATCTTCCGGGCCCTGGGGCGCGAGTTCACGCTCTACAGCCCTACCGGCCTCCCGGCCACGCTGGACTTTTTGCCCCTGCCGGCGAAACTCCACACCAGCCTCTCGCACCTGCCCTTCGCGCCCGAGAGCGCGCTTTTGCTCGACTGCGACAGCCCCGGCCGCCTCGGCCGCGAGCTCGCGGCCCGCGTGGCCGACTTCCCGAGCGTCAATATCGACCACCACCTCGGCGGCCCGGGCATGGGCACGGTGGCCAACTGGGTGACGCCCGAGGCCGCGGCCACGGCGCAGCTCATGGCCTGCCTGGCCCTGGCCCTCGGCGAGCCGCTGACGGGCGGGCTTGCCGATTCCGTGGCGCTCGGGCTCATCACCGACACCGGCGGCTTCTGCCACGGCAATACCAGCGCCGATGTCTTCGAGCTTTGCGCGCTGCTCTCCCGCGGCGGCTGCCGCATCTCCGACCTGCGCGAGCAATTGGACAGCGGCTGGAGCATGGGCCGCGTCCACCTCTGGAGCCGCCTGCTCGGCCGCGTGCGCCTCGCCTGCGACGAGCGCGTGGCCGTGTGCCCGGTCTTCCGTGAGGACATGCGCGAGTGCCACGCCACCAAGGAGGAAATGGAAGGCCTGGTGGACTGGTTCAGGCGCATCAAGGGCGTGCGCGTGGCCGCGCTGTTGCGGGAGGAAGGGGAGGAAAGCTGCAAGTTCAGCCTGCGCTCGCGCGGCTGGGTGGACGTGCGCGTCATGGCCCAGGCCCTCGGCGGGGGCGGCCACCGCAATGCCGCCGGCGGCACCATCGACCTGCCCATGGCCGCGGCCGAGGGCGTGCTGCTCGAGACCGTGGGCGCGGCCCTGGCCGCGCAGGAGGCCGCGCGGTGAGGGTGCGCCCTGCCAGCCCCTCCCGGTGCCGACGCCCCTGTGCGCCGCTGTTGCCGCTGCTCCTGCTCGCTTTTTTTGCCGCAGGCAGCGCCCTTGCCGCCCCGTCCATCCCGGCCGGCTCCGCCCGGCTGACCCCGGTGGTGCGCGTGGTGCGGGCCGCGGCGCCGGCCGTGGTCAATATCACGAGCGCCCTGCCGGCCGAGCGGGGCGCCCTTTCGCCGCTGGAGCGCTTCTTCGGGCCGCTCCCCGACCGCCTGGGGAACCAGGGCCGCAAAAGGGCGAGCCTTGGCAGCGGCGTCATCGTGGATGGGGGGCGCGGCCTCGTGCTCACCAACGCCCATGTGGTCGCCGGCGGCGGCGAGATCATGGTGCATTTGCAGGACGGGCGCGACTTTCCCGCTCGCGTGCTTGGCGCCGAGCCAGACTTCGACCTCGCCGTGCTGGAAATCCGCGGCGCCCCGGGCCTGCCCTCGGCGCGCCTCGCGGACACGGGCGACCTCATGCCCGGCGAGACGGTCATCGCCATCGGCAACCCCTTCGGCTTCAACCATACGGTGACGACCGGCGTCATCTCGGCCCTCGGGCGCTCCATCCGCAACGAGGGCGGCATGCTCACCGACCTCATCCAGACCGACGCGGCCATCAACCCGGGCAACAGCGGCGGGCCTCTCCTCGACCTCGACGGGCGCATCATCGGCATCAACACCGTGGTGGACGCGCGCGGCGAGGGCATCGGCTTCGCCATCCCGGCGGGCAAGGCGCGCCGCGTGCTCGACGACATCATGGCCGGAAGCCACAGCGCGCCGCTCTGGCTCGGCGTGCTCGGGCAGGATGTGGACGGCCGCACGGCCGGGGCGCTGGGCATCGAGCCCGCGGGCGTGCTCGTGCGCGAGGCCGTGGCCGGCACGCCGGCGGCCAGGGCCGGCATCGCGGCGGGCGACATCCTCCTTTCCCTCAACGGCACGGGCTTACGCGACGGGCGCGACCTTGTGAACTCCCTGCGCAACCAGATGCCCGGCGAGAGCGTGCGCGTGGCCCTGCGCCGCAAGGACGGCACGCGCACCGTGACCCTCACGCCCGCGCCGCTGGATGACGCGGCGGCAGGGCGCCTCATGGAGCGCCGCTGGGGCTTTTCCGTAAAAGACGGCAAGGGCGCGCCCGCGGTGGCCTCCGTGCGGGAGGGCGGCCCGGCGGACTTTCTGCGCCCCGGCGACAACATCGCCGGCATCGACGGCCGGCGGGTGGGGAGCCGCAAGGAACTTGTGGACGTGTTCCGGCGCGAGCGGCTGGCGCCGGAGGTCATCCTCCAGGTCGTGAGGCAGGGGCGCCTCTACCAGGCGCGGCTTGTGCCCTGAAGCCTCCCCGCGCCGGGGAAAAAGCGGGGAGCTACTTGACAGGCTCCCCCCGTGACGCTATCCCTTACGCGAGCGGGCAGGGCCTGCCCGTAACTCAGCGGAACACCAAATTTCTGGAGGAAACAATGGGCTACAATGTGACCGTCGATACCGACAAGTGCGTGGGCTGTGGCGAGTGTGTGGACGTTTGCCCCGTGGAGGTCTACCAGATGAAGGACGGCAAGTCCGACCCCGTCAACGCCGACGAGTGCCTCGGCTGCGAATCCTGTGTCGAGGTCTGCGAGAGCAACGCCATCACCGTGGAAGAAATGTAAGCTGTCCCGCCGGGCGCCGCGTTTTCGCGCCGCGGGCGGAGGCCGTTCAGGAGTGCCGCCGGGTGCGTGCATGATGCGCATGCCCGGCGGCACTCCCCTATTCGGCGCCCGCAGCCGTGCCTGTGCCGCCGGCGCGGGGCGCCCCAGGAAACATCCATGATCCCTGACCTGAGCCCCATCTTTGCCAGCTACGCCACCCTGAGGGACGAGGCGGACGCCATCTTCGCCCATGTGACGGCCAAGTATCCCGAATGCGTCACCTGCCACGAGGGTTGCAGCGACTGCTGCCACGCGCTCTTCGATCTTTCCCTTGTGGAGGCCATGGCCGTCAACGCGGCCTTCAACGCGGCCTTCGGGCATGGCCGCGAGCGCTCGGACATCCTGACGCGCGCCTCGGAGATCGACCGCGCGCTCACGCGCCACAAGCGCGAGATGTTCCGCGCCGAAAAGGACGGCGAAAGCCCCAAGGCCATCATGGCCCGCGCGGCCAGCCTGCGCGTGCGCTGCCCGCTGCTCGGGGCCGACGACCGCTGCCTGCTCTATGACGGGCGCCCCATCACCTGCCGCCTCTACGGCATCCCCACGGAGATCGGCGGCGAGGCCCATGTGTGCGGCCTCTCGCGCTTCGACAAGGGCCAGTCCTACCCCACGGTGCGGCTGGAGCGCTTCCAGGGCCGGCTCGACACCCTGAGCCGCGAGATCGCCGAGACCGTCGAGTCGCGCTTCGAGCTCGGCGAGGTCTATGTGCCGCTCTCCATGGCGCTCCTGACGCGCTATGACGAAAACTATCTCGGCATCGGCCCGGCCAGGGCGGAAGACTGACATGGGCGACGCTTCCCGCCAGCCGCCAGCAACCGGGGCCGGCCAGCCAGAAACCCCGCAGCCCGGCGCCGCGGCCGCGCGCCTCTTCGCCGAGGAGGTCCCGCGCGACCTCACGGCCGAGCAGGCGCGCCTCAAGCGCGAGATCTATGAAAAGATGAACCCGCGCCGGCGCAAGTTCGTGGACCGCCTGGGCTATGACCTCTGGGATCCCTTCCAGGCGCCCAAGGACCCGCTCGACATCCGTACCGAGCGCAGCCAGCGCACGGCCCAGGACCTGCTCGACGAATTTTCGCGCGCGCACGGCGTGGCCTCGCGCGACCGGGCCTACCGCGCGGGCGCCGTGGAATGCGCCATCGGCGTCATCAACAAGGACGAGAAGTTCCAGGGCATCTTCGATTTCTGCCTCTGGTACCATGATTTGCTGAAAAAGGAAGGACATTTGCCATGAAAGCCCATTACGACGACATCGACGAATATATCGCTGACCTGAAGGACGAGATCAAGGCCAACGAAAAGTGCGCCAACCATTATTACAACCTCGGCCTGGCCTTTTTGAGCAAGCGCGACTTCGTGGCCGCCGAGGAGGCCTTCCTTTCGGCGCTGCGCAATTCGCCGCACCTCGCCGAGGCCTATGTGCAGCTCGGCGGCATCTGCCTCGAGCGCGGCGACCTCGAGGGCTGCCTGCGCTACAACGAGGAGGCCGCGGGCTCGCGGGCCAAGTTCGCCATCCCGCAGAGCAATATCGCCTTTGTGCACCTCCAGCGGGGCGAGCCGGACAAGGCCATCCAGGCGCTCAACAAGGCCCTGAAATGGGCCCCGGACTTCATCCAGGCCAAGAACGCCCTCATCACGGCCTATTTCATGAAGCGCGAGCTGGACACGGCCGAGCGCCTCTGCCGCGAGCTCATTGCGCAGGAGCCGGCCTTCGCCCCGGCGTGGAACAACCTCGCCCTCGTGCTCTTTGAGGAAGGCCGCCTCGACGAGGCGCAGGAAGCCGTGGAAAAGGCGCAGCAACTGGGCTTCGAGGTGCCGGCGGGCTTTCTGGAGGAGCTGGCGGCCGCGCGCGGCTGAACGGTTTTGCACCGAAGCACGAGGCCGGGCGGGCGCAGTGGCGTCGTGCCCGGCTTTTTGTGTCGTGCGGAGGGGCCGGCTGGCGCACGGCCGTCAGGCATGCTTCTTGCTTCCCTGTCAGCGGACAGCTACCGGGCGGACAATCCTGCCGCCTGTGTTTTTCGATGCAAGGAGCACGACCATGGAATTGCAGTTCCGCAGCCGTAACCACGATCTCGGCACCTTTTTTCCCACCTTCCAGGAGCGCGTGAACACCATGCTCCCGGCCGAGAACCGCGCCGCGGCTGCCGCCAGCTCCGCCGCGCCGGCCCTCGACACCGTGGAGAAAATGGCCGTCACGCCGCACTATCCCAACACCGAGGAAGTGCAGATGACCCTCGCCCGCGTGGAAGAGGAAGCCGCCCTCCAGAGCCAGGAGCTCGTGGAGGCCCACTCCGGCCTCAACGAGCAGCGCGTCGCCCGCCTGCTCGGCCTGCTGGACGACTAGCCAAGACGGGCTTTTGACGCTTTTCCGGGGGGTCTGCCCGTGGAGCGCGCCGGGCTTGCAGGCCGCACGGGCGCCCTGTGCGCACGGCATTTTCATCCGTGCCTTGGCAGGTGACCACGGGCCGGCGCCACGGTCGCAGCCCTGCCGCAGGGGCAAGCGCCTGTGCCGCGCGTTGGGGGGCCATTTTTGCCGCCCGGGCGCGAAGTGCCTTTCGGCGCTTGACAGGGAAACGGGGAAAGCGTAGGTTTACGTCCTTCCTGCGGGAGTAACTCAGTGGTAGAGTGCAACCTTGCCAAGGTTGAAGTCGCGGGTTCAAATCCCGTCTCCCGCTCCACTGAATTGGCGGCATAGCCAAGTGGTAAGGCAGAGGTCTGCAAAACCTCCATCTCCAGTTCAAATCTGGATGCCGCCTCCAGTTTTCTTTTCGGCGGTCATATGGCCTCATATGGCTGCGGAGGGTAGCCCATTCCATCCGCCCTCGGGGGCGGCGCCCGTGCGGGAGTAACTCAGTGGTAGAGTGCAACCTTGCCAAGGTTGAAGTCGCGGGTTCAAATCCCGTCTCCCGCTCCACCGGCTTTTTCGCGGGAATAACTCAGCGGTAGAGTGTCAGCTTCCCAAGCTGAAGGTCGCGGGTTCAAATCCCGTTTCCCGCTCCAGATTGAATGCCAGCCGGGTTCAATACAGTCCAAAAGCCATTGAAAAATAAGATGAAATGGTTTGGAAGACAGTATGAACCCGGCTATTTTTGTCCATAGACATCCCCTCTTTTTCGGGGTACTTCCGGGGGTAGATTTTACCTGCCCGGAGGTGATACCCCATGCCCCTTACCGATACCGCCAGCCGTGGCATAAAACCTGCGGACAAGGCCCGGAAGTTTTTCGACGGCAATGGCCTTTTTCTTTGGCTTTGTTATAGCACCTAGTTGACGAAAAGCTAAGATTTTGGTATTATTCACTTGTCAAGCTGAAAAGTGGCTTGTAACGCTGATTTTCAAAGGATTGACCGAGATGACCAGCGATGCGTACAGGCAAATAACCACGCTTCTCCCCTCCCTCTCACCAGAGGAGCAGGAAAGGCTCCAGAAATGGCTTAGAACCAACCCTTCAATCAGTCTGACTGATTTAGTTCAGATAAAAGAGAATCAAGGGATAGCTTGCCCTGATTGCGGAGGTATTAAGTATCTTGTGAAATATGGTAAGACGAAAGATGGCGTTCAGCGTTACCATTGCAAGAAGTGCAAGAGTACGTTCACGCCTCTTTCGTACACTTTCCTGTCAAACAGTAAGAAGGATTTGTCCGTATGGTTGTCATACATTGATTGTATGCTTAATGGCATGACGATAAGGAAAGCAGCTAAGTATTGTGGCATATCCGTTGTGACAGCATTTATGTGGAGGCATAAAATTTTAGCTATTCTTCGTAAGAAACTGAAACACATCAAGCTACAAAATGTAGTTGAAGCTGATGACACCTATGTAAGAGAGAGTTATAAGGGGAACCAGCCACCTAATAGAGAATCGTACAAGCGAGGAACATCAGCGAGCAAGCCGGGAATATCCGAAGAACAGATAGCCGTCTCTACTGCCATTGATAGAAATGGAAAAGTATATGGCAAGATAAGTGCAAGAGGGAGGGCAACAGCGAAGGAAATAACTCGTGCCATTGGTGCAAGAATAGACAGGGACTCGGTGCTGTGTACAGACAATGATTCAGCTTATAAAAAGTTTGCGCGAGACAGACATCTTGAACATGTTGTCATTCAAGAGCATGAAACTGTAAAGGGTGTGTACCATATAAATACGATTAATGCCTATCATTCACGCTTGAAAGCGTTCATCAAAAAGTTCAAAGGAGTCGCTACGAAATACTTGGACAACTATTTAGCTTGGATAAATAGCATCGGTGAGCGAAAGCTGAATCTAAGGCAAGTAGTAAAAGTAGCAATCAAAGAGGACTGGTATGGTACTTGGCAAGCCATAACAAATAGGCCGCTCATGCCGGTGTAAAGTTTATATTTAGGTGTTCTTTTTTTCTGTTTTATAAATACTATGCTCAGGGTCAAGCCAAATTATAGAAAAAATATTACCGTTTCGTATTCCAAATACTCTCACTTTATTGGTAAGAGCCAATTGACATAAAGAATCTAATTCTATATTTAGTTCTTGAGCTCGCCTTCTAATTTTTATATTTATTTTTTCTACGTTATCCCAGTCATGATTACTTGTATCCTCCTTAAAAATTGTTTCAAAATTTTTTGTTTCAAACTGCAACAGTGCATTTCTATATTTAGTTAATCGTTTGAACGAACAATACCATGGGAATTGATTATCAACATCCATTAAATTAAAATTCCAGCCCATCATATGCCTAAAAACAGTATTAACGGGTTGTTGCGTTGCAACTTTACGATCTGAAATCGATTGAAGGATTACTTTCTTTTGTTTAGACATTTTATTTTAAACTACTATAATAGGCAAGCATACTTTCTTTTGATATGACATTATGACCTCTTTGCCCTTCAGCCAAATCTCCTCGTGCCTCTTTCCAAGGTTCTTCCATGTGTGTTGACGTTACTAACCATTCAGGACTTTTTTCTCCATAAGCATCTAGTACGACATCAATAGTATCTATTTGATTTTCTGATAAGTGACTGACGTTTGCTCCTTGAAATTGAGTAGGCGATTTATATCTTCCTCTATGCTTTTCATATAATTTAGGCGCAACGGGACCACTCGCCCACGCTTCAAATTCTTCGTCAAATAAAGGTTCATCGTCCCACGCAAGTGACCATGCTTGACAATAATACACGAGTTTTTGGAGCTTAACGGTAGATATTTGCCCAATTTTGTTAACAATATATTGGGCAACATCAAAAACATTCGTTTCCATGCGGGCCCTCCTTATTTATTTTAATAAACTGTTTTTTACATGAAAAAGCCAGCTAGTCAACTCATATGACTAGCTGGCTTTGAGGAGATGGGCTTAGTGATTGCTGCGCTGACAGCTTGGTTCACTCACCGAACAGATTGGCGTAGGCTCTGTCCGTCTTTTTGTCGCTAGTTAGATCGTCTATGCTGTCGATGGGGAAGTGATGCCGGTCAGGCTTGAAAGCCTTTTTGTCTATCAGGTAGTACCTCTTCCCATCGTAATCAGCGACTAGCAGCCAGCCAAGGTCGTACATAGCGGCAATTAAGTCGTTGACGTACCCTTCTTTTAGCTGCTCACGGTTAGCGCATTGCTTAATATCTTCTTTTGTAAGCAAAGCGCGGCGAATAGACTTGCCTCGTTCTTCCTCGTGATGTTTCAAGTTTATGAGAATTTTCTTCGCGCATATTTCGTGTTCATATGCCATAGGTTATTCCTAGTGTTATTCCATAATCATATCTGATGAACTTTCTGTTGCTTTAACTTGAATACATCCAAAGTCGTCGACAAGTACCTCATATCCTTCTTTTGTATTATTATATCCTAACTGAAGTGCGTTTATCATTTTCATTCTTTCCAGATCAATCCCATATTTATTGCATATTATTTTAGCTTTTCTATATCCATATTTTCAATATTAAAGGCTTTTGGATAGATTGTCATATCTGCTAGGAAATTTACTTTTTTTCTATTTTGGAAAACTCTTGATATTATAATATATTTTGCAACGAACCTATCATTTCCTTTACCAATGAGTACACTATGATCTTCTTCATATACTCTAATCCCAATTTTATTTGCGTACTGCTTAACAATTTGAACGGCCTCCTCCCACGGCATACCAACTTGCAAGCCAAAAATCTTCGGGCCTCTGGCTTCAGCGTGTGCGTCAGTCAGGCTTACCATTGAAATGAACATTGCCAGGGCCACAAACACGGCTGCACGTTTAAGCATGGTGGTTCCTCCCAAGGTTAAAGATTGCTTCACGAATGTTTACTATGGTTACAGGTGTAGGTCAAGTCTTTTGGCGTATTCTATGGAAATGGAAGACTATCCCTTGCTCAAGCGGGCGTTTGCGAATGTTTTGAAGGCCAAACGGGAAGAGCTAAATCTGAGCAAGCTCAGGCTGGCTCAACTGGCCAAGCTTGAGCGCGTTTACCTGATCCAGCTTGAGAAGGGAGATAAGCGCCCTACGGTCAACGCTCTGTTTTATTTGAGCGAGGCTTTTGGCTTGAAACCTAGCGAAATGCTATCAATAGTCGAGGAGGAAATTGAGCAGTTGAAAGGAGGGGAGTAGCTTGTAGCCCTGCGTGGTATCGGTTTAGCCGCACTATCAACTATGTCCTATAACATAGCCTTTTCTTTACGTCGCTCCCAGCGGTACCAAGAGCTGGCGCGTGAAATACCGCTTTCAGGGCCGCGAGAAACTGCTTACCCTTGGCGCATACCCCCAACTGTCTCTTAAGGAAGCGCTGGAGACATGCAATGACGCCAAAAAATTGCTGCGAAGGGGTATCGACCCATCGGCTCAGAAAAAGGCGTCTTCCCGCATTGGAGAAAACAGTTTCGAGGCCATAGCGCGGGAATGGCACGCCAACAAGAAGTCGGCATGGAGTGAACGCTATGCCGAAGCCGTGCTTGAGCGCATCTCCGTCAATGTTTTCCCCTATCTGGGCAAATACCCCATCAGCGAAATTACCCCGCCGGATCTTTTGTCTGTGCTTCGCAAAATCGAAGCGCGCGGGGCCAGCTACCAGGCAAACCGTATACGTGAGAGCTGTTCGCAGATATTCCGCTACGCTATCGCCACAGGCAGAGCTGAACGGGATGCCGCCGCAGACTTGCGCGGGGCACTTAAACCGCACATTACCACTTCCCGCGCCGCCATCACCGACCCGGTGGAAGTCGGAGGGCTTTTGCGGGCTATTGACGCCTACACGGGAAACATTGTCACCAAGTGCGGCTTGCAACTCCTTGCACTGACCTTTCTGCGTCCAGGCGAAGTTCGCCTTGGCGAATGGGATGAAATCGACATGGAGGAAAAGCTGTGGCGCATCCCCGCCCGTCGCATGAAAATGCGACTTGATCACCTTGTACACTTGAGTTCTCAGGCTTGCGTTGTTCTGGAAGAACTGCGCCAGATAACCGGTCGTGGCCGGCTCATGTTCCCCGGCTTGCGATCTTCTGAAAGAGCTATCAGCGATGCAACATTCATCGCTGCCTTGCGGCGCATGGGTTTTGAAAAGGATGAAATGTGCGCTCACGGCTTCCGGTCCATGGCCAGCACCATTCTCAACGAACAGGGTTATCCGGCGGATGCCATTGAGAAACAGCTTGCGCACAATCCTCGTAACAAGATACGCGGCATTTATAATCGAGCCGAATATCTTTCGGAACGACGCCGCATGATGGATGAATGGGCTGACTATCTGGATTCATTACGCAATACTGGACGAGAGAAAAATATCAGCATGGAGGAAAAGGCATGAAAGAGGGCGCTATCAGTCCCTACATTGTACTGGCTCCCGCGGAAGATGATGTGGTCGGGGAGGAACCTCAGATAACCATCGCCAATACTGGCTGGAGTGAGGAAGAAATGGAACGAATGAGGGCGATGGGTTATGACGGCATGGACATAATCCGGGCCTGGTATAGTTGAGCAAGGCACTTTTTGTTCCAATGGGCCGCTTATCTGGAGGAATTCCGGGAGCGGAAAAAAGAAAGCTTCAATAATCACAGCATATTGGCTTTAGCATATCCCCAAAGGGCTTTCCATATCGGAAGCCCTTTTTTATTTCAAAAATTTCAATAAGATATAACTTGACACTATTGAATCCCAAAAGTTGTCAAGAAGAAATTTCATTTTTTTCCTGGACCTATAGAAATATATCTGGATTTCTCTGGTTTGACGGAAAAAGCATTTTCAGCGCCTTAAATCAACCTTTCTAAAAACCCGTGATAGGCTTCCATGAAAGAAACATCATGGAGGTTTAATCATGTCTCAACTTCCCTCAACCGGATTCCTTCGTCTGCCGCAGGTACTCGCGCTCATTCCCGTCAGCCGCAGCGCGTGGTGGGCAGGTTGCAAGAGCGGCCGTTATCTGAAACCCGTAAAACTCGGCCCGCGCACAACGTCGTGGAGGGCAGCGGATATTGCCGCGCTTCTGGAGAAGCTCACCGCCGAACCGGAGGAAAAATGAGCATCGTTTTTTCCCCGGCTCTTCGTCCGTCACACCCGCATGTGTGCCGGAAGCGGTCATCAGGTCAAGGCCAAGCCCTGGCGGGCCGCTTCGCGGGCCTTGACCTGATGCCCTTGCTTTCCGGCTATGGATACTTGCGGGCGACGGACGAGGAAGCCTCCGGCTGGGGCTCAGTCAAAGGAAGCTCGCAAGCCAGAAGCATAAAGACAGCGACACAAAAAAGTTGAGCTAGTTTCGACTTGATCTGACAATAGCCCCTTGAAAAGCAAGGGGAACTCCGTTTTGATGGAAGTGTGTACAACCCATCAACCGGGCACGATGCCCACGGAGTTCTCGATGGAAAGTTTTAATCAAAGCGTCATCAAGCACAAGACCGGACTTCTCAACCTTGCCGCCGAATTGGGTAATATCTCCAAGACTTGCCGTATCATGGGCTTTTCCAGGGATACGTTCTATCGGTATCAGGCAGCCAGAAATGCCGGCGGCGTTGAGGCCCTGTTTGAAGTCAGCCGGAGAAAACCCAATCTGAAAAACCGGGTCGAAGAAGCCACTGAACAGGCGGTGGTCGAGTTTGCCACGGCCTTTCCGGCTCGTGAGTCAGGTCAGGGCCGGCAACGAGCTGCGAAAACAGGCCATCTTCGTGTCGCTGTCTGGCGTGTGCTCCATCTGGTTGCGCCATAGCCCTTCGACCCTGAAGCAGCGCCTGGCAGCCCCGGAAAAGATGTCAGCGCACCGGGGACCGGGGCCCAGGTATAGGCTCGGGAATGAAAAAAAGGATGATGAGGCGTACGGCGAGATTGAAAGCCATCACCCCGGCTATCTCGGCAGCCAGGACACGTTTTATGTGGGGACAATCAAAGGGGTGGGCCGGATTTACCAACAAACCTTTGTGGATACCTACTCGAAGTGGGCCACAGCCAAGCTCTATACCACCAAGACGCCCATTGCCTGCGCGGATCTGTTGAACGACCGGGTCTTGCCGTTTTTTGCCTCAC
>NZ_JAAKEK010000011.1:0-15332 GCF_011039155.1 Desulfovibrio sp. ZJ746 | reverse complement strand
GGCCGTCGCGGTAGCCCCCGCGCGAGCCGGGCGCGCCCTGGGACGCCGGGCGCGGCTGGCTGCCCGGGGCGGGGCGGGAAATGATGCGCACCTGCGGCGCGGCGTCCTGCCGGGCGCCGCGGGCGCGTTCGTCGCCCTCGGCGTCGGCCTCGGCCTCGCGGCGCGACTCGCTGCGCGGCGGCAGGGTGGGCGCCGAGGAGCCTTCGGGCACGGCCGAGGCGTCGGGCCGCGCGATGCGCGAGAGCTTGGCGCTCTTTTCGGCCGGTTCGGGCCGGGAGGCCTGCTCGGGCGCCACGGACTCTTCGGCCCCGGGGGCTTCCGCCTTTTCGGCCGCTTCGGGGATGGCGGCTTCGGCCGGCTTCGCCGCCGGCACTTCTTCGGCCTGGGGAGCCTGGGCAGCGGGCTCGGCGGCATCGGCTTTGGCGCCTTCGGCCTTGGGGGCCTCGGCTGCGGGCGCGGCTGCCTTGGGGGCTTCGGCCTTGGGCGCGGCAGCGGCGGCCTCACCGGGCCGGCTGATGACGCGCGCCCCGGCGGGGCGGCGGCCGGCCACGGCTTCGGCAGCGGCTTTGGGCGCGGCCTCAGGGGCAGCTTCGGGGGCGGGAGCTGCCTTGGCGCGGGGCGCGGCTCCGCCCTCCGGGGCCTCGGCTTTCGCGGCCTTCGGGGCTTCCGCGGGCCTCGCCGCTTCCGGCTCGGGCGCGGCTTCCGCGGCCGGGGGGGCTGCCGGGGCTTCAGGCGCGGGCGCCTCCTTGCGGCGGCGGCGGACAATGACATTGGGCTGCACCGTGGTGCGTTCCACCGTGCTTTCCTTGCGCGCGGCGAAGTGCGCGCGCAGGCGGCCGGCCTCCTCCTCGTCCACGGAGCCGGCCATGCTCTTGGCCGAGACGCCGAGCTCGCGCAGGGCCGGGAGCATGTCCCGCGTGGGCACGCCGAGCTCGCTCGCGAGGTCCTTCACCTTGATCTTTATTTCTGCCATATGGCCCCCTTGCTCCTCCCGGCGGCAGCGCGCGAGCGCCGCCCCCGCTGCCGCGTTCCCGGCCTGTACTTCTCGAACCTGCGTCCGCAGGCCGGGTCGGGGCACAGGTAAAAGCCCCTGCCCGGGCTTTGCTGTGCCTCGTCAATGATCAAAATCCCTTCCGGCGCCAGCACATGGCGGGAAAGCTCCGCCTTGGCGAAGCGGCGACGGCAGATGACGCACATCCGCACAGGGCCGCAGATGGCGCCGGCTTCAGGCATCCGCGCCGTCCTTCGCCGCGCCTTCCGCCGGCACTTCCTCCGCGGCTTCCACCGTGAGGCTCACGGCCGAGGGCTCGGGATCATCCTCCACCACGGGCGCGAGGAAGTTGATGGCCGAGCGCAGGTCGGAAATGCGCGCCTCGCTGATGCCGAGCTTGTCCGAAAGCTCCTCGTCCGTGGCCTCGCGCAAGCTCGCGAGCGACGAATAGCCCGCGGCGAGCAGCGCCTCGATGGAGACCTCGGCCACACTCGCCACCTGCTCGAGGCCGTGGCCGATGGCGTTGGCCTCGTTGTAGCGCGTCTCGGTGAAGATATCGACCTTCCAGCCCAGCAGGCGCGCGGCGAGCTTCACGTTCTGGCCCTTGCGGCCGATGGAGTTGGTGAGCTGGTCGTCGGGCACGATGACCTCGAGCAGGTTCTCCTCCTCGTCCACCACGATGCGCGAGACGAGCGCCGGCGCGAGGGCGTTGCGCGCATAGGTGGCGATGTCCGGGCTCCAGACCACGATGTCGATGCGCTCGCCGTGCAGTTCCTGCACGATGTTCTGGATGCGCGAGCCGCGCACGCCCACGCAGGCGCCCACCGGGTCCACGTCGCGCTCGCGCGAGATGACCGCCACCTTGGCGCGGGAGCCGGGATCGCGCGCGACGCCCATGATCTGCACCACGCCGTCGTCCACCTCGGGCACCTCGCGGCGGAAGAGCGCGGCCATGTAGTCGCGGTGCGCGCGGGAGATGACCACCTGCGGGCCCCGGCCCTCCTTGCGCACGTCGATGATCAGCGCCTGGAGGCGGTCGCCGCGCTTGTAATGCTCGCGGGGGATCTGCTCCTCGCGGGGCAGGATGGCCTCGGTGCGGCCGAGGTTGACCACCCAGCCGCCCTTGTCGCGCCGCTGCACGATGCCGGAGACGATCTCGCCCACGCGATCTTTGTATTCCTCGTAGATGATCTCCTGCTCGGCGTCGCGCATGCGCTGGATGATGACCTGCTTGGCCGACTGCGCGGCGATGCGCCCCAGGTCCTCCACCTTGACGCGGAAGCCCATCTCGTCGTCGAGCTGCACCGAGGGGTCGTGCTCGCGGGCTTCGGCGAGCGCGATCTGGGTGTCCTCGTTGGCCACATCGCCGTCCTCGACCACGATTTTGAACTGGTAGACCTCAATGTCGCCGGTTTCGTCATTATAGGTCACTTCCACGTCCATGTCCTCGCTGAAGCGGCGCAGCACGGACATCCGCACGGCCTCCTCCAGGGTGTCGATGAGCATGTCGCGGTCAAGGCCCTTGTCCTTGCTGATCTGGTCAATGGCCTTCTTGAGCTCAAGATTCATGTCTGCCTCCGGCGGCCGCGCGGACGCGGCCGGCTTGGCTGGGATGGCGGGCCCGTCCCTTGCCGGGCCCCTTCCCGGGCTTGGCGGGCTTCTGAAAAACGGGGATGCGGGAGGCCCTGCGCACTTCGGCCCAGGGGAGATGCACCGGGGCGCCGCCCTCGGGGCGCACCTCGCCGTCGGCCGAGACGGCGCAGGGCTCGAGGGTGAAACCCTCGGCGTCCACGCCCGTGAGCCGGCCGCGCCAGCGCAGGCGCGGGGCCGCGCCGCCCTCGCCTTCGGGCGTCACGGGGGAGGCGAGGCGCGCTTCCACAAGGTCGCCCACATAGGGGGCCATCTGGTCAAGGCTGAAAAAGCGGCGGTCAAGGCCCGGGGAGGACACTTCCAGCACCCAGGCTTCGGGCACGCAGTCCTCCACGTCCATGGCGAGGCCGAGCTCACGCGAGATCTCCTCGCACTGGTCGATGCTCGCCGAACCGGGCTCGGCGAAAGCGGCTTCCGTGACGGCTTCCGCGGCTTCTTCCGCGGGCGGCTCAGCCCCGGCGCTGCCGGCAGCCTGCGCCGGCCGGGGCACATCCACGAACACGCGCACCTTGGTGCGCCCGCCGGGCAGCACTTCCACGCCCCAGAGCTCGAGCCCCTGCGCCCGGACGAGCGGGCTCACGAGGCGGGTGACGGTTTCTTCAAGAGTTTCCGGCATGGCCCTTGTCACTCTCCTGCGGTGGGGCCGGCGTGGACCGGCCCGGCGCCGGGACAAAAAAAAGGGGGCCCCTCAAGGCCTCCCCACATGAACGGACACTGGCGGTCGCCCCGCCTGCGGGCGAGCCCGCACTCCCCGTTCGAGGACGCAGCGGCCCGCCCCGAAAAACCACGGGAACACAGGGCGAAACCACTTGAACGCGCCTTGAATACGCAGTTTCGCCTCCCCTGTCAAGCGCAAAGACGCCATGCCCGGGAAGATCCCGCGGCATGGCGTCCTTGGGGCAAAAACGAGCGTCCGCTAGAGCTCGGTGACAGGCTCCCGGGCGGGCGCATCCCGCGGCGCCTGTTCCGGGGCGGCTTCGGGCGCCTGTTCCGGGGCGGGCACGGCTTCTGGCGCCCGAACTTCAGGAATGGCCGGAGCTTCGGGGTTTTCCGGGGTTTCGGGCACGGCGGGTGCCTCCTGCGCCTCGGGAACGGCCGGCGCCGCCTGCGCTTCGGGCACGGGCGCGGGCTCGGGAGCCGCTTCTGGCGCCGCGGGCGCTTCGGGCGCCACAGCTTCGGGAGCCGGGGCGCTCTCTGGCTGTGCCGGCACTTCGGTTGGCGCCGGGGCTACGGCCGGCGCTTCGGGAAGCGCCGGGGCGGCCTCGGGAGCCGCCGCTTCGGGCGCGGGCGCCACGGGCTCCCCGGGGGCGGGTTCCGCCGGCACGGGCGGCACGGGCGCCGGCTCGATGGGTTCCGGCAGCGGTGCCGCCGAGGCCGGGGGCTCCGGCGCGTGCCTGGGCATGAGCTGCGCCTGTGCGGCCTTCTGGATGGCCGGGAGCGTCGCAAGCCCGCAGGCCGGCACATGGGCCAGTTCCGGCGCGATGAGCAGGGTGGCCGGCTGCGCCAGGAGGACGCTGATCACGCTGGCCGCCACGAGACCCCCGCCGCCGTGCTCGCCGCGCACGAAGTGGGCCATGATGACCGCGCCCAGAAGGCACAGGCCGCCGAGCACGGGCATGCCCGGCATGCCGCGCAGGGCCGCGAGGAGCTGGCCGTCAAGGCTCACGGGCGAGAGGCCCGCGAGCGCGCCCTGGGTGAGCTCGAAGCTCGCGCCGAGCAGCACGATGGCCGCCGCCAGAAGAAGCAGGGAGGCGCAGGCGTAGAGCAAATGCCCGGAAAGGCGCGGCAGGGCGAGGATGGCCTTGCCGAGCAGGGGCGCGGCGAGGCAGGCCAGCGCCACGGCAATCATCCGCGCCTGGCCCGCGGGCACGCAGGGCGTGAGCAGGAGGCCGGCCACGAGGGCCGTCCACAGCAGGGCCGCGCCGCCCGAGCGCCGCGACGCGGCGAGGTCGCGCGGGGCTTCTCGCAGCACCCGGAACCAGGAAACGCCGAAGACGGCGAGGATCCACGGCACGAGGCCCACTCCGGCCACGCAGGCGGCGAGCCACCAGTGACCGGGCAGCGGCCACGGCTTCTGCACGGCGCGGCCGAAGAGCTGGGCGAGATAGCCGCCGTCATCCCCGCCGAGCATGATGGCCGCAAGCCACGCGCCCACGAGGAGCAGGAGGAACAGGAACCCGAGCACCGCGTCCAGCGCCTGCGCGCGGCGGAAGCCCCCCCGCCACACGAGGAAGCAGAAGCTCGCGATGAGCGGCACGGCGAGGAAGAAGGGCCCCCCGGTGAGCCCGGCGAGGCCGGAGAGGGCGAAGCCCGCGGGCAGCGAGCACCAGGCATGCGACGTTTGCCAGCCGCGGCAGAAGCAGACCAGCGAAAAGACCATGAGCGCGGAGGCGAGCGCCGCCGGCCCGGTGAAATGCCCCAGCGGCGCGAAGAGCGGCGCGGCGAGAAGCACCAGCCCCGCCGCCAGCGCGGCCTTGGCGCCAAAGCCCGCGGCCCGCGCGAGGCCCCACACGGCGATGAGCGCGAGCGCCGTGGCCAGCGCCCCGGCCAGCGGAAAGAGCGGGTCGGGCGAGCCCGTGAGCATCACCGGCAGCGGCGCCAACATGCCCAGGAACCACGTGAAGAAGGGCCAGTGGGCCACGCCGTCGGCCCCGGGCGTGAGCCACGCGCTCTGGGCCATGGAGAGGAAGAAGGCCTCGATGTTCCGGGCCTCCGCCGGGCAGTAGAGCCCGTTGCCGGCAAGCGCGTGCCAGAAATCCGGCCAGACCTGCGCCGCCAGGATGACGAGCAGGAAGAGCGGCCCGAGACGGCTCAGGAAGCTGAAGACGCGCTCGCAGCGGTCGGGGCGCGGGGAGGCTCCGCCCCCGGCGGCTTCCGATTGGGCGAGGGCCGCGGCCACCGTGTCGCCATGGCGCCCGGGAGCGGCGGCAGCCTCCGCGGGAGCTTCCGGGGCAGATTCAGGAGCAGCCTCCGCGGCGCCTTCCGGGGACACATCGGCGGCGTCCGCGGGGGATTCGGGGCCGGCTTCCGGCTGCGCCGCTTCGGCCGCTTCGCCGGCAGGGGCTTTTTCCGTCAGCGGGCTTTCATCCTTGCCAGTGGTGGCCGTGGTCGTCTCGGCGTCGCTCATGGCTGGCTCCTTGTGAACAGAGTTAAGGGCGCGGTTCAGTGTCCAAGAAGTACATGCCGGCATTGGCGGCCGTCAAGCTCCACCTCCACGCCGCGGCCCCCGGCCCCAAGGCGCGGGGGCGCAAGGCCGGGCGCGGCCTGCGCGGCGTCGGTGGCGGAACCCACGCTTTGGGGCAGCGGCAGGGTGAGCGTGCGCCGTTTCGGCGAGGCGTTGCCCACGGTGAGCCACATGCCGCCTTCGGGGAGCGCGCTTACTGCCGCGAGCCAGCCGTCCGTGCCCCCGCTCACGGCCACAAGACGCCCCAGGGCCAGGCCGGACGCCTTGCGCGCCAGAAGCAGCCGGCCCACGGCGCGCAAGAAGCTGTCCGCCCGGCCCTCCTGCTCCGCCAGCGTGCCGAAGGCCAGCCGCAGGGGTTGCGCCGTGCCGGCGCGCCCCGGCGCGCCTTCCCAGAGGGGCGTGAGCCCCTCGGGGGCGCCTGCGGACGCGATGGCGCCCGTGAGCTCCTGCGGGCTCACGAAGGCGAGCCCCGGGAGGCCGATGCGCCAGCCGAGCAGGAACAGGCAGGCCTCGCGCAGGGCGCGGCCATCTGTGGCCCCGGCCGGAGGTGTTGCGGGGAGCCCGAGGGCGCGCAGGGCCAGCGCGGCGGGCGTCTCCCCGTCCGCAGCCGGCCCGAGCCCCCCCTCCCCCAAGGGTCCGCGCGCCAGGCGGCTCTGGTCCACGCCTTCGGCCAGGGCGGCGCGCAAAAGCCCGGCCAGCGGCGCCGCATCGCCTGTCAGGAGCGCCCGGGCGGCGGCCTTGGGTGTTGCGGCGTCGCGGGTGAAATCAACGGGCCCGGCGAGGACGAGCGGCGCGAGCGCGGGCGGCAGGGCGTCGGCCTGAAGCGCCCAGCCGCCGTAGCGGTGGATCTCGCGCGCGGCCTCGTCCAGCGCCTCAAGGCCCGGCGCCAGGGCGGCGCGCCCAAGGGGCGCCTCCACCGCCGCCCCACCTTCCGGCGCCACGTCAAGACCCATCAGGGCCTCGAACCTGAGGCCGGTGAGCGCCTGGCCCTCGAGGCCGGTCTGGCGGATGCTGGCCGCGGAAAAGATGCGCCGCGCGCGGCCCGTGGGGTCCTGCCAGTGGAGCACCGGCGCAAGCACATGCGGCCCGTGGCGGTAGACCCAGCGCCGCAGCTGGCCGTCCGCCCCGCGCACCTCCCCGGTGACGGCCCAGCCCGAGGGCGCGGCCCAGGAAAGGCGGTCGCGCAGGAGCGCGGGCGGGAGCAGACCGCGCTCCGCAAGGCGCGCCACCCCTGCGGCGTCCAGCGGCCGGCAGTCCCACTCGCCCCGGGCCTCGGGCAAATCGCCCCAGGCCTCGGGCGGCACGGAAATCATGGCATAGACCCCGGCGAAGCGCGGCACCTGCCGGGCCTGGAGGATGAAGTCCGGGCCAAGGCCCGTGGCCGCCGGGATGAGCTCCCCGCCGAGCTGGACGCCCGCTTCCTCGGCCATGGCGGCGAGGCGCGCGAAGTCCTCGGGGCTTCCCCACGCCGGGTCGGGCGTGAGCGAGGCCGGGGCGTCCGGGCGCCGGCTGTCGCCGGGCTCCGCGGCTTCCGCCGGGCTTTCCGCCGTCCAGATGCCGGCGCGCTCGCCCACGGGCGCGAGGAAGAGCCCTTCCAAGCCAAGGGCGGGCAGTTTCTCCGGCAGGCGCGCGGCCCCGAGGGCGGCGAAGAGTGGCCGCGGCGCGGCGAGGGAGCGGGCATCCAGCGAGAGCCAGTTGGGCGCGGCGCGCAAAAGCACGGGCACGCGCACGGCCTCGCCGCTGTTGTGCCAGAGGCGTTCGGTGCCCGAGACCTGGGCTGCGAGCTCAGGGGCCTGGCCGAGCATGGATTGCCGCTCCAGCCATTGCAGGTAGCCGGGGTCGGCGCGGGGCAGGCCGCTCGCCGCGGGCGGCGCCGCGTGCGGGGCGCGACGGACGCAGCCACCCAGCAGCAGGAGCAGGCACGCGACCGCAAGCGCGCAGAAGAGGAGGGAACGAACAAGGGCGGCCGGCGCGGGACGCCCGGGCGCCACGGCTAGGCCTCCGCCCCGGGCGTGCCGGCGGCGCAGGCTCCTCCGGCGGGGGCGCCCTCCTCCGCCTTTGCCTCGTTCCAGAGCTCGTCCTTTTCGTCCAGCGAAAGGGCCGCGAAGTCGAGGCCGCGCTCGCGCGCCAGCTCCTCCATGCGGGCAAAGCGCCGCAAAAAGCGGTTGTCGGCGGCGTCCAGCGCGTCATTGGCCTTGATGCCCTTGCGCCGCCCGAGCTCCACGAGGGAAAAGATGAGGTCGCCGAGCTCGTGCTTCTGGGCCGCGTTGTCGTCGCCGGCCGAGACATCCAGCCATTCGAGCCATTCGGCCTCCACCTGCTGCTCCACCTCCTCGTCGGTGGGCCAGGTGAAGCCCACGCGCGCGGCCTTGGAGTGGATGCGGTAGGCCTTGGTGAGCGGCGGCAGGCTCGCGGGGAGGCTTGCGAACAGGCCCTGCGGCGCGCCCGCGGCCTCGTGCTCGGCGCGCTTGATGGCCTCCCAGCGGGCGAGCTGGGCGTCGAGGTCGGGGAAGGTCTCGCCGGCGAAGACATGCGGGTGGCGGCGCACCATCTTGGCGCGGTTCTCGGTGAGCGCGTCGGCAAGGGTGAATTCCCCGCGCTTCTCGTACATGCCGGCCACGAACAGCAGGAGAAAGGCCACGTCGCCCAGCTCCTCGCGCACGGCGGCCGCGTCGCCCGCGCGCAGCGCCGCCGCCAGCTCGTGGCTTTCTTCAATGATATATTCGGCCATGCTCTCCGGCGTCTGCGCCCTGTCCCAGGGGCAGCCGTCCGGCGCGGTGAGCCGGCCTATCACCTCACCGAGGGCGGCAAGGGCGCACGAGCTGCGGTCATCTTTCATGAGATCCCTCCCAGGCCGTGTCAGAGGCCGAGCTTCGCCGCGATGTCCTGCGGCAGCCATTCCCGAAGCTGCCCCACCAGGGCGTGAAAATAGGGCATGACGCGCGAATCGCGCATGAAGGCGTCGTTCTGGAACAGTTTTTCCGCCACGATGAGCACGAGCGCCCAGATGAGCACGCCCTTGGCTAGCCCGAAGACGCCGCCGGCGAGCCTGTCCGCCCAGGAGGCGAAGGAAAAGGCCACCAGCTTCTTCACGAGCCGCGCAATGAGGCCCACGGCCAGCATGATGCCCGCGAACACGAGCCCCCAGGCCGCGAACGTGCGCCAGCCCTCGCCGGAAATAAAGGTCAGGTGCGGCGACACGAGCCCGTGAAAGGCCCGGGCGCCCCAGAAGCCGCCCAAAAGCGAGACCACGCCCGCCACCTCGCCCACCAGGCCCACGCGCGCGCCGCGCAGGGTGAAAAAGACAAGGGTGAGGATGATGACGAGATCGAAGATGTCCTGTCCCATAGGCCGGCCTCCCCGCCCAGCGCCGCGACCATAGCAGAAGGCCGCCCCGGAGACAATGGCGCGGCCGCCCCGGTGCGCGAGGGGCGCGAGGGGCGCCGCAGGCCATCCGGGAGGGCCGGCCCCCCGGGCCCCCGCGCACGCGCGCCACGGTTGCGCCACGGGCCGGGAACGGCTATAGTGCGCCCGGCGCGACCTCGCGCCCAAAACCCAAGGAGTCCCGGGATGAAACCTGCCCCGCGCCTTTTGCTCGCGCTTTCGCTCGCCATGGCCGTCCTCTGCCTGGGGGTGATCGCGCATGCCGCCCAGCCCTCGCAAAAATCCTTTGTCATCGCGCCCTTCACGGTCAACGCGCCGCAAAGCTACAGCTATCTCGCCAAGGCGGTGCCCGGCACCATCCAGGGCAAGCTCAACCGGCCTGGCGTGCTCGAGGGCAAGAGCCTCCAGGGCAAGGCCCTTTCGGCGGCCGAGGCGCGCAAGGCGCTGGCCTCTTCCGGGGCGGATTACGCCGTCTTCGGCACGGTCAACGTCATGGGCAATGACTGCGCCATCGAGGTCAACTGCGTGGACAAGGCCGGCAAGACGTGGAGCCGCACGGTGGAGGCCCCGGTGAGCGGGCTCACCGGCGCGGTGCAGAACGTGAGCGCGGCGCTCGGCTCCGAGGTGATGGGCGTGACCGTGGCCGCCAGGCCCGCCTTCATGACGCGCCAGCCCGGCCAGACGGCGCCCGCGGGCGCCCGCGCGGCCGGCGGCGAGATCATCGTCAACGAGACCGGACAGCAGCAGACCTACCTCAACCCGCAGTTCCGCTACCAGGGCGCCGGCGCCGCGGACGGCTCGCGCCTGCGCAGCCAGCGCATCAAGGAAAACATGGTGGACATGGCCGTGGCCGACTTCAACGGCGACGGCAAGAACGAGATCGCCTTTCTGGGCGACCACACCCTCACCATCTACCTCTGGGAGGAAGGGGGCCGGCTCAAGCAGCTCGGCACGACCACGGTCTCGGCATCCAACCTGAATTTCTCCATGCGCGCCATGGACCTCAACCGCGACGGCGCCTCCGACCTCGTCATCGCCACCTTTGAGGAAGAGAGCAACCGGCCCTATTCCTATTTCTTCTCCTTCAAGGGCAACAAGCTCACCCAGTGCGCCGAGCGCATCCCCTATTTCGCCAGCGTCCTGCGCACGCCGCCCAACTTCACGCCCACCCTGGTGGGCCAGGGCTTCGACAGCATCAAGCTCTTCGCGCCCGGCGTGCACCTGCTCGTCAAGCAGGGCAACAAGTACGCCCTCGGCGCGCGCCTGAGCCTGCCCACCGGGGCCACGGTGTTCAACGTGGCCTGGATACCGGCCGGCAAGGACAATTCCAGCGACATGCTCGCCATGCTCACCGACGACGAGCGCGTCAAGCTCTTCCAGGCCAACGGCTCAACGCCGGTGCACACCACCATGGAGCGCTTTTCCGGCTCGGCCACGGGCATGGATTTTTACAAGACCATGCCCGGCCTCGGCATCGACAAGACAGGCCAGCTCCCGGGCAAGATTTATGCGCCCATGCGCATGATCGCCGCCGACCTCGGCCGCACGGGCGAGCATGTGCTCATGCTCAACAAGCCCATCTCCACGGCCTCGCAGTTCTTTGACCGCTACCGCTTCTTCCCGCAGGGCGAGATCCACGCCCTCTACTGGGACGGCGTGGGCCTGGCCCTCAAGTGGAAGACCCGGCGCATCAAGGGCTCCGTGGCCGAGATCGACCTCGCCGACGTGACCAATGACGGCATCGTCGACCTCGTGGTCGGCGTCAACACCTCGCCCGAGCTCGGCATCGGGAGCCGGCAGTCCATGATCCTCGCCTATCCGCTCGACGTTTCGCAGATGGACCCCAATGCGCCGGCGGACATGAGCGACTTTGAGGTCAACCCCAACCGCTAGGCCGGACTGCCAGATCGGACAGGCAGGGACGCAAGGAGGCAGCGTGCGCATTCTCGTCATCGGTTCAGGAGGCCGCGAGCACGCGCTCGCCTGGAAGCTCGGCCAGGCGGCCGAAGCCGTCTTCGTGGCGCCGGGCAACGGCGGCACCGGGGAGGGCAAGGTGCGCAACGTCGCCCTTGCCGTGGACGACCTCGACGGCATCGTGGACTTTTGCCGGCGCGAGCATATCGACCTCGTGGTGCCCGGGCCGGAGCTGCCGCTCACCCTGGGCATCGCCGACAGGCTCACCGAGGCCGGCATTCCCTGCTTCGGCCCGGACGCCTATTGCGCGCGGATGGAAGGCAGCAAGAGCTTCGCCAAGGAGGTCATGGCGGCGGCCGGGGTGCCCACGGCGGCCTGCGCGGTGTTCACCGACGCCGAAGCCGCGCGGGAGCATATCCGCAAGAGCAAAGTCCCGCCGGTCATCAAGGCCGACGGCCTCGCCGCGGGCAAGGGCGTGGTGGTGGCGCGCACGACCGAAGAAGCCCTTGAGGCGGTGGATTCCATGCTCAAGGACAAGGCCTTCGGCGCCGCCGGCGCGCGCGTCCTGCTCGAGGAGCGGCTGGATGGCGAGGAGGTCTCCCTGCTCTGCCTCTGCGACGGCGAGCGCGCGGTGCCCCTGCCCTCGGCGCAGGACCACAAGGCCGCGCGGGACAACGACGAGGGCCCCAATACCGGCGGCATGGGCGCCTACAGCCCGGCCCCGGTGCTCCCGGACGAAAAGCTGGAGGAGCTGGCCGACATCGCCGTGCGCCCGGTGCTCCGCGAGCTCGCGCGGCGCGGCCATCCCTTCCGCGGCGTGCTCTACGCGGGCCTGATGATGACGCCCGACGGGCCCAAGGTGCTGGAATACAATGTGCGCTTCGGCGACCCGGAGTGCCAGCCCCTGCTCATGCGCCTTGAGGGCGACCTCGCGGCGCTCATGCTGGACTGCGTGCGGGGGAAGCTCGACCCGGGCGCCCTCTCCTGGAGCGACAGGACCGCGCTCGGCGTGGTGCTCGCCGCCAAGGGCTATCCCGGGAGCTACGAGAAGGGCATGCCCCTCGAGGGGCTTTCCGAGGCCGATGCGCTACCCGGGGTCAAGGTCTTCCACAGCGGCACGCGCACGGAAGGCGGCAAGACCGTCTCCGCCGGGGGCCGGGTGCTCTGCGTGACCGCGCTCGGCGACGACCTCGCCGACGCGCAGGCGAAAGCCTATGCGGCGGTAGAGAAAATCACCATGCCCGGGAGCTTTTACCGCCGCGACATCGGCGCCAAGGGCCTCAGGCGCCTCGCCGCGAAGAACTGAAACGCCGGAAAACACGGGAGGGAGCGCCCATGGCGCATGTGGTCATCCTCATGGGCTCGCAGTCGGACGAGCCAACCATCGCGCCCTGCGCGGACGTGCTGCGCGAGCTCGGCGTGCCCTTCGTGCTGACCGTGAGCTCGGCGCACCGCACGCCCGAGCGCACCGAAGCCATCGTGGCCAGTGAGGAAGCGGCCGGCGCGGCCGTCTTCATCTGCGCGGCGGGCATGGCCGCGCATCTCGCCGGGGCCGTGGCCGCGCGCACCCTGAAGCCGGTCATCGGCATCCCGGTGAGCGGTTCCTCGCTCGGCGGCATGGACGCCCTGCTCTCCACCGTGCAGATGCCGCCCGGCTTTCCGGTGGCGACCGTGGCCCTCGACAAGGCCGGCGCGCGCAACGCCGCGTGGCTCGCCGCGCAGATCCTCGCGCTCACGGACGCGGCGCTCGCCGGGCGCCTTGCCGAGGCCCGCAGGAAGATGCGCGAGGCCGTGACGAAAGCCGGGGACGAGCTGCGGCGCAAGTACGCGGGCGGCTAGCCCGGGCACTTTTGTCCATACGTTTGGTTCCACGGTTGACGGCCCTTCCGCCTTCCGTCTGGAGCGAAGCGGAAGACGGGTGCTGCGAACGGATGGCGGCGCGAAGCGCCGTGCCCGTTGGCGAGCAAAGCGAGCCCCACGGGCATCGACAGCAGCGATGGTGCCGGAAGAATCCTAAAAAATAAGATTTTTCAGTGCTTGCAAGGAAGATAAAAATTGCGCTAGCCGTTGGCGAGGCCACGAGCCTTGCGCCAGCCGTCGGCGAGCTTGCGAGCCATACGGATGGCGACAGCGGTTTCGTTGAATGATTGCCGCGTTACCTAACTGCTGTCTCCATCCGTAGCTTCCTGCGTCGCAACGGCTGGAGCAAGGCTGTTTTTGACGGATAATTTCGGCGTTACAGATGCCGCGCGGACGCAGCACAAACGCAAAAGCAAACGCTTCCCGCGCTCAGTCCTCCCCCACGCGCAGGGCCACGCCCACCGGGCAATGGTCCGAGCCGTACACGTCGCTTTCTATCCACGCGTCCACGATGGCCGGGGCCAGCTCCCCGGACACGAAGAAATAGTCGAGCCGCCAGCCCACGTTGCGCGGCCGCGCCCTGGCCTTGTACGACCACCATGTATACTTCTCCGGCACGTCTCCGTGGACGTGGCGGAAGGTGTCCACATAGCCCAGTGTCTTGAAGCGCTTCATGAAGTCGCGCTCCACGGGCAGGAAGCCCGTGGTCTTCTCATTGTCCTTGGGCCGGGCGAGGTCGATGGGCTCGCAGGCGATGTTGAAATCCCCGCAGACCACCACGGGCTTGGTTTGGCGGCACTTCTGGGCATAGTCCACGAAGGCCTCGAAAAAGCCCATCTTGTAGCCGAGCCGCTTGAAGCCGCCCGTGGGGCGGCCGTCCGCGTCCAGCTCCTCGGCGCCGCCGTTGGGGAAATAGCCGTTGAAATAGTGGAACCACGGAAATTCGAGGTGCAGCAGGCGCCCCTCGCCCTGCCAGGCGGGGTCGGGGAGCTCGTATTCCACCTTGAGCGGCTCGATGCGGCTGAAGACCGCCACGCCCGAATAGCCCTTGCGCACGGTGCACGGGTCCCACCAGGCCCGCCAGCCCTCGGGGTCGCGCACGGGCTCCGGCACCTGCTCGGGGCTCGCCTTGGTCTCCTGCAGGCCCACCACCTGCGCGTCCGTTTCGCTGAACCAGCGCCAGTCCGGCTTGGCCGAGACCGCGCGCACGCCGTTCACATTCCAGGAAACAAGCTTGACAAGCATGGCGCCTCCCCAACCCAGCATAGCCGCAGGCGGGGCGCGAGTGCAAGCGGCGCCAAGCGGGCCTGCGCCGTTGCGGCGCCCCCGCTTTTGCGCTAATAAAACACGGCGCCCGCCCGGGCGCACTGGCCCTTCTTTCACGCCGTCATTTATGGAGGGAGCGCATATGGAGCTTCTGCGCGTGCGGCGCGCCATCTTGAGCGTCACGGACAAGAGCGGCCTTGCGGCTTTCGCCGCCTTTCTCGCCAGCCGCGGCGTGGAGCTCGTCTCCACGGGCGGCACGCAAAAAATGCTCGAGGCCGAGGGCCTGCCCGTCACGGCGGTGAGCACGGTGACGGGCTTCCCGGAAATCCTCGGCGGCCGCGTCAAGACGCTGCACCCCAAGATCCACGCCGGCATCCTCGCCAACAAGGACGACCCGCTGCACATGGACACCCTGGCCGAAAAGGGCATCCGCCCCTTCGACCTCGTGTGCGTCAACCTCTACGACTTCGCGGGCGCGGTGGAACGCCGCCTTTCGCTGGAGCAGGCCGTGGAGGAGATCGACATCGGCGGCCCCTGCATGCTGCGCGCCGCGGCCAAGAACTTCCACAGCGTGCTCGTGGTGCCCTCGCCCCAGTGGTACGGGCCGGCCATGGAGGAGCTGGGCGGCCACGACATGTGCGTGGGCCTGGAGTTCCGGCAGCTCATGGCCTCGCGCGCCTTTGAGGCGACCTCGCGCTATGACGCGCTCATCGCGTCCTACCTCCGGCCGTCGGCCTAGCGGGGGCTGTCATTCCCAAATCGGAAGGCAATCTCCAGGGGCTCAAGCCGAGCCAGCTCACGGCCCTGAACCGGCTCTTCAACCGCCGCTTCCCGGCCGCGGATGTCTACACCATCGACCAGGCGCGGGAGCTGGCCCTGCTCTCGCGCTCGCTCGGCCGGCAAATCGGCCTCGTCATCGACCGCAAGGGCCGCGTGCGCATGGTCATCGTGGGGACGCCCGGCGGCATCCTCATCCCGGAGCTCCCGCGCGGCCGCGGCGCCACCGGCGCCCCGGAGGGGGACAGCGCGCCGCCCCCCGGCGCCCGGCTCCGGCCCCACCGCCCCGGGCGCCCCTCCGCCCGG
>NZ_JAAKEK010000010.1:0-19316 GCF_011039155.1 Desulfovibrio sp. ZJ746 | reverse complement strand
TTTTCGCGGCGCGACGCGTTATATGCGTCCGATTCCCGCCCTTGTCAAGGGGCCTTGCGAAAATTTTTTCACTTGCCCCGGTTCTCGGCGCGGAGGGGGAAAGTAGCCACGCCCCCCGGGATTGTCAACAGGTTTTTTTCAAAAAAATATTCCGCCCACGGATGGGAGCCCTTCCACCTTCCGGCTGGAGCGCAGCGACCGCCGGTGGCTGCGACCGGATGGCGGCGCGAAGCGCCGTGCCCGTTGGCGAGCAAAGCGAGCCCTACGGGCATCGACAGCAGCGATGGTGCCGGAAGAATCCTCCGCCGTTACTCCTCCCCCCTGCTGCCGCGCCAGAGGCGCAAGGCGAGGGCCACGGCCGCGCCGCCGAAGATGCTGGCCCATGGCCAGAGCCAGCGCCAATCCTGTGGCAAGGGCCATGCGCCGCCAAAGCTCGGCGGCAGGATGAGCAGCAGGATGGTCGCCATGGCGCCCAGCGCCGCGGCCGTGGCGTACCACGACTGCTCCACGAAGCGGGCGGTGTCGCCCAGGGCCGTGTCGCGCACGAAGCCCGGCGCGAGGCCGGCCAGAAGGCCCAGCGCCAGCGCGCCCGTGGCGCCGATCTCGCGCAGGGCGCAGAACACGCCCAGTGAGGTGGCGAGGAAAAGCCCCAGGCTGTCCAGCCAGAAAAAGAGGCCGCGCCCGCCGAGCGCCCCGGAAGCGCCCGTGCGCTTGCGCGCCAGCGCCGCGGCCCCGGCCGCTGCCAGCGCCCCGAGGAGCGCCCCGGCCAGCGCCGGCCCGGGCAGCTCGCCCAAGACGAGGCGCGTGCCGGCTGTCCCGTGGAGCAGGGTCTCGCGCGTGAGGCCGGCCATGAGCCCGCAAAGACAGCCCAGAACCACGGCCCCGGTGAAGTGCGCGCCGAAGCCCCGCGCCCGCCAGGCGGCGGCAGCGGAGAGAAGCACGGCGCAGGCCGCGTCCAGCAGCTCCACCAGAAGGGCCGTCGCCTCGGTCACTTGGCGAGGCCCACGGCCCGGCGCTCGCGGATGACGGTCACGCGGATTTGCCCCGGATAGGTGAGGTTTTTCTCGATCTTCTCGGCAATGTCCTTGCAGAGCAGGTAGGTGGCGTCGTCGTCCACGCTGTCCGCGTCCACCATGACGCGCACCTCGCGGCCGGCCTGGATGGCATAGGCCTTGGTGACGCCCTCGAAGCTGGTGGCGATGCCCTCAAGGTCTTCCAGGCGCTTGACGTAGTTCTCCAGAAGTTCCTTACGCGCGCCCGGTCTCGCGCCGGAGATGGAGTCGGCCGCCTGCACGAGCACGGCCAGCGCCGTGGAGGGCCGCTGGTCCTCGTGGTGGGCCGCGATGGCGTGCACGATGTCCGGGCTCTCGTTGTACTTCTTGGCGATGTCCGCGCCGATGAGGGCGTGCGGGCCCTCGACCTCGTGGTCCACGGCCTTGCCGATGTCGTGGAGCAGGCCCGCGCGCTTGGCCTTGCGCACGTCCATGCCGAGCTCGGCGGCCAGCATGCCGCACAGCGCCGAGACCTCCAGCGAGTGCTGGAGCACGTTCTGCGTGAACGAGGTGCGGTAGCGCAACTGGCCCAAGAGGCGCACGATTTCCGGGTGGATGCCGTGCACGCCCGCGTCGAAGGTGGCCTGTTCGCCCACCTCGCGCACCTGCACGTCGAGCTCCTGCTGGCATTTCTGGACCACGTCCTCGATGCGCGCCGGGTGGATGCGGCCGTCCTGGATGAGGCGCTCGAGCGCCATGCGCGCCACCTGCCGCCTGAGCGGGCTGTAGGCCGAGAGGATGACCGTCTCCGGGGTGTCGTCGATGATGAGGTCAACGCCGGTGGCGGCCTCCAGCGCGCGGATATTCCGCCCCTCGCGGCCGATGATGCGGCCCTTCATGTCCTCGCTCGGCAGGGTGACGGCGGTCACGGTCTGCTCGTTCACATAGTCGCCGGCATAGCGCTGGATGACATTGCAGAGAATGTCCTTGGCCTTGCGGTCGGCGGTCTCGCGGGCCTGGGTCTCGATCTGGCGGATCATCTTGGCGGATTCGTGGCGCGTGCGCGCCTCGATGTCGGCGAGCAGCCGCGCCCGGGCCTCGTCCGGCGTGAGGCCGGCGATCTCGGAAAGGCGCCGCTCCTGCTCGCTGATGCGCTCCTGCAAAAAGGTTTCGGATTCGGAGAGCTCGCGCTCCTTGCGGGCCAGTTCCTTTTCCGCCGAGAGCAGGTCGAGCTCGCGGGCCGCGGCCTTTTCCAGCTTTTCCTCGAGGCGGCCGCCCATTTCGTCCAGCTTGCGCTCGCGCTGCTTGACATCGCGCTCCCGCTCGCGGAACTCGTTTTCCAGTTCGCGCTTCTGGTTGAAAAGATCGTCCTGGCCCTGGAGCAGGAGCTCCTTTTTCTGGGCCTGGGCCTCCTTGCGGGCCTCTTCCACGATACGCCGCGCGAGCTCGTCGGCGTCGCCGACGCGCTTGGCCGCGAGATGGCGCTGCACGAGCATGCCGGCCAGGCAACCGGCCAGCACGGCCCCGCAGAGCGCCGCGATGATGATTGGGTCCATTGAAACCAGCCTCGCTTCGGTTCGGCGCCCGGGGCGCCGAAGGGACGGCGCAAAAATGCGCCGCACATCATGCCGGGGCGGCAAGCCCTTGCGGCCAAGGCCGGATGCGAACGGAAGCGCGTGTGAAGCCGGGCCGGAACCGGCCCGACAGAATGCCGTCATGCCCCGGGATGCGGGGCCAGCGCCGCCACAGGCGAAACGCCGGGCGGCACGGCACGAAAAACCAGCGCCAGCCGGCGAAAGGCGCCTGCGCCTGGCCTGGTTTTCCGGGGGCGCGGCAGGGCCGGCACCCCCGAAAGGAAATCCCGCGAACGTTCAAGAACCCCAGAGAACCGTGTCGCGCCTGCGGTGCAGAACCTGGTTTCCCAGGTCGGGCATCCGTATGCGGCCGTCAGGCTTCCCGCCCAAGGCGGGCTTGCACACGGGCCGCAGAGACCGACGCCCTTTTGCATATGCTTGTCAGGTTAGCGCCGAGGCGCAAATCACGCGGACTCCAGGGAAAATGTCTGCTCCTTGTGCGGGCCTTGGGGAGAATGCTGCGCCCCCCAAGGCCGCCGCCTATTCTTCGGAATTCTCTATCCGTGCAAGAAGCGCGGCAATGCGCCGCCGCGCGTCATTCTGCGTTTTCTTCAACTGCAACAGTTCATCCGCCAGGCCTAGGGCCAGAAAGGTGAGCAGGATCTCCCTGCCCTGGCCGCCCTGGGACCTCGTTTTTCCGCGCGCAAACCGTTCTTCCACCAGCCGGGCCGCTTCGCGGGCGCGCTCCATGTCGGCCCCGGCCCGGAAGGCGATGTCCACGCCAAGAACGGTAAGGTTGATGTTGGTATCACTCACAAATAGCCTACTCGACGCTGTCATGCTCCTGGATCTTGCGCAGCAGGGCGTCGATGCGCTGGAGCGCCTCGGCGCGCCGCCCTTCCTCGCGGGCGAGGGATTCATGCAGCCTGCGGTTTTCTTCTTCCAGCCCGGACGATTCCACGCCCTGAGCGGAAAGCTCGGCGCGCAGGTGCGCATTCTCGGCCCGCAGACGGTCCAGCCGGGCCAGGAGTTCGGCGACACGCGCCTCAAGCTGTTCCAGAAGTTCCATGGCTTCCACACTAGCACCGGCACGCCCGTCTTGCAAGGCGCTTCTCCGGCGGGGCGCATTTTGCGCAAGGCCGGGGGGAAGGGCGGCCCGCGGGCCTTGCGCAAGCGGGGGAAAATCCTATATACTTAGAGAAGGCGGGGCATTTTCGCGCAGAGTGGCGCGGGCGCCCCTTTTCGGCACGCTCCGGCGGCCGTTCCGGGCTCGCGGCCCGGCCCACTACCTTATGGACTCCTACGGAGGCTTTCCATGGCACCCTTCCCCAATACCATCGCCCAAGGCCGCGTCTCGAGCGTGGCTTCCGTCTATATGCGCCACGTCTACCAGTGGATGACCGCGGGCCTCGCCGTCACCACGGTGGTGGCCTACGGCGTGGCCGGCACACCGGCCATCCGCGACGCCGTCCTCGGCAACAGCCTGGTCATGATTTTACTGGTGCTCGCCCAGTTCGGCCTCGTCATCGCGCTCTCGGCGGCCATCAACAAGCTCTCCGCCGGCGCGGCCACGGGGCTCTTCCTGCTCTATTCGGCGCTCACCGGGGCCATGCTCTCGTCCATCTTCGTGGTCTATCCCATCGCGTCCATCGGCACGGCCTTCCTCGTGACCACGGGCACCTTCCTCGCCATGTCGGTCTACGGCACCGTGACCAAGCGCGACCTCACGGGCTTCGGCAACTTCCTCTTCATGGGCCTCATCGGCATCCTCATCGCCATGGTGGTGAACTTCTTTTTGAAGAGCACCATGATGAACTTCATCGTGAGCTGCCTCGGGGTGCTCATCTTCACCGGGCTCACCGCCTATGACACCCAGAAGCTGCGCCGCTTCGGCGAGGGCGCGCCCCTCGAGGACGGCACGGCCGTGCGCCGCGGGGCCATCTTGGGCGCGCTGACCCTCTACCTCGACTTCATCAACATCTTCCTCATGCTGCTCCAGCTTTTCGGCGGCAACCGCGACTAGCCGGCGCAAAAACCTCAACGGACGCAGGGGCAAAGGGCTCGCCTTTTGCCCCTGTTTTCTATTTCCACGCCATGAAAAAACCCAAGAAACACCGCACTGACAGCCGCGCCGGCGCCGTTCCGGCCGGCGACGAGCTCCTGGCCATCTTCGACCGCCAGGCGCGCCCCCTGCGCTTGGACGCGCTTTTGCGGGCCGCGCGCGTCCCGCGCCAAGGGAAACGGCAGCTCGAGGCGGAGCTCGCGGCCCTCGCCCGCGAGGGGCGCCTCCTGCGCCTCGCCGGCGGCCTGTGGACGCGGCCCGAAAGCCTGCGCCAGGTCACGGGCCGTTACCGCGCCCTGCGCGACGGCGGCGGCTTCGTGACGCCCGTGCGCGAGGACGGCGCGGCGGCCGGCCCCGAGCTCTTCATCCATCCGGCCCAGCGCGGGGGCGCCTGGCACGGCGACCTCGTGAGCGCCGTGGCCGTGCCCGGCAGGGAGGGCCGCGGCCACGGCCTTTCGCGCGCGCCCGAAGGCCGCGTGACCCACATCCTCGAGCGGGCGAACAAGGAAGTGCCGGTGCATCTGGTGCGCCGCACCGGGGTGACGCTCTTCTGCCGCCCGGCGGACAGCCGCATCCCGGTGAATTTCAGCGTTTCCCTGCCCGAAGGCGGGGTACCGGGCCTGCCCCAGGGGGGGCGCCTGGAGGCGGGGACGCTCCTCCTTGTCACCCCCGAGGCGGAGCTGGCCTCGGACCTCTGGAGCGCGCGGCTCGCGGGCGCCTATGGCCGCGAGGACGACGTGGCCGTGCAGGAGGAGCTCGTCAAGCTCAACCACGAGGCGCCGCGCGAATTTCCCCCGGCCGCGCTCGCCGAGGCCGCGGCCCTCCCCGCCGGGCCCACCCCCGAAGACGTGGCCGGCCGCGAGGATGTGCGCCATCTCCCGCTCGTGACCATCGACGGCGCGGACGCGCGCGACTTTGACGACGCCGTGCACGTGGAGAAGCGCGGCAAGGGCTGGCTTTTGCGCGTGGCCATCGCCGACGTGAGCCACTACGTGCGGCCCGGGCGCGGCGGCCAGGGCGGCGCGGGAGCCACCGGGGCGCTCGACGCAGAGGCGCTTGCCCGCGGCAATTCCTGGTATTTTCCGCGCTCGGTGGAGCCCATGCTGCCGCCCGCGCTCTCCAACGGCCTGTGCAGCCTGAAGCCCGGGGAAGACCGGCTCGCCATGATGGTGGAGCTGCCCCTTGACGAAAGGGGGCGTCCGGGCGAGCCGCGCTTTGCGCCGGTGGTCATGCGCTCGGCCGCGCGCCTCACGTATGACGCGGTGCGCGACGCCGTGCTCGACCGGGACGAGGCGGCGCGGCGCGCCATCCGCGAACAGCCGCGCGGGGAAGCGGTGCTCGCCATGCTGGACGAGGCCTTCGCCCTGTACCGCGTGTTGCGGGAGGCGCGCAGGGCGCGGGGCAGCCTCGATTTCGACCTGCCCGAGGCCCGCTACCAGTTCGGGCAGGACGGCCGCGTGACCGGCGTGGGCGTGGCCGAGCGCCACGACGCGCACCGGCTCATCGAGGAATTCATGATTGCAGCCAACGAGGCCGTGGCCCGCTGGCTCGGCGCCCGGGGCACGCCGGAATTTCTCTACCGCGTCCACCCCGAGCCGGATGCGGAGCGCCTGGAGGCGCTGTTCACCACCCTCGAGGCCACGGCGCTGGAGAGCCTGCCGCCGCGCCTTCGGGTGAACGGCAAGCCGAACGCCGCGGCCCTGCGCGAGATCCTGGCCCGCGCCCAGGGCTCGCCGCAGGAATATGTGGTCAACCGCCTCTGCCTGCGGGCGCTGCCCCAGGCCCGGTACCAGCCGGAGAACCAGGGCCATTTCGGGCTGGCCTCCACCGACTATTGCCACTTCACCTCGCCCATCCGCCGTTATGCGGACCTGCTCGTGCACCGGGCGCTCAAGGCGGCGCTGGGCAAGCCGTGCGGCGAGATCCCGGCCGGGCAGCGCCTTTTGCGCATCGGCGACCAGCTCAACCGCCGCGAGCGCGCGGCCATGGAGTGCGAGCGCGAAATGGCGCGCCGCCTCGCCTGCCTGAGTCTCTCGGGGCGAGAGGGCGAGCGGCTTGACGGCGTCATCAGCGGCGTCACGCCCTTCGGCATCTTCGTGGAGCTCGACGGCATGCCTGTTGAAGGTATGATCCGCCTCGAAGACCTCACGGACGACTGGTACGTGTACGCCCCCGACCGCCTCAGCCTCACGGGCGAGCGCCTGGGCCGCGTCTGGAAGCTGGGCGAGCCCGTGAAGGTGCGCCTTGAAGAGGTGGACATGGGCAGGCTCGAGATCCGCCTGTTGCCACTCACGCTGCCCGCGCAGGGGAGAGCCCCGCGCAAGGGGGGCCCGGCGCGCGGGGGGCGGAACTCCCGTTCCGGGAGCGGCGCCGGCGAGGAGCGGAAAAGGCCCGCCAGGCCCGCAAGCTCCGGCCGGCGCGGACAGCCCGAGCGGGACGGCAAGCCCGCAAGCGCCGGCAAGGCACCCCGGCGGGAGCGCCCCCGCACTTCCGCAGGGCGGCACCGGCGCGGGGACAAGGCCCGCTGATGCCCCTGCTCACCGCCCGCCAGCGCATGGGCGCTGCCGCGCTCATCCTCGCGGCCAGCGCCGTGCTCTCGCGCCTCATGGGCCTTGTGCGCGACAAGGTCATCTCCTGGCAGTTCGGCGCGGGCGGCGAGGCCGACCTCTATTTCGCGGCCTTCGTGGTGCCGGACATCATCAATTACCTCTTGGCCGGCGGCTTCATGTCCATCACCATCATCCCGCTCCTCGCGGCGCGCTTCCGCGAGGACGAGGCCGACGCGTGGCGGTTTTTCTCCTGCGTGTTCTTCTGGATGCTCGTATCCTCGCTGGCGCTCACGGGCGCGGGCATGATCTGGGCCGAGCAGCTCGCGCGGCTCACCGCGCCGGGCTTCAGCCCCGAGGCCCTGGGACGCCTCGCCTTTTTCATGCGCATCATCCTGCCGGCGCAGGTGTTCTTTCTCGCCGGGGCGTGCTTCACGGCGCTCTTGCTGCTCAGGCGGCAGTTCAGCGTGCCCGCGCTCACGCCGCTCATCTATAACGGCGCCATCATCGCCATGGGCCTGCTGTTGCCGCTTTTGCCGGGGGCCGGGGCACTGTTCGGCAAGGGCGGGCATCTTGGCCCCGGTCATCTCGGCATGACAGGGTATTGCGTGGGCGTGACCCTGGGCGCCGGGCTCGGGGCTTTCCTCCTGCCTTTCCAGGCCGCGCGGGCCGGGGGCCTCAGGCTCTCCTTCGTGTGGCGGCATCCGCTGATCCTGCGCTTCCTCTTCATCGCGCTGCCGCTCATGCTCGGGCAGACCGTGGTCATGCTCGACGAGCAGTTTTTGCGCGTCTTCGGGAGCCTCGTGGGCGACGGCGCCGTGAGCCTGCTGAACTATGGCCGGCGCATCGCGCAGGTGCCCGTGGGCCTCGTGGGGCAGGCCGCGGCCGTGGCCTCCTATCCCTTTCTCGTGCGCCTTTTGTCCGATGGCGAGAACGAGCGCTTCGCCGCGACGTTGCGCACGGCCCTTGCCGCGAGCCTGGGCCTCATCATCCCCTGCGCGCTCTGGATGATGGCGGCATCGTGGCCCATCCTCGGCATCATCTTCCAGGGCGGGCGCTTCGGGCCGGAGGAGACGCTGGCGGCGCTGCCGCTGACGAGGCTCATGCTCGCGCCGGCGCCCTTCTGGATCTTTTACATGGTGCTCGTGCGCGCCTATTACGCCCACGGCGACACCCTCACCCCGGCGCTCACGGGCACGGCGGTGACCATCGCCTGCATTCCCCTCCAGTATTTCCTCGCCGTGCCGCTGGGCGCCTGGGCCGTGGCCGCGCTGTCGGGCCTCGGCGTCAGCGCCTATGTTGTCTGGCTCATCCTCATCTGGGCGCGCCGCCACGGGGGGGCGGCCTTTGCGGGCCTTGCGCCGCTCACGGGCCGCTGTCTCGCCTGCTCGCTGCCGGCCGCGGGCGTGGCGTGGCTAGTGGCCGACGCCACGCTCGCGCGGCTTACGATTGCGCCCTTTTTCGCCGCCTGCGTGGCGCTCACGGCGAGCGGCGCGGCCTTCGCGCTGGTGGGCGTGCCGCTGGCGCGCCTTGTGGCGCCGGAACTGCTCGACATGGCGGCGAGGCCCGTCCGGCAGCGCCTGGCCCGGCACAAAGACAGGCCCACGGCGCCCGAGGACGCTTGCCAAAACGACAAAGATACATGAGAATCCCTGCATCGCACCAACGCCGGGCGCGGCGCCCGGCGCCGGCTTCGCCACTTTTTTCCGGCCACTTTATTTCCGGGAGGATGCTCCATGAAAAAATGTCTCGTCCTGCTCGCCCTTGCCCTGCTGCTGACCCCGGCCCTCGTTTCCGCCGCCGACTGGAAGCCCACGGGCGACGTGAACGTCATCGTGGCCTACAAGGCCGGCTCCGGCACGGACACGGGCGCGCGCCTGCTCGCCTCCGAAGCGGAGAAGCATGTGGGCAAGACGCTCGTCATCAACAACCTGCCCGGCGCTGACGGCAAGATCGGCTGGACCCAGCTTGTGAACGCCAAGCCCGACGGCCAGACCATCGGCTTCATCAACCTGCCCACCTTCACCACGCTCGCCACCATGCCCGACTCCACCTTCAGCGTGGCCGACGTGGTGCCCATCGCCAACCATCTTTCCGAGACCGGCGTGGTGGTGGTCAAGGCCGACAGCCCGTGGAAGAGCCTCAAGGACCTCGTGGAGGCCTGCAAGGCCAAGCCCACCTACCGCGCCTCCACCAACGGCGTGGAAGCCTCCAACCACACCGCGGCCCAGCTGCTCGCCAAGAGCGCGGGCTTCGACTACAAGGCCATCCCCTACGGCGGCACGGCCGATCAGCTGCTCGCCCTGCGCCAGGGCGAGGTGGACTTCTCCTGCGCCAAGGTGGCGGACGTGGCCCAGCTCATCAAGGGCGACAAGCCCGAGCTGCGCGTGCTCGGCGTGTTCTCCGAAAAGCGCCTGCCCGAGATGCCCGACGTGCCCACCCTGGGCGAGCAGGGCTACTATGACAAGTGGTACGGCGCGGCGCGCGGCCTCGTGGCCCCCAAGGGCACGCCCCCGGAGATCATCGAGTTCTATGTGGACGCCTTCCGCAAGACCATGGAAGACCCGGAAAACATCGCGGCCCATGAAAAGGCCGGCATGACCATCGACTTCAAGGACAACAAGGCCTACGCGGACCTCATCGCCGACCAGGAGAAGTTCTGCAAGGACGTGGTTTCCAACCTCTACAAGTAGCCTTTCCAAGCAGCCTTGCCGCAAGGCCCGGACGGGACAGCTTCCGTCCGGGCCCGCGGCGTCGCACAGCGCCCAACACGAGGAGCCAAGATGACCCGCTCCGACATCGGCGTGGTGGCCATCATCTACGCCACCTGCCTGCTCTTCCTTGTGATGACCCTCGAACTCAAAGCCGCGGCGCAAATCTATCCGCTCTGCCTCATCGCCGGGCTGGCCGGGCTGAACACGCTCTATCTCGCCTCGCGCCTCTGGCGGCTCTTCACCGGGCGACCGGCCATCGAGGAGGCCGGCATCCCGGCGCCCACGCCCGAAAAGCCCGGCCTCGTCAACGACCTGCCCGAGATTTTCAAGGGCTTTTTGCCCGGCCAGTTCTTCTTTGTGGTCATCGCCTCGGTGGCCTATCTCGCGCTCATGCACTATGTGGGCTTTTACCCGGCCGGGCTCATATACATGGTGGCGGTCATGTGGCGCCTCAAGGTGCCGCTCCTGCACATGGCCATCACGCTGGCCGTGCTCGGCATCCTCATTTACTCGGTGTTCACGCTCTTTCTCAAGGTGCCGCTGCCGCGCGGCATCCTGTTCGGCTAGGCCCGATTTTCGCCACGCCCACCTCACATAAGGACGACGCATGGACACTCTGGCGCTCATGGGCACGGGCTTCCTGCAAGCCTTAAGCCCGCTCAACCTCCTGCTCATGGCCGCGGCCACGGCCGTGGGCGTGACCATCGGCTGCCTGCCCGGCCTTTCCGCCGCCATGGGCGTGGCCCTGCTCTTGCCCGTGACCTTCGGCATGGACCCGGCCACGGGCCTGATCATCCTGGGCGGCATCTATTGCGGCGCCATCTTCGGCGGCTCCATCAGCGCCATCCTTATCCACACCCCCGGCACGCCGGCCTCGGCGGCCACGGCCATCGAGGGCTACCAGCTCACCTTGCGCGGGCAGGCGGCCAAGGCGCTCACCGTGGCCTGCTTCGCCTCCTTCTGCGGCGGCCTTTTGAGCTGCATCTCGCTCTATTTCTTCGCGCCGCCCCTGGCGCAGCTCGCCATGAAGTTCAAGAGCCCGGAATATTTCTGGCTCTCGCTCTTCGGGCTGACCATCATCGCGGGCGTGTCGTCCAAGTCCATGATCAAGGGCCTCATGAGCGGCGTGCTCGGGCTGCTCATCTCCACGGTGGGCATGGACCCCATGGAGGGCGTGCCGCGCTTCATGTTCGGCCAGAGCACGCTCTACAACGGCGTGGACGTGACCTGCGCGCTCATCGGCCTCTTTTCCATGTCGCAGGTGCTCATCCTGGCGGAAAAGCGCATCCAGGCCAGGCCCGCGGCGGCCAAGTTCAAGGACCGCTTCAGCCTGAGCCGCGGCGAGCTGAAAAAAATCTCGCCGACCATCATCCGCTCGTGGATCATCGGCAACATCGTGGGCATCCTGCCCGGCGCGGGCGCCTCCATCGCCTGTTTCATCGGCTATAATGAGGCGCGGCGCTTCTCCAAGACCAAGCAGGAGTTCGGCAAGGGCTCCATCGAGGGCGTGGCCGGCTCCGAGGCGGCCAACAACGCGGTCACGGGCGGCTCGCTCATTCCCATGCTCACCTTGGGCATCCCGGGCGAGTCGGTGACGGCCGTGCTCATGGGCGGGCTCATCATTCACGGCCTCCAGCCCGGGCCCGAGCTCTTCACCACCTATGCCGGCATGACCTACACCTTCTTCGCGGGCTTCGTGCTCGTGCAGTTCTTCATGCTCGGCATCGGCATGCTCGGGTGCAAGGGCTTCGCCAATATCGCGCGCCTTTCGGACGCCATCCTCATCCCGTCCATCTTCCTGCTGTGCGTGGTGGGCTCCTACGCCATCCACAACAATGTGGTGGAGGTGGCCATCATGCTCATCTTCGGCGGTGTGGGCTACCTCGTGCGCAAGTTCGACATGAACGCCACGGCCATCGTGCTCGGGCTCATCCTCGGGCCCATCGGCGAGCGCGGGCTTCGGCGCTCGCTCATGCTGAGCGACGGCGACCCGTCCATCCTCTTTTCCACGCCGCTCTGCTGGGCGCTCATCGCGCTCTGCGTGCTCGGGCTGCTCTCGCCCATCTTCATGAACCGCATGGAGCGCAAGCTCAGGGAGAAGCACGGCGCGGCCTAGGCAAGAAAACGCCTGAACAACAGAAAGCCGCGGCGCCCCCGCAAGGGAGGTGCCGCGGCTTTTCGTATATCCGGGAAGGGCGGGTACTAGGCCTGCGTATCCGTGGCGGTGGTGTCCACGCGGCCCATGAGCTCGGAGTTCAGCAGGTAAAGGCCCTTGGGGTCGGAGGCGTAGAGATCGTACTTGGCGATAAGGTCGCTCGTGTTCTTCTCCTCCTCGCCCTGCTCGGCGATGAACCAGTCGAGGAACTGGCAGGTGCGGTAGTCGTCCACCTCGCGCGCCTCGCGGTAGATGGTGTTGATGAGCGAGGTGACGTACTTTTCATGCTTGAGGGCGGCGTCCAGCGGCTCCTTGTGGTCGTTGAACACAGCGTCGGGCGCGTCGATGGTGCCGAGCTTCACCTTTTCGTTGTTGTCCTGAAGGTACTTCAGGAACTTCATGGCGTGCTGCTGCTCTTCCCGCGCCTGCACCTCGAACCAGTGGCCGAAACCGTCCAGGCTCACCTCGTAGTAGTAGTTGGAAAAGGCGAGGTAGAGATAGGCGGAGTAAAATTCCTTGGTGACCTGTTCGCGGATCAGGTCGGCGACTTTCTTGTCCATGGGGTTTCTCCTTTGGCGCAGATAGCTGCGTTTTTTTGCGTCATTCGTGGATCGCACATCCGCGCCCCCCGCAGGGGAGCGGACAGCGCGGACGCAGCATAGGGCCAAGCGGCCGTCTTGACAAGTGCGCCGGGGGAGGCCCGGGGCGCGACAGGCCGGCTCAGAGGCTCCTGCCCAGTTCGTAGGCCGCCCGCGGATAGGGCGTATTGCTCACCGAGCCCTCCACCCAGACGCCGGGCGCGATGACGCGGCCCGCGTCCTCCCAGCCGAGATAGTCGAGCAAAACGTCATAATGCGCGGCGATGGGCGCGGCCTGTTCCGCCGCCGTGTTGGCGTAGGTCATGAGCAGGGCGGCCTTCTTGGGCACGTGGATCTGGCCGTTGATGGCGTAGAAGCGGTCGATGACCGCCTTGAGCTGCGCGGAGATGCCGAAATAATACATGGGCGTGGCAAAGACCACCATGTCCGCCGGGACGATATGCTCGCGCACGGTCTCGAAATCGTCCTTGAAGATGCAGGGGCCGTCCATGCCGCAGGAATTGCAGGCGATGCAGGGATGCACGTCGCTTTGCGCCGCGTCAAAGCGCGTGACGCTGTGCCCGGCCTCCTTGGCGCCCTCGATGAAGCGGATCGCAAGGTGGTTGGAATTGCCGTTCTTCCGGGGGCTGCCCGTGAGCACCAGTATCTTCATGGCCTTGTCCTTTGCTTCCGCCTCCGCGGCGGCGACGCCCGGGGCGCCCAGCGGCGCCGCAACGCCCGCCAGCGCGCCCAGGGCCAGCGGGCCGGCTGTCTTTAAAAAATCCCGCCTGTCCATGCCATCCCCGCCTAGAGGTCCAGTTCCCTGCGGATGCGCCCAAGCTCCGCCGGGATGTCGATGCCCTGCGGGCATTTGGGCAGGCAGAGGCCGCAGCCGTTGCAGGCATCGGGCTTGTCGCCGCGCTGCACGGGCGACATGGAGTAGTTGACGAGCCGGTGCGCCCGCGCCTTGTCGCCGTCGGCCTTGTACTGGTTGTAGACCATGTTGAAGAGGTAGCCGATGGCCACGTTTTGCGGGCAGGGGATGCAGTTGTAGCAGCCCGTGCAGGGGATGGCCCCGGGCGCCGCGCGATAGGCCCGCGCCGCGCGGCCGATGACGGCCCGCTCCTCCGCGTCCAGCATGCCCGGCGCCGAGCGCCCGGCATAGGCGAGGTTGTCGCGCACATTGTCCATGGACGACATGCCGCTCACCACCACGCTCACCTCGGGCTTGTTCCAGAGGTAATCAAAGGCCCACTCCACGGGGTGCCGCTTCTTGGGCGCCTTGTCGAGCTCGGCCTGCACAAAGGCCGGCGGCTTCACGAGGAAGCCGTTGCGCAAGGGCTCCATGATGGACACGCCCATGCCGTTGGCGGCCGCGTAGTTGAGGCCCACGAGCCCGGCCTCGTGCTCGGTGTCGAGATAGTTCTGCTGGATGAGGCAGAAATCCCACGGGGCGGCGTCCACCACGCGCTTGAAGAGCGGCACCCCGTCATGGAAGGAAAAGCCCGCGAAACGGATCTTGCCCTGCGCCTTCAGGTCCTGCATTTTCTCGGCGAGGCGGAAGGGCACCACCTTGTCCTTCCAGCCCCGGTGCATAATCATGTGGATGTGGTAGAAGTCGATGACATCCGTGTTGAGGCGCCGGCGCGACTCGTCGAAGAATTTGTGGAAGTCTTCGGGCCGCTCCATGATCCACCACGGCGACTTGGAGGTCAGCCACACGCGGTCCCGGTAGCCGTCCGCCAGCGCCTTGCCGGTGACGGCCTCGCTCTGGCCACCGAGATAGACATAGCCCGTGTCCACATAGTTGAGGCCGTGCTCGATGGCGTGGCGCAGCATGGGGATGGTTTTGGCCTCGTCCACGGTCTTGCGGTCCTCGAGCATGGGCAGGCGCAGCATGCCGAAGCCGAGCGCGGACACGCCCACGCCGGTGAGCCCGTGCGGCCGGTAGCGCATGTCCGGGTGCCAGTTGCGGATAGTGGCCGGGTCCTGGGCCGCGGCCCAGGACGGAGAGAGCCCCGCCACGGCGCCCAGCGCCGGTGCGGCCGCGAGGGCCGCGCCGCCCTTGAGAAAGGAACGCCTGTCCATGAAGTCTCCTTAGCGAAGGCTTGGTTCTGCTTGCGCGTGGTTGTGCACCTGTCTTCCGCTTCGCTCCAGACGGAATGAAGGAATATCCAATCCCCCTATTGCGTTACAGCCAGACACAAAAGCGGTCTAGCGCGCTTCCTCCGGCAACGCCGCGTTGACCGCGGCGAGGCCGTTGAGCGTGCGCGGGAAGCCGATGATCGGCAACATCACCGCGAGCGCGTCCACGAGGTTCTGCTTCGTGTTGCCCACGCTCACGTTGGCGCCGGCGTGCGCCTTGGCCTGCGGGTCGCAGCCGCCCAGGGCCACGATGGCGCTGAAGGTAATGAGCTCGCGCAGCTTGAGGTCAAGCACCTTGCGCGTGTAGAGGTCGCCGAAGCAATACGCGCTGAGGTAATTGGCGACGATGGCCTTCTGCCCGGCCGGGGCGTTCTCCCGCATGGCGTCGATGCCCTTGGCGCCGAAGATCTGGCGCTGCACGGCGAGGCCGTCGGCAAGGCGCGTATTTTCGTCCACAGTGGCCTCGGGGGGCAGGGGCAGCGTGGCGCCGTGCTTTGTGAGCACGGGGTTCACCACGCGAAGGGCCGCCTCCACCCGGGGAAAGCCCACATAAGCCGCGCACTGGTAGAGCGCCTCGCGGATATCCGCCGCGCTTGCGCCCACGCGCAGGGCCGCCTCGGCCCGCGCGGCAAGCGCGTCAATGCCCTGGCTCGCCGTGAGCGCGGCCAGCGTCACCAGCGCGGCCTGGCGGTCAGTGAGCGTGCCTTCGTTGAGGATCTCGCCATAAACCAGGCGGTCGCGCATGGCCGCGAGCTCCGGGTCGGTGTCCGCCAGCGGGGATGGGCCTTGGCCCAGCCATTTCTGCCGGTTCTTTTCCGCCGCCTGTACCCTGTCCATGACCTGTCCTCCCGTATCTTTCGTCGCGGCCGCGGCCGCGCCCGCCATGCCGAACCACAAAAGCGCGGCCAGCGCCAGCGCCACGCCCGGCCGCAGCAGGTTTTCCGCCTTCCTGTACATGCCTTTCATCAGCGCCCCTCCCCGAGGCCCAGTTGCTTCAGCCAGCCGGCCAGTTCGCGCTCCGTGACGCCCGCGTTGAGGCGCCTGCCCGCGAGCCAGCGGCTGCCGGGACAGAGCTTTTCAAGAATGGCCCCGCTCTCGCCAAGGGGGCTGCCGCCCGAAGTGGCAAAGGGGACCAAGGTCTTGCCGCTGAAGTCGCGGCCCTCAACAAAGGTCTCGATGATGCGCGGCGCCTGGTACCACCAGATGGGAAAGCCCACGAAGATGACGCCATAGGCCGCCACGTCCGGCAATTCCCCGGCGATGGCCGGGCGCGAGGCGGGGTCGGCCATTTCGAGGCTCGAGCGGCTCTTCTTGTCGTGCCAGTTGAGGTCTGCCGCCGTGTAGGGCACGGCCGGGGTGATGGCGTAGAGGTCCGCGCCGGCGGCGCCGGCCAGCGCGTGGGCCACGCGCGCGGTGGTGCCGGTGGCGGAAAAGTAGGCGACGAGTGTTTTGTTCAACGCAGGCTCCTTTGGAAGCAGTGTTGATGCTGTCGTGCCGCTCTTAATGCCGAAATTATCCGTCAAAAACAGCCTTGCTCCAGCCGTTGCGACGAAGGAAGCTACGGATGGAGACAGCAATTAGTTACCCCTGCAGCCCGTCAACCCAGCCGCTGTCGCTATCCGTAAGGCTCGCAAGCTCGCCAACGGCTAGCGCTTCGGCGCTGGCTGCGTCAGAGAAAAATTTCCTCGGTCGAGTACTTAAGTACACTCCCTTCGGAAATTTTTATCTTCCTTGCTTCAGCCGTTGCGACGAAGGAAGCTACGGATGAAGACAGCGGTTAGTTACCGCGCTGGACAGCCAACGCTATCACTGTCGCTATCCGTGCTCCAGCCGTTGCGACGCAGGAAGCTACGGATGGAGACAGCAGTTAGGTAACGCGGCAATCATTCAACGAAACCGCTGTCGCCATCCGTATGGCTCGCAAGCTCGCCGACGGCTGGCGCAAGGCTCGCAGCCTCGCCAACGGCTAGCGCGCCAGCGCCGAAAAATCTTATTTTTTAGGATTCTTCCGGCACCAGCACCCGTCTTCCGCTTCGCTCCAGACGGAATTAAGGAAGGTCTCTTAACTGCTTTGTATAACGTAACCTCGCAAAAAACCGTGCGAAAAATCCACTTACTTTCCGAGCTTCAGACCCGGGGCGAAGGCCGGCGCGGTGAAGATCACGGCGTCGGCGCTGGCGCTCTCCGCCGGGTTGCTCGAGACGATGCGCACTTCCTTTTTCTCCGGGTGGATGGCGAGGCTCGTGGAGAGCAGGTTCTGCCCCTCGTCCCGCCCGGGCAACAGGATCTGCCCGATGGGGAAGCCGTTGGGGTTGAAGATGAGCACGCGCCCCTGCGACATCATGGCCACATAGACATTGCCGTCCGCGTCCACGCGCATGGAGTCCGGCCCGCGCCCGGTGAACCGGTAGGGGATGTGCGAGCGGAAGGGCACGATCTTGGTGGCGTCCTTCACCGTGGTCTTGTGGAGCTGCTCGCGGGCGTATTCCGTGGCCCAGATGACGGAATCGTCCGGGGAGAGGGCCACGCCGTTGGCCTGCGCCATGTCCGGGATGACCAGGGTGAGCGCGCCGTCGGGCGCGCGGTAGACGATGCCGCCGCCAGTGACGGTGCTCGAGCCCTTGCAGTCGCTGAAATAGAGGCCGCCCTTGCCGTCAAAGACAAGGTCATTGGGGAGATACCCCTGCTCCGCGCCCACGATGACCTCGGGCCGCCCCCCGGCGTCGGCAACGGCGAGGATGGAGCCGGCGCTCCCCTCGGGGTTTTTCACCGCCATGAAGAGACGGCCGTCCGGCCCGAAGGCCAGCCCGCACGGGGCGAGGCCGTCCAGCACCACATGGTCGGAGAGCTCGTTTTCCGGCGTGAGCTTCCGCACCTTGCCGCCGGTGACATCGCAGAAATAGAGGTTGCCCTCGCGGTCGAACACCGCCCCCTCGAGGATGTGGCGATCGCTGTTCACCACCTTGAGCGGGCTGGCCTCCACGCTTTGCAGGCCCTGCTCGGGGAGCGGGATGGGGGCCGGCGTTGCCGCGCGGCCCTCGTAGCTGAAGGCGTCCGCGGCGCGGGCCGGGGGGGCAAAGGCGATCAGGACGAGACAGGAAAATGCGGCACAGAAGAGCTTCATCGGTTCCCCCGAAGGTGCGGTCTTGGATATATCAGCATGGGGCCGGGCCCCGGCAAGGACCAAAATATGCAATCAATGGCCCTTTTCGTTCAAATGCCGGGCGCCCGTCAGCGGCGCCGGCCCCCGGAAAGCGGCAGGACGCAGCGGCCGCGCCCCAATAAGCGCAGAGAGCCGCGGATGATCAGGAAGACGGCGAACAGCACGGCGCAGAAGAGATGGCAGAGCTTGAAGCCGGCGTAGGCGCCGCCGTAGATGGAAACATCCTCGAGGTTGTGCAGGATGAGGATGAGGCCGCTCACGCCGAGCAGGGTCACGAGCAGGCAGCGCAGGCGCCCCCAGCGGCTCAGGCGGAAGCGGCCCGCGCTCTCCGCGAACCAGATGACCCCGGCATAGGCCGCCAGCAGGAGCAGCGCGGCCGCCGCCCAGTAGTGGATGACCGTGGGCGAGGTGTTCCAGGTGTCGATGAGCCCGTAGCGGTAGGCCACGGGCAGGTGCGCGAAGCCGCTCACAAGGGCCGTGAGCACGGCCGCGTTCCAGAGAAAGAGGATGAAGGTGGAAAAGAGCGGGCCGCGGTCTTTCATGGGCGCCGTCCTTTCTGGCGGTCGCGCCAGAGGCGCAGGCACGCGAGCCCGGCCCCGGCCAGCGGCGCGGCCAGCACCCAGCCGAGCAGGTCATTCTCCTTCGTCATGGTCGCGCCGGGGGGGCGCAAGCTCGGGCGCCCCACGCCGATCTGGTCCTGCCTGAGCAATTCCACCTCGATGTCGCGGAAGGTGAGCTCCGACACATAGAGGGTATTGGTGCCGCCGTTGATGGTGCGGCCATAGATGTCGCCCTTGCGCTCGGCCGCGAGCTTTTCGGCCAGGGCGAACATCTTGGCCCTGGGGCCGAAATGCTGCGCCTTGCGCGGGCAGGCGCTCACGCAGGCCGGAGGCTGGCCCTCGGCCAGCAGGTCCTGGCAATAGTCGCACTTGAAGACCTGGCCATTGCCGAGATAGCGCGGCGCGAGGTCGAGATAGATGCCCACGCCCGACTGCCGGCGCGGGATCATCCACGGGCAGAAACGGATACAGCGGCCGTCGCCGATGCAGAAATTTTCATCCACATAGACCGCGCCCGTGGCCCGCTGGCGCGCGGCGCCGGCCGGGCAGAGGTTGACGCAGGGCGGGTTCACGCACTGCATGCAGCGCCGCGGCAGGAAGACCCGCCGCGTGGCCCCGCCGGTGCGGATGGTGCACGACTGGATGTAGAGCCAGTTGTAGGGCGTGAGGCAATCGGTGACATCACGCCGGTCGGACCAGTCCTGGATGCGCACCGAGGGCGGATAGGGCTGCGGGATGGGATGCACGGGCAGCGGCACCCGGGCGAGGTTGCGCGCCCGGCAGGCGCTCACGCAGGCCCCGCAGCCGTTGCAGGCGTCCACGTCGAT